>JAUNLX010000001.1 GCA_030532035.1 Clostridia bacterium | reverse complement strand
ATTTATAGGGGTCTTATCAAGCTTTATAAAAAGTCTGATAATTAATAAATCTACTGATTTATATGGAGCTAATCAAACTTTATAAAAAGTCTGATGATTAATAAATCTACTTATTTATAGGGGATTATCAAAAAGTATGAAAAGTTTGAGAATGAATACAATTGATTGGTAGGCAATTATAAGAGAGCAAAATTGGAAAATATGATTTTTATAAAAGCTTAAATTTGAGATATATAAAGTCGTATAATTTGTTATTAAAAATTTGTTAAAAAGCTCAAAATAATTTAAAATTTTCGTCAAAGTGACCATATTATTGCCAAACAATGGGAAAAAAGTTGACAATTTCTCAATAAAGTATATCATTAATCTGTATGAAAATTTTTTGAAAGGGAGAATTTAAATGATTGATCCTAAAGTATTAGCTTCGATTGACGCTCATGCAATTCTCAGAAACCTTGAAGATTTTACGGATTTAGTTCCGGAAGCTTCAAAGATTATCGGGAAAAAACGTGTCGCAATAAGATTTTCGATTCCCGAGCTTGATAAGCTCACACTGAAGTTTGACAATGGTAAATGCCGTGCAATGAGAGGCGACGATATTCCTTGCAATATGAATCTTCGCTTCACAAGCCCAGAGCATTTTATCGCAATGATTAAGGGAACAAAAATGCCTATTCCTACAAGTGGTTTTCACCATTTAGGATTTTTGGCAAAAGATTTCATCAAACTCACAGATCTTATGACTGAATATCTTAAGCCCGATCCTGAAAGACTTAAGAATGATGCTGAATTCCGTAAAGTAAGCACAATTCTTACAGCTTATGTAGCTTGCTTTGCTCTTTGCGAAATTGCAAACTTAGACAAAGTTGGTAAAGTTACAAATAACGGTATTGAAGATGGAGTAATAAGCTTTGAAATAAAAGATGAACTTTACATTCATATCGTGAAAAAAGACGGAAAACTCACTTGTGTTAAGGGAGCACATCCACAACCTGACGCATTTATGATTTTTGATACTATTGATACAGCTTGTGGCGTTCTCAATGGCACATTGGATAGTTTTGCATGTATCGGTGCAGGTAAACTTACAGTTAAGGGTCATTTCAATATGATTGACAATCTTAATAGATTACTCAATCAAGTACAATTTTATAGTGCGGAGGTCTAAATAATGGAAACTTATAAATATCCTAAAAGTAAAGAACTCTTTCTCAGAGCTACAAAGTCCATCCCTGGAGGAGTTTATGGCCACTTAGGACCGTCGGAAGCTTGTATGTCCCCAATCGAGGCATATCCTTTCTATTCTTCCAAAGCAGAAGGCGCATATTTCTGGGATTTGGACGGAAACAAATTTATTGACTATATGTGCGCTTATGGTCCCAACGTATTGGGATACAACGATCCCGATGTTGATAAAGCAGCTAAAGAACAACTTGAACTCGGCAACTGCGTTACATTACCCTCTACAAAGATGGTTGAATTTGCTGAACTTCTTGTTGACACAGTTTCATCTGCAGACTGGGCTTTCTTTGCTAAAAACGGTGGAGACGTTACAAACCTTGCCATGCTTACTGCAAGAGCAGCAACTGGCAGAGAAATTATCGTAAAATTTGTTGGCGGTTACCATGGTGTACAACCTTGGATGTTAAATGAAGGATATCCTGGAGTAATTGCTCCCGATGTAAAAAATATCATTACAATTCCTTTCAACCGTCCTGAATTGTTCGCAGAAGTTATAAGACAACATCCAAATAACATCGCTGGTCTTATTTCTACACCTTATAGCCATCCGGCTCTTGGTCCAAGTGAATTACCCAAAGAGGGATTCTGGAAACAAATTAGAAAACTCTGTACAGATAACGGAATCGTTCTCATTCTTGATGACGTTCGTTGCGGTTTCAGACTTGATAATAAAGGATCTGACCATTATTTCGGATTTGAAGCTGACTTAATTTGCTTCTGTAAAGCTCTTGCAAACGGTTATAACGTTTCTGCTCTTTGCGGAAAAGATTCATTAAAGGGAGCTGTTGGTTCTGTTTTCTACACAGGAAGCTACTGGCTTTCATCTATGCCTTTCGCAGCAGGTATCGCATGTATCAGCAAACTTCGTGATATAAACGGTGCAAAAATTATGTGCGACAAAGGTAAGAAAATGACCGACGGACTTGTTAAAATTGGTAAAGACAAGGGATTTGATTTAGAAGTAACGGGAATTCCGTCAATGTTCTATATGCAAATCAAGGCAGACAATGCTGGACTTATTCATCAAGAATGGGTTGGAGAAATGGTTAAGCGTGGAATCTTTATGTCGAATCACCATAACCAATTTATCAACTGTGCTCTTTCTGATGAAGACATTCAACAAACTTGGGATGTAGCAGAAGAAGCATTTGATGTTGTTAAGAAAAATCATCCAGAACTTTAAGGGATAATTTTAACCTTTAATAATCCTCTCTCCGTCAGGAGAGGGGATTATATTTATATTAAAAATATACTTAACCCTCTCCGTTAGGAGAGAAAACTATACCAACTTTTAAAAATATAATTTAACCCTCTCCGTCAGGAGAGGGAACTATGCCAAGTTTTATGTTAAAATATAAAAAAGGAGGCTTATATGCATTTTATATATGACATACCTACCAAAGTATATTTTGGCAAAGATTTATTGCAGAATAATTTAAGCAAAGAAATAAAAAAATATTCAGATAAAGTTTTGCTTGTTTATGGTAAAAGTTCTATTAAGAAAATGGGACTTTATGACAAGGTTATTGAAGAATTAAAAAAAGGAAAAATAGAAGTTTTTGAACTTTCTGGAATAGATCCCAACCCGAGAGTTACAGATGTAAATAAAGGTGTACAAATTTGCAGAGAAAACGACATAAAAGCCGTTTTAGCCGTCGGTGGTGGTTCTTCTATAGACTGTGCAAAATTTATAGGTGCAGGATATTATTATGACTCAGACGCTTGGGATTTAATTATATATCCAGAAAAAGTAACGAACAGTCTGCCCATTTTTTCGGTGTTGACTTTGGCGGCGACAGGTTCAGAAATGGACCCTAATGCAGTAATATCCAATATTACAACGAACGAAAAAATCGGTGGTACACATAGGTGTCTGTATCCAAAAGTATCTTTTTTAGATCCGACTAATACTTTTACAGTTAGTGAATATCAGACTGCTTGCGGAAGTGCAGATATTATTTCACATCTTATAGAGCAATATTTTTCGCCTTATGAAGATTTAGAATTATTAGATAATATAATTGAGGGATTACTGAAAACAGTTATAAAATATACGCCTATTGCCTTAGAAAATCCTAAAGATTATACAGCTCGAGCTAATTTAATGTGGACATCTTCTTTGGCACTGAATGGACTTGTAGAGGGAAGCAAAATTCAAGCTTGGTCTTGTCATCCTTTAGAACATCAACTGTCGGCTTTTTACGATATTACGCATGGCTTAGGACTTGCAATTTTGACACCTCGGTGGATGAGATTTTGTATAAAAAATCCTGAAAATATATCGAGATTCAAAAGATTTGCAATTAATGTTTTTGATATTTCCGAAAATCAAAGCGATATTGAAATTGCAGAAAAAGGAATACAAAAGTTAGAAGAATTTTTCTTTGAAACCTGTAAATTGAATAAAACTTTGTCTGAAATTGGCATTGATGACAGAGATTTTGAAGAGATGGCAGAAAGAATTACTGGTGGAAAAGTTTTTGATACATGTTATGAAAAAATGACAAAGAACGACATTATTTCCATTTATAAAGCTTGCCTTTGATGAAAAAGAACTTTAATTTATAAATCAAAAATAAAAAGAAAATTTTATTTGTAAATTCTTTTTTATTGTAAAACTTATTTGTTTTTGTATTAAATTACGAGTATAATCAATTGAAAACTATAATTTATTTAAAGGAGAATATAAATGGCAAAATTGTCTAAACAAGAAATACACGATAGGCTTGCTGGCGGCGTTATAATGGATGTTACC
This sequence comes from Clostridia bacterium, assembly GCA_030532035.1. Lineage (GTDB taxonomy): Bacteria > Bacillota > Clostridia > Oscillospirales > Acutalibacteraceae > JAUNLX01. The sequence goes on along the minus strand of JAUNLX010000001.1, from coordinate 164,117 downwards.
AATGTGGAACAGGCAAAAATCGCTGAAAATGCTGGTGCAGTTGCAGTTATGGCACTTGAAAGAGTACCTGCTGATATTCGTGCCGCAGGCGGAGTTAGCAGAATGAGTGATCCGGGAATGATACAAAAAATAATGGACGCAGTGGATATTCCCGTTATGGCAAAAGCCAGAATAGGACATTTTGTTGAAGCTCAAATTTTAGAAGCTATAGGCGTTGACTATATTGATGAAAGTGAAGTACTTTCTCCAGCTGACGATGAATTACACATCGACAAAACAAAATTTGAAACACCTTTTGTCTGTGGTTGCAGAAATTTAGGTGAAGCTTTGAGAAGAATTGCCGAGGGTGCAAGTATGATTAGAACAAAAGGTGAAGCTGGTACCGGAGATGTTGTGCAAGCGGTTTCACACCTTAGAACTATGCAAAGAGAAATTGCTCAAGTGCAGGGACTCAAAGAAGAAGAACTGTATAATCATGCAAAAAATCTTGGGGTTTCCATAGAACTTTTAAAATTTGTTTATAAAAATGGTAAACTTCCTGTGTTAAACTTTTCTGCAGGTGGAGTTGCCACACCCGCAGATGCGGCTTTGATGGTACAACTCGGAGCCGAGGGTGTATTTGTCGGAAGCGGAATATTTAAGAGTGGCGATCCTCAAAAGAGGGCAAATGCTATTGTGCAAGCCGTTAAAAATTATAATGATCCAAAAGTTTTAGCTGAGGTTTCAAAAGATTTAGGCGAAGCAATGGTTGGAATAAATGAAGACGAAATTGAAATCATAATGGCAAACAGATAATAAACAATTAAAAGCTCATATAAATAATAGGCACCCCTTATTTAAGTGGTGTCTATTTATTTTATAAAAATTAAATGATTCAGTTTTCTATAACCTTTAATAAAATACAGTTAAAAAGGAAAAATATATGCAAAAAATAAACGATTTGGTACTCGCAGTTTCTGATTTTGTTTGGTTGATTTTAATGTTTGTTCTCGTTGGTTCAGGTATTTATTTTTCAATAAAAACAAAGTTTGTTCAAATTAGAAAATTTAAATCTGGATGGAACAAGGTCTTTGGCAACATTAAATTTTTTGGAAATAAAGCTGATAATAATGGTATGTCCTCTTTTCAAGCTTTGACAACTGCGATAGCAGCTCAGGTCGGAACAGGGAATATAGTAGGCTGTGTTACGGCGTTGGTTTCCGGTGGACCGGGTGCAATTTTTTGGATGTGGATTGCTGCCTTTTTTGGGATGTCAACGATTTATTCTGAAGCAACGCTGGCACAGGTAACAAAACAAAAGTCAAAGTCAGGTGCTGTTATTGGTGGCCCAGTCTATTATATAAAACAGGCTTTTAAGGGTAAAAAGGGAACTATACTTGCGACAATTTTTTCAATATTGATTATTCTTGCCCTTGGAATTATGGGAAATATGGTGCAATCGAATTCTATTTCAGACGGTTTTTATAACGCTTTCGGAACACCGAAATTAGCTACAGGAATAATTTGTGCTTTGATCGCTGGATTTATTTTTCTTGGTGGAATTTCAAGAATTGCTTCATTTACTGAAAAAGTTGTTCCTTTGATGGCGGTTTTATATATTCTTTCTGGGGCTTTTTGTCTTTTTATTTTTAGACATAATTTAATTCCTGCAATTGTATCCATTTACAAATATGCTTTTACACCATATGCTGTTGTAGGTGGTGGAATGGGAATTGTGGTAAAACAGGCAATGCGTTTTGGAGTTGCAAGGGGGCTTTTTTCAAACGAAGCCGGAATGGGCTCAACACCACATTCACACGCAATAGCTAAAGTGAAAAATCCTACTGATCAAGGTGAAGTTGCCATGATAGGAGTATTTTTTGATACCTTTGTTGTACTTACGATTACAGCTTTAGTTATTTTATGTTCTGGAATTTTGCCTTTTGCAATGGAAAATAGCATTACGGGCGTTCAAGTTGCTCAAAAAGCCTTTTCTATGGCTTTAGGAAAGACAGCAGGTCCTGCATTCATTGCTATTGCTCTCTTATTTTTTGCTTTTTCAACTATAATTTCATGGTATTTTTTTGCGGAGCAGAATGTAAAATATTTATTTGGCAAAAGGGCAGTAAAATTTTTTGCTGTTATTGTTATTGTTGCAATTATTTTAGGTTCTGTTTTGAAAGTAGAACTCGTATGGAATGCTGCCGACCTCTTCAATGGTCTTATGGTTATACCTAATATCTTGGCTTTGCTTGCATTATCGGGGCTTATAGGAAGGCTTGCTAAAGGTAAAAAAGTAGATATGGATAAAGAAAATAAAAGCGAAATTCAAAAATAAATTTATATAAAATATATAAGATAAAAAACAAAAAGACCTCTTTAACGAGGTCTTTTTCACTGTTAATATACGGTTTTATTTTTCTCTCTTCTTAGCAGCTGTCATAGCAGTTAAAGCAGTAAGTGCAATACTGAGCATTGCAGTACTCATAGAAACAATAGAAGTTTTTGGAGAAGTTTTTGCAATTTTGTCGTTTTCTATTTTTTCTGTAGGCAAATTTTTATTGTCTTTAACCGTACTGTCAGTATTTTCATTTTTTTGTTCGGTTTCAGTTACTTTATTATCTGTATTTTCAGTATTTGTGTCATTATTTGCATCAGTATTTGCATCAGCGTTATTGTCGTTATTTTCAGATTCTTGATTAGAAGTATCTTCTTCTACTGTGGTATTGTCTTCGGTAGTATTGTCTTCATTTTGATTTGGATTGTCAGTTGGAGTATTTACTTTAGTTTTAATAGTATAACCATCTACCAAAGATTTATCTTCTACTGCATAAGTGTTTACAGAGATTTCGTCGTCGCTTACATTGACTATCGTATATTCTGGCTTTTCAAGCTGAAAAGCAGAATGTACATATGGATAATCTCCTTTTATACCATAATGCTTGCTTCCACTTGAAGAATTTAAAGTTGTATAAACAACTCCGTCTCCAAAATAATATTCGTCTTTATTTACTATTTCATTATTTTTCATTTGAGGTGTTCTCACATAGACATGGTCATGACCCATTAAAACAAGGTCGATTTTATTTTTATCAAAGACTGGCACAAGATTTTTTCTTAGATTCAAAATATCGATGTCTTCTCTATGACTTGCAACAGAATAAATTGAATGGTGGAAACATACAATTTTATATTTTGCATCAGGATATTTAGAGATTGCTGCTTGTATTGCCTTGTCGTGTTCAGTGGCATTTTTTTCATTTGAATTTAACATAATAAACAAGGTATTTTTATGTTTAAAGAAATAATCTGCTCCAGATATTTCTTTTCCATATTGGGTTTCGTTGGGAAAATAAAATCTTTCTGCTGGCTTGTTGGTTGCGAGTTCATGGTTGCCAGGGACAGCAGCGATAGGGTATTTTTTTAACATAGCTGGTTCTGAAAAAGCGTCATATTCTTTCTCTTCTTCGAGTGGCAATACAGCATTAACTTGATCTCCTAAAGAAACCATAAGTTCAATATTTGGAAAATTGCTTGAAACCGTATTTAAAGTTTTCTCCCAACTCTCTTTTTCTTTTTGTAAATCACCAACACCTATTTGTGGATCTCCAAGAGCAGCAAAAGAAAAATTGTTTCCCGCACTTCCTGTTTGGAATGTATAAATATTTGTATCTCCCTTTATTTTATACATATATTCTGTATTGGGAGATAAATTTTCGAATTTTGCTATATTTTTCCACTTTCCAGTAATTAATTTCTTTTGTATTGTGGTTGCTGTTGAAGCCGCACTAAAGTCCTTTTCATTATTAGCGAAAGTATATTGAACTTCATTTGTCTTTTCTGTATCAGATTGAAAAACTAAAGTCCTAACGCTTTCGTCTTCGCCGACATTTAGCATAATACTTGTAATATTTGCAGCAAAAGATAGGGGTAAAATGAATATCAATGAAAAAATGATTGAAATAATTACAAAACCGATTATTATTTTATTTTTTGTGTAGCTTTTTGTTTTCATAAAGGCTCCTCCCTTTTATTTTTTTAAGCATTCCGAGTCATTTTATAATTTATTAATCAAGTTAATATCAAACGAATGTAAAATCCAGGAAAAATTTATCAAAGCCTCGGAATAGAAAACTAATAATTGTAATCTTCATTTACGAAAGTCTTTATTTTTGATAAAATAACGGATACGGAGGTATTTTATATGGGAAAAGCTATGATAATAGGCGCAGGTGGCGTTGCAAGAGTGGCAATTTATAAATGTTGTCAGAATGACGAAGTTTTTACAGACCTTATGATTGCCAGTAGAACCAAGAGTAAATGTGATGAAATAAAAAAAGAACTTATCGGAAAAACGAAAACAAAAATAACGACTGCTCAAGTTGACGCAGATAATGTTGATGAACTTGTGAATTTAATAAATGAATATAAGCCGAAACTTGTAATAAATCTTGCTCTACCTTATCAAGATTTAAGTATAATGAGGGCCTGTTTAAAGACTAATACACATTATTTGGACACTGCAAACTATGAGTCACCAGAAACAGCTCACTTTGAATATAAAGAGCAATGGGCCATGGATGAAGATTTTAAATCTAAAAATTTAACCGCAGTATTGGGAAGTGGATTTGATCCAGGAGTTACAGGCATTTTCTCTGCATATGCTATGAAACATGAATTTGATGAAATAAATTATATTGATATTTTAGACTGTAATGGGGGAGATCATGGATATCCCTTTGCTACCAATTTTAATCCGGAAATAAATATAAGAGAAGTTAGTGCAAAAGGAAGATATTTCGAAAACGGTAAATTTATTGAAACAGAGCCCATGGAAATCAAAAGAGAATATGATTTTGATAAAGTTGGCAAAAAAGATATGTATCTTTTATATCATGAAGAATTAGAATCTTTATCTAAAAATATAAAGGGAATTAAGAGAATAAGATTCTTTATGACATTCGGACAATCTTATCTCACTCATCTTAAATGTCTTGAAAATGTCGGTATGACTTCTATAGAGCCAATTGAATATGAGGGAAAAGAAATTGTACCTCTACAATTTTTGAAAGCTGTTTTGCCTGATCCAGCGAGCTTGGGTCCGAGAACAAAAGGTAAGACAAATATAGGCTGTATTTTTAGAGGAAAAAAAGACGGAAAAGACAAAAATCTCTATATTTATAATATTTGCGATCATGAAGAAGCATACAAAGAAACAGGGGCTCAAGCAGTTAGTTATACAACAGGAGTTCCCGCAATGATAGGTGCCTCTCTTATAATGAGCGATATTTGGACCCTAAAGGGAACGAGAAATGTAGAAGAATTTGATCCAGATCCATTTATGGAGGGCTTAAATAAGTGGGGACTTCCATACATAATAGAAAGGAATCCTAAATTAGTTGATTAAGACACCGTATTATTTGATTTCCGAAAAGAAATTAAAGGATAATTTAAAAATTTTAAATAAGGTCAAAGCAGAGAGTGGTTGCAAAATTTTACTTGCTCAAAAATGTTATAGCATTTATCAAACTTATCCACTTTTGAGCAGTGTTTTAGACGGAACATGTTCTTCTGGACCTTTTGAAGCTGAGCTTTCTCATAAATATTTTGGCAAAGAAAATCATGTTCATAAAATTGCTTTTTCAGATGATGATATATCTAAATTAGTCGACATCACAGATTTTATAGTTTTTAATTCTGAAAATCAGTTGTCAAAATATGCCAAATATTTTAATGATAAGAAAATTGGTTTGAGAATAAATCCAGAATTTTCAACTCAAGAAAAGGCAATTTATGATCCCAGTAAAAGATTTTCCAGAATGGGAATTACTGAAGAAAACTTGAAAAAAATTCCACCGTCAATGCTTGACTCAGTTTCTGGATTTCATTTTCATACTCTATGTGAACAAAATTCTGACGATTTATCCGCAACACTCGATGTTTTTGAGGAAAAATTCAGTAAATATCTATGGAATTTAGAGTGGTTGAATTTTGGTGGTGGTCATCATATTACAAGAGCTGACTACGATTTAGATTTGCTCATAGATAGGATAAAATATTTTTCCGATAAATATAATATTCAGATTTATTTAGAACCGGGAGAAGCTGTTGCTCTCGATGCTGGAGAGCTTGTAACGACTGTATTAGACATAGTTCAAAACGAAAAAAATATAGCAGTTTTAGATACTTCTGCTGCCTGCCATATGCCCGATGTTTTAGAAATGCCGTATCGTCCACCGCTCAAAGATTCGGCAGAAGTTGGAGAGAGAGAGTTTAATTATATTTTAGCTGGTCCAACTTGTCTTGCTGGGGATATAATAGGCGAGTATTCTTTTGACCGAGAACTGAAAATTGGCGATGAGCTTTATTTTCAAGATATGGCCATATATACGATGGTAAAAAATAATACATTCAATGGAATGCCTTTACCGAGTATAGTCTTGCAAAAAGAAAACGGAGAACAAGAAGTTCTCCGCAAGTTTGGTTATTCTGATTTTGAGAGCCGACTTTAAATAATTAATAAAAGCTCTCTTAAAATTTTGCAAGCTGTCATAGAAGATACACCTGAAGTATCTAAATTGGGAGCAAGCTCGCAAATATCGGCACCAACAATATCAAGTTCTTTAAGTAAATGAAAGGCATTCATAAGTTCTGCAAAAGAAATTCCACCAGGTTCAGGAGTGCCAGTGCCTGGGAAAATGCCAGTATCAAGAACATCAAGGTCTATTGTCAAATAGACCTTTTCTTTTTGTAAATTTCTAACCGTATTTGCAACTTGAGATAAATCAAATTTATATAAATTTGTATGTTCCTTTGCAAAATCAAATTCTTCTTTTGTGCCAGAGCGAATACCGAACTGAAATATATTGTCATCTCCAACCATATTATGACAACGGCGGATAACCGTAGCATGTGAAAGTTTAACTCCTAAATAATCATCACGCAAATCGGCGTGGGCGTCTAATTGAATTAATTTCAAGTTGGGATAGAGTTTCAAAGCAGAACGAAATGATGGCAAAGTTACGAGATGTTCGCCACCGAGTAAAATTGGTTTTTTATTGCTTGCGAAAAGCTCTGTCATCTTGTTTTCGATAGTTGTTAAAACTGCGTCAGTATCTCCAATGGGAAGTTCCATATCTCCAAGATCGGCGATTTTGTGATTCAAGAGATCATCATCGAGATAGGGACTGTAAGTTTCCATTCCATCTGAATCCAGTCTTATAGAAGATGGAGCAAATCTTGAGCCTGGACGAAATGAAGCTGTTCCATCAAAAGGTGCCCCGATAATCACTTTTTCACTTTCATCAAAATTTTTGTCGCAGCCAATAAATGAATAACTATTCAACACTTTTAAGCATCTCCTCAACATAGGTCGGTAAGGCGAAAGCGCCTTTGTGTAAAGCTGTATTATAATATTTCGTATTTATTTTTGAGTCCGCAAAAGAATTTTCATTTAAATCTTTAATTGGATGATATTTTTTAGATGAAAATCCAAACAACCAATGCCCAGATGGATAAGTGGGTATATGAGCTTGATAAACTTTGGCTAAATCGAAAGATTGAACAATGCGAGAATGAATTCTCTTCATAGCATTTGCATCATTTGTATAAAAAGGACTTTCATGCTGATTTACTAAAATTCCGTCATCAGTGAGCGCCTTGTAACAGTTGCCGTAAAATTCTTTAGTAAAGAGTCCTTCGCCTGGGCCAAAGGGATCTGTGGAATCAACAATGATTAAATCATATTCGTTTTCCTTTGAGCGAACAAATGAAAGTCCGTCTTTAAAATGAATATTTAGTCGTTCGTCTTTGAAACTACAAGCGGTAAAAGGAAGATATTCGATACTGGCTTCTACAACTTTTTTGTCAATTTCTGCCATATCGATTTTTTCTATATTTTTATATTTACAGAGTTCTCTGACAACGCCACCATCTCCAGCACCGATAATCAAAACATTTTTAATATTGGGATTAACGGACATGGGAACATGGGTTATCATCTCATGATAGACAAATTCGTCTTTTTCAGTGAGCATAATATATCCGTCTAAGACTAATATTCTTCCAAAGTCATAGGAATCAAATATATCTATTTTTTGAAAATCGGTTTGACAGGAATAAATTACATCTTTAATTCTTATATTGAGTTTTACATTTTTACTGTGATTTTCAGCATACCAAAATTCCATTTTATCTCCTATTTCAAAACACTTAAATTAGTAAGAGTCATATCTTCTGTTCCCAAAACAGTACAGCCTTTTTCTTTGGCATATTTTATATAATCAATAATCTGTGGAGTTACGACTTCTCCGGGGGCTAAAACGGGGATACCAGGTGGGTAGGTCATCAAAAATTCACCACAAATTCTGCCCTCAGTTTCATTCAGTGGAATAGAGATTTTATCTGCATAAAAAGCTTCCTGTGGGGAAACACTGACAATGGGGGTTAGATATTCTCGAGTAAACATTCCAATTTTTGATTTTTTATATTTGCGGCGTATTTCAGAAAGGGCTCCAATTAATCTTTCAATATTTAGCATTGTATCTCCAACAGATATATATGCCAAAATATTACCTAAATCGCCAAATTCGATTTGAATATCATATTCATCTCTCAATATATCATAAACTTCAATTCCAGCTAATCCAATTTGCAAGGTGTTTACCGATAATTTAGTTTGATCGAAATCAAAAATAGAATCTCTGTTTATCAATTCTTTAGTATATGCTATATAATCTCCGATTGCATTTATTTCAGTTGCTGAATATTCAACCATTTTTATAACCTTATCGAAGATACTTTCTCCATATAAAGCAAGGTTGTGTCTGGAAATATCGAGCGATGATAAGAGTAAATAAGAGGCAGAAGTAGTTTGAGTTAAATTTATTATCTGTCTTAAATAATCTGTATTTATTCGTGAAACGCCTTTTTTATCTTTGCCAACAAGCAAGATTGAACTTTGAGTGAGACTGCCACCGCTTTTATGCATGGATATAGAAGCCATATCAGCTCCAACAGAAATGGCACCTTTGGGAAGTTTAGAATTAAAATAAAAATGTGTTCCATGAGCTTCGTCGACAAGTAAAAGCATATTGTTTTCGTGGGCTAATTTTTCAATATATTCAATGTCGGAACAAATTCCATAATAAGTGGGATTGTTGATAAATATAGCTTTAGCGTCTTTGTTTTCCTCTATTGCCTTTTTTATTGCCTCTCTTTTCATTCCAAGAGAAATACCAAATTCAAAATTTAAATCTGGATCTATATAAACTGGAACAGCACCATTTAATACAAGTGCGTTGAGAACACTTCTATGTACATTTCGAGGCAATAAAATTTTGTCCCCTTTTTTAGTTGCTGCAAAAACCATTGCTTGAACGGCACTCGTTGTACCTCCGACCATAAAAAAGGCTTCTGCGGCACCAAAAGCTTCGGCAGCAAGATCTTGAGCCTCTTTTATTACAGAAACAGGATGACAGAGATTGTCAATTGGTAACTGAGAATTGACATCTACAGACATTGTTTTTTGTCCTAAAAAAGAAGTCAAAAGAGCATTGCCACGCCCTCTTTTGTGTCCGGGAACATCAAAGGGCACGACTCTATTTGCTTTTAATTCATTTAACGATTCATATATCGGAATGCGATTTTGATTCAAGTTCGCTCCTTAAAAAATATTTTTCGTTGAGAAAATTTCAATCATCTCATGTTCTAATTGCTTTCCAATTTTTATCTTTTGTTTTTCTGAAAGTTTATCTACATTACTTTTGAATATATGATTGGGTAAATCTATATCTTTAATCATCATCTTTGTATGAAACATATTTGCTTGATAGATATTAATATCCATAGTTTTATATAAATCAAGCGTTTTGGGATTTATATAATCTTGAATAGAAGTAAAATCATGGTCTATGAATAGTTTTCTTCCGTCTACAGTTCTTGTGAAACCACGCACTCTGTAATCCATGGTAATAACATCAGAATCAAAGCTGTCAATAAGAAAATTAAGAGTAGAGAGCGGGGTTATTTTTCCACAAGTGGCAACATCAATATCTACTCGAAAAGTGGCAACATTATTATCTGGATGATATTCAGGATAAGTATGTACAGTTACATGGCTTTTGTCTAAGTGCAAGAGCATATCTCCATTTCCCTTTGCAACTCTGTAAATTTCAGTGTCACTGTCCGCCATATTTTGAAGCATACTTGTTTCAGATACTAAAAGTGAGACAGAAGCTCCTTGCGGATCATAATCTTGTCGAGAAATAGAAAGGACATGTGCTCCAATCATATCGGAAACGGTGCAGAGAATTTTTGTAAGTCTTTCAGAATTATATTGCTCATCAATATATTCGAGATATTCTTTGATTTCTTTTTGGGTTTCAGCATAACAGACATCAAAGATATTAAACGAAAGTGATTTTGTTAAATTGTTGAAGCCATATAATTTGAGTTTATCATTCATCAAAAAACCTCTTTAAGAATTCTTTTGTTTCGGGATTCTTCGGATTCCTTAAAACATTTTCAGGACTTCCTTCTTCAATTATAACACCGCTGTTCATAAAAACCACATTGTTTGCTACATCTTCAGCGAATTTCATTTCATGAGTAACAATGAGCATTGTGAGTCCGGAGTCTTTTGCCAGATCTTTCATTACATCTAAAACATCGCCGACCATTTGGGGATCTAATGCGGAAGTGGGCTCGTCGAACAACAATATTTCCGGTTGCATAGACAGAGCTTTAGCTATTGCAACTCTCTGTTGTTGTCCGCCAGACAGTTGCTTGGGTTTTGCATTTATATAAGGCGTCATACCAACTTTATCTAAGTAATGTAAAGCTGTTTTTTCAGCTTCCTTTTTTGACTTTTTCAAAACTTTTTGAGGACCAATCATACAATTTTTGAGCGCAGTCATATTGGCAAACAAATTGAAATTTTGAAAAACCATTCCCACAAGTGTGCGATATTTGGTGATTTTTGATTTGCTGTTTAAGATACTTTCTCCATTAAAGACAATATCTCCGCCAGATGGAGTTTCAAGAAGATTTATACATCTGAGTAAAGTAGATTTTCCAGAACCAGAGGGTCCTATAATACAAGTTATGTCGCCTTTTTTTACTTCAAAATCTATATCTTTTAAGATTTGATTATCTCCAAAACTTTTAGATAAATGAGAAATTCTTAAAATTGATTCTGACATTTAGAAACCCCCTCTGGTATCGTTATTTCGGTTAGCCGAAAGAGCTTTGTTATTTTTATATTTAAAAGTTCCACTCGTTAAGACAAGATGATCTTTATTTACAAGCTCATAAGAGCCGTCTCCGTCCATTTTGTTTTCGATATATCGTAAGATTTTTGAACAAATAAAAGTGAGAACAAAGTAAATAACCATTGTTATTGTAAAGGCTTCAAAGTATGTATAATATGCACCTGCAACACCTTTTGTTACATAGAAAAGTTCAATTGTACCGATTACTGAAAGTACGCAAGAGTCCTTAATATTGATTATGAGGTTATTGCCGATTTGAGGCATAATATTTCTGAGCGCTTGAGGCATAATAACATAAAACATTGTCTGAAAATGATTCATACCGATAACTTTGGCGCCCTCTGTTTGCCCGCTGTCAACTGAAATGATTCCACCTCTGAATGTTTCTGCCATATATGCACCAGTATTAATTGAAACAATTAAGAAAGCTGCGTCCCACATTCCCATATGAATATCAAACAAGAGCGCAAGTCCATAATAAATGAACATTGCCTGCACCATCATCGGAGTGCCTCTGAAGATTTCAACATAGGCATTTAGTATAAATTTTATTGTCTTTAATAAAATGTTTTTAAATGAAAACTTTTTCTTGTTGTCTTCGGGAATTGTGAGGATAATACCTATAAAAAATCCTATTAAACAACCTACTGCAGTTGAAACAACGGCGATTGCCATCGTAACACCGACGCCACGCAAAAACGATTGGCTGTAATTTTGTAAAATATAAACGATTCTCCCCCAAAAATCAGGAGGCAGTGAAGTATTCATAATATTCTCCTTGTCAAAAAAAGAGTCAACGGGCGTAATAGTCCCGATGACTCTAAGTTATAATTTATTTAGATAGTGGTTGAACCTTTATAGCTTCATCCATCATTTTATTGTAATCTTCGGGGGTCATTTTTTTGAGTACACCGTTAATTTTGTCAACGAGTTCTTTATTTCCCTTTTTAATTGAAATTCCGATATTAACATCTTCATCGGAAACTTGGAAAGTGGAGCCTTCAACTTTGGCAAAATCAGTCATAACAAAATCAGGGTATGCAATTAAAGCAGCTTTACCTGTGGGAAGATCGGTAACAACAACATCACATTTGCCACTGTTAAGAGCTACAAGCATTTGTGCAGTTTCTTCCATAGCGGGTAATTTTTTAACTGACGGAATCTGAGGAACACATTTGTCATACCAGATAGTATTTATCTGTGAAATTGCGGAAGCTCCCTTTAAGTCGTCAAGATTTTGTGCCTTATCATATTTGTTTCCTTTTTTTACAAGGGTAACAATAGTTGCATAGTAGTAAGGTTCTGTAAAGTCAACAGAAGCGGATCTTTCTTTTGTAATTGACTGACCAGCAATTGCGCAATCAATAGTGCCAGACTGTACGGCGGGAACAAGAGAGTCCCAAGCGAGCTTTACAATTTCTAATTTCATACCAAGCTCATCGGCGATTTTTTGTGCCATCATTACATCGTATCCATAGGCAAAGTCTTGTGAGTCTTTGATTGGCACAGCACCGTTTGCATTTGTAGGTTGAGTCCAGTTATATGGAGCATAAGCACATTCCATACCAACTCTAAGCGTTCCCTGTTCTTGTTTCTTTCCGCAAGAAGCAGTAAATAAAACAAGCGAAATAGCTGAGGTTATTACTAATAAGATTGAGATTAATTTTTTCATGATTTTTCCTTTCATATAAAAAATACCTGTGAGGAACACAGGCACTTGATACGAAATTAAATGGCTCTTCACACCTGTGACAAGAACATGCATTTTTTACCTGTTCCCAACAAAAAATACCGACTGTAAATTTTGTTTCGGCATAAGCCCCTTTCATATGCGATCAAAAGTTTAGTCGAACTTCACGCAAATTACTATTGACTGATGCGCCTCCATCTATTTAAGGAATTATATACTTAAAATGTGTACAAGTCAACCGATGAGCTTTTGTGATGAAAGGAGAGAGTGGATAAAATTATTTAAGCCTTATATTTTCTACCTGTAGATAAAGAAACTGAACAATTGCCCAAAAAAGCAGAAAAATTTAGTCCAGTTTGTAAAATATTTAAAAAACAAAAATTCTTGTCCAATAAAAAATTTATATATGTTACAATCTTGTTATTATGGAAATAAAGATTGTGCCTCAAAAGTTTGATAGAATCTTTGCGCTACCTAAAGAAATTACTGACAATCATTTAAATTTTGTCAGTGCAGAACAAATAAAAGCCATTTTATTGATTTATAGAAACAATGGTAGAAAATATTTTTTGTCTGATTTGGCGAAAGCTCTCAAAAAAAGCGAAGATGAAACGAAAGATATAATTGAATATTGGATTGAAAATGGTTTTCTAAATATTGATGATGAAAAAATCAATGCCAAAGAAATCAAAACAACAGAATTTGTAAAAAAGGAATTGCCTGAAATTCCGTACATTCAACCGACATATGATCAGGTGGCCGTAAGATTAGATGAAGATGAAAATCTAAAAGGTCTTTTTGCAGAAGCTCAAAAGATTTTAGGAAAAACTTTGGGCTATGATGCTCAATCGAAAATTATAATGATGCATGATGCATATGGGCTGCCAGTTGAAGTGATTTTGAGCCTTATTTCTTTTTCTAAAAATATGGGAAAAAGTGGGATAAATCAAATTTGTAAAATTGGTCGTCAGTGGGCTTCAGACGGTATCTTGACTTTAGAAGACGCAATTGAGCGAATGGACGATGTAAAAATTCAAGTTGAGACTTGGGAAAAATTCTGTCAAGAATTTAAAAATCAAAATATTCGTCGCACTGATAACAGAGTATTTTTGTTAATCAAATGGATAAATGAGTACAAAATGAGCTTTGATTTGATTAAATATGCTTTTTCTTTGGTTGATGATACAGAGCATAGCATGGATTTCAAATACATTGACGGTATACTGAAAGATTGGCATAACAAAAAAATTAAAACTGTCGATTCAGCAAAAAAAGATAATCTCATATTTAAATCAAAATTTCAAAAAGGCAAAACAAAGACAGCACAAGTATTTGACACTTCATATGACTTGGGAAAATTTGCCGATACAAATAATAAACGCAAAATAAAGTATAAAAGGAGATCAAATTGAAGCGAGATTTTTTAATGCTCAAAAAAGCGCTTAATATTAAAGAACGGCAAAGAAATGAAGCTTTGAATAAAGCAGATTTTAGAAAAAAAAGTATTGAAAAAAAACATCCCGAACTTGCAAAATTGAATAGAGAAATAGCAGGAGTTTCTAAAAAAATCTTTTCCGCTTTAGCAGATAAACGAAATATAAGTGAAAAGCTCAATCAAATTAAAACTGAAAATCTTGAGCTTCAAAAAGAGAGAAAAAGACTACTCTCAGCTTTAAATTATAGTGAAGATGTTTTAGGACCTCATTTTTCATGCAAACTCTGTGAAGATACGGGAATTTATGATGGCAAATATTGTAAATGCGTTTTCGATATAATCAAAAAATTAAGAATAGAAGAACTGCAAAAAAATTCATCTATCGAATTATGTGATTTTGATTCTTTTAATATTGATTATTATAAAAATTTGCCACCTGAAAAAGTTGAGTCAGGCGAACTTATACAGCCTTATGAGAGAATGTCAGATATTTTTGAATACTGTAAGGCCTGGGCAGAAGATTTTTCCCCTTCGAGGACAATTCCGAATATTTTGATGTTTGGTAGAACTGGGCTTGGGAAAACTCATCTTTCTTTAGCTATTGCACGCAAGGTCATTGATCGTGGTTATGAAGTCATTTATGATTCAACTCAAAACATTTTGAGTAAAATTGAGGATGTAAAATTTGGTAGATTGTCGCCAGATAAAAATCCCATAGATATTGTTCTTTCGTGTGATCTTTTGATTTTAGATGACTTAGGCACAGAATTTAATACCCCATTTAATAATTCTGCTTTTTACAACATAATAAATACAAGAATTTCAAAAGGGCTTCCGATGATTATAAATACAAATTTAAGTATAGAACAGTTAGAAAACAGATATGAAGAGAGAATAATGTCGAGAATGTTAGGATATTTTGATTTCTTATACTTTATCGGCAAAGATGTAAGACAGTTGAGGTTAGAGGATTAGTATGCAATTAAATGTTAATAATGTAACCAAAAGTTTTGGCGAAAAAGAAGTGCTAAAGGGAATTTCCTTTGAAGCACAAAGTGGTCGAGCGTTGGGTTTGCTTGGAAGAAATGGTGCCGGTAAAACTACAACGATTAGAATTATAATGAAGTTTTTTCATGCAGATAGCGGTAGTGTAACCATTGATGGTGAAGATTTCAAAAAATCACATGTACGATTTGGATATATGCCCGAAGAAAGAGGACTTTATCCAAAATTAAAAATTCATGATCAGCTTATGTATTTAGCAGAACTTTCAGGACTCAATGAAAAACAAGCTAAAGAAAATGTAGATATACTTTTGAAAAAAGTTCAGCTTGAACAATATGCAAATAAAAAATTGAAGGTGCTTTCAAAGGGAAATCAACAAAAAATTCAATTAGTCGCCACTCTCGTCACCAATCCAGATATTATTATTTTAGACGAACCTTTTTCCGGATTAGATCCAGTAAATTCAATTTTACTTGAAAACATAATAAAAGAAGAAATTGATAAAGGAAAAATAGTTTTATTTTCTGGGCATCAATTAAATTACATTGAAAAAACTTGCGACGATATAGCCATAATAAATGACGGTAAAATTGTTTTGTCGGGAGATATTCAAAAAATAAAATATGCTTATTCAAGAGATAGAATAGATATATATTCTAAAGAATATGGTTCCTTAGGGGAATTACTCGCAAATTCAAATTATGTTTCTGAATTTAATAACGATGACGAACAATTCGCAGTTTGGCTAAAAGATCCAATTATGAAAAATGATTTATTCAAAGAAATTGCGTCAAATAATATAGATATTGATAATTTTGGTATTCACCAGCCGACACTCAACGAGATTTTCGTTGAATATACAAAGGAGGAAATTAGATGAAACAATTTTATACAGTTTTTAAATTCGAAATTTCAAATTTCATCAAAAATAAAACCTTTGTTGCCGCCACTCTTATAATGGTTCTCTTGGTATTTTTCGGTATTTTCGGCTTTTCAAAATATGTTGAAAATAAAGAAAAAAAGCTTATGAACACAGATAAAGTTGAAGTTGAACAGACAATTGTAATTTCAGATCCAGGAAATAAATATAAAGAAATAGCTGAAACTTTGACAAAAGCGAGTGGGGGAGCGGCTCAATTTAGAACGGAAAATCTCAGTGAGTCAGAAATAAAAAAGCAGGTAAAAGATAAAAAATACGACGCTGGAATTATTTTCAAAGACAATCTGAATTATAAATATATAGTAAATTCTCTAAGTATAACGGATAAAAATACATATATTGTTGATGAAGCTCTGAAAGTTGTTGCACAGTCTAATTATCTTGCAGCAAAAAATTTAACTCCAGAAGAAATTCAAGGTTTTTTTGTTGCAAAGCCAGAAGTGGAACTTGAAGTTTTGAGTAACAATCAAAAAAATACCTTTGCTTTTACCTATTTGATGATGATGCTCTTTTATTTTATGGTAATACTCTATGGTCAAATGGTAAGTCAGTCTGTTGTAGGCGAAAAAAGTTCAAGAGCGATGGAACTGCTTATAACTTCGGCAAAAACGGAAAATCTTATGTTTGGTAAAGTTTTCGGCATAGGTTTTGTTGGTTTCATTCAATTTTTGTCGATAATTGGAACGGGATTATTGTCAATTAAACTCTTTACCGATAATATAGACAACGCCTTTTTAAATTCTGTCTTTGAAATATCTCCAAAGGCCTTAGTTTTTTCACTGGTCTGTTTTGTAACAGGATTTTACATTTTTGCATTTATGTATGCTGCAGTTGGTGCCATTGCCGACAAAATAGAAGATTTAACGACTTTGACTTATCCGATAACACTAATGTTTATTGCGATTTTTATGATTATTATGAGTTCTCTGGGAACGGGAAAACCAGACACAACACTTATGAAAGTCCTTACCTATATTCCATTTTCCGCTCCAATGGCTCTGATAACTCGTATATCACTCAGTGATGTCATACCAGCATATGCGATTGCCGTTTCGCTTGCAATTCAAGTTGTATCAATACTTTTAATTGCCTATCTGTCATCGATAATTTATAAGGCAGGCGTTTTAATGTATGGCAATAAACCGTCATTAAAAACAATCGTCAATATTTTGAAAGCTAAAAAAATCAAAGCTGAAAAAACAAAATAAAATTTAGAAATTCAGAAAAATAAAAGGCTGTAACAATTTTTGTTACAGCCTATTTTTAAAATTTTTATTTATAAAATCGGAATATTATTTTCTTTACATTTTTCAATCATATCATCTGGCCAAATTGCCACACTTACTTCTCCGATATGAGCTTTTTGTAACATCAAAAGACAGAGTCTCGATTGACCAATTCCGCCACCAATTGTGAGAGGAAGTTTATTTTGAAATATCATTTGATGATATTCAAATTTTTCTCTGTCGGTTGCGTTTGCAAGCGTCAATTGTTTTCTCAAAGAGTTTTCATCTACTCTTATACCCATTGACGAAATTTCAAGAGGAGCTTGTAAAACATCATTCCAGAAAAGCAAATCTCCGTTTAAGTTCCAGTCGTCGTAATCTGGAGCTCTGAAATCATGGGGCTTTCCGCTATCCAAATCTCCGCCAATTTGAGAAATAAAAACGGTTTTATATTTTTTTGTTATTTCAGCTTCTCGACTTTTTGAATCTAAATTCGGATATAAATTTTCAAGCTCCTGCGAACTTATAAAAAATACATCGGCGGAAATTTCTCCATCTAAGACAGGATAAATAGATTTTATTTTATCATTTGTAAGTTTCACAACATCAACAATTGTTTTAACTGTTTTCTGTAAATATTGCGAAGTTCTGTCGGATTGTGAAATTATTTTTTCCCAGTCCCATTGATCTACAAAAATTGAATGAATGTTGTCGACATCGTCGTCACGACGAATGGCATTCATATCGGTATATAGACCTTCATTTTCTATAAAACCATATTTTTTAAGTGCCATTCTTTTCCACTTTGCAAGAGATTGAACAATTTCAAAATTGCCGTCAATTTCCTTTGTGTCAAAGACAACTTTTCTTTCTACACCACTTAAATCATCATTTATTCCAGAGGCGGATTTTACCATAAGGGGAGCAGTTACTCTCTGTAAATTCAACCTTTTAGCGAGATTTTCTTGAAAAGTATCTTTTATAATTTTTATCGCTTTTTGTGTATCTTTTAGAGAGAGCTTTGGCGAGTAATTTTTTGGAATTTCCAGTGCTAACATAAATTCTCCTATCTTATGTTTCCTACAGTTCTTGGGTATAAAATCACATCTCTTATATTTGATATACCTGTTATATACATAATCATTCTTTCAAGTCCGAGTCCGTAACCACTGTGAGTTACAGAACCATATTTTCTTAAATCTAAATAATCTTTATATTCATCAAGATTCATATCTCTTTGTTTCATAGCTGATACAAGTTTGTCATAATCAGTTTCTCTTTCGGAACATCCAATTATTTCTCCCACTCCAGGCATCAAAAGATCTGTTGCAGCAACAGTTTTTCCGTCGGGATTTTGTTTCATATAAAAAGCCTTTATATCTTTTGGATAATTTACTATAAAACAGGGTTTGTTAAAAATTTCTTCTGTTATATATCTTTCGTGTTCGGTTTGAAGATCGAGTCCCCACTCAACAGGAAAATCAAATTTTTTGCCAGAATTTATAAGTAAATCAATGGCTTTGGAATAATCTACAACTTCAAAATCACTGTTTACAGCGGCTTCAAGTTTTTGAATTAGACCTTTTTCTATTCTTTTATCGAAAAATTGCATTTCCTCTTTACAATTTTCTAAAACATAGGAAATGATATATTTGATCATTTCTTCAGCTATTTTCATAATGTCATTTAAGTCGGCAAAAGCAACTTCTGGTTCAACATGCCAAAATTCAGCGACATGTCGAGTGGTATTGCTATCTTCAGCACGAAAACTTGGACCAAAGGTATAAATTTTGCCGAGTCCCAAAGCGGCTGTTTCTCCCTCTAACTGACCTGAAACAGAGAGACCAGCTCTTTTACCAAAGAAATCATTTTTATAATATTCTTCCTCGCTGTCGAATTTGACATTTGCTTCGTGCATAGTTACACGAAAAACTTCGCCCGCACCCTCGCAATCATTTGCAGTTAAAATGGGCGTGTGGATATATGCAAAGCCCCTGTCTTGAAAAAATTTATGAATTGCAAAAGACAGTACGCTTCTAACTTTGAATACGGCGTTGAATGTATTGGCTCTCAAGCGTAAATGTGGGATAGTTCTAAGAAACTCAAGTGTATGACGCTTTTTTTGAAGAGGATAGTCTTCGGGAGCTTTGCCTAAGAGTTCTATTTTTTCGGCATTGATTTCTACGCTGTCTTTGTCATTTTGGGCAACAACCAGTTTTCCAGTGATTTTTAAAGCGGAACCTACGGATAAAAAATTACCTATGTCGGAAATATTATTTTTGTCTATAACAATTTGAATATGAGAAAGAGAGCTTCCGTCATTGAGTTCAATAAAGGCAGTATTTTTTGAATTTCTGGAAGTTCTAACCCAACCGTAAGCTGTAACAGTTTCATTTAAATATTTCTTATCGTGTTTTAAATCGACTATATCGATATGTTCCATTTTTTCCCTCCGTAAGTAGTTTATAAACAAAATTCATTATATACTTTCTTTGATAAATAGGCAAACCTTAGACTAAGGACTGCAAAGGAAAACGGTGATAAAATTTTTATTATCACCGTTTTTTATAAAATTTATATTGACTTTGGTCTCATAGATAATTCGTCTAACAATATCTGTTTTTGTTTCCATAATTTTTCAGATAAATCAACATAAAATTTATGAGGATATTCAAATCTTAAAACTTCTTCCCAAAGTGTATCAATTTGATGATTGCAATATTCTCTTATTTCATAAAGTGATAAATCTCTGTAAACACATTTTCCGTCAATGAAAATATCTTTTAGAAGTGGACGGGCAACAAAATTTTCAACTTGCTTGCGTTTCCAAGTATACTCAGGGTCAAAAAGTTCAAAAGGTACACTCTCGTCAATGGTTTCATCGTCAAAAGTCAAAACATCGGCAATGGCTTTTCCGTTTTCTCGATCAAATAATCTCCAAACTTTTTTTACCCCTGGAGTTGTAATTTTTGTGACATTTTCACTTATTTTGATTTTCGGAATTTTTTTGTCGTTTTCTTCAATTGCCACTAATTTATAGACAACATCTAAAATAGGAGCGCTCATAGAAGTGAGCATTCTCTCTCCGACACCATACATATCGACTTTCGCTCCTTGGGCTATCATATCTCTAATGAGCCTCTCATCGAGAGAGTTCGACGCCATTATTTGACAGTCAGGATAACCACCGTCATCGAGCATTTTTCTTGCCTTTTTAGAAAGGTAGGTTATATCTCCACTATCTATTCTAATTGCAAGTGGTCGAGCACCTATAGGTTTCAATGTTTCGTCGAAGCATTTGATAGCATTTGGAACGCCAGATTTTAATACATTATATGTATCAACCGCTATAACGCAGTTGTCGGGGAAAGCCTTTGCATATGCGTTAAAAGCCTCTAATTCAGTCTTATATAACTGAACCCAACTGTGTTCCATCATAGAAAATAGAGGAATTGAAAATTGTTTGCCTGCTATGGTACAGCAGGTGGAATTACAGCCAGCGATATATGCGCTTTTTGCTCCATATATTGCACTAAAGGCACCATGAGCTCTTCTGCTACCTATTTCAATAACTTCTCGTCCATCACAGGCTCTGACAATTCGATTTGCTTTTGTCGCAATCAAACTTTGATGACTTATTATTTGAATAAGCATAGTTTCAATAATTTGCGCCTGAATTATGGGACCTCGTACTGTTAAAATTGGTTCATTTTTAAAAACAGGTGTTCCCTCTGGGACTGCTCGAATATCACATTTAAATTCAAACTCTTTTAGATATTTCAAAAAGCTTTCGTCTAAATTTTGACTTCTTAAATATTCAATATCATCATCGCTGAAATGAAAATTTTCCAAAAATTCAATAACCTGTTGTAGACCTGCCATTATTACAAATCCACCATTATCAGGAATATTTCTGAAATATAAATCAAAGTGAGCAATTGTATCTACAAAGCCATTTTTGAAAAAGGCATTTGACATCATAAGTTCTGGTAAATCAGTTAATAATGATAAATTTAATTTTTCATAATTACTTTTTTTCAAAAATATCCCTCCAAAATCTTATTAAATTATATCATTACGGTGGACTCTTATCAATTGCACAAAGAGAACAAAAAAACCGACTGCGAACAGTCGGTTAATATGATAATTTATTACATCAAAGCTTTTATTTGGTCGACTTTGTCCAGCTTTTCCCAGCTTAAATCTAAGTCGGTTCTGCCCATGTGTCCGTAAGCAGACAAATCAGAATAAATAGGTTTGAGTAAATCTAAGTTTTTAATTATTGCCAGTGGTCTTAAATCAAAAACTTTATTTATGATTTTTAAAATTTTCTCGTCGCTTATTTTACCAGTACCAAAAGTATCTACTGTTATTGAAATTGGCTGTGCAATGCCTATTGCATATGCTACTTGAATTTCACATTTATCTGCAACACCAGCAGCAACTAAATTTTTTGCTATATATCTTGTGGCATATGCCGCAGAACGATCTACTTTCGTCGGATCTTTACCAGAGAAAGAACCACCACCATGACGACCATATCCACCGTAGGTATCAACGATGATTTTTCT
Organism: Clostridia bacterium; assembly: GCA_030532035.1. Taxonomy (GTDB): domain Bacteria; phylum Bacillota; class Clostridia; order Oscillospirales; family Acutalibacteraceae; genus JAUNLX01. The sequence goes on along the minus strand of JAUNLX010000001.1, from coordinate 142,001 downwards.
ACCGGTGAGACCGGAATCTCCAACAGGACCACCGATTACAAATCTGCCAGTCGGATTTATCAAAATTCTTGTATTTTCATCTAAAAAAGAACTTGGTATAACTTTTTCAATAACAAGAGATTTTAAATCTTTCGTTATTTGTTCAAGAGTTGCTTCAGGGTCGTGTTGAGCAGAAATTAAAATTGTATCCACTCTTTTCGGTTTTCCATTTTCATCATATTCTACTGTAACTTGAGATTTTCCGTCTGGTCTCAAGTATGGAATGTTTTCATTTTCTCTCTCTGAATGGAGTTTTCGAGCAAGGTTGTTTGAAAGAACTATAGGAAGTGGCATATATTCAGGTGTTTCGTTACAGGCAAATCCAAAAACAATTCCCTGATCTCCAGCCCCAATCAAATTTAACTGTTCTTCATCTCCGCTTTTATATTCCATTGATTGATTAACGCCTAAGGCGATGTCCTCAGACTGATTTTTAATCTGTATTGTAACAGCACATGAATTACCGTCAAATCCAAGAATAGGGGAGTTGTAACCAATTTTACAAATAACATCACGAGCTATTTGAGTATAGTCAACTTCGGCTGTAGAAGAAACCTCTCCTAAAATTTGCACCTGACCAGTCGTACATACAACTTCACATGCCACTCTACAGTTTTTATCTTTTTTTAAAATCTCATCTAAAATCGCGTCGGCGATTGAGTCACATACTTTATCCGGATGTCCTTGAGTTACTGATTCGGATGTAAAAAGTTTTTTGGGCAATTTTTGTCCTCCTTGATCTGTTTGATTTTAATCATACTATTGACAGAGTTGCAAGTCAACGAAAATTATTAAAACATATAAAGTTGAAAATTCTTTTTTATTTATTTTTCAAATTAAATTTTCAAAGCTTCGTATTATATGCTTCGCTTACCAAATAAAAAGAACCAGTAACAAGAAAAATATCAAAATCAAAATTCATAGCAGTTTTTATAGCGTCTTTATAATTGTCGAGTGCAGTCGTATTTTTATTGTATTTAGATATGATTTTTGCAAAAGTTTCTGAAGACAAAGATCTTTTGTTGTCTATATTTACAGTGTAAATTTTATCGACTAAAGGCGAAATTAAAGCTGCAAATTTTTCATAATCTTTGTCTGCCATAACTCCAGTAATCAGGCAAATTTTTTGATTTTTAAGGAGCTTTTTTATTGTATTGGCAAGATTTTTTGCTGCTGCTTCATTATGTGCTCCATCTAAAATGACAAGAGGATTTTTCATAAATATATCAAATCTTCCTGGAATTTTTAGATTTTCAAGGGCATTTATGACAGCTTTTAATTCTATATCATATTCTTTTTTTAAAACTTCTATACCACACAAAAATAAATTTAGATTTTCGAGTTGCTTATCTCCAACTAAACTATAATTAAAAATTTTATCTTTATATTTGATGGTTGAACCATAAATATCAGTTTTTATAACCGAAAATAAATCTTTATTTGCAACAAAGAGCTGAGTGTTATTTCGAATTGATTCTTTTTGAAAAATTGAGATTAAATTTTTTTCTAAATTGGGAATTATAGCAGGCGAAGATTTTATTATTCCCGCTTTTTCATATGCAATTTCTTCTAAACTATTTCCGAGAAAATCCGTATGATCAAGCCCAATTGATACAATGACTGAAAGTATAGTTGTATTTATTATATTTGTAGAATCGTTTCTTCCACCCATTCCCGCTTCTAATACTACAATTTCACAATTTTTCATTTTGTAAAAGAGAAAAGAAAGAGCGGTCAGAGTTTCAAATTCAGTGGGAACAATACCACGCTTTGCCAAACGCTCATTTGCCTGTTTTACTTGCTCCATTAAATCTGAAACTTCATCTTCGGTTATACACTGACCGTTTGCCTGCATTCTTTCAGAAAAATTTATAACATAAGGTGAAACAAAGAGCCCAGTATTATATCCCGCATTACATAAAGTGCGGTAAAACATTTGACAGACAGAACCTTTTCCATTTGTCCCCGTAACATGTATAAATTTAAGATCATCCTGAGGATTGCCGAGCTCTTCGCATAAGGACGCAATGCGAACAAGACCTGGTTGAGAACCGAAAACCCTCAGTCGGTGTAAATAATCGAGTGCGTCTTTATAATTCATCTTATGCTCCATATAAATTTCTTATATTATTGTATTTTTCTACAGAACGGTTAAAATCTCCAATTTTTCTTCTGCTTATTGAGAGCGTTTCACCATTACCTAAATATATTACATCTTTTCCAACTGATTTTATATAGGCAAGATTAATAATGTGAGAACGATGACATCTACAATAAAGTGGTTGAGGTAAAAGTGGTTCTATTTTGTATAAAGGCAGTGGTGTGCGAATAATTTTATTTTTACATCTTATCATAGAGCCATTGACATCTGAGCGTATATAAATTATGTTCTTGAAATTTATATAAATTTCTTTGCCCGAAAATTTGAGAAAAAGGCATTCTTTTTCTTTCAAGAATTTAACAAATCGAAAAAGAACATTGTTAAAGTCTTCAATAGAAATAGGTAATAATAAAAAATCAAACGGTTTTACCGAAAAAGATTCCAGTACGCCTTTTCTATCGCGGCTTGCAAAAACCAATTCCCCCTTAAAATTGTTTTGTCGCAAAAATACCGCATCTGGTATCGCAGCTTTTTTATTATTGTTGTCTCCTAAAATTAGAATATCTTGTCTTTTCCCGCAGTTCAATACTTTTTCTGCTGAGTCAAAATATTCAGTCTCCATCTCTAAACCGACTCTTTTTGAAAATTTGTTTATTACAGCTGTAAACTGTCTTTCAAAAGTAGAGCCTCCATTTAATATTCCAACATTCATTTGGATCCATCCCTTCGTTTTATATAGGTACAGTTATTATATTAAGCAAAATAAATTTTGCAAAAATTTTGCAAAAAAAACTTTCATTTAACTGAAAATCACTACCATTTAGGCTTTTGTTAATATATAAACTGCCTCTCTTTGATATATTGATGTCAAATATTACAAGGGGCGAAAATGAATCCAACAAACAAAGTGGAAACTGAAAAATTATATAAGAAATATTATGGCGAATTATTTTATTTTGCCAAAAAACGTTCGCTAAATAATTCTGAAGCAGAGGATTCTGTTCAGGATTGTTTTCTTGAAATTGTCAAAAATCCAAATACTATTTCAAAATTAAGTGACAGATCGAAACAGGCTTATTTGAAAACTATAGTAAAAAGAAAACTTTCAAATGCTTCTGCCAAGCGTTTGAATTATCTGCAAAATATAGATGAAAATGAATTGTTGATTGAGGAAAAACAGACAGATGAAATTGTTTTGAATCGTATATTGACTGAAAAAATTTTTGATCAAATAAAAAATCTTCCCGAGGAAAGACGCCTTATGTTTAGCGAATATTTTATTGAGGGGAAAAGCTATGCTGAACTTGCCGAAAATTACGGCATAAGTAGAGATAATTCCAGACAAATTTTATATAGAATTGTAAAAAGTTTGAGAAAGGTAAAAATGGAAAATGAAAATTAATTTTGAAAATAAAGATTATAATAATACTCTCGTAATTAAAAGCGAGCCCTGTCAAATCGATAGTTTAGTTTTTGGAGAGCTTGCAGAAAACGAAATCCCGGGAATAATAAGTCCAGGATTTATCAGAAATGTTGGCAATAAAAATACAGATGATGAATATATTTTTACATATAAGATAGACGATTTAAAACTTGTGAATTTTGATGAAATTCAAAATAAAACAGAATTATATAAATTACTAAAATCATTGACGGAAAGGCTTGAAACAGCTCGCTCTTATATGCTGAGTTTGAGCTGTTTGTTAAATGATTATATTTTTCGAGATAAAAAAGATAATGTTTATTTGATTTTCTTGCCCATTTATAAGTTAAATCCTCAAAATGATCTAAATTCAGTATATAAAAAATTTCTATCAGGAGAAAAAATAAAGAAAAATGATAGAGATATAATAGATTTCATTTCTGACAATGGATATTCACTAAAAAATATAGATATGAAATTAGATGAATTTTTTATGGACAGTGAAAGGGAAAATAAAGAAGAGGAAAAAAAGAAGAAAAAAATAAATTTTAGTAAATACTTAAATTTTTTTAAAATCTAAATATGCTGCTCCTAAAAGACCTGCATTGGCACCAGCTTTCGATAACTTAATTTTGGGTAAATCGTCGTCTTTTGAATATTTATTTAATTTGACAATTTCACGAATTTTTTCCATAAGAGGCTCCATATGACTTGAAAAACTACCACTTATAATTATCATATCCGGAGATAAAATATTTACTAAATTAGTGAGCCCTAAAGATAAATAATTTACAAATCTCTCTATTGTCTTTTTACTTTCATTATCATTTTTAAGATAGAGACTTAGTATCTCTTCGGCAGTTTTAAATTCATCTGTTTTATCTTGATAATAATCTATCATAGAACTGATAGAAGCATATTTTTCAAAACAACCTCTTTGTCCACAATTACAATTTATTCCGTCTTTTTCTATCACCATATGACCTATTTCCAGAGGTGCAAAACCAGCACCGACATAAATTTTATTATTATAAATTAAGCTTCCACCAATTCCCGTACCAAGAGTAACTGAAAGCATCGCTTTTGGTTTATTTTTTATACTCAAATAATCGTAAATACCGGCACAGACGGCGTCATTTTCAACTTGAACTTCTTGTTTGAAGATTTTTTCAATCTTATAAGGCAGATTTTTAATATCAAATTTTAGATTCGGAGTTTTTATGATTTTATTTTCTGCGACTTCTCCTGGAACACCTATTCCAATAAAGTCAAATTTTTGAAATGAATATTTTTCTTTCCAAAAATCACATTGCTCTTTAATTTTTTGGCAAATTTGAAAATTATCAATTATTTCATCACAGAAAAATGACGATTTTTCCAAAATTTCATAATCCTTTATTAGAGCAAATTTGAAATTTGTCCCTCCAATATCAAAACCCAGTCTAAACATAAATAACTCCGACTAATAATTAAATCTTTTAAGATTATTATATCATATAAAAATCTTGAAAATCCGTCTAAAATCTGTATTAAAATCAGAGATATTCTTCTCTTGACTTTATAAATTAAAAAGTTTAATATATGATTAGCACTCGAGAGTAAAGAGTGCTAATGGAGGAAATATGTTATCAAAAAGGGAAGAAAGGGTACTGTTTAGAATAGTTGAGCATTACGTAAATACGGGTGAACCGGTTGCGTCAAAGCTTTTATGCTCTTTCCCAGAACTGAATGTTTCTCCAGCGACCATAAGAAACGATATGGCAGTTTTATCTGATCTGAAACTTATTTATCAACCACATACCTCTGCTGGAAGAATACCGACGGAGGCAGGACTCAGATATTACATAGACAATCTTATGCATGCGAAAAAAATTGCCAAAGCTGAGGAATCACTTATCAAGGAAAAAATAAATTTCCATGCTGGACCAGATCGTTTTTTAGAAAATATCGTTACTCTGCTTTCAGATATTACAAATTGTGCGACAATTTATTCTAAACCAGGTGCTGAAAACGATAGATTGAAAAAAGTAACTTTAACTTACTTGGGCGAAAAACTCTTTATGGTTATTGTCATATCATATTTTGGTTTGATAAAAAACCGAGTTTGCAGAGTTGATTCTAAACTCAGTGCTGAAGATCTTGAATTTTTAGATAAGCTTATAAAGGAAGATTTTGTCGGCAAAGAGTTAAACAAAATTGACGCTGTTTTATTGCAACAAATTATGACAAAGGCTTCAAAACAAAATGCAAATCTTGCGCAGCTTATTTTGACTGTTTTTGAACTTGTAAAAGAGGCCTCTGGTGGCGAAGTTGCTGTTGACGGTAGAGATCATTTGTTTACTCACAAAGATTACGGAGATACCGTATATGATTTGATGGAATTTTTAGATATGGGAGACCAACTGATTAAACTCGTTGATTTTCCATCAAGTGATGAAATTCATATTTCAATAGGCAGTGAAAGTAAAATACCAGAACTTACAGATTCCAGTTTAATCGTTACGAATTATCAGGTGGGTCGCTTTAATACAGGTAGGCTTGGAATTTTGGGGCCTATCAAAATAAATTACTCAAGTGCAGTTGCTGCAGTTACATATATGAGTAAACTATTAGGAGAATTTTTCACATCAATTTATGGGGAGGAGTAGAGCTTGAAAGAAAATAAAAAAGAAAAAGATTTTGAAAAATCTTCATCAAAAGAACAAGAAAACACGCAAGAAAAAGAACAAAATGAAGAAACTTTTTCAAAAGACGATTTTTTGAGATTGGCTGCTGAATATGATAATTATCGTAAGCGAACACAAAAAGAAAAAAACGAGATATATATAGTTGCAAAATGTGATTTAGTATCAAAACTTTTGCCTTTTGTAGATAATTTTGAAGTTGCGCTCGAAAACAAAACAAATGTCAACGAAGATTATCATACTGGAATGCAAATGATTCTCAATCAGTTCAATCAAATATTAAAAAATGAGGGTATAGAAGCCTTTGGTCAAAAGGGAGATACTTTTGATCCCAACATTCACGAAGCAATTATGCATATAGAAGATGAGAATTTTGACGAAAATTCTGTTATCGAAGTTTTTCGAACAGGTTATAGATATAAAGAAAGAATAATAAGACCAGCTACAGTTAAGGTAGCAAATTAAAATAGGAGGCTAAATTATGGCAAAAATTGTAGGTATAGATTTAGGAACTACAAACTCATGTGTTAGTGTTATTGAGGGCGGCGAAGCGGTAGTTATTCCAAATGCAGAAGGTGCGAGAACGACTCCGTCCGTTGTTGCTTTCGGAAAAGATGGAGAGAGAATGGTAGGTCAAGTCGCAAAAAGACAGGCAGTTACCAATCCAGAGAGAACAGTTACTTCTATAAAAAGACAAATGGGTTCTGATTATAAAGTAACTATTGATGATAAGAAATTTACCCCTCAAGAAATTTCTGCAATGATTTTACAAAAACTCAAGACAGATGCAGAAGCATATCTTGGAGACAAAGTTGTTCAAGCTGTTATCACAGTTCCCGCATATTTCACAGACGCACAGAGACAGGCAACTAAAGATGCTGGAAAAATTGCTGGAATGGAAGTTAAGAGAATTATAAACGAGCCAACAGCAGCAGCTTTATCTTATGGATTTGACAAAGAAGACGACCAAATCATTATGGTTTATGACTTGGGCGGAGGAACATTCGACGTTTCTATTATAGAAATGGGTGGCGGAGTTCAAGAAGTTTTGGCAACTGCTGGTAATAATAAACTTGGCGGAGACGATTTCGACAGAAGAATTATTGATTATATTATCGATGAATTTAAAAAGGACAGTGGAATTGATCTCAAAGGCGACAAAATGGCTATGCAGAGACTCAAAGAAGCTGCAGAAAAAGCGAAAATTGAGCTTTCTGGAGTTACAAATACTCAAATTTCTTTACCCTTTATAACAGCAGATGCAAGTGGCCCTAAACATCTTGAAATGTCTCTAACAAGAGCAAAGTTCAACGAACTCACTGCAGATCTTGTTGAAAAAACAATGGGACCAGTAAGACAGGCTGTTGAAGATTCTGGAAAATCAATTGACGGAATAGACAAAATCATTATGGTTGGAGGTTCTTCCAGAATTCCTGCCGTTAGTGAAGCTGTTCAAAAATATATGAAAAAAGAACCTTTCAAGGGTATAAACCCCGATGAATGTGTTGCTATGGGTGCTGCATTACAGGCAGGCGTTTTGTCTGGAGATGTTAAAGGCCTTTTACTTCTTGATGTAACACCATTATCTCTCGGAATTGAAACTTATGGTGGAGTAACTACAAAAATTATAGAGAGAAATACAACTATTCCAACTAAAAAAAGTCAAATTTTCTCAACTGCCGCAGACAATCAAACATCTGTAGAAATAAATGTTCTACAGGGTGAAAGAGAATTTGCGAAAGACAATAAATCTTTGGGAATGTTCCATTTAGACGGAATTTTGCCTGCAAGAAGGGGAGTTCCACAGATTGAAGTTACTTTCAATATTGACGCCAACGGAATTGTAAATGTTTCTGCTAAAGACAAGGGCACAAACAAAGAACAGTCAATTTCTATAACTGCTTCTTCTAATATGAGCAAAGAAGATATTGAAAAGGCTGTTGCAGACGCTGAAAAATTTGCTCAAGAAGACAAAGAGAAGAGAGAAGAAGTTGACATCAGAAATGGTGCCGAGCAGATGATTTATCAGTGTGAGAACATCGTAAAAGAAAATGAAGACAAATTTAAGTCAGAAGATGTTGAGGAACTCAATTCTAAAATTGACTCTCTGAAAGAAGCACTCAAAGGCGAAGACATCAATTTAATCAAGGATAGACAGGAAGAATTACAAAATAAATTCTTCAAACTTTCCGAAGAATTATATAAACAAAATGCACAGGAAACAGCAAATGCAAATCCTGACGGTGCAGCTGATGAAAATGCACAAAATGGAAATGATAAACAAGAATATTACGACGCAGATTTCAAAGATGCCGACTAATTTGGGAGTAAGTTTTGGCAGATAAAAGAGATTATTACGAGGTCCTCGGCGTTTCAAAAAATGCGACTGAGGACGACATAAAAAAAGCATATAGGTATCTTGCAAAGAAGTATCATCCGGATTTAAATCCGGATGATACGCAAGCAGAGACGAAATTCAAAGAGGCAAATGAAGCCTATGAAGTTCTTTCTGATCCAGATAAAAAATCAAGATATGACGCCTATGGTCATGCGGGAGTAGATCCCAATTTTGGCGGAATGGGTGGAGAAGATCCCTTTTCCGCTTTCACAGGATTTGGCGGTGCAGGTGGTTTTGGTGGATTTAGCGATATTTTCAGTATGTTTTCTGGCGCAGCGGGGGCAGATCCAAATGCTCCACGACGCGGAAGCGATATTGCCACAACAATTACCTTGACTTTTGAGGAAGCTGCAAAAGGTTGTACCAAAGAAATTGAAATTCACAGAATTGAAAATTGCGATGTTTGTCGTGGTAGTGGAGCAAAACCAGGCAGTAAAGTAGAAACCTGTCCTGAATGTCATGGAGAAGGATATGTCCGTACTTATCAAAAAACATTTTTGGGTCAGATGGCAACAACATCTGAATGTCCAAGATGTCATGGCAGTGGAAAAATAATTCATGAGCCATGTTCAAATTGTAATGGTAAGGGATTAGTTAGAAAAAAACACAAATTAGAAGTTAAAGTCCCAGCTGGAATTGACAGAGGTCAATCTTTGAGGATACAACACCAAGGAAATCAAGGAATCAATGGTGGACCTAACGGCTCTGTAATTGTTACAGTTAAAATCAAGCCACATGAGTATTTCACAAGAGACGGATTTGATGTTTGGACTGATGTTTTAGTTACTTATTCGCAGGCTGTTTTAGGAGATGAAATTTTAGTTTCAACTTTAGACGGAAATGTTAAATATACTATGCCGGCTGGTACTCAAAGTGAAACTGTATTTAAATTAAAAGGTAGAGGAATACAGAAGTTAAATAGACCCTCAAAAGGCGATCAATTTGTACGAGTTCGTGTCGATGTTCCAAAGAAAGTTACTGAACATCAAAAAGAACTTTTAAGACAATTTGATGAAGAATATAAAAATAAACCGAACAATAAACCTTTAGGATTTGAAAAATCTGCGAAAAAAAAGAAAAGCGCCTTTGAGAAAATAAAAGATAGCATTTTAGGCGATGATTAAAAATTTATAATAGATTAATTCCCTCTCTGTGAGAGGGAATTTAATATTATGAATATTTTCAATTTTTAATTAAGGTTATAATTTTAGTCATATATATTTTTCACGACTTTTGGTGTAAAAATTCCTGCCGTTATTAAATAAAAAAATATGAATTCATAATTAAAAGAAAAAATATATCCTCTCTCCTTTGGGAGAGAGGATATATTAAACTTTATAATCAAAACAAACTCTGGATATTATATTTGTACGAATTTTATTGACTGCAACATCTATATGGCGTGGATCTTCGGCATATCTTTTTAGTGCAGCTTCGTCTTCGAGTGTTGAGTCGAGCATAACATCGGCATTAGACGATTCAAGTGGAACATCATTGACTTTTATATCGATTAAACCGTCAATTTTTCCCTTTAAGCCCTCTAAGCCTTTTTTCATTTCGAGTTTTATATTTTGCTTTTCTTCTTCTGAAAAATCATCTTTTAATTTCCATAAAATAATATGCTTAACCATAATTGCCCCTTTATAATAAGTGAATGAAAAGACCGGAAAGAAGTTTTGGCTCAAACCAAGTTGATTTAGGAGGCATAACTTTTCCCTCATCTGCAATTTGCATTAATTCATCAGTAGATACACCATAGAGGCAAAAGGCAATTTCATTTTCTGAAAGTTTGTCACGAACTTGTTGCGGTGTATAAATTCCACCTACAAAATCAATATTTTGATCTGTTCTGGGGTCTTTGATTTCAAAAACAGGATTTAAAAAATAATCTTGCAAGATTGAAACATCTAAGCTTCCTACAATATCTTTATTTTCAAATAAATCATCTTTTGCAACGAGATTGTATGATTTTTCTCTGTCAAACATCAAGAAAGCTCTTTTTTTAGTGGGATTTTCAAGATTTTCAACAGCAGTAACTTCAAAATTTTCTTCGGCTAATTTTGCAATGTTTTCAATTGGCTTTTTTGATTTTAAAATTCTATTATATGCATAAATTTTGAGTTCATTTGCTGGGAAAACAATGCTTAAAAAGAAGTTAAATTCTTCATTTCCGTTATAGGCGGGGTTTTCCTCTCTTCGCATTTTAGCCACACGAACAGCAGAAGCAGCTCTATGATGTCCGTCCGCTATATAAAAGGCATTAACATCGGCCATTTTTTCGCAAATTAAATCAATATCCTCAGGCTCAGTAACTATAAAGCCTCTCTGTCTGATTTCATCGAGTGAAAAATCAAAGAGGGGTTCATATTTTGCCTTGAGATTTTCCAAAAGTTGTGTAACATTTTGTTCGTCTTTGAATGTTAGAAAAATAGGACCAGTATTTGCATTTAAACTATCTACATGATTTACACGATCGTCTTCTTTTTCTTTTCTTGTAAATTCATGTTTTTTGATTTTATCGTTTATATAATCATCTACCGAAGAACAACCAACTATTCCAGTTTGAGTTCTTCCGTCCATTGTTTGCTCATATATATAAAAGCAGTCTTTATTTTCTGTTATAAATTTTCCGTCTTTCAAATACTCATTAAAAAAATCTGCTCCCTTTTCATAAACATCTTTTGCATAAGGATTGTGATTTTCGTCAAAAGCGGCGTCGGGACGATCAATTTTAAGAAAGCTTATGGGTCTGCGACTTAATTCGTCTAAAACACCTTGTCTGTCTACAACATCATAGGGCAAGGCTGCGATGTCTTTTTCGAGACCTTTGGCTGGGCGTACTGCCTTGAAAGGCTTAAATTTTGGCATTGTTCCACCTCAAATTTCAAAATCTTCTTTATCATATTCGGTATTTATGAGAGGTTGAGTTTTTGGTTTTCTCTTAAAAATATCATATTTATAAAAGAAACAATGAGACTGTGGCTCACGAAAACCTTTTTTTTCACAAACTACCATATTTTCAATTGTCGAGTATACACCATAAACGCAATATTCACATGCTTTAGGTATATTTTTGTCATACAATTTTCTCATAATAACCTCAAACACAATAACTTTTTACATTATAGCATAAATATTCACACATCTAAATATGTTTAATGGGGAAAAGACTTTCGCTTGAAACTTCTTTTATAATTTTTCTATTTATTTTGTATAAAATGTCAATGTTTTTTTGTTGAATATAGTTATATAATCTACTGTGTTATGTAAAAACTAAGCAAGTCTGTAACTTAATTAATAAATGGGGTTGATGATAATGAGTGCTAAAGTCCATGTAATTATTACAAACAAGCAAAACAAAGTTAAAATACCAAAAGGACTGAGAATGTTGATACGCCGCTCATGTACGGCAGTTTTGACGATTGAAGAATTTCCACAAAATGCTGAAATTTCTGTTGTTTTTACTGATGACGAGGGCATAAGAGACTTAAATAATAAATTTAGAAATATTGATGCGCCCACAGATGTTCTTTCTTTTCCCTTAGGAAAAGATGGAAGCTGGGAAGTGAATCACGACACCAGTGATATTTTGCTTGGAGATATAGTTATTTCAATGGAAACAGCAGTAAGGCAGGCAGAGGAATTTGGACACGACCTCTCCAGAGAAATCGGATATTTAGTAGTTCATTCTATGCTGCATTTACTTGGATATGAGCATGAAAAAGGTGGAATAGAACATCTTCGTATGAGAGAAAAAGAAGAAGAATGTCTTGCTAAACTTGGACTTGGAAGAGATCGTTCATATTATATGGGAGAAAACGAGTAAAATGAAATCCGCTTTTGTTTCTATCCTTGGTTTACCGAGTGTTGGGAAATCGACCATTTTGAATGCTATAACTGGAGTTCCTATTTCAATAGTGAGTTCCAAAGCACAGACTACAAGGCGTAAAATTATGGGGATTCTGACTGTTTCAGAAACTCAACTTGTCTTTGTAGACACACCTGGTTTTCATAAACCAGAAAACGCCTTGGGCGAAAAAATGATTAAAGATATAAATACGACTTTTGATGATTGCGATATAATTATTTTAGTTGTAGACGCTCGTGGCAACAGTATAAATGAAACAGAAAAGAAACTTATAGATAAAATTCACAAGGCAAAATTTCCATCTATTCTCGTAATAAATAAAGTTGACTTAGTTAAAGATAAGGCAAAAATAATCAAACGGATAGAGGACTTTTCAAAAATTCATAGTTTTGATGCAGTAATTCCAATGTCTGCGACTAAAAATAAAGATATTGATTTATTAAAAAAAGAGCTCTTAAATATGGCTCCCGAGGGACCGCATTATTTTGCGGATGATGAGCTTACAAATCTTTCAGAACGAGAAATATTTGCTGATTTTTTGAGAGAATCGGCTTTATTTTTCTTGCAAAAAGAAATTCCCCATGGATTAGCGGTCAAAGTCGATAAAATGCACAGAAAAAATAAAATTTTACATATAAATGCTACGATTTATTGTGAAAAAGAAAGTCATAAGGGAATAATCATCGGCAAAAATGGAGAAATGCTCAAAAAAATTGCAACTCGAGCCAGAATACAAGCTGAAGATTTTCTCAAAATAAAGATAAATTTAACTTGTCGAGTTAAAACAGCGAAAAATTGGCGAGATGACACAAAGTTTATTAATACAATGGTCGAACAATGAAGCGTGGATATATCGCAATCAATGGAATAATTATAAAACAAATTCGATATAGAGAAACTGACGCTATATTGACGGTTTTAACAGAAGACAGAGGCGTAATTCGTATTTTTTGTCGTGGTGGGAAAAAGTTAAATAGTTCTTTAATTTCTTCTACAGAGCCATTGACTTATGGGAAATTTACCGTATATCAAAATAAAGATGCATATAATTTAGAGAGTTTCAAGGGCAAAGAATTATTCTTTGCTCTGAGAAATGATTTCGAAAAAATATCTTTGGCATATTATTTATGTGAAATTGCGGCAGATACTGCTCCAGCGGATGAAAGTAGTGCAGACAATTTAAAGTTACTTTTAAATACTTTATTTGTTCTTTCGGAAAAACAAAAATCCAAAACAACAGTCAAAGCAGTTTTTGAGTTAAAACTTTGTGCAATATTAGGTTTTGCGCCAAATCTTACTTGCTGTGATGATTGTGGTAAATTTGAAACAGAATATATGTTTTTATCTATTGAAAACGGTATATTATATTGTATGAACTGTAAAAATGATATGGCAGATAAGATACCTATTCCCGTTGTTCAAGCTATGCGACATATATTATATTCATCCTTAAATAAAGCTTTTAATTTTACTTTAGGCTCAGAAAATGCCAGAATATTAGAAAATAAAGTGGAAAAATATTTTCTTTTTCATTCAGGGCTTGTGCCTAAGACACTTGATTATTATAAAAAAATTATGGGGAAATAATGCAAAAAGACTTAAAAAAATTAGAACTCGATAAAATTTTAGAAAAATTAGCTGATAATTGTACTTGCGAGGAAACAAAAAAACGAGCTTTGGGGTTGACTTTACAGACTGATTTAAAATCTGTTAGCGACAGTCTAAATTTAACCTATGAAGCTTTTTCTTTATATAAATCTTTTGGTGCTCCAAGTTTTCATCTTCCCAATGAATTGCGAGAGATTTTAAATTTAGTTTCTAAAGGTGGGATTTTGTCTTTTTCGCAACTCTTGTCCATCGCAAGCACACTCAGAACATATAGATATATAAAAACCTACTATTCTGCACATAAATCTAAAATAAATTTGCTGAAAGATAAATTTGAATATATAAATTTTGATGAAGATTTAGAAAAAGAGATATATTCTAAAATCATATCGGAAGAAGAGATTGCAGATGACGCCTCTAAAGAACTATTTTCAATTAGAAAAGCAATCAATACTGAAGAGAGAAGAATAAGAGAAAAATTAGAAAAAGTAATAAAAAGTGAATATTACTCGAGTTTTTTAAGAGAATCTATAGTGACAATCAGAGACGGTCGATTTGTTGTTCCAGTAAAAGCGGAAAATAAATCGCAAATTCCGGGTATTGAATGGGACAGCTCATCAACGGGTTCCACTGTATTTATTGAGCCGATGACTGTCGTTGATTCCAATAATAAAATTAGAGAACTTCAGGGTAAAGAAAGAATAGAAATTGAGAGAATACTTGCAAATTTAACGGAAAAAATTAGATTGCAAGAAGCAGAACTAAAAATTTCTTTAGAAAATTCTATGTTTTTAGAACTCATATTTGCAAAGGCTATTTTTGCAAATCAAATGAAGGCTACTTGTCCAAAAGTAAATGACAGCGGAAAAATTAAACTAAACCAAGCAAGACATCCTTTAATTGACGAAAAAAAAGTTGTTCCCTTAGATTTTGAATTGGGATATGATTTCGATACACTTGTTATTACGGGACCAAATACAGGTGGAAAGACAGTTACACTTAAAACAGTGGGGCTTTTATCTGCTATGACAATGTGCGGGCTGATGATTCCCGCAGCCGAAAACAGTGAAATTTCAGTTTTTGAAAATATATTCACAGATATAGGAGATGAGCAGAGTATTGCACAAAATCTCTCTACTTTTTCGTCACATATGAAAAATATAATTTCGATAATTGAAAATTGTAATGACAAAAGTCTTTGTTTGATTGATGAACCGGGAGCGGGAACAGACCCAGTTGAGGGTGCTGCGCTTGCGATTGCGATACTCCAGACTCTTAAACTCAAAGGTGGTAAAACTGTAGCTACAACTCACTATGAAAAATTAAAGAGATATGCAATTTCTGAACAAAATGTTCAAAATGCCGCCTGTGAGTTTAATATTAAAACTTTGTCGCCAACATATCGGTTAATTATAGGAATGCCTGGAAAATCAAATGCTTTTGAAATTTCAAAAAAGCTGGGACTAAATTCTTCAGTAATTGAGAGGGCAAAAAATATTGTTGATGACAATAATATTCAATTTGAAAATGTGATTTCCGATTTAGAAAAAATACGCCTCGATTTAGAAGAAGAAAAACAAAAAATTGAAAAAGATAAAAAAGAGGCAATCAAAGACAGAGAAAAGGCTAAGACGGCACTTGAAAAAGCAAATAGAGTTTTGAATGAAGAGATAACGAGGGCTTCTGAAAAAGCTGAAAAAATTGTTTCCAGAGCAACTGGAGAAGCAAATAGATTTTTAGATAAAATAAAAAAATACGATAATCCCTCGCTAAATAAACAGGTAAAAGCTGAAATAAATAGCACACTTAAAAAACTATATGAAAATAACAATCCTGTTTACGAAAACATTGACACAGATGAAAATTACGAGCCAAAAAGACCGTACAGAGAAAAAGACAAAGTGTTTATTGTTTCTATGCAAAAAAAAGGAGAAATAATTTCACTGGAACAGAAAAAAAATTCCGCTCTTGTATTGGTTGGAGTTATGCAACTCAGAGTAGATTTACAAGATCTTCGTCTTTTGGAAAATGAAAGAGAAGATAAAAATAGAAATAAGCCGAGAAAGAGAGCTGTAAAACCTTCTCCAAAAACACAACAAGTTGTTACTGCCGAATATGATGTTCGTGGAAAAACCGTTGATGAAGCTACTCATGAGCTGGAATATTTTTTTGACAGACAATATAGAATTGGAAATATGACTTTTGCAATTATACATGGCAAGGGAACTGGTGCTCTGAGAAAAGGCATTCATGAATTTCTCAAAAAGTCAGATTTAGTAGACAGCTTTCGTTTAGGTAAATATGGAGAGGGAGAAGATGGGGTTACAATAGTGACCTTAAAATAATTTCAATAATTTTTGTCTATTTTGCCTTTTTGCTTTTATGTTGTGTGAAGTAAATCGCTTTACACAACATATTGACAAAATAATTAAATTTTGGGTTTACAAACCTTGATAAAATAAGATTTTTTACTTGACTACTTAAAAATAATAAAGTATAATTTATGCCTGTAAAGCTTATGACTTTACAGATTCTTTTAGGAGGGGACAATTTTGGGGAAAGATTACGAGTTTGCCAAACTTCTTGATTTTTATGGCAAGATGTTGACTGATAAACAGAGAAACTTTTTGTCGCATTATTATTTTGATGATTTGTCGCTTTCCGAAATTGCTCAAAATGAAGGAATTACAAGACAGGGAGTCAGGGACGCTATCAAGAGAGCTGAAGGTCAGCTTGCAAATATGGAAACACAGCTTGGACATGTTAAAAAGTTTGACCGTATAAATAAAGCTTTAGATGACATTCTTGAATGCACTGATAATATTAACAATTATAATTTGCGTTATGGGCTATCTCGAGAAATCAACGATACGGTAGTCAAAATCAAATTTATAATACAGACTTTAAACGAGGAATAGACAATGGCATTTGAAGGGCTTTCCGAGAGACTCGAGAACGCTTTTAAAAAATTAAAGAGCAAGGGTTCTTTGACAGAATCAGATGTTCGTGACGCAATGCGTGAAGTAAGACTTGCATTGTTAGAAGCGGATGTAAGTTATAAAATCGCCAAAGAATTCACGAATAAGGTTACTGAAAAAGCAATAGGCTCCGAAATAATGGAGAGTTTGACACCTGCTCAAGCAGTTATAAAAATAGTCAATGAAGAATTGATTGAACTTATGGGCGGTGGAGAATCGAGAATTGCTTTTGCACCTAATCCACCAACTATAATTATGCTCTGCGGTTTACAGGGTTCTGGTAAAACCACTCATGCTGCTAAAATTGCCAAATATTTCAAAGGCAAAGGTCATAGACCTCTTATGGTAGCTTGCGATATTTACAGACCGGCAGCTATTAAACAATTAGAAGTTTTGGGCTCGCAAGTTGGTGTAGAAGTTTTCCAAATGGGAACCACTCCGCCAGTCGATATTGCAAAAAATGCAATAAAAAAAGCAAAAGACGAGGGCTTTGACATTGTTTTGCTTGATACGGCAGGACGGTTGCATATAGATGAAACTTTGATGAATGAATTAAAAGGGTTAAAATCTGAAATCAAACCGCACGAAATTTTACTCGTTGTAGATGCTATGACAGGTCAAGACAGTGTGAATGTTGCAGACGCTTTCAATAAAGCTCTTGGAATAGACGGATTGATACTTACAAAGCTCGATGGTGATACAAGAGGCGGTGCAGCTTTATCTGCAAGAGCGACAACTGGTAGGCCGATAAAATTTGTCGGAACAGGAGAAAAATTAGACGCACTGGATATTTTTTATCCTGACCGAATGGCGTCGAGAATACTCGGTATGGGTGATGTTCTCTCTCTTATCGAAAAAGCAGAAACCACAATTGATGAAAAACGGGCGAGAGAACTTGAGGAAAAACTTCGTAAAAATAGATTTGGATTAGATGATTTACTCTATCAGATAAAACAAATCAAAAAAATGGGTTCTCTAAAAGACCTTTTGGGAATGATTCCCGGTGTTTCAAAGCAAATCAAAGATTTAGATATAGATGACGATGCATTTGTGCCAATAGAGGCAGTGATTTTATCAATGACACCTCAGGAGCGTGAAAAACCCGATATTCTTAATGCTTCGAGAAAGAGAAGAATCGCCAAAGGCAGTGGTCAAAAAGTTGAAACAATAAATAAAGTTTTACAACAATACAAGCAAATGCAAAAAATGTATAAACAGCTTGGCTCTAAAGGCGCCCAGAGAAGATTTAAAAAAATGGGAATGTCCGGTTTTGATTTTGGCAAGCTAAAAAATGGGAAACTGTAACAATAAAGTTAATAAAATACAGCAATTAAACTTAAATATGGAGGAATTATAATGGCAGTAAAAATTAGACTTCGTCGTATGGGTGGAAAGAAAGCGCCTTTCTACAGAATAGTAGTAGCGGATTCAAGATATCCTTTAGACGGTAGATTTATTGAGGAAATAGGACACTACAATCCTCTTATGGATCCACCTGAACTTAAAATAGACGCAGAAAAAGCGCAAAAATGGATGTCAAATGGCGCAAAACCCACAGATACAGTAAAAGCACTTCTGAAAAAATCAGGAGTTATAAAATAGGAGGAACTTATGAAAGAGCTTTTAATTGAGATTACAAAGGGTCTTGTTAACGATCCTGAACAAATCAGCGTTGAGGTTGATGAACCCAATGAAAATGGAATTGTTGTTTATCATCTCCATGTAGCAGAAGACGATATGGGTCGTGTAATCGGCAAACAGGGAAGAGTAGCAAAAGCTATCCGTACCATTATGCGTGCAACGGCTAACCGTCAAGATCAAAGAGTTGCGGTTGAAATAGACTAAAGCTTAAAACCAAGGCGGTAAGAAATTACCGCCTAAACTTTTGCCTTATGAAAGTTAAATATCTTAATATAGGAAAAATCGTATCGACTCATGGACTAAAGGGAGAACTCAGAGTTTATCCTCTCTGTGACGACTTTGATTTTTTTTCGCATTTTAAAAAAGTATATTTAGGAGAAGAATACAGAGAATTTGAAGTGGAGTCCTCGAGACCTCAAAAAAATATTTTTCTGTTAAAACTTGTGAATGTAGATTCTATCGATATTGCAAATACTTTAAGAGATATGTCAATTTACGCCAAACGAGATGAAGCACCAAAATTAGAGCTAAATAAATTTTATATCTGCGAAATAAAGGGAATGAAAGTTGTCGATAACGATACAGGAAAAGAATACGGAAAATTAACAGATGTAATGGTTATGCCTGCAAATGATGTTTGGCAAATAACAAAAAATGGCAAAGAATATTTGTTGCCGGCAATTAAAGATGTTATTTCCAGTGTTGATTTTGAAGCTAATGTGATAAAAATTGTACCAATGAAAGGGATTTTTGAGGATGAGGATTGACATACTTTCAATTTTTCCCGATAAAATAAAAGATTTTTTAGAATTTTCAATTTTAGAAAGAGCTTTAAATAAAAATTTATTTGAAATTTACTATCATGATATTCGCGACTATACTGAAGATAAGCACTGCAGAGTAGACGACACTCCCTATGGTGGTGGCGGTGGTATGATTTTAAGTGCCGACCCGATATACAATGCTTATCTCAGCATAACCGAAAATTTTGATGAAAAACCCTATGTGATTTTTCTCAATCCGAGCGGAAATTTATATAATCAAGAAAAATGTAAAAGTTTGAGTAAAAAGAAAAACCTCATGCTCATTTGTGGAAGATATGAGGGCTTTGACCAAAGAATTATTGACTTTATCGGCGATGAAGAAATTTCCATTGGAGATTATGTAATAACTGGCGGAGAAATTGCAGCCTGTGTCATTGCGGACAGTGTAATAAGACTATTGCCAGGAGTTTTGAGTTCTGAAAATTCCTATGTCAATGAAAGTCATTTTAGTATATTGCTTGAACACCCCCAATATACTAAACCGTCTACTTGGCAAAATATTGATGTCCCAGAAGTTTTATTGTCTGGTGATCATAAAAAGGTAGATTTATGGAAAAAAGAACAGTCTATTGAGAGAACAAAAAACAGACGCCCAGATTTATATGATAAATATGTTCAAAAAGCTAATCAAAATAAGACAGAGTATTAACAAAATTTGTCAAAATAAACAAACAAACTGTTAAAATATATCTTTAGTTTGTTTCGTTAGCCCAAAAAATCTGGTTCTGTTTGCTTTGGTATGTTTTTACTATTGACCGATAACTACTTTGTGACTATAATATAGAAAATCTTTGCAAGAGGATAAGTTAAATCTGTCGATATACAAAGAAAATCAAGGAATTGAACGGAGAATATATTATGTATGTTAAGGATGTAAAAGTTCAGAATCAAGTTGGACTACATGCTCGTCCGGCGACTTTCTTTATTCAAAAGGCCAATGAGTTTAAATCTTCTATTTGGGTTGAAAAAGATGAGAGAAGAGTAAATGCAAAGAGCTTGTTGGGTGTTCTTTCACTCGGTATCATGGGTGGAGCTCAAATCAGAATAATGGCTGGAGGCCCTGACGAAGAAGAAGCAGTTGAAGAACTTGTTAAATTAGTAGAATCAGGTTTCGCAGAATAAGAAAATTGCAATGACACATCGATTTGGGGTTTCCCATTTCGATGTGTTTTTTTGTTATAATAAATTACTATGAATAAAATTTTAGAGGAAAAACTTGCAAATTTACCTACTGACCCAGGCTGTTATCTTATGAAAAACAAAGATGGGAAAATAATTTATGTGGGTAAGGCTAAAAATTTAAAAAATAGAGTTTCAAGTTATTTTCAAAAAGATAGCTCGCACAGTATAAAGGTTCGTAAAATGGTGAACCAGGTATATGATTTTGAACTCATACTTGCAGATAGCGAATTTGAAGCTCTTATTTTAGAATGTCATCTTATAAAACTATATTCTCCAAAGTACAATATTTTATTAAAAGATGATAGAGGATATTCATATATTGAAATCACTGATGAGAAGTGGCCTCGTCTAAATTTTGCATATAGAAAAGAAAATAATAAATCAACTTATATAGGACCATATATAAGCACTTATCAAGTCAAACGCTCAGTAGCTCAAGCAAAGAAAATTTTCAAATTACCATCTTGTAACAAAAATTTTTCAAGACAGCTAAAGAGACCCTGTCTCGATTATTTTATTGGTTTATGTAAAGCTCCTTGCTGTGGATATATAGATAATGAAGAATATTTAAGTGATATTGAATCGGCAAAAAAATTATTGAGCGGAAAAAATAAAGAAGTTTTGAAAAAACTTGAAGAGCAGATGTTGGAAGAGTCAGAGAAATTAAATTTTGAATCAGCTGCAAAACTTCGAGATAATATTCAAGCTATAAAGTCAATGTCTTCATCTCAAAAAGTTGTTTCCGGTGAAGAGTTCAAAGATGTGATAGCCACTGCAAAAATGCAGGATAAAATCAGCTTTTTCGTCATAAGCTTTGAATATGGGGTTATTTTAGATACATATTCACATATAACTGATATATATGATTCTGATGAAGAAATGCTTGCTCAATTTATCAAGCAATTTTATTTCGACAGAGAAAATATACCGCCAGTTGTAAATATTGAATTTGATATTCCCGATATAGACCTTATGGAAAAATTCTTAAATTTTAAATCTAATAGAAAAGTAAAAATACATATTCCCAAAATTGGCGATCAACGAAAACTCATTTTAATGGCAAAGAAAAATGCAAGACAGAAATTACTTGCTTATATAAAAAAAGATAGATATTCCAATATGTCGGAAGAACTGGGTATTGCTCTGGGACTTGACAAACAACCGCAGTATATTGAAGCATATGATATATCACATACAGCGACGCAGAATGCAGTGGGCGTAATGGTTGTATATGAAAATGGAAAACCGAAAAAAAGCAATTATAGAAAATTTAACATAAAAACAGCGACGAGCGGAGATGACGCAGGTTCTATTTATGAAGTGCTATATCGTCGTTTCGGCGAACATCAAAGTAAAGAGCGAAATGATTCCGCCTTTAACACTCTTCCGGATTTGATTTTAATTGACGGAGGTATGACGCAGGCTGATGCAGCGATAAAAGCTATCAAAGATAGGGGAATTGAAAATATTCCTGTCTTTGCAATGAAAAAAGATAAAAAGCATAGAACAGATATGGTTACAGACGGTAATAAAAAAATCACTTTGAGAGATAAAACGCTTGCTTTTAATTTTATAGCTGGAATTCAAGAAGAAGTACATCGTTTTGCAATCACTTTTCATAAAAGTAAGAGAGATAAAATAAAGTGAATGTATCTCTCGATAGAATGAAAATATAAAATCTTGAAAAGCTTACAAAAAAATGAGATAATTATAAAAATCAAGAGGAGAGCAAGATGAGAATTATATCCGGAGAATCTGGAGGAATAAAATTAACCTATCCAGAAGATGAAAATATAAGACCAACTTCGTCGAGAGCAAAAGAGGGTATTTTTTCATCAATTCAATTTGAAATAGAGGGCAAGACTGTTTTAGATTTATACGCTGGTAGCGGAGCCCTTGGCATAGAGGCTTTGAGCCGAGGTGCAAAAAATGCTGTATTCATTGATAAAAATGATAGAGCAGTCAAGGTTATAGAAGAAAATCTAAAGAGGGCAAATTATTATGAAAAAGCTCTCGTTATAAAAGAAGATGCTCTTTCTTATTTGAAAAAATTATATAAAACTTTTGATCTTGTTTTTATTGATCCGCCTTATTCTAAGGGAATTTTACAAAAAACACTCAATTTACTTGAGCAAAATTTGAATGACAATGCCTATATTTTTTGTGAACTCGATAAAATAGACAATGAACCAGAAACACCTGAATTTCTCGAAAAAATAAAGACATATAAATACGGAAAAGCTAAAATAATAAAATATAAAAAGAGGTAGACAATGACTGTAATTTGTCCTGGAAGCTTTGACCCGATAACAAATGGACATTTAGATGTAATAAAGAGAGCATCTGAAATGTTCGATCGAGTTATTGTACTAATCTTGCAAAATCAACAAAAAATTGATAAAAATGCATTTTCATATCAAGAGAGAATGGATTTCATAAATAGATCTACAAAAGATATGGATAATGTTGTTGTAGATTGCTACGACGGACTACTGGCACATTATGCTAAGATGAACAATATAAATACAATAGTCAAGGGACTTAGAGCTGTTTCTGATTTTGAAAATGAGTTCCAGCAAGCAGTTACTAATAAAGATCTTTATCCTAAATTAGAGACAATTTTCATTGCCGCCGACAAACAAAATCTCTTCTTGAGTTCGTCAATGGTAAAGCAAATTGCGAGTCTTGGTGGAGACATATCCGATTTTGTACCTAAATGTATTAAAGAAGATATATTAAATAAATTGGGAAGGAAATAAAATGTCTGTTTTTGAAGAATATATAAATCAAATAGAAGAAATTGTTGATAATGGTAAGCCACAAGCTTTTTCTGGAAGAGTGGCAATTAATCCAGAAGATATATTAACTGTAATTGAGAATATGAGAATGAATTTCCCCAAGGAAATCAAAGAAGCTCAAATTTTGGTCTCTGAGCGAGGCTCTATTTTACAGAGGGCTAATTCTGACGCTGAAAGCAAGCTTGCAAAGGCAAACAAGAGCGCAAGTGATTTAACTGCTAAAGCCAATATGGAATTTGAGGACAAGAAAAAAGCAGCAGATAAGTATTATTCTGAAATTATGGCAAAGGCAGAGGAAACTGAAAGAAAAATTATAAGACAAGCCGAACAAAAATCGGAGCAAATTGTATCTGAGCAAGAAACGGTTAAAAGAGCGGCTGCTAAATCAGAAAATATTTTAAAAGATGCCGAGAAAAAATCATCGGATATTTTAAAAAAAGCCACAGAAGAAGCCAATCAAATAAAAAAAGATGCAGACGAGCAAAAAATACAGGCACAGCTTATTCTTGATTCTGCTAAACAAGAGTCTTCAAAATTGTTAACGGATACTCAAAATCAAGCGCAGCAAATAAGAGATGAGGCAACTAAATGGGCAAATGGTTTTAAAAAATCTGCTGTTGATTATATTGTTGAAGTTTTGGGAACTTCTGCAAAAGAAATTTCTTCAGTATATGAGAGAATCAATAAATTTACTATAAATTTAAAAAATCAAAAACAATAAATTTATATAAAAAGATCGATTTAATTTCAATCGGTCTTTTCTTTTTCAATAAAATTTTTCGCCTTTGTTTGTATAAACTGACGGATAATTTTATCGATAAATTGTAAACAATAAGTTTTTAAAATTAGATTTTAGTCAAACAGTCTTGAATATTTTTGAAAAAATGTGTAAAATGTATAAAAGATTAGTAATTTTACACAAAAAAGGGGGAGTTACTTTGTCGAATAGACTTTTTCAGGGCTATCTACAACAAATGAAAGAGTATACAGATAAGAATATTGGAGTAGTTGATGAAACTTCAACTGTTGTTGCTTGCACTGAACTCGGAAGAATTGGAGAAATTAAAAACATAAGTGTGTCTGAAGTCTTTGTCCCAAATAAAGTTACTGTAATAGATGGAGATATGTATTTTCCTTTTGGCTTGGGTCAAAAATCTGAAAATGCAGTTTTTATTGAACATGCTAATGATGAAAGTGAAGCTATATTGAAGCTCATTGCAGTTTCACTTGGAAATATCAAACAACTCTACGACGAGAAATACGATAGAGGAAATTTTGTTAAAAATATAATTACAGACAATATCTTGCCCGGGGATATATATTTAAAGGCAAGAGAATTACATTTTGATATTGAAATTCCCAGAGCTGTATTGATCGTTAGAATTGACGCGAAGAAAAGTTTGTCTGCCTATGATTTAATTCAAAATTTATTCCCTGAAAAAAATAAAGATTTTATTATTACCATCAATGAAACTGATATTGCTGTTGTTAAAGAAGTTAGAGATGATACTACTAACGAAGAGTTGGAAAAACTCGCCCAGTCAATCTGTGATTCTCTATCTACAGATTTCTTCGGAAATTCTCAAATAGGAATCGGAACAATAGTAGGTTCTCTTAAAGATTTAGCGGGCTCATTTAGAGAAGCTCAAGTGGCTTTAGAAGTTGGTAAAGTTTTTGATATGGAAAAGAGCATTGTAAACTATGAAAATCTTGGTATTGCTCGACTTATCTATCAGTTGCCCACAACGCTTTGCGAAATGTTTATGAAAGAAGTTTTCAAAAAAGGTTCCATTGAAAGTATGGACCATGAAACACTCGAAACCATTCAGAAATTTTTTGAAAATAATTTGAATGTTTCCGAAACTTCAAGAAAATTATATGTACACAGAAATACCTTGGTATATAGACTGGAAAAAATTCGCAAGTTCACTGGACTCGATTTGAGAGAATTTGACGATGCAATTGTTTTCAAAGTAGCTTTAATGGTACAAAAATATTTAGATACCAGACCGGCAAAATATTAAAAATAAATTTAGGACGCCCTGAGCGTCCTTTTTTTATTTAAAAATCAATATTATTACAAAACGGTTACAATTTTTAATTTGCTGTGTTATAATGTCATAAATTAGAAATATAAGCTTATATGAATTGATATTCTTGACTTTAAGGCAATATCAGTTTATAAATAATATGAAAGATATTTAAACTCTCGTAAAGATAAAAAACTTTACATTGTTTATTCGGAGGATATATTTTGATAGAATTCAAAAATGTTTCAAAGGTTTATCCCAATGGAACGGTTGCGCTTAAGAATGTGAATTTTAAAATTGAGCGAGGGGAATTCGTCTTTATAGTTGGCTCTTCAGGTTCTGGAAAGAGTACCTTACTCAAGACAATTTTTCGTGAAGAATTACCCACAAAAGGCTCAATCACTATAAATGACTTTAATCTCAATGATATGGATAAAAAGGAAATTCCATATTTTCGAAGAACTATGGGCATTGTATTTCAAGACTTTAGACTTATCCCGACAATGAGTGTATATGACAATGTTGCTTTTGCAATGCGAGTTATAGGAGCTTCTGAAAATGAGATAAGAAAGAGAGTTCCCTATGTTTTAAGTTTAGTTGGACTGTCATCTAAAGCTCGTGAATTGCCTGAAAAAATTTCTGGTGGAGAACAGCAGAGAGCGGCTCTTGCAAGGGCACTTGTAAATAATGCCGATGTAATAATTGCAGATGAGCCGACGGGAAATATTGACCCTGAAATGTCAATTGATATAGTGAATTTGCTCAATCGTATAAATGAAAATGGAACCACTGTCATAATGGTTACTCATGAGCATGAACTTGTGAAAAAATACAATCATCGTCTTATTTGCATAGATGATGGGGAAATTGTTTCCGATATACCCAAAGGTGCACAGAATAACAATATTATATATAGAAAGAAAAACGACGAGGAAATTTGTAGACAAAAAATCTTGTCAAATTATAAAAAAGATAAAAAATCGTCAGTTCCCGTAAATAAAGATATTGAAAAAATGAACAAAGAGGAAAAGAAAAAAATTATTGACAAAGCTTTGAGTGGAACCTTTGAGCTTGAAAATGATTATTCCAAATATCTTGAGGACGGTGAAAAATGAGCAAAAAAGTAAAAAAGGGAGCAGCTTTTGACGATAAGCCCATAGCTCCAAAAAGAAAGAGTGGAAGAAAAGAGTCCGGAAATTACGGATATTTGACAAAACAAGGATTCCAAAGCTTAGTTACACATAAACTGATGTCTATTGCATCAATTGCAGTGCTCGCTTCCTGCCTTATGATGATTGGATTTGCAATTTTAATTTTTGCAAACATTAATAGTATGATTGGCAAAATTGAATCTGAAAATGTCATTATGGTATTTATTCAAGACGGTTCTTCTGCCGAACAAAAAGATGTACTTCGTCAAAAATTAGAGTCTACAGACAAGGTTTCCAGAGTTGAATACATACCGAAAGAAATCTCATTCAAAAAACAAGTTGAATCTTTGGGAAAGGACGCAGCAGTATTAAATGGTCTTGAGAAAAATCCGCTGCCTGATGCCTATAAAGTAACACTAAAAGATATGAAAAATTTTGATGATGTTGTCGCAAAGATAAAAACTTATCCTTATATAATAAATGTTAGAGAAAATGGCAATTTGGCGAAAAAGCTCTCTAAAGTTAGAACATCTGTTACGATAATCTGTATAGCAATTATATTGATGTTGCTTGCTGTTTCGATGTTTATAATTTCAAATACTATACAAGTTGCAATTTACAGCAGAAGAAGAGAAATAAGCATTATGAAAGCTGTTGGAGCTACAAATAACTTTGTCCGGTGGCCATTTATGGTTGAGGGTTTTGCCATCGGCATTATTTCAAGTGCCATTGCGACACTAATTGTAATGGGAATTTATGCTATATTTACAAATGCAGTTGGAAGTGGATTCTTGATGTTCTCTACATCAGTTTTACCAGTTTTACCTTTTATAGCGCCTATAATTATTTTGTTCTTGTTCATAGGAATAATGGCAGGTGTTGTAGGAAGTGCGGTTTCGCTCAAAAAATATTTGAAAGAAGAGGGAAGTGTTTTATATGAAAACTAATCAATTTGTTAGAAATAAAAAACTTTTATCTTTTATATCTCTTTTTATCACAACAGTTATCTTGTTTGGCTGTTTTTCCTTTGCCTATCCACAGCAAGCGCAGGCAAAGAGTTTGAGTGAGATAAATGACACAATCAAGACTTTAGATAAACATTTGGCTGATCTCGAAAGAGAAAAACAATCTGTTGAGAAAGCTGCTTTACCAGCACTTACAGAAGCAAATAGACTGAACAATATAATTATAATGTATCAGGATAAAATCAATGCATTAAATTCTCGAATATCTGCCTATCAAAAACAAATTGATTCTTTGGAATCTGAAATTAAAACTTTAGATGCCCAAATATCGGATCAGGAAAAAATCATAAAAGAAAATGAAGAAAAACTTGGAAAAAGACTTCGTGCCTTATATATGGCAGGCGAAAATTCCACTCTGGAAGTGATTTTAACTGCCGATAATATGACTTCATTGCTCACCAGAATAGAACTTATGAAAAATGTTTCAGACAATGATATGAAACTTATAAATAAGGTTAAATTTGCTATTTTGAAAATTCAGCAGAGCAAAAAGGCAAAAGAAGCTAAAATAAAGGTTTTGGAAAATAATAAAAAGAAAATCGAAGCTGACAAGCAAGACGAAGTCGCCGCTCAGAAAAAAGTTGCCGCTGAGCGAGCAAAACTTGACGGAGCAGTTAATGCATATAAAGCTGAAATGTCGAGAATTGCAAATGACAAGCGTTTGGCGTCTATTTATCTTGCACAGATGGAACGAGAAAGACGACAATATGATGCATATATAAATTCGCAAATATCATCAGGCTCCGGAAAAGTAGGCGATTTGGTGTGCCCTATTTATGAAACAGACAGATATATAACTTCTCTTTATGGCAGAAGAAAGTTATATGGTCAGTGGGATAACCATACAGGTCTTGATATTACCTGCGGAAATAAGAGGGCAAATCTTCATGCAGCTCATGATGGAATAGTTGTCAAAACAGTTTATAGTAATTTTGGACTGGGAAACCATGTCATTTTAGATAACGGAGATGGTTTAAGTACTACCTACGCTCATATGTCCAGCCTTTCAGTAGTTCAAGGTCAGAAAGTTAAAAAAGGCGACATTTTAGGTCAAATGGGAAGTACGGGAAATAGTACGGGGCCACATCTTCATTTAGAAATTAAAATAAACAAAAAAAGAGTAAATCCCTTGCCTTATATGCCGCCTATGCAATATAGAGGTTGATAAGAGGACTTTAATATGAAGAAAAAAATCAGTGTTTCAACGATGATTTCAATTTTGATTTTAGTTGTTGTGCTTACTGTTGCGATTACAATGGGCTCATCAGTTGGAATATATAATAAATTGATTGAAAATTTACCGGACAGAACCGGTATGTATAAACAGGTTGCTAATATAGACGAACTTGTCCGTAAAAAATACTATAAACCAATTGATGGCAGATTGTTGAGCGAGGGTCTTTCTGCTGGATATGTTAGTGGACTTGAAGATCCGTCAAGTTTTTATTTGAGTGCAGAAGATTATATAATTTATAAAAACAGATTAGACGGAAAAGTTGCGGGAACTGGACTTACCTGCAAATACAATAAAGAAAAAAATGTTCTTTCTATAATAGGCGTCGCCGAGAATTCTTCTGCAGCAAATGCAGGCCTTAAGTTGGGTGACGAAATTATCAAAGTTGGAGAAGATGAAGTAAACGAAAAAAACAGCAGTAACTTGATAAAGAAATTATATGGAGAAAAACTTACCTCTGTTGATGTTACTTATAAAAGAGACGGAAAAACCATATCTGTGAATTTAGTTATGGGATTTAGCTTAAATACAGTCAATGTACGCATGATTGGAGATATTGCATATATCCACATAAATGCCTTTTATGGAAATACGAGAGATCAATTAGATGAAACTCTGAAAAATATAAAAAAACAAAAAGCTACTGCAATAATATTAGATCTTAGAAATACATCAGAGGGAAATATTGAAAATGCTGCCTCTGCTTTAGATTTAATTGTGCCAGTGGGAAGTTCGGGTACAAAAGCTATTGCAATTGCGAAAGACAGAGACGGTAAAGTTATCAAAACTTTTCCATCTGACGCCGAACAAATAACTCTTCCGATTTTATGTTTAGTATCTCAAACGACTAAAGGACCTGCTGAACTCTTTGCCTGTGATTTAAAAGAGTTTGGAAAAGCGGAACTAATAGGCGAAACAACGGCGGGTGTCGGAACCATGCAAGATGTCTTTAGTTTCAGCGACGGCAGTGCGGTCGTTCTTTCAGTTGCCAATATTTATCCGCTCAGTGGAATATCCTATGACAAAACTGGATTAAATCCAGATTATCCGATACCTCTTACAGAAAAACAGAGGGAAAATCTTGGCTTAATGAAAGACAGTGAGGACCCACATATTGTAAAAGCCTTAGAAATTTTATCTAAAGGCGAATAATTTTGTGAAATTTTTACACAAAGTTCTTCATAAATTGTTGACTTTTCATTAAAATAAATATAAAATTATCATATAACTTTGTGTTTTGAAATTACTGTTAGGAGATGAAACCATGAAGAACATAAAAAAAATAGTTGCCGTTTTAATTTCTATTTGTTTTGCTACTATACTTTCTATTACGGCTTTTGCAGAACCGACCACTGAAGAATTAAAAACGCCTGCAGAAGTTCCTATGGACAACAGAGATGCCATAGTTTTATATTTGTTTATTACGCCAAGTGAAGACTCTATTGTTGAAACGGTAAACGGACAGTTTACAGTTACACCTTCAAACCCAGCTACTCAAGTTTTATTTATGAAAGCTGCAGGATTCCCCAATCCTACTGTAGAAGCTACGGGAGCATTTAAAACAAATGCACCATTTGAGGGAAAAAATATGCTGATGTTTACTGCAGCAGTGACTGGAGAAGCACAAGTTGGAGATACCTTTACTTTTACTGCAACTTATCATGTTAAAGAGAATGGCTCTGATACAGTTACAACTTTTAACAGCACAAAAACAGTAACTTTAACTCCTGAAAAAACCACTACAACGAAACCAACGACTACTTCCCCAACAACAGTTACTCCAGGAGAATCGACCACTGGAAATTTATCTTCATCTACAACTAAAAGACCTTCAT
Organism: Clostridia bacterium; assembly: GCA_030532035.1. Lineage (GTDB taxonomy): Bacteria > Bacillota > Clostridia > Oscillospirales > Acutalibacteraceae > JAUNLX01. Next base: position 111,182 of record JAUNLX010000001.1, on the reverse strand, counting down.
CTACTAACGTTTGGGATACAACTAAAAAGACCGACAATACCCCTGAATTTACTTTGGCTCCTGTACAAAAAGTTCCAGTATATACAGTAGCTGAGACAACAGACGCACAGTCAGCTATTAGAATAGATAAAGATAAATCTCTTTTGCTCAAATCTTTGAGAGTTAATGGTGGATTATATCCTCTGAATCCAGATTTTGATCCAACTATACCTTATTATGTAGTTGAAATTCCATCGGGAATATCTGCTCTTGATGTTCAAGCAAAGGCAAAGGACCCTAAAGCAATTGTTACTGTTGATGGCGCTGATAAATTAGTTCCAAACGAAGACAATCTCATCAGTATTGTTGTTGAAACTGAAACTGGAGAAAAGACAGAATATACAATAAAGGTTAAATTCAATGACAAAGCTGCTTCTGGTAAAACAAAGGTTATTTTCCCAACATGGATGATAGCGACTTTCGGTGTTGCAATAGCAGCTGTGGCAATCATAATTATTGTTGCAATTGTTTTACATGTAAAACATATGAAAGCAGCTCCACAGAGTGAAAATGCAGAATTGATGGATTCTCTTTTAAGATATAATCCAAATGACGATAAAAAATAAAATTTAATATAAATCGATTTTATTAAATCAATCTCAAAAACTTACAAAAGAAGCGACGAAAGTTGCTTCTTTTTTGTTTAAATTACACAGTGTAATTCTTTTGTAATCTTTAACGATTTGCACAAAGATTACAAGGTTGTAACTTTTATAAAAGCTTATTTTTCGATTAATTTGCGATTAAACGATAAAATTTTTGTGCATATTACACAAAAAACTCTTATATAAAAATTTGATTTTACAATTTACATCTAATAAAATTCTATTGCTTCGTAAAAGCGGAGCAAGGAGAGTTTATGAAAAAAATCAATAAAGAAAGAATTAACAAATCAAAATGGATTGCAGTTACAATCGTATTTATATTGATGGTAAGTTCCGTTACAGCGTTCGCAACAAGCGATTATCCAGTTAGATTGGAATATGACAATACGGTTGAAGTTGTAAAAACCAGAAGTTATGACCCAAAAAAGATTATTGAAAAAGCCGGGGTTAAGTTAAATCCCAATGACAAAATAAACCTTGATAAATTCAAAGCTGGAGAGCCATCTTCAATATCTATTGAAAGAGCAGTAAATGCAAATGTATATTCTGGCGCTATACTTAAATCAAAAGTTAATATGGTAGGTACAGTTAAAGAAGCCATAAGCAAAGCTGGAATAAATATAAAAGACGGTGATACAGTAAATATTCCTCTTGACTCAAAATTAAAAGAGGGCATGGACATAATCGTTACAGGAAAAGATTTTATTTCTATAATAGATGAAGATAAAATATATTCCTGTGAATCCAGTGGAGAAACTTTGGGAGAAATTCTCAAAAAATTAAATATAACATTGGATAGCGACGATGAAATTTCTAAGCCCCTTGACTCTGTGCCAGAAAAAGGAAGCTCAATTGAAATTTTAAGAGTTGAGTTTAAGGTTAGGACAGTAATTGAAACTGTTAAGCACAAGACAATTAATGTAGACGACAACGGTTATTACATAGGTCAAAGCAGAGTTATAAAACCGGGCGTTGACGGAAAAAATGAAAATACATATAGTGATAAATATGTAAATGGTAAATTGTCAGAGTCTACGCTAACAAAGACAAAGGTAATTAAAAAGCCTGTCAATAAAGTTGTTGGACATGGAACAAGAGTTCATGTGAAAAATGGAATTAGACCCATATCTAAAAAAAGATTGCCTTCAAGATACGGACTTTCATCTGACGGAATACCGACAAATTACTTAAAGGTATTCAGAGGAGGCTCAACTGCATATACTTGTAATATACCGTCTTATCATGGAAGCGGAAATACTGCGACAGGAGCTAAAGCTCAATCTGGTTTAGTAGCTGTAAATCCGAGACAAATTCCATATGGTACTGAAATGTATATTGTTTCAAGTGATGGTAAAAAAGTTTATGGATATGCCATTGCGGCAGACACTGGAGGATTTGCAAAAGGCAACCGCACCATAGTAGATGTATATATGGATACTGCAAACGAGTGTTACCAATGGGGTAGACGAGATGTATGTATTTATATATTAAAATGGGGTAAATAACTTCAAATGCGCCGAAGCAATTCGGCGTTTTTTATTACAATTTTTGATTTTTTATTTAAAAGTTGAATTTTTTGCTTGTCTTTAACATATAAATTTATTGTGTTATAATTCATTGATGGTGATACAATGCTGAGTGATATTAAGACAATTGTTTTTAAAGTTGGAACTTCTACCTTGACTTATGAAAACGGGAAATTAAATTTAAAACTCATTTTTGCTCTTTCCAGAGTTTTATCAGATTTGAAAAATTCTGGTATTGATGTAATTTTAGTTACTTCTGGAGCAATAGGCGCTGGATTTGGGAAATTGGGAATTACAGATTTTCCCCACGACATACCCGCAAGGCAGGCTGCCGCAGCAGTTGGACAAAATGAGCTGATGTTTATTTATGATAAATTTTTTGGAGATTTTGGTCATACCATAGGTCAGGTTCTCATTACAAAAGAAGACTTTGAAAAAGAAGACAGACGAGAGCATTTGTTAAACAATTTCAAAGCCCTATTACAATTTAATGTTTTACCCATTGTAAATGAAAATGACGCAGTTGCCACAGATGAAATCGTCTTTGGCGATAATGATACTCTATCTGCACAAGTGGCAAAGCTTATAGATGCTGATATGTTAATTATGCTGACGGATATAGACGGATTATATGATAAAAATCCTAAAGAATGTGATGCGCATTTAATTTCATTTGTAGATGAAATTACACCAGAAATGGTAGATAATGCAAAAGGCAGCGCTTCAAAACTTGGCACAGGCGGAATGACAACGAAAATTATGGCGGCTAAGATAGCCAAAGACAACAATATAGCTACTGTTATATTAAAAGGAGAACATCCGGACAATATATATAAAATTCTTGACGGAGAGAGAATAGGAACGTATTTTGCCCCGAGGAAAAAAGACAATGAATAGTTATGAAAATATAGGAGCAAGAGCAAAGATAGCAAGTAAACAAATTGCTTTGCTTGACGACGAAAAGATAAATGAAATTTTAACGCAAATTGCAAAATGCTTTATAGAAAATAAAGAAAATATAATTAGAGAAAATAAAAAAGATGTAGATAAGGCAAAAGCTGACGGGCTAAGAGAAAATCTAATTGATCGCCTTATTTTAAATGATGACAGAATTGAATCTATGTCAAATGGCGCAAAAAAATTATCAAAATTAAAGTCGCCATGTAATGAAATAATTGATGAATTTGAAACAGTAGACGGGCTGAAAATTCAAAAGGTAACAGTGCCTTTTGGTGTCATTGCAGTGATTTTTGAATCAAGACCGAATGTGAATGCTGACGCTGCTTGCCTAGCCCTAAAATCGAAAAATGCTATTGTCTTAAAGGGCGGAAGTGACGCCAAAAATACAAATGCCTATCTTTGTAAATTGATGCGTGAAACTTTGATGAATTTAGATTTGAATCCAGACGCTATCTGCCTTTTTGATGATTATAAAAGGGAAAATTTGTCTGTGCTTTTGAATCAATCTCAGACAATTGATCTTGTTATTCCAAGAGGTGGAGCGGGGCTCATTCAAAAAGTCAAAAAAATCAGTAAAATTCCCGTAATTGAAACAGGAGTTGGAAATTGTACAATTTATGTAGATGAATTTGCCGATTTGGATAAGGCTATTGATATAATAGATAATGCAAAAACGCAGAGAAGTTCAGTCTGCAATGCGGCAGAGGGAATGTTAATTCATCAAAATATAGCTAAAGAAGCATTAGTGCCGATTTGTAATAGGTTATTAAATAAAGGTGTGGAAATTCGTGCCTGCGAAAAAAGTCGTTTGATTATGCCTGAATTGAAACCTGCGACAGAAGAAGATTATAAGACTGAATTTTTATCAAATATTATTTCGTGTAAGATTGTAGAAGATATAGATGAGGCTATTTTATATTTAGATAAATATTCAACTCATCACAGTGACGCTATAATAACGACAAATGAAAATAATGCTGAAAAATTCTTAAGTGAAGTTGACAGCGCCTGTGTATATGTAAATTCTTCCACGAGATTTACCGATGGTGGTTGTTTCGGTTTTGGTGCAGAAATTGGTATTTCGACACAAAAATTGCATGCTCGTGGACCTATGGGACTTCGAGAATTACAGACATATAAATATAAAATCAAAGGGAATTATCAAATTAGGGAGTAATTATGAAAGATAAAAATTTAAGAAAAAAATGGGCTTATCCTCTTGGAATTTTTGTTTTTATTATGGCTATAGTCGGAATTATTTTCTCACTCTTTTTCATCACAAAAGGGATAATAAAAGCGACCGACAAATCTGATATTACGAAAAAAAATTATGAAAAAATGATTCTTCCATTAGTTATGAATGATCCTTCGACTTTCGACGATGTTTCCAAAGCTGATATGCAACAGCTTATAGACTCATCAATTTGGTCGATTTTAATTGAGGGAATAGATACAGGCAAATATAAAATTGTTGACAATAGAATTGTCTTGCCTGCAACAGATGTTGAAAAGACTTTTGTATCTTTATATGGAGACAGTGTAAAGCCTAAACATCAAACAATTGCACCTGGTTCATATGAATTTGAATATGACTCAACTGCAAAAGCATATAAAATTCCCATTACTGGTGTTGACCCCATATATACGCCTAAAATAATTGATGTAGACAAAAAGAAAAACTCAGTTATTCTCACAGTTGCATATATCTCTGGTCGTGACACTATAATGGATGAAAATGGTAATTTTATAGAACCACCACCGAGTAAGTATGTTAAAATCACTTTGAGAAAATCTCCTAAATCAGATTCTGATTTTTATATAAGTTCTCTGCAGGATACAGATCCCTCTTTCAGTGACAGCATTGTTGAAGAAAAGAAAAAATGAGTGAAAAAAGATCGGGTATTCTTATGCCCGTTTTTTCTCTACCTTCAGATTATTCCATAGGTAGTTTAGGAAAAGAGGCAATAGATTTTATAGATTTTCTTTCAGAATCTGGTCAAACTGTTTGGCAAATTTTGCCGATAGGACCAACTCTGTATAAGGAGGCTAATTCTCCATATAAGACCATGTCTCCTTTTGCTGGCAATCCTCTTCTTATAAGTCTTGAAGATTTGGTTGAGCGGGAATTGTTGAAAGAAACTGAAATTGAAACCTTAAAAAGAGAAGATATTCAAAAAATTGATTATAAAAATTTAATCAACGAAAAAAATAATTTACTATATTTAGCTGCCAAAAGAGGACTTAAAAAGAAAACAAAAGAATATTTTGATTTCATAGAAGAAAATCAAAATTGGATTTTTGAATATTCAAAATACCTTTCTTTGATTGCGGAAAACAAAAGATATTTTTCTGAAACTTTGCAAAAAGAGATAATTTTTATTGAGTATCTTTTCTTTAGTCAATTTTCAAAAATTAAAAAATATGCAAATGAAAAAAATATACTGCTCTATGGAGATATTCCTTTTTTTGAAGCATATGATTCTCACAGAGTTTATTTTCACTCAGATAAATTCAAATTAAATGAAAATGGAAGCTTATATAAAGTGGCAGGAGTTCCACCAGACGCATTTTCCGATAAAGGTCAACTTTGGGGTAATCCTGTCTATGATTTTGAAAAAATAGAAAAAGGAAACTTCAAATTTATTTACGATAAATTTGAGTTTGCATTTAAATGTTATGATATTGTCAGATTAGATCATTTTAGAGGTTTTGAATCATATTATGAGATAGATTATGATTCAAATGACGCTTCATTTGGAATGTGGCGCAAAGGACCTGGTCGCAAATTTATTGATCTTATAAAATCTTCTTTTGGCACTGAAAGAATCATAGCTGAAAATTTGGGATATATAACAGATGAAGTTCGAGATTTGATGAATTATTCAGAATTTTATTCTATGTCAGTTTTGCAATTTGCTTTTGGAGATAATATTGATGAAAGTTCTTTGCCTGAAAATCAAAATGTAAAAAATTGTTATTATACGGGTACACATGATAATCCAACTGCAAAATCATTTTTAGAATCAAAAAAAGAACATTGGTTTTTACAGGAAAAGCTCCGAGAATTTTTTTATGAAAATGATGTATATAGCTTTATTTCTTACGCAATGAGTGCAAAATCTAAATTATTTATCGCACCCATGTCAGATTATCTGTTGCTTGGAGAAGAGGGCAGAATAAATGTGCCTGGGACAACAGCAAATAACTGGGAGACGAAGTACAAAAAAAGCGCTTTTAATGATAATTTGTCAAATAAAATTTTTAATCTTTGTAAAGAGCATAAGAGGTTAATATGACATTTGAAGATATTCGAGCAAAATACAAAGAATTTATTTTCAATGATTTTTCTGTCTGTAAAATTACAGGCGGAATAAAGGTCGTATATGATTTTGAAATTCCAGGATTGTGCAAATTTACGCCAGAACTTATTTTTGAAATTTCCGATGATTTGATTGTAAATTCTTTTGACGGTCCGCTCGCACGAAAGATAATTTTATCTCTGGGAATGGTTGAAGCAGTCAGCTATTTTAAATCTGTCTGTCCTCAACTGATGACGGTTAGATGTGGAGAATTAAGTGTTGAGGAGATACAATTTTTCAAAAAGCTTTATTATAAAGGCTTAGGAGAATTTTTTTACATAAATAATATTGAAATTCCTTTTAGAAAATTCTTGCAAATCAGATGTGAGGGAAATAGAGAAGAGGAAACTCGCGATAAATTTATATCAAGAAATCTCAATATTATTCCCGTGGGCGGCGGCAAAGACTCAGATGTAACAATATCTTTGTCTGCAAAATATAGAGATGAAAATTATTTTATTACAGTCAATCATCAAAAAGCGAGAGAGGACGCTGTTTTAGTTTCTGGATATACAAAAGATAAGATAATTAATATCAATAGAACAATAGATCCCAATTTACTTGAGTTGAATAAAAAGGGATTTTTAAACGGACACACGCCCTTTTCTGCAATTGTTGCATTTACGGGGCTTTATACGGCATATTTAATGGGGGCCAATTATTTAGTGCTGTCCAATGAAGCGAGTGCAAATGAGAGCAATATTGAGGGATTAGATATAAATCATCAATATTCTAAATCTTTTGAATTTGAAAAAAATATAAGTGAATATATAAAATCCTACCTTATTCCAGATATAAAATATTTTAGCTTACTCAGGCCATTTAATGAATTGCAGATAGCAAAATATTTTGCATCTTTACCTGAATTTCACAATATTTTTGTCAGCTGTAATGTTGGCTCTAAAGAAAATCGTTGGTGCGGAAAATGCGCTAAATGTCTTTTTGTATATTCGATGTTGTCGGCATTTATGGAAGAAGAAAAATTGATTAAAATTTTTGGAGAAAACTTACTTGACAATAAAGAGCTAATTTCAATTTTCGACGGTCTTGTGGGATTTACACAAGTCAAGCCCTTTGAGTGTGTAGGCACGAGAGCGGAAATTAAAGCTGCGCTTTCAAAGACGGTTGAAAAATATTTGTCTGAGGGACGAGCTTTGCCACAACTGCTTGAATATTTTAATTCAAAAACAGAGATTGACACTGAAAATTTCGATAAGCTTTTGAGATATTTTAACTATGAGCACTCTGTTCCAAATAAATTTAAATATGCAATTGAGGAATTTAAACAATATGTCAGAAGCACTAAATAAATATTTAACGGACAAGAAAATTTTGATTTGTGGATTCGGCAGAGAGGGTCAATCTACATTAAAATATATTGAAAAAAATCTGCCCAAAGCAAGTGTGACAGTGGCTTCCGAAAAACTTGATTTGTATAAAACTGAAAGTTTTTCTAAGCATACATTCATAGAGACTTCAGATTTTAAAAACTTAATAAATGACTATGATTTAGTTATCAAGAGTCCTGGAATTGCCTTTATAGATTATGATATTCAGACAGAAGTTTCTTGCCAATCTGATTTGTTTTTGAGATTTGCCAGAGGAAAAAAAATCGGCGTAACGGGAACAAAGGGCAAGACAACTACAACTACTTTAATATATAAAATATTGAGCTTAAAATATAAAAATGTTCATTATATGGGAAATATGGGAATACCAGTTCTCGATTTTATAGATGTTTTGGAAGAAAATTCTATTTCTGTTATTGAGATGTCATCTCATCAGCTTGAGTTTTGTAAGGCTTCCCCCAATATAAGTGTAATTACAAATATATATGAAGAGCATTTGGATCATTATCGTGATTTTGATGCCTATGTTGATGCCAAATTCAATATTATAAAATATCAAAAAACAGAAGATTTTTATGTTGTAAAAAATAACATAAAATATTATATGGATTTTTCAACAGTTTTATCTCAAAAAATCGAAGCTGAAAATCACAAGAAATTTCATAATCTAAATGAAAATTTAAAAGGAGAACACAATAAAAAAGATATTGACTATGCTGTATCTGTGGCAAAACTTTTAGATGTAGAAGATGAGTATATTGAGAGAGCTTTGATAGAATATGAGGGTTTAGAACACAGAATGGAAAAAGTAGGCACTTTTAAAGATATTACTTTTTACAACGACTCAATAGCAACAGTACCTACAGCAGTAATTTCAGCGATTGAAGCTTTAGAAGATGTTGATACACTAATTTTAGGTGGTATGGATAGAAAAATCAGTTATTCTGATTTTATAGAATTCTTGAAAAAATCTAAGATAAATAATTTTCTCTGTATGCCTGAAACGGGCAATAAAATCGGGCGAGAACTGGAAAAAACAAAAAATGTTTTTTATTTTGATGACCTTGAATATATTGTCAAAAAAGCTTATGAAGTAACTCAAAAAGGGAAAATTTGTTTAATGTCTCCAGCAGCACCCAGTTATAACAAATACAGAGATTTTGAAGAAAAGGGAAATACTTATAAAAACTTTGTAATTGAAATAGGAAAAGAGCACGAATAAATAAAATTCGTGCTCTTTTTTATAATAAATTTTATTTTGCGCTGTCTTTGGAACCTAAAACAGTTAAGATTTTATGTTCTACTAAATCTTCAATGGCCTGTCTGCCAGCTCCGAGATATTTTCTTGGATCAAATTCTTCGGGATTTTCTGAAACATATTTTCTGATTGCAGCAGTCATTGCGAGTCTTAAATCAGAATCAATATTTATTTTACAAACTGCAAGTTTTGCGGCTTGTCTGAGCATATCTTCAGGAATACCAATAGCATCAGGCATTTTTCCGCCAAATTCATTTATTGTCTTTACATATTCCTGATTGACACTTGAAGCGCCATGTAAAACAATGGGGAAATCAGGCAATCTCTTAGATACTTCTTCTAAAATATCGAATCTAAGTTGCGGTTTTTGACCTGGCTTAAATTTATATGCACCATGGCTGGTACCTATTGCAATTGCGAGTGAATCTACACCTGTTTTTGTAACAAAGTCTTCAACTTCTTCTGGTCTGGTATAACTTGCATTTTCAGCCGATACTTGTACATCGTCTTCAATACCTGCGAGTCTGCCGAGTTCTCCCTCTACTGAAACGCCTTTGTCGTGAGCATATTCAACGACTTTTTTTGTCAAAGCAATGTTTTCTTCATATGGCAAATGTGAACCATCTATCATAACAGATGAAAAACCACCGTCGATACAGCTTTTACAAATTTCAAAATCTGCACCATGATCTAAATGAAGCGCAATCGGCAAATTAGTTTCGTTTATAGCAGCTTCCACGAGTTTCATAAGATATTCATGAGCGGCATATTTTCTCGCACCTGCGGAAACCTGTAAAATAACTGCGGAATTACATTTTTTTGCTGCATTTGTAATTCCCTGAACGATTTCCATATTGTTTACATTAAAAGCGCCAATTGCATAATTGCCTTCGTACGCTTTTTTGAACATTTCTTGCGTTGATACCAATGGCATAAAAACACCTCTTTTTTATTTCATAACAATATAAATTATAACTTTGAACCGTAACATTGTCAAAACATTAGGCGTATGATAAAATACTTTAGATATTAAAAAGAAAAGAAGGAATAATATGGAATACCGTTTTGCCGATAGAATATCAAAAGTTTCTCCCTCAGCTATAAGGGAACTTTTTAAATTTACACAAGATCCAGAAGTAATTTCTTTTGCTGCAGGTTCTCCATCTCAGGAGGCTTTTCCGGTTGAAGAACTCAAAGAAATTGCAAATGAAATTTTCAGTGAAATGCCCTATGGAGTTTTAAAATATGGAGTTTCTGAGGGATATGAACCACTAAGACAGCAGATTAAAGACGCTATGAAAGCTGAAAAAACTTTTAGAGAAGAAGCTGATAATCTGTTTATTACAAGTGGAGCTCAACAGGTTATGGACCTTTTAACTAAGACCATTTGCAATGAGCACGATGTTGTTTTGTCTGAAGAACCTGCATTTGTAGGCTCTCTTAACACTTTTAAGACATATAATGTTGACCTTGTCGGCGTAAAAGTTGGCGCAGACGGAATGGACATAGACGACCTCGAAGCAAAACTCGAAAAATATGGAGACAGAGTTAAATTTATTTATACTATTCCGAATTTTCAAAATCCTATGGGATTTACAATGCCTATTGAGAAGAGAAAGGCTCTGTACGATCTTGCAAAAAAATATCAAGTTATTGTATTAGAAGATAACCCTTATGGAAAACTTAGAACTTCAGGCGAAGAAGTTGCAAATATCAAAACTTTCGACGATGAGGGTTTAGTTGTATATGCCGGAACATTCTCAAAAATTTTAGCACCGGGAATCAGAGTTGGTTATGTAATAGGACCAGAAAAATTAATTGCCAAGATGATTGTCGGCAAACAGGCAACAGATGTTCATACGAGTTTGTTTGCACAGGTACTTGCAAGCAAATTTATCGAGAGAACAAATATGCCTGAATATTTCAAATCTCTGCAAGCTATATATAGAAAAAAAGTTGACTTTATGAGCGAACAAATTGATAAATATCTTTTAGACTATGTTACTTACAATAAACCAGAGGGCGGACTATTTATTTGGTGTCAACTCAAAGATGGAATAGATATGCAAGCATTTTGTAAAAAAGCACTTGAAAATAAAGTTGCAGTTGTTCCAGGAAGCTCATTTATGATTGACGGTCAAAATATAAATAGCTTTAGACTTAATTTTTCTAACCCCAGTGATGAAGATATTGTAAAGGGTATGCAACTTTTGGCAAAAACTGCGGAATCGATGATAAAATGAGTAAAAAAGTTGTATTTAGTGCAATTCAGCCGAGTGGAACACCGACTTTAGGCAATTATTTGGGTGCTTTGAAAAATTGGAGTGATATGAAAGACGAATATGATTGTACTTTTGCAGTTGCAGATTTACATGCAATTACAGTTCGTCAAAATCCTGCCGATTTAAAAAGACGCACCCTTGAGATGTATGCTCTACTCTTTGCTTTGGGGCTGAATAACGAAAATTCAACGGTATTTGTGCAAAGTCATGTTCCTGCACATACCGGTCTTTCGTGGGTTTTGAGCTGTTATTCATCTTTCGGCGAAATGTCCCGTATGACTCAATTTAAGGATAAATCGCAAAAACATTCCGACAATGTAAATGTTGGCTTATTTTCTTATCCTGTTTTAATGGTCGCTGATATTCTCTTATACAATGCAGAATTTGTACCGGTAGGAAAAGATCAAAATCAACATTTGGAAATAACAAGAGATATAGCAGAAAGATTTAATGGAATTTATGGAGATGTTTTCACTATTCCAGATTCTTTTAAAGAATTTGATGGTGCAAAAATTATGTCTCTTACTGATCCCACTAAAAAAATGAGTAAATCTGACGATAATCTCAAAAGTTTTATCAGTCTTACCGATACGCCGTCACAAATTACCAAAAAAATAAAATCTGCAGTAACAGATTCTGACGGAGAAGTTGTATATAGAGAGGGCAAAGACGGAGTCAATAATTTACTCACAATATATTCTTGTTGTACTGGAAAGACAATTAAAGAAGCTGAAAAAGAATTTGAGGGCGTTTTATATGGCGATTTCAAACAAGCTGTAGCGGAATCTGTGGTTAAAGAATTAGACCCGCTATTGCAACGATATAATGAATATGTTGCAGATAAGCAATTTTTAGAAAAACAGATGAAAATTGGCGCCGAAAAAGCTGCTTATGTAGCAAATAAGACCTTGAAAAAAGTAATGAAAAAAGTCGGATTTTACAACATATAAAAAATAAATCTTCCGTAAAATAGACGGAAGATTTTTCTTTAAGGAGTTAAAATGAAAGTTACACATTCAAATTTTAAGTCAAAAGAGGGAACAAAGATAAATTATCTTTGCTGGGAAGATGACAATTTTGATAAAGATGTTTTAGTTTTAGTTCATGGAATGGCAGAACATATAGGTCGTTATGATGAAATCGGTAGATATTTTGCCTCTAAGGGATTCAAAGTATATGGCAATGATCATTTAGGTCATGGTGGCTCCATAGACAGCTCTCATCCTTTGGGATACTTTGGACAAAATAATTCAAATGGAGAAGTTTTCAAAGAAGACTTGAAAACTTTTATCGATATGATAAGACAGGGAAATCCAAATAAAAAAATTTATTTAATTGGGCATTCCATGGGCTCATTTATTGTCAGAATTTTTATGATGAATTATCCAAATTCTGTTGATGGAGTTGTCTTATGTTCTACTACCGGTCCTCAACCTATGCTGTCTATGGGAATGGCACTTACAAAATTTATGATAAAACTCAAAGGCGAAAAATATCATAGTGATTTTATCAATCAAATAGCCTTTGGAGCATACAATAAAAAAACAGAAAAGAGAACGCCGGTTGATTGGCTTAACAGAGATGAAAAAGCAGTAGATTCATATATAGAAGACGCTCTCTGTGGATACCTTTATTCATTGCGTGGTTATTTAGATATGTTTGAAATGACAAAAAAATGTACCTCAGATGAGTTTTTTGATACTTTTCCGAAGAATATGCCTTTGATGTTTATATCTGGCAATGGAGATCCTATAGGAAATTATCTCAAAGGCGTATCTAAAACAGTTGAAGAGATAAAAAAGCGAGGAATAAATCCAACTGTAATTTTTTATAAAGACGGAGAAAGACACGAGCTCCTCAAAGAACTAAATAAAGTACAGATATATGAAGACATTATTGAATTTATAAATAAAAACAAATAAAAACTATCAATTGCAATTTAGCGTGATAATATGATACAATAGCAAAGCAAAAATTATTTTAGGAGTAAGTTATGAAAAAAGGTTTTATTGTAAAGAAAATAGTGGCTATCGTAACTCTTTTTGCCACTTTAAGTTTAGTTTTAGCTTCATGCGGAAATGACAAAGACAAAAATTTTACTCTGACCGTAGGATTTGATTCATCGTTCCCTCCCTATGGTTATGTTGAAAAAGGGGAATACAAGGGATTTGACCTCGATCTTGCAAGAGAAGTTGCAAAGAGAAGAGGATGGAAAATTGAGCTTAAACCGATAGATTGGGATACAAAGGACGCTCAACTTAAAGCCGGACAAATAAACTGTATTTGGAACGGTTTTACAATGAATGGAAGAGAAGATAAATATACTTTCAGTCGTCCATACATTGACAATACTCAAGTTATGGTTGTTAGAAACGACGGAAAAATAAAGACTTTTGCAGATCTCAAAGGCAAAAAAGTTGCTGTCCAAACAGATTCTTCAGCTCTTGCCGCATTGAAAGAAGAAGAACATAAAGACTTGCTCAATTCTTTTGGAAAACTTGATATTCAAAAAGAATATGTTACATCATTTACAGCTCTTGAGGCTGGTGCAGTTGATGCTGTTGCTATAGATATTGGTGTTGCCAAAGATCAAATTAATAAAAAAGGCAATGATAAATTTAAAATTTTAGATGAAACAATATCTAAAGAACAATATGGAGTTGGATTCTTAAAGGGAAATGAAAAGCTCAGAGATGAAGTTCAAGAAACTTTAGATGAAATGATAAAAGACGGTACTTTCAAAAAAATTGCTGAAAAATATAATTTACAAGACGCAATTATAGAAACGGTTCCGTCTAAATAAGAGGTTTTATGAATATAGACTGGAGCTCAATGGTTACACAGCTTTTAAACGGCATGTGGATGACCGGCGGAATATTCTTCTTGACATTGATTTTTTCTCTTCCGTTGGGGTTGCTTGTAGCCAAGGCACGAATGTCTAAAAATTTTATACTCAAAAATGTAACGCGCATATATATTTCTATTATGCGCGGTACACCTTTGATGTTACAACTTTTAGTGGTATATTTTGGACCGTATTTTCTGTTTAAGATTCCACTCAGTGCATTAGATGTAACTTTTGTTCCCGATTTAGATTATTCTTTTTCGGCGACGATAATTGCCTTTTCTGTAAATTATGCAGCTTATTTTGCTGAAATTTATAGAAGTGGAATTGAATCTATTGAAATCGGACAGTATGAAGCTTCTCATGTTTTGGGCTTTTCAAAGACGCAGACCTTTTTCAAAATTATTTTGCCGCAGACAATAAAGAGGATTTTACCATCTATAACAAATGAGGTCATTACTCTGGTAAAAGATACATCACTCGCATTTGCTATCTCGGTAGTGGAGATGTTTACTATTTCAAAACAGCTTGCTTCTATGGAAGCTTCTATGATTCCATATTTGATGGCAGGAGTATTTTATTATATCTTCAATGCTTTGGTTGCATTTGTGATGGAGAGAATAGAAAAACATTATTCGTATTATAAAATATAGATTTATGAAATTATTAGAAGTTAAAAGCTTAAAAAAGCAATTCGGCGACAAAGAAATATTAAAAGATATAACTTTTGATTTACAGGAATCTGAAGTTCTATGCATAATTGGACCGTCAGGCTCGGGTAAATCGACCTTGCTTCGTTGTCTTACCATGCTTGAAATACCCGACTCAGGCTCAATTAAATATTTTGATGATTATCTCTGTAAAGGGGACGGGGAAAATTTCAAATATGCAGATAAAAAAACAGCCGAAAAAATTCGCAATTTCTTTGGTTTAGTTTTTCAAAATTTTAATCTGTTCCCACATTTTTCCGTTTTACGAAATATAACGGAAGCACAGACTGCAGTCCACAAAATACCAAAAGACAAAGCAAAAGCAAAGGCTTTAGATTTACTTTCAAAATTAGATCTTTCAGATAAGGTGGAAAATTACCCCTGCGAGCTTTCGGGTGGCGAAAAACAGAGAGTTTCAATAGCGAGGGCTTTGGCATTAAATCCGAAAATTTTATTTTTTGATGAGCCTACAAGTGCTTTAGATCCGGAACTCACAGTCGAAATTTTGAAAGTTATAAAAAATTTGGCAAAAGAAAAGATGACTATGGTCATAGTCACCCATGAAATGGATTTTGCGGCAAATGTAGCAGATAAGATAATTTTTATGGACGCAGGCCATATAATTGAATGTGGACAGGCACAAGAAGTGATAAATTCGCCGAAAACAGATAGATTAAAGGCATTTTTGTCCAAAATGTCCGATTAAAATCTGCCACTTGATCCGAAACCACCTTTATCTCGCTTGGTTTCGGATAAATTTTCTACTTGAATAATTTCAGGCAATTCAATTTTTTGAACTATAAGTTGAGCTATACGCTCATCTTTTTTTATTTTATAAGCTTTATCTGATTGATTTATAAGACCTACGCAAATTTCACCCCTATAATCGCTATCAATAACTCCTACACAGTTGGAAAGAGTGATTCCATTTTTGACTGCAAGTCCAGAGCGTGCATAAATAAAAGCGGTATAAGAGGATGGAATTTCAATGGATATTCCTGTTGGTATAACTGCTCTTTGCATGGGCTCGAGTGTGATTTCTTCAGTCAAACAGGCAAATAAATCAAGACCTGCACTTTCGTTAGTAGCACGAAATGGTAATTTTGCATTTTCCTTTATTTTCTTTATTTTAATTTGCATAATTTCCTCTTTTCATTGCACAGACAATATTTTATAAAATAAGATTGAAACAAAACCGAAAATTTAAGTATCAATCTGTAAAATATCGCCCGGCAGACTACAAAAAATTATTTATAGCGTCTACAGAGCGAAATATTTAAATATTTTTTTATTATTTTATATTAATTAAAGATTTAATGAGGGATTATTTTTTTTAATATCCTTGAGTTCTTTTTCTACTTTGGAAAGATCGCGTTTTGCAACTTCCATTTCCATTTTATATCTTTGAGTCTCTTCTAAATATGAAGCAATTTGCTCTCTAAGATTATCCAAGCTATCTTCAACTTGTTTTGCATCATTTAAATAATCAAGGCTTGCAAGAATAGCAGCTTGAGTAATTGAAAGACGAGGACTTGCCGAAAGAATGGACTTTATTTTTTTGTCAAGTTCTTCACCTAAAGACTCGATAAATTTTGGGTCTTCATCAGAAAAAATATAATAATTATTACCGTAAACAGTTATTTTAATTTTGTCTTTTGCCATTTTTTCACCTCTAAATCTGTTTAAGTGATTATATCACAAGTTCAGATAAACTGCCAAATCAAGATGAATATATTTTTAATTTTTGAGTCGGGGGACACCTACTTATAGTGAACTCTAAAAAACTGCATAAGCTTAATTTAATTTTTGAGTTGGGAGCCTTCCCTTGTTTTTCATTTTTTGAAAATTTCATATAACGAAAAGTGTATTGTCGGTTAAATATCATCGCTTTAAACAAGTGAAAAAAGGGATTCTTTGTGTTATAATTTCTACATATTTATAAGATATAAAAAGAAGTTTAGAATATTATTTTTAAAGGAAAGTGTTACAGATGAAGGAATTAGCGATAGGCAATAAAGCAGTTGCAACTGGGCTATGGTTAGGTGGATGCAGAGTAGTATCCTCTTATCCTGGTACGCCGAGTACAGAAATTACAGAATTTGCCTCTCAGTTTGATATGAAAAGAATGTATTGTGAGTGGGCACCAAATGAAAAAGTAGCGATGGAAGCTGCAATAGGTGCGTCAATTGCCGGTGCAAGATCTTTTTGTGGAATGAAACATGTTGGCTTAAATGTTGCAGCTGATCCTCTTTTTACTTTTTCATATACAGGTGTTAATGCTGGAATGGTAATAGGTGTGGCTGATGACCCCGGAATGCACTCATCTCAAAATGAGCAAGATTCTCGTCATTATGCAAAAGCAGCTAAAATTATGATGCTCGAACCTGCCGATTCTGCTGAATGTCTTGAATATACCAAAAAAGCTTTTGAACTTTCAGAAGAATTTGATACGCCAGTTATATTAAGACTCACTACAAGAATTGCACATTCAAGTAGTGTTATTCAGGTTGGCCAAAGAGAGCACAGACCTTTTGCAACCCCTGAAAACAATGCGGAAAAATTTGTTATGACTCCTGCAAATGCAAGAAAAAGACATACTGTTGTAGAAGAGAGAACAAGAAAAATAACTGCGTGGGCAGAAGATACCCCCTTTAATAAAATTGAATTAAATGACAGTAATATAGGTGTAATTACCTCTGGTATCTGCTATCAATATGCAAAAGAAGCCTTGGGAGAAAAAGCTTCATATTTTAAACTCGGTTGCGTGAATCCTCTTCCCGTAGAGAGCTTAAAAGAATTTGCCTCAAAATTTGAAAAAGTATATGTAATTGAAGAATTAGATCCAATAATCGAAGAACACTGTAAAGTGAATGGAATTGATGTAATCGGCAAAGAAGCTTTTTCAATGGAGGGAGAATATTTCCAATCTTTGATTGCCAAAGTTGTATTAAATGAAGAAACTCAAATAAAGAAAATAGACAAAGACTTACCGTCTAGACCACCAGCACTTTGCCCAGGTTGTCCTCACAGAGGGTTGTTCTTCACGCTAAAAAGACTGAACCTCTTTGTTTCTGGAGATATAGGATGTTATACCTTGGCAGCTGCACCTCCACTTAGTATGATGCATACCACCATTTGTATGGGAGCGTCAATTTCGGCACTTCATGGAAGAAACAAAGCATATGCTGAAAATGCGAAAAATTCTGTTGCCGTTATAGGAGATTCTACCTTTGCTCATTCTGGAATAACTGGATTGATAAATGTCGTATATAATCAGAGCAATTCTAAAGTTATAATTTTAGATAATTCTACAACTGGAATGACGGGACATCAGCCAAATCCTTTAACTGGTCAAAAAATTGACGGGGAAATGTCGACATCTATAAATGTTGCTATGTTGTGTAAAGCAATTGGAATTGAACATGTAAAAGTTGTAGACCCCAACGATTTTCAACAATCATATTCTGTAATAAAAGAAGAAATGGAATATGACGGACCCAGCGTTATAATCGCAAGAAGTCCCTGTGTTTTATTAAAGACAGTTAAGAAAAATCCACCATTTACAATAGACCGTCAAAAGTGTACTGGTTGTAGAGCCTGTATGCGTATTGGTTGTCCTGCAATAAGTTTCAAGGATAACAAAGCGGAAATAGATGCAACTCAATGTGTTGGTTGCGGTCAATGTAGTCAACTCTGCAAATTTGGTGCTATTTTGACTGGGGAGGAAAAATAATGACTAAAAGTATTATGATTGTCGGCGTAGGCGGACAGGGAACTTTGCTTGCAAGTAGAATTTTAGGACATGCGATTTTAAGCAAGGGTTTTGATGTTAAAATTTCTGAAGTACATGGTATGAGCCAAAGAGGTGGCTCAGTTGTAACCTATGTCAAATACAATACAACTGAAAAAGTTGCTTCCCCAATTATTTGTCCTGGAGAAGCAGATATAATCCTCGCTTTTGAAAGACTTGAAGCTGCAAGATATTTAGAATATCTCAAACCAGAGGGTCGAATTTTAGTAAATAGTCAAAAATTAAATCCCATTCCCGTTATAACTGGACAAGCTGAATATCCAGATGATATTTTAGATAAATTCAAGGAACTTAAAGTAGAATATACAGCTGTTGACGCTCTTGGCATTGCCAATGAAGCTGGCTCATCGAAGGCTGTCAATGTAGCTTTAATCGGATTACTCGCAAAGAATATGGATATTGATTATGGCACTTGGATAAATAGCATAAGAGCCTGTGTTCCCTCTCGATTTGTAGATATAAACTTAAAAGCCTTTGAGCATGGATACAATTACTGATAACGGAGGAAATATGGCACAAAACTATTTTGATTCAGAAGCTGAAACAGCGTCTTATGAAAGTCTTAGAGCAATTCAATCTCTAAGACTTATAAAGACTGTTGAAAAGTGCTATGCAAATAGTTCCTTTTATAGACAAAAGTTTGATGAGCTGGGAATCAAACCATCAGATATAAAGTCAATTGATGATATTTCTAAACTTCCTTTTACTGTTAAATCAGATTTTAGAGAAAATTATCCCTTTGGCTTATTTGCTGTGCCTCGAGAAGAAATAGTGCGTGTGCATGCGTCGAGTGGAACGAGCGGAAAACAAACTGTTGTAGGATATACAAGAAACGATTTAGATCGTTGGTCAAACTGTATTGCCAGAGCTTTAGCAGCTGCTGGGATAACAAAGAATGATTATGTTCAAATTTCCTATGGATATGGTCTTTTCACCGGTGGTCTGGGAATGCATTATGGCGTGGAAAAATTAGGTGCCAAAGCTATACCAACTTCAACTGGAAAAACTTCAAAACAGATTGAACTTATGAAAGACTTTAGAACAAATGCGCTTTGCTGTACTCCGTCTTATGCTCTCTATATGGCTGAAAAAATGAACAGTATGGGAATAGATCCCATAAATGATTTGGATTTAAGGGTTGGCATTTTTGGTGGAGAGGCTTGGAGTGAGCAAATGCGACTTCAAGTTGAAAAAGAGTTGGGAATAAAAGCATATGATATTTATGGAATGAGCGAACTTCAAGGACCTGGTGTGTCTTTTGAATGTGAAGCGCAGAGCGGTATGCATATAAATGAAGATTATTTTTACCCAGAAATAATTGATCCTGTAACCCTAAAACCACTAAAAGAGGGTGAATTTGGAGAACTTGTATTTACTTGTATCGGAAATGAAGCTCTGCCTCTTTTAAGATATAGAACAGGAGATCTGACTGCTCTATATCACGAAAAATGTTCCTGTGGCAGAACTTTAGTCAAGATGAAAAAATTAAGAGGCAGAACCGATGATATGCTTGTTATTCGTGGAATAAATGTATATCCGTCTCAGATTGAACATATAATTTTGTCTTTGGGACTGAAACCAAATTATCAGATTATTGTAGACCGAAAAGACAATTTAGATGTCTTGACGATAAATATAGAAATGAGCGAAAGTTGTTTTTCTGATTCAGTTAAAGGTATTGAGGCAAGAGAGAAAATCATAAGAAGCACTATGCAAGAAGCTTTGATGATTATGCCTATAATAAAACTCGTTTCGCCGAAGTCTTTGCCGAGATATACGGGCAAAGCCAGTAGAATAATAGACAATAGAGAATTTTAGGAGGGGAAAATGGCAGTAGAGCAATTATCTATTTTCGTTGAAAATGCACCGGGAAGACTTGCAAATATAACTGAAATTTTAGCAAATGCAAATATAGATATGAAAGCCGTTTCAGTAGCAGATACTGCTGATTTTGGCATTTTTAGAATGATTGTTTCTGATACACAGGGTGGATATGACATTCTAAAGAAAAACAATATCACTTCTAAAATAACGGAAGTTTTAGCGGTTAAAATACTTGACGGAGTAGGTAGCTTAAATCAAGTTTTACAGCTTTTGAGTAAGGCTGATGTAAATATAGAATATTTATATTCTCTCTTAAGTCATGACCCTAAAAACGCCTATATCATCATGAGAGTAGATGATACAGGCATTGCTAAAAATATTTTAATTGAAAACAATATAGAAGTTGTCGACAAATTAGATTTATGATATTTTACTGTTCAAAAAATTGATATATCTTTCATAAATTTTCATTAAATCATCTGGAAGATATGATAAAACACGATTTTCTATATCTTCATTTACATTAAAAAATGATTCTGCAATCGTGCCTGCCATAGCTGCAATAGTATCGCTATCTCCGCCAATGGAGATGGCGTTTCTTATAACATCTTCAAAATCATTTCCCTCTAAAAAGGCTACAATTGCTTGAGGGACACTCTGTTGGCAGGTTACATAAAATCTATAATCTTCTCTTATTTCGTTTAGAGTGAAATCTAAATTGTAAAATTGCTTTGCGAAATTTTTTATTTCATTTTTTAATTTTCCCTGTCTGGCAAGAAATGCTGCACCTGCAATAGCCTGTGCTCCTTTAATTCCCTCTGGATGATTGTGGGAAACTTGTGCAGACTTTTCGGCGGCTTTTAAAATTTCATCTAAATCATCATAAAGATAGACAACGGGAGAAACTCGCATTGCCGAACCATTTCCATAACTATTATATGGCTGTGGATTTTCAGAATTTAGCCATCTGAAAAAATGATTTCCATATCCAGCATTGGGATATTTTCGACCAATATTTTGCATATTTGTAACTAAGGCAGAGTCTAAATCATCACCATTTTCTAAATGGTCGAGAAAAGCCTTGCATACGGCGAAAGTCATATATGAATCGTCTGTCAATCTGCAATTGGGATGAAAAAATTCAAAATCTTTAGATTTGATATTTTTAAATTCAAAACGGGAACCGACAAGGTCTCCGGTTATAGCACCGAGCATAGGGCCCTCCTATTTTGTGAAATTTTTATTTTGTTAAAATAGTATATCATAAATTTATTTTTTGTGGCATTGACTGAATAGATTAAGAAGATTATAATAAAATCAAAGGAGGTTAGTTATGACTAATAAATTTGATATAGATGGAATGGCATGCGCAGCTTGTAGTGCCGCAGTTGAAAAGGCTGTTTCCAATTTAGATGGTGTAAACAATGTAGAAGTTTTCCTCATGACAAAGTCTATGAGAGTTGAATATGATGAAACTAAAATTACACCGTCAGAGATTGAAAATACAGTAAATAATATCGGATATAAGGCTTCTCTTAAAGAAGAAAAGACGGAAACTCAAAAAAAAAATATAACTGACAGCTTTTTACAGGAAAATACAAAATATAAAAGTGATTTAATTTTTTCAATTCCCATTTCTATAATAATAATGGTAATAGCGATGTTTATAAAACCAACAGGAGCAAATGCAGTTGTTTTAAGTTTAATTCAGATGTTTTTAGCGGCTATGGTTATGGTAAAAACTTCGCATTTTTTCAAAACTGGTTTCAAGGGATTATTTAAATTGAATCCGAATATGAATTCTTTGATTGCCCTGGGCTCGATGTCGTCATTTTTATATGGAATTTATATAATTGTCAAAATGATTTATGGTTTAGAAAATGCAGAAGAACTCTCATCTCTTTATCATAAGCTTTATTTTGACGGAGCGGCTATGATTTTAGCTCTTGTTTCTCTGGGAAAATATTTTGAAAGCAAGTCAAAGGCGAGAACTTCTACTGCTGTCACAAAACTTTTATCTCTCGCACCAGACAATGCAACTCTCTATTCAGATGACGGCTCTCAGAGAACAATACCAGTTAAAGATTTAATGATTTCAGATAAAGTAATTGTAAAAGCTGGAGAAAAGATAGCGATAGACGGTGTGGTAATATCTGGCAATGGTTATGTAGATAAATCGTCTATGACAGGAGAGAGCAAAGAAGAATTTGTCGAAGAAAATTCAACGGTTATTGGTGGAACAATTTTAACCGATGGTTCTATTGTCTTTAGAGTAACGGCAAGTTCGAAAGACACTCTCTTATCGAAAATTGTAAATTTAGTTGAAGAGGCAAATGAAACTAAAGCTCCAATTCAAGCTCTTGCCGATAAAGTTTCTAAAATTTTTGTGCCGTCAGTTATCTTTATTGCAATATTAACTTTTATAATTCATATGTTAGTTAATAAAGATTTTTTTGTTGCTTTTGAACACGCAATTTCTGTTTTAGTAATATCTTGTCCCTGCGCCTTAGGTCTTGCAACTCCCGTTGCAATTATGGTTGCGACAGGTAGGGGAGCAAAGAGTGGAATTTTATATAAAAATGCGGAGGCTCTACAAAAAACAGCGTCTGTTGAATATGTTATTTTCGATAAAACTGGAACCCTTACAAAGGCAAAGCCCGTTGTGAAAAATTTTGATATAAAAAATATCGAGGAAAAACTGTTTTGGTCTTATTTAAAATCCATCGAAAGTAATTCCTCTCAAGTTCTATCAGAAGCCATTGTAAAAAAAGCTGAAACTGAAAATGCCGATAGCTTAAAAGTAGAAAATTTTCAAAATTACAGTGGTAGAGGACTTGGCGCAATAATAGACGGAAAAGAAATTTTAATAGGCAACAAAAGGCTGATGCAAGACAATAATGTTGATGTTTCCGCCTATGAACTACAGTATAAAGAACTTTTAGATAAAGGTGAAACCTTTGTATTCGTAGCTGTAGACAACAAAAATATCGGATACTTGTCTTTGAGTGATGAAATTAAATCGGACGCCAAAGAGACCATTGAAGAACTACATAAAATGCAAATAAAGACAATTATGTTGACTGGGGACAATGAGGGAAGTGCAAAAGCTGTCTGTGATTTATTGGGAATAGATGAATTTAAGGCAAATATGCTTCCTGCTGATAAGGACTCTTTTATAAAAGAAATAGAGGAAAAAGGGCACAGCGTTATGGTCGGCGACGGTATAAATGACGCAGTTGCTTTAACGAGAGCCTATGTCGGAATGGCAATCGGAGCGGGAAAAGATATTGCAATTGAAGCTGCCGATGTGGTCTTAGTTGAAGACTCGTTAAAGGGCATAACAAAGGCGATAAATCTCAGTAAAAGGACAATAAAAAATATAAAAGAAAACTTATTCTGGGCTTTCTTTTATAATGCAATCTGTATTCCGATAGCAGCAGGATTAATACCTGGCATTCATTTGACGCCTATGATTGCAGCTGCTGCCATGAGTTTTTCATCAATTTTTGTTGTGGGAAATGCACTTAGACTTAGAAAATAAAAAATCAAAAAAATCGCGAGATTTTCTCGCGATTTTTCTTTATTCCATATTGGTGTCAACGCTCTGAACGTCGTCGTTGTCATCAAACATATCAAGCATTTTTTCTATCTTCTGAATTTCTTCTTCATTTTCTACTTTGACAGTAGTTTTTGGAACGAAAGAAGTGTCTGCTGATGCAAATTTGTAACCGTCTTTTTCTAAAGCCTCTCTAACAATGTTGAAATCTTTTGGTTCTGTTCTAATTTCAAAATATTCTTCGCCTATTATAAAATCGATTGCTCCAGCATTTATTGCGTCTTCCATTAATTTATCGGCGTCAATTCCGTCATCTTCTATAATTATTACTCCCAATAAATCAAATAAAAATGAAACACAACCACTTTGTCCCATATTTCCACCATGTTTATCGAAGATATGTCGAATATCTCCAGCAGTTCTATTTCTATTATCAGTAAGAGCTCTTATAATTACTGCCACACCAGCAAGAGCGTAACCCTCGTATATTATATTTTCAAAGTTGTCAGAGTTTCCCTCTCCGGCAGCTTTTTTTATAATTCTCTCTATATTTTCATTCGGAACATTGTTGCTCTTTGCTTTGGCAATAACATCTTTTAATTTTGAGTTTTGATCTGGATTGGGTCCGCCCTCTTTTACAGCTACGGCAATTTCTCTACCCATTTTTGTGAAAATTTTAGCTTTTTGAGCGTCTGTCTTTTCTTTTTTAGCCTTTATATTATTCCATTTTGAATGACCAGCCATTATCTTCTCCTTTAATTATTCTTATCAGAGCCATATATCTTAAAGCCCTGCCCAAATATTTCACTGGCTTCTGTAGTAATTACGAAAGCCTTTTCATCATATTTTTGTATAAGCTTGGAAACTTTAGTAATTTCACTTTTACGAACAGCGCAGATTAGCACTTTCTTTTCTTCACCAGTATATGCGCCAACAGAATTTAATATAGAAACTCCACGTCCCACTTCTTTTATTATAGACTTAGAAATAACATCATAGTTGTTTGTGAATATCAAAAAGACTTTTCCATATCCTCTTCCATATAGCAAATAATTCACTGTTGCACTTTGAGTGAAGATACATATTATAGCATATAATACGGATTCTACATTTTTAAATACAAAACCAGATGAAATAACGACAATAGCGTCAATAGATAACATTATTGAACCCATAGATATATGTGCCCATTTTCGCCTCAACAATTTTGCCAAAAGGTCGGAACCTCCTGCAGTAGCAGCTCTGCTAAAGAGCATTGCAGCTCCAATTCCTGCAAGCATTCCGCCGAAAATTGCCGCCATTAGTGGATTTGCAACATAAGGTTTAAATTTCGGAGCAACATCGACGAAAATAGAAACCAATGGCACACAGAGCAAAGTCTTAAAAGTAAATTTAATTCCATAAACTTTAAAAGCAATTACTAAAAGAGGCAAATTCAGTAAAGTTATAGTAATTCCGACAGGAAATTTTGTCAGATAATTTATTATCGTCGCAATACCATTTGCGCCTCCTGGGGCAATATGATTGGGAATAGTAAAGGTTGTAAGAGAGTATGCATAAGCTGCCGCACCTAAAATGCAAACAATGACATCTAATATAAAATTGTAGATCTTTGTCTGTTTGATTGTCTTAAATTTCATTGCCCTTCTCCTCATTAAATATTATATCTATAAGCTCATTTAATCTATTGTAATTTTCCTTCAAATAAAGATAACCAAAGAGAGTTTCAAGTGCTGTAGCACTATGATATTCGCTATGAGTGGCAGTTTTTGGAACATTGGTAGTTTTTGCATTTCTGCCCTTTATTACAATATCTTTTTCCTCTTCACTTAAAATATCCATAATTTTATCTAATGCTATTGCTTGAGCGGAAGCAGTAACATAATTTAGCTTCATTTTATTTAATTTTTTTACGGGATATTTAGTTGTTTGGCAGAGCTTTTTTCTGATTAGAGTTTCATAGATACTGTCGCCTAAAAAAGCCATCTGTAAAATTGAATTATGGAACATAGTCGAAAGGAACTCCGTTTATCATAACAATATCGCCAGTTTTTATGCCTTTTTTAATTAATTCATCAACGACGCCTTTTTCCTTTAACACCTGTTGAAGATAGGCAAGAGATGAAAAATCATCAAAGTCGACATAACTTAAAATTTTGTTGAAAAATTCAGCTTCTACACTGTAGACATTACCTTCTACAGTTATTTCAATATTTTCTTTTTGCTGTTTTTCTCTATATTCTTCTGGAATTTCACTGACTTCAAATTTTTTAGGCTTTGGAAGTTTAGAAACTTTTTCAAAAGTTTTTAGCTTGAGTTCTTTTACACCTTCAGTGGTAGCTGCAGATATGTTGATACATTCATATCCTTGCTCTTCAATAAATAAATTGAAATTTTTAATTTGTTCGTCGGTTGCTATATCACATTTATTTGCAACTACTAACTGTGTTTTCTCAATCAAATCTTTGTTGTATTTTGATAATTCTTCATTTATTTTATAAAAATCGTCTTTGGGATCACGACCCTCAGAGCCAGAGACATCGACAACATGTATGAGCATTCTGCAACGCTCAATATGTCTTAAAAATTCATCTCCTAAACCGGTTCCCTCATGAGCACCCTCTATTAATCCGGGAATATCGGCAATTACAAAGCTGTGGTCATAATCCATTTCAACCACACCTAAAACGGGGCTTAAAGTTGTAAAACTATAATTTCCTATTTTGGGTTTAGCATTTGTAAGTACGGAAATTAGAGTTGATTTCCCAACATTTGGAAAACCGACAAGACCAACATCGGCAATCAATTTAAGTTCTAAAATAAGTTCCCATTCTTCGCCATTTTTCCCAGATTTTGCAAACTTTGGTGCCTGAGTTGTAGAAGTCGCAAAATGTTGATTCCCAAGACCACCTTTTCCACCTAAAGCCGCTATGAAAGGCTCCTCATCTGTGAGATCTGCAATTACAGTTTGGCTTTGAGCTTCTTTGATTATCGTGCCTTTTGGAACTTTTAAGATTAAATCTGTACCTGTTTTTCCGTTTCGTTTTTTGCTCTTGCCGTCTTCTCCATTGCCCGCACGATATATCTTATTTCCATGTTTGTAATTTGCAAGATTTGAAAAAGCTTTGTCTACAACAAAAACAACATTTCCGCCGTTGCCGCCGTCTCCACCGTCTGGACCTCCTGCAGCAACATATTTTTCTCTACGAAAAGAGGCGCAACCATTTCCGCCATTTCCTGCAGCAATTTTGATTTTTACTTTATCTATAAACAATTATTATTTATCTCCTAATTTATAAGCCATAAAGAAACCGCCGAAAAAGAGAGCGATTCCTAAAATATATTCAATCACCGATGTTCCCGCAAGATTATTGCTTATGCCACCAAAGAATAAATTTTGAATTATTATTACCAGAGCACTGGCGAGAACAAAACCGATAATACCCCAAAAAGTAGAAATTCTGTATTTTTTAAGTAAAAAGTCAATTAATTTTGAGATACCAGCGATACCGAGTACGACACCGACTCCAAAAATGCAGACAACAGCTATTGCATGCCCCTTTGAAGTATCTGAAAGAGTAAGCGATTTAACTGTATTCATTATCGGCTCGTAATATCCGATTGTCATTAAAAAGGCAGAACCTGAAACTCCGGGGATTACCATAGTTGCAGAGGCAATTGCACCTATTAAAATCCAGAGCAAAATATTTGTGAAAGTGATATGCTCAAGGGAAACATTTGCGTTTCCCTTATTTATGAATAACAAACCGATAGTAAAAGCAAAAGTCAAAATGAGAATTAAAATTCTTGAAAAAGTAACTTTTTCTTTTTTTATGACTTTTGTGAGCATTGGCATTCCGCCCAAGACTGCACCAAAGAACAGCATGACTGTTGCGAAAAGATAGTTATCTAAACAGTAAGTTACAACATGGCTCATACTCAGAAAAGCAAGTATGATTCCGATTAAAACAGGGATTAAAAAAGAAATGCTTTTTTTGAATTTTGAAATAAAATGACTTATTGAGTCAATTAAATCTTCATATATTCCCAAAACTAAAGCGAGCGTGCCACCAGATACTCCGGGAATTACATTGGCAATTCCTATAATAAATCCTTTTATCGCTAAAAAAATCATTTGTAAAATTTTAGATTTTTGCTTTTTATCCGTTTTATTCATAATTGACAGACCTTTCTTCAATCAGATTAACAATCAGGCAAATTATATCAAACATAGTCCGTTGTTTCAATTATTATCAATGCTGATAATAGACTACAAAATCATTAAAATATCAGTTATTTTATAATATGAAATTTTTAATTATAGATTTTCGATAATTTGAAAAATGAAAGCTAAATATAATATAATAAATAGATGTGCTCATTATATAAATATTAAAGATAAAATAAGGAGAAATAAATGACGGCTCTTGTACGACTCATACTCGGAAAAAATCCCAATTACGAAGAAAATGATACAAGAATGAAAATTGGTATTATGTCAGGGGCTTTGGGTATTTGTCTGAATTTAATTTTATTCGGATTTAAATATTTTGTCGGATTTTTAGCCAAGTCCATGGCGATAATGGCAGATTCATTTAATAATTTGACTGATTCACTTTCGTCGCTTGTTATGGCAATTGGATTTAAAATTTCGAGTAAAAGAGCCGACGATAAACACCCTTTTGGACATGGCAGAATGGAATACATAGCCGCCTTAGTGGTCGATATAATCATTGTCTTTGTTGGTTTTGAACTTTCTAAAAGCTCAATTGAAAAAATAATCAACCCAGTTAAGATAATGTCTGGATATTTACAGATTGTAATTCTACTTGTCTCTGTATTTGTTAAAATTTATATGGCGATATATAACAGATATTACGGTAAAAAAATAAATTCTCCAACTATGGAAGCTGTATTTCGAGATTCATTTAACGATGTTATAACAACGACTGTTGTTTTGATTTCAATTATTATTGCTCCCTATCTTTCAATAAATTTAGATGGTGTTTTTGGACTCTGTGTTGCAGTTTTGATTTTAATTTCAGGATTTAAGGGAATTTGGGAAACGGTAAATACTTTAATTGGAAAAGCAGCTGATCCAGACAAGGTTAAAAAAATTGAAGATTATATAAATAAAATGAGTGAAAAATACGATTACATAATCGGAATGCATGATTTGGTAATGCATGATTATGGGCCTGGAAGATCTTTTTTTTCACTACATGTTGAAGTAGACAGTAGCAGAGATATTTTTGTGATTCATGAAAAAATAGATGAGATGGAAAAAGAACTTTCAGATTTAATGGGAGGCGAATGTGTGATTCACATTGACCCTATTTTAATGAATGATGAAACTTTAGAAAAAATCAATCTTCGTTTGGATGAAATTTTACATCAGATAGACCCAGAATTATCAAAACATGATGTGCGTATGGTGCATGGGGAAAGGCGTATAAATATTATTTTTGATGTTGTTCGGCCTTTTAAATTTAAATTAAAAGACTCTCAACTTGAAGAGAAAATTTCCACTGAACTCAAAAAAACAGATAATCGATATAAGGCGATAATAAAATTTGACTATCCCTTTGCATAATTTTATAAAATAAGGTGGCTTTTTTGACTCAATATTGCCATCTTTTTTTCTAAAATTTTCATATTTAAGACCTTGTAAAACTTAGATATATATTGACTTTCGACGATATATAATATAAAATCACTTAGAGTTATATACTTATTATATAAATTCAAAGACTCGTTCTTTGAATTCTTTTTATGGGAGATACATATGAAAACAGAAAGGGAAAAGGGAATTTTTCTCATTATATCTATTTTTACTTTAATTTTATTGCCGCTTAGAACCTTTCATGTTATGACTGGTGTAGAAAATGCCACAGGTTTCTTAGTTGATATGAAGCCCTTGAATTATGCTATATATGCGATTTTGTCTATTGCAGCTATTGTTTTAGCTGTGCTTTGTTTTGCTGACAGTGAATTTAAGAAAAAAAATCAAATTTTAAATGAAAACAATAAATTATCTGCTATACCCGCAATATTGATGACAATTTTTTTGCTGTTTGATGCTGCAACATCTATTGCACAGCTTTCTATAAATTTAAGCACTGTTTCGGTTGGCTCACTGCCTGTTATGACGGGAGAATTTGTGAGAAATGGTACATTTTCGCTTGCTTTTAGGACACTTTTTGCGATTTTATCGAGTGTTTATTTTTCGATTTTAGGTATATCTATACTTAAAAAAGATATGAAATACAAAAAATCAGCGATTATGGCTTTGACTCCTGTGATGTGGATTATAAGTAAATTTATGTTGCTTCTTATAAATCCGATTAGATTTAAAAATGTACCATATATCTTGCTTGAACTTGCTTTTTTAGCCTGTGCAGCTATTTTCTTTTATTCATTTGCCTCATCCATTTATCTGAATACAAGTACACATAGTTTGTCTAAAATATTTTTTTCGGGCGGACTATTAATAATCATTGGTGCAATCAATATTTTTCCATCTTTTTTAAAACTCATTGCCATGGAAGAAGTTTGGTTTGACATTAAATTTGTTGAATTAATTCCCGATTTCGGCATTTTGATTTTTGTTTTTTCAATAATTTTATTTTTGACTATTAAAAATAATGATGATGTTGTACAGACACCGAAAAAAAGAGAAAAAAAGATTGTTCTTTTGTTTGACAATTTAAAAAATCGTTTGAATTGATATGATAAATGCAAAAAAATTACCGTCGGCACTTATTGTTGAAGGAGACGAAAAGAATTTAATTGAAGATCGCGTCAATAAAATAATTTTGCCATTATTTTGCTTGTCAGATAAAGAAAAGCCCTGTGGCCTATGTGAGGGCTGTAGAAAAGTTAAACAAAATATTCATCCTGATTTGATATATATCTATCCAGAAAAAAAGACTTATACAGTCGAGCAGGTTCGAGAGGTAAAAAGTCAAGCTTATTTACCGCCAAATGAGTCAGAGCATAAGATTTTTATATTTACAGATGGGGAAGCTCTCACTGATTATGCCCAAAATGCTCTGCTTAAAATTTTAGAAGAACCTCCCGCATATGCAATTTTCATTATTGAAACTGACAACAGCAAAAGACTTTTATCGACAATTTTATCCAGATGTACGATTGTAAGTTCAAGAAGTACAGAGGTATTTTATGAGCAAGAGGTTATAGAAGCAGGAGATAAACTGTTGAAAGCCTGCTTAGTTGGAGATGAATTTGAAATTATGCAAGCTGTCTCTGAAAATTCAAAAAATGAAGATGTCTTTGATTTGAGTCTTTCATATATTGAGCAGAGAGTTGCAGATGAAATTCTAAATAAATCAGATGAAAATACTCGTAAAAAATTAATAAATATAGTTCGAATTTGCAGAAAATATAAGCACCGCTCTAAACTCAATGCAAATAAAAGATTGAATTTAACTATGCTTATTTCCGACTTGGGCAATTTCGATTTGGAGGAAATAGAATGACAGATGTTGTAGGAGTAAGATTTAAGCCTGTCGGTAAAATTTATTATTTTTCGCCCGGTGACCTTGAGCTTAAAAAGGGCGACACAGTTGTTGTTGAGACGATTCGTGGTATAGAATGTGGAAATATTGTATTAGAAAAAAGACAAGTTGACGATACAGAAATTATCTCATCTCTAAAAAGTGTTATAAGAGTTGCTACTGATGATGATATAAAGCAAAAATCTGAAAATGATAAAAAAGAAAAAGAAGCTTTTGATATATGCAAGCAGAAAATAAAAAAACATAAGCTTGCGATGAAGCTTGTAGACGTTCAATATACTTTAGATGCAGGAAAAATTTTATTTTACTTTATCGCCGATGGTAGAATAGATTTTAGAGATTTAGCGAAAGATTTAGCATCAGTATTTAAGACCAGAATAGAGCTTAGACAAATTGGTGTAAGAGACGAAGCAAAGCTAAAAGGCGGAATTGGTGTTTGCGGTAGAGAATACTGTTGCTCTACTTTTTTGACACATTTCAGTCCCGTATCTATAAAAATGGCAAAAGAGCAAATGCTCAGTTTAAATCCCGAAAAAATAAGTGGTTGTTGTGGAAAACTTATGTGTTGCTTGAAAAATGAAGAGGAGACATATAAATACTTACTTAAAACAACACCTGCTCCCGGAGCCATTGTAAAGACCCCGAACGGGAAAGGCGTTGTTGTAGATAGCAATATAATAACGGGCAAATTAGAAATTTCTTTTGATAAAAAAGGACAAATTCCGAATCGTATTTTCGATAAAAGAGAAGTCAAACAAATAAGAGGTGCTAAAGTCAGAGTTAGCAAAGAAGACTTAGAAGCATTTAAAAAAATTGAAGATGAATAAATTTTTATACAAAATAAGATAAATTTGAAAGGACAGCCCAATGCAGAAAGAAAACATACTCACCAAAGATAGTTATGACAAGTTAAAGGAAGAACTTGAACAATTAAAAACAGTTGGCAGAACGGAAATCATTGAAAAAATCAAAGTCGCTCGTGCTTTTGGAGACCTTTCCGAAAATGCTGAATATGATGAAGCTAAAAATGACCAAGCAATGATTGAAAATAGAATCAATGAAATTGAAGATATTTTGAAATCTGCTAAAGTAATAGACGAAGACGAAATTTCAACTGACAGAGTTGGCATAGGCTCTAAAATTAAAATTAAAGAGATTGGACAGAAAGGCGCAGAAATTCTTAGCTTCACAATTATGTCGAGCAATGAAATTGATCCTAAAAATGGTATTATTTCAAATGAATCTCCGATTGGTAGAGCTGTTTGGGGTAAGAAAAGGGGAAACAAAGTTGAAGTTGAGTTGCCCGATGGAAATAAGAAAAACTTTAAAATAATGGAAATATATAAATAGGATAGGATAATGGCTAATATACAAAATCAAGAAAAAAATCCCTCTACACTTAGAGAAATAAGAATCGAAAAATTAAATGAATTGAAGGCGAAAAACAGAGACCCTTTTGAGATAACAAAGGGATACCCAGACGCTACAGCAAAGGATATTCGTGCAAATTTTGAAACTTTTGAAAATAAAGATGTCTGTATTTGCGGTAGAATGATGAGCCGTAGAAATATGGGAAAAGCAAATTTCATAGATATTTATGACGGAACAGCTTCAATTCAAGCATATATTAAAAAAGATGAAATTGGCGCCGAGGAATTTGACGAATTTAAGAAATGGGATATCGGCGATATTATTTCACTTAAGGGTTTTGTATTTAAAACCCAGAGAGGCGAGATATCAATTCATGGAAAAGAACTCACCTTGCTTTCAAAATCTCTCTTGCCTTTACCTGAAAAATATCATGGACTTAAAGATACTGATTTAAGATATAGACAAAGATATTTAGACTTGATAATGAATCCGGATGTAAAAAATACCTTTGAAAGTCGCAGTAAAATCATTTCTTCGATAAGGAATTTTTTAGAAGAGCGTGGATTTATAGAAGTCGAAACTCCTATGCTAAATGTTATAGCTGGCGGAGCTTCTGCTAAACCTTTTGTTACTCATCATAACGCTTTGGATATTGATCTTTATCTTAGAATTGCACCAGAACTCTATCTTAAAAGACTTATTATTGGCGGTATGAATAAGGTCTATGAAATTGGTAGACAGTTTCGCAATGAGGGAATGGATATTAAACACAATCCCGAATTTACTGCCATTGAATTGTATGAAGCATATAGCGATTACAACGATATGATGGATATAACCGAGGAAATGATAAGAAGAGCGGCAAACGATGTTTGCGATAGCTTAGAAATTGATTATCAGGGAACAAAGATTGATCTTTCCAAGCCATTTATCAAACTTACTATGGCAGAAGCCGTTAAAAAATATACAGATGTAGATTTTATGGAATTTATCGGCGACGATGAAAAGGCAAAAGAAGTCGTTAAAACTTTGGATATTGACATCGACAAAGAACTTACCTGGGGAAATATACTAAATGAAGTCTTTGAAGCGAAGGTAGAAGAGCACTTAACAGAGCCTACTTTTATATATGATTATCCAATTGAAGTTTCTCCACTCACTAAAAAATGTTTAGACACACCTCTTTTGACTCAAAGATTTGAACTCTTTATAACTGGTAGAGAATTTGCAAATGCCTATTCTGAGCTCAATGACCCCATAGACCAACATGAAAGATTTAAACATCAGGCACAGCTTAGAGCCGCAGGCGATGAAGAGGCAAATATGCCTGACGACGATTTTGTTACAGCACTTGAATATGCCATGCCTCCTACCGGTGGAATGGGTATGGGAATTGACAGATTAGTTATGTTCTTGACAGACAGTTATTCAATAAGAGATGTGCTTTTATTCCCGACAATGAAACCGCTAAAAGACTCGCAAAATCAAAGTGAAAATAACATAAAATCTGAAAATAAAGAAGAAAAAATTGATGAAAAAATTGATTTTTCAAATGTTGAAATTGAGCCTTTGTTTGAAGAATTTGTTGATTTTGAAACTTTCAGCAAGAGTGATTTTCGTGCAGTTAAGGTGAAAGATTGTGTGGCTGTACCGAAGTCAAAAAAATTATTACAATTTACTCTCGATGACGGAAGCGAAGAAGATAGAATTATTTTGAGCGGAATACATGCATACTATGAGCCTGAAGAATTAATCGGTAAAACTTGTATAGCAATTACAAACTTACCTCCGAGAAAGATGATGGGAATTGATTCTTGTGGAATGTTAATTTCTGCAGTACACAGTGAAAAAGGCGAAGAAAAACTTCATCTTTTAATGGTTGACAATCACATTCCTGCTGGAGCTAAACTATATTAATTGTTTTTCTCTGAAAATCTAAAAATAAATCAGTTTATCAGAGTGAAAATCATTACACTAAAAATCTCTTAGAAATTTTAATTTCTAAGAGATTTTTTATGGAATTAATTTTTGTCTACTAACACATAAAATAAAAATGGTATAGATAATTAAAGTCATTAGTAAAAACACAGAGTAGTTTTGAATCTTTATTTGTTATTTCTATTAATTGGTCAAATTTATTTAGAAAATAATTGTAAAAAATGTTAGAATATTGACAATAGAACTTATTTGTTAAAATAAAATAAATAAATTAACTATATTTATTTGATTGGAGGAAGATATGGAAACAAAAATGGTTTTAACTTCTGAACAGCAGGCAATACTTGATGGTTCTAAAGGCGAAACTATGGCAAAAGTTATGGAAACTTTGATAAAGTACGGTGAAATTTTTGGAGCAACAAAAATGGTTCCCGTTACCAGCGAGTATGGACACTTAGTTTTAAGCTTTGGTTTGATGTTTTTAGGTCCAGTCTTTGATTTATATCAAAAACTTATTGATGACGGCTGTATATCCAGTCAAAAATTTACCTGCGACCCACGCCCATACGACCCCGAAGTTCCACAGAGTTTAGTATCGAAAGTATTGGCAAAAATTATTTATAGTAAACAAAAAAGATATGATGCTCAATTAAAAAAGCTCGGATTATTAAATGAAAATTCCTACACCTGTACCTGTTATATGCCTGAACTTGGAAATATACCTAAAAAAGGAGATATTTTATCTTGGGCAGAATCGTCTGCAGTTGTATATGCAAATTCTGTTTTAGGTGCACGCTGTAATAGAAATTCAGGAATAATCGAACTTTTTGGATCTGTTTGTGGCTTCGTTCCATACTTTGGTTTCTTGACTGATGAGGGCAGAAAGGCAAAATGGATTGTGAAACTTCAGACAACTAAGAAACCGGACGCTCAACTC
Organism: Clostridia bacterium; assembly: GCA_030532035.1. Classification (GTDB taxonomy): domain Bacteria; phylum Bacillota; class Clostridia; order Oscillospirales; family Acutalibacteraceae; genus JAUNLX01. The sequence continues at coordinate 75,274 of JAUNLX010000001.1, read as the reverse complement.
TTGGGTTCTGCAATTGGAATGAAAGTTACAGAAGATGTTCCATACATATATGGCCTTGATAAATATCTTGGCAATGAGCTCAATGATTCTGTCTGTACTTATCTTAAAGATTTTGGAGCAGCAACAGCTTCTAATGGAGCAGTTGGTCTTTATCATATAGACGGTTTGACGCCAGAAGCAGTTGAACTGAAAGAAAAATTAATTTTAGAGAATGCGAAAGAATATATTATTACAGATGAAGAATTACAGAGAGTAAAAGATAATTATCCGGTTATTTGGAAAAATCCCAATGCTAAACCGAAAATGTGCTTTTTGGGTTGCCCGCATATGTCTTTAGAGCAACTCAAAGATTGGACAAATAAATTAGACAAGGGTTTGAAAGAAAATAAAAGGACAAAGGTTTCAATAGCGACAGTATTTACAACATCAAATCCTGTACATGAAGAATTTAAAAAACATCCTGAATACCAAAAACTAATAGATATGGGCGTTATAATTAGTTATATCTGTCCCCTTATGTATATGGACAATCCACTTTGTCAGAGCAAAGCGGTTATAACAAGTTCAAACAAACTCCGAACATATACGACAACTCGTTATTATTCAGATGATGAGATTTTAGAAATGCTCACAAAGGGGGTAAACTAAAATGAAAAAATTTAAAGGTCGTGCCATAGTTGCTGGCGATGGAAGTTTTGAAGCTGTTGTTACTAAAAATGGATTTAACACTTTGGCTTCAATGCAGATGATGAATATTCAACCTCGCACAAGATGTAATGATCAGTCAAATCCTGATTTATATAAGAAAATTATACAGGATAAAGCGCTTTGCCTACCTTTGACAATTGGCTCTACAACTGGTGGTATGTTTATTTATACAGCTGTAGTGGAGGGCAAGGCTCCCGCTTGTCTGCTATTTTCTAAAGAAATAGATTCTCTTGCCGCTGCGGGCGCCGTTTTATCTGAAGTTTGGGCTGATAAAGATATGCCCGTATATGATAAGCTTGGAGACGAGTTTTTGGAAACTGTAAAAAATGGAGACAAAATCACGCTGAAATCAGATGGAACAGTTATTGTCGATTAATATATTTTATTAAAATAATAGGGAGGTTTAATCATCGTGAAAAAAGAATTAGATGTTCTCTTTACACCTTGGAAAATAGGAAATTGCGAAATTAAAAATCGAATAGTTTTGGCTCCTATGGGTGGAACTTGTATTTTTGGTTGGACAGAACCCAATCACTTTGATAAAGAAGCTGCACGCCTTTTAAAAGAAATTGCCGATAATAATTGTGGCCTTATCATTCCCGGTATAGCACCAGTAAAAGATATTATCGGAGGAGCTTGGCTCTACGAGCATAAATGGAAATTTAAGCAGCTTAAGAAATTTATGGATGAGTTGCATAAAACTGGAGCTAAAATGTTCTTGCAAATGACAGCGGGATTTGGGCGTTCTATGGCACTTTCAGAACTTATGACAACATTGATAAACAACAAAATTTTAGGAACTATTGCAAAACCTATAATGGATCCCGAATATTTGACAACAGCGCCCTCCCCATTGCCGAATCGTTGGGCTGAGGACATCACTACTAAGGAAATGACTAAAAAGCAAATTAAAGATATTATCTATGCTTTCGGCGAAACGGCTCGTTTATGCAAAGAAGCTGGAGTTGATGGTGTAGAAGTACATGCTGTTCACGAGGGTTATCTGCTCGATCAGTTCACTCTCTCTTATACAAATTTTAGAACAGATGAATATGGTGGTTCTTTTGAAAATAGATATCGTTTTCCTGTTGAAATAGTTAAGATAATAAAAGAAAAATGCGGAGAGGATTTTCCCGTATCACTTCGATATTCTGTGGTTTCCAAGACAAAAGATTTTCAATTAGGTGCAATGCCGGGAGAAGATTTTGTGGAAATAGGCCGCACCATGGAAGAATCAGAAAAAGCAGCTAAATATTTACAAGACGCTGGTTATGATATGCTAAACTGTGACAACGGCACTTACGACGCATGGTATTGGGCTCATCCACCACAATATATGCCCGAAAATTGTAATTTGGAAGATGTTAAACATATTAAAAAATTTGTCGATATTCCCGTTGTCTGTGCTGGCAGAATGACTATGGATGCTGCGTCATCGTCAATAAAAAATGGAGAAATTGATGCAGTTGCAATTGGCAGACAATTTCTTGCTGATCCAAGCTGGATTACAAAGATGATAGAAGATAGAGAAGAGGAAATAAAACCCTGTATTTGTTGTCATGCCGCCTGTTTTACAATGGCAAAGCATGGTAAATCTGCCTGTGATCAAGATTTGAATGATTCAATGAATATGTGTCGTTGTGCAGTGAATCCAATCACTATGCAATCTAAAAAATATAAAATAAAACAAACTAAAAAGCCTAAAAAAGTTGCAATAATAGGTGGCGGTATCGGTGGAATGGAAGCTGCTATCGTACTCAAAAAAAGAGGGCATGAGGTTGTTGTTTATGAACAGTCAGATAAATTAGGTGGAATCTTCATAGCTGCCGCAGCTCCTGAATTTAAATCTCATGACAGAGCTTTGATAGAGTGGGAAAAGAATCAAATAAAGAAACTTGGCATTGAGGTTAAATTAAATCATAGAGTAAATTCTTTAGATGAAATTGAAGCTGATGAATTTATAATTGCGACTGGCTCTATAGCTAAAGAATGTCCAATTCCAGGATCAGATAAATATGCAATGGAAGCCTGTGAATATCTGTTGAAAACAAAAGAAGTAGGCGACAATGTCGTTATAATTGGTGGAGGTCTTACAGGCTGTGAAATTGCACTTGATTTACTGCGTGGTGGGAAAAACCCCATAATTGTAGAGATGATGTACGACCTAATGGCAGTTAAAAATCTTTGTCTTGCAAATAGTTCATATCTTCGAGATTGCTTTAAGACAAATAAAGTTCCTGTATATTTAAATGCAAAAACAAAGGAGATTGGCGCAGATTATGTTTTAATTACAGATGAAAATGGAAAAGAAGTTCGTATACCAGCTGATTCAGTTATTTTATCTGTTGGATACAAACCGGCTCCGATGGCGAAAAAATCTCGTAAAGTTCATATTGTTGGCGACGCTAAAAAGGTTGGAAATTTGCGTACTGTAATTTGGAACGCTTGGGATGTTGCAATGTCCATTTAGCTATTTAACAACATTAAAAAATCAAACAGTTGAAGCAAGTCTTCAGCTGTTTGTTTTGATATATGAGAATTGTATATTGGTGATTTAATGGAATTTTAAGTGTTGCAATTTATATAAAAATTTCATTTGATTGTTAAAAAACAAAAAAGAAAATATAAAAGTTAAATAAGCGTTCATTGTTAATCAATATAAAGGTTTGACGAGCTTTTTTTGTTGCTTAAAAATTGCATTGAAGACGGCAATATGGTATAATTTTGCGACCAATAATTTGTACAATAAGTCATAAAAAGGAGAACGCTTATGCCGAAAGGCAAACTTTTTTTTGAGAAACTTAAGTCGATTAAATCGAGATTTATAATAAGTGATTTTTTCGCATTGATCTTATCTGCTTTTTTATCTGCAATCTTAGATATGCGATTTGAATTTAGCTTTTTTTCTGAAAATTTATGGAAAATTGCGGTTTTCATTGTTTGTGATTTTATATTTATGTTTATCATTTTCAATGTATTCAAAATTTATCAGAGAGTGTGGAGAGTTCTTTCAGGAGAAGATTATATAAATCTTACTCTTGCTTTAATTGTAAGTAAATTTGCTGTATTTTCTGTATCTTCTTTGATTTTTATAAGCTTAAGAAAAGCCGATCTCTTCGTTTGGTCGGTTAAATATCTGTTATTTTCATTTTTGCTAATTTTAATTTCAAGATATTTATTTTTCTTAATTTTCAATGCCAATAAAAGAAAAGATTTTATTCCAGGAAGACACCTGAAGGTAAAGAAAATAATTGTAATTGGTGCAGGAAATGCCGGAAAAATTCTAATAGAAGAAATCAAAAATAAAACTCAAGAAACAGATAAGAGAGTGGTTGCCATCTTTGATGACGATGAAACAAAGACAAACCGGTATCTTTCTGGTGTTCGTATAGTTGGAACTGTAAAAGATGTTCCAAATTTTGTTATGCGTGAGGGAATAGATGAAATTTATATAGCTATTCCATCTGCTTCAACAGAAGATAAAAAAAGAATAATTGAAACTTGTAATCAAACCTCAGCTAAGGTGAAAATTTTACCTGGTGTGGTTGTTTTTGATGACGGCAATCTCTTTTACCGTCTTAGAGATATTAATTATGAAGATTTACTTGGCAGACAGGTAATAAAACCAGATTTGAGTGAAGTTTTTGAATCTTTTAGAGATAAAGTTATCTTAGTAACTGGAGCTGGTGGCTCAATAGGTTCTGAAATTTGTCGACAAATTGGCGCCAACGCAAATGTAAAAGCTTTGGTACTTTTAGATATTTGTGAAAATACTGTCTATGATATTCAACTTGAATTAAAGGCAAAGCATCCTAATTTAGATGTCAGAACTATTATAGGGTCTATTACAGATTACAATTTCTTAGAAGATATTTTTGAATATTATAAAATCAATATTGTCTTTCATGCTGCAGCTCATAAACATGTTCCTCTCATGGAACACAATATAAAGGAAGCTTATAAAAATAATGTTTTTGGCACTATGAATCTTGCTCATCTTGCCGACAAATATAATGTCGAAAAATTCTTAATGATTTCTACGGATAAGGCTGTTAATCCCACAAATATTATGGGTGCTACAAAGGCTGTCTGTGAAAGAGTTGTTCAATGTTACAATCAAAATAGCGATACACATTTTCTCTGTGTTCGTTTTGGAAATGTATTGGGATCTGCTGGTTCAGTTATTCCGATTTTCAAAAAGCAAATTGAAGAGGGCGGACCTGTGACTGTAACAAGTAAAGATATTGAAAGATATTTTATGTTAATTCCAGAAGCTGTATCTCTTGTGCTTAAATCTATGTCATATACAGATAAGGGAGATCTTTTTGTTTTAGATATGGGAACTCCAGTAAATATATATAATATGGCTCAAAAAATGGTTGATATTTATTACAAATCAACAGGACAAAAAGTTGAAATAGAGATTATGGGACTTCGTGAAGGCGAAAAAATGACTGAAGAGCTTTTCTCTCACAATAAAGATGAGACAATTGAAAAAATAGAAAAAATGTTTGTGGCTAAGAGAAAAGACATAGACTGTAATTCATATATGGGTGTTATTAAAAAGTCAAAAGAAGATATTGAGAGCTTAGATACTGACGATATTATTTTAAAACTTGAAAAACTCGTGCCCGGATTTAAGCACGAAAGAAAATATATAAGAAAAGATATTTAGAGGGTTTGTATGGCTGATAAAAATATTCCTTTTTCTCCTCCAGACATTACGCAAGAGGAGATTGATTATGTAGTAGACGCTCTAAAGTCTGGTTGGATTACAACTGGACCTAAAACGAAAAAATTTGAAAAAGAAATAATGAATTTTACGGGTGCAGACGGTTGTGTGTGTTTGAACTCGCAGACTGCCTGTGCGGAACTTGCTTTGCGTTTGCTTGGCATTGGCAAAGGCGACGAGGTAATTACCTGCGCTTATACTTATACAGCTACAGCTTCGGTTATATACCATGTTGGAGCAAAAATAGTCTTTGTTGATTGTCAAAATAAAGAGGGAAAAATTGAAATAGATTATTCTGCTGTAGAAAAAGCTATAAATGAAAACACTAAGGCAATTATACCCATAGACCTTGCGGGAATCCCGTGTGATTATGAAAGGCTTTATGAAATTGCAAAGTCTAAAAAAAGTCTTTTTAAACCTTCCAATGATATACAAAAAGCTATGGGCAGAATAGCTATTGTGGCTGACGCAGCCCACGCTTTTGGTGCAGAATATAAGGGGAAAAAAGTTGGCTCTCTTGCTGATTTTTCAAATTTCAGCTTCCATGCTGTTAAAAATTTGACAACTTCTGAGGGCGGTGCTTTGACTTGGAAGACAATTTCCGGAATAAAAGACGAAGATATTTATAGAAAACTTCAGCTTTTCAGTCTACATGGTCAAAATAAAGACGCTTTAGCAAAAACGAAGTTAAATGCTTGGGAATACGACATTATCGGAACATATTATAAATGTAATATGACTGATATTTCGGCGGCAATTGGGCTTGCTCAAATGAACCGTTATCCCAAAATGCTTGAAATCAGAAAAAATATCATAAAAAAATATAATGAAGCATTTGAGTCGTTGGGACTAATTACTCTCGATCATTATACGGATGATTACAGCTCGTCGGGACATCTCTACATTATAAGAATACCGAATATTGATGAGAAACAGAGAAATGAAATAATAAATGAGATGGCATCGAGGGGTATTGCTACTAATGTTCACTATAAGCCTCTTCCAATGCATACAGCTTATAAAAATTTAGGATTTGACATTAAAGATTATCCCAATTCTTATAATAGGTATAAAAATGCTATAACTTTACCGCTATATACAAAACTTTCAGATGAAGATATAGATTACATAATCAAAAATTTCAAGGAAATTGTAAATAAGATATGTTGAGAAAATGGGAAGACTTGCCTTCTTTTATGCAAACGGAGTCAGTAAGAGAATATTATGAAATCTTAAATAAAAAGAGGATGCAATTATTTTTCAAACGACTTTTTGACATTGTTGCTTCCTTTTTGATGTTAATTTTAATTTCTCCTATTTATTTGATTTTGGCAATCATTATAAAGCTGGATTCCAAAGGACCCGTTTTTTATAGACAGACAAGAATAACTGCATACGGAAAAGAATTTAGGATTCATAAATTTCGTACAATGATTGACAAGGCAGATCAAAAGGGAACATTAATCACCTTGAATGAAGACAGTAGAGTGACGAGAGTTGGGAAATTCATCAGAAAAATTCGCTTAGATGAAACTGGCCAACTTATAGACATTTTAGAGGGTAATATGAGTTTTGTTGGTACTAGACCCGAAGTTCCTAAATATGTGAAGCACTATTCTGATGAAATGAATGCAACTTTGCTTTTGCCTGCTGGTGTAACTTCAAATGCGAGTATTGAATATAAAGATGAAGATGATATCTTAAAAGATTCTAAAGCACATGAAAAAACATATATTGAAAAAATTCTGCCTGAAAAAATGAAATATAATTTAAATGATATAAAAGAGTTCTCATTATTCAGAGAGTTAAAAATTATGATTAAAACCGTGGTTGCGGTTATTAAATAATTCGTTAATTTTACTGATAGAAACTAAAGTAAAAAAATTGTAAAATTAGTGTTAAAGGGGTATTTTATGAGATATGGATTAATTGGTTGCGGAAGAATAGCCGTAAATCATATAAAAGCTGTTGTAGCAAACAATCTTTATTTGCAGGCTGTTTGCGATATTGAACCAGAACATATAGATGTTCTATTTGAAAAAACACAATTCGATAAAAATCCGAAAAGATATACAGATTACAGAGAAATGATTGACGAAAATCCAGATTTACAGCTTGTTGCAATAGCTACTGAAAGTGGTATTCATGCTGAAATTGCTCTCTATTGTATAAACAAGGGAATAAATGTGATTATTGAAAAGCCAATGGCAATGTCTATGAAGGATGCCGATGCAATCGTTGAAGCAGCGGAAAAAAACAATGTCAAAGTTTCTGTTTGCCATCAAAATCGTTTTAATGTTGCTGTACAAAAGACAAGAAAAGCATTGGAATCAGGTCGTTTCGGTCAAATTTCACATGGTTCTATAAATGTTCGTTGGAATAGAGGCAAACAATATTACGATCAAGCTCCATGGAGAGGCAAATGGGCGTCAGACGGCGGTTGTCTTTTCAATCAATGTATTCATGGAATCGACTTACTCAGGTGGATGATGGGAGTACAAATTGACTCAGTTTATGCAGTTACCAAAAGACAATTTCATGATTATATAGAATGTGAAGATTTGGGAACAGCTATAATTAAATTTTCAAATGGCGCAGTTGGAACTGTTGAGGGAACAGTAAATGTTTTCCCACAAAATCTTGAGGAGACTTTATATATCTTTGGTAGAACTGGCACAGTCAAAATTGGTGGCAAGTCTACAAATAATATAGATGTTTGGAATTTTTCTGACGAAACTGCAGAAGATGAAGCAAACAAGGGTTTAGAAGAACAGACATCAAATGTTTACGGTAATGGGCATATAAGTTTATATGCAGATGTTATTGAAGCTATAGAAAAAGATCGTCCTGTTTATATAAACGCAATTGACGGTAGAAATGCTGTAGAAGCTGTTCTTGCTATTTATGAATCTGCGGCAACTGGTAAAGCTGTTACTCTGCCTTTGCGAAATGTTGCTTCTACTGATTATGCGGGAAGATTTGACAAATAGAGGAAAATTATGGAAAAGTTCTTTGTTCATGAAACAAGCTTCGTTGACGACAATGTGAAAATCGGAGATGGAACTAAAATTTGGCATTTTTCTCATGTGCAAAGCGGAGCTGAAATTGGAGAAAATTGCTCCTTGGGACAAAATGTCAATGTTTCAAATAATGTAAAAGTTGGAAACGGCTGTAAATTACAAAATAATGTATCTTTGTACGAGGGCGTTGAGTTGGAAGATTTCGTTTTTTGTGGCCCCTCTTGTGTATTTACTAACGATTTAACTCCTAGAGCAAAATACCCCAAAGGTTCTGCACATTATTTAAAAACACTCATAAAAAAAGGAGCAAGTATTGGCGCAAATGCAACAATAATTTGTGGCAATACAGTTGGTGAGTGGGCTTTGATTGGCTCGGGAGCTGTTGTCAGCAAAGATGTTCCAAACCACGCACTTATGCTTGGTGTACCGGCGACTGTTGCTGGTTGGGTCTGTGAATGTGGTTCTGTATTAGGAAAAGACTTAATTTGCAAATCTTGTGGTAGAAAATATAAAAAGTCTGAAGATGGACTTGAGGAGATAAAATGAAATTTAGAGATTTAGGTGCTCAATATGAGGCTCTGAAAATACAAATTGATGAGGGAATAAGAGAAGTAATTGAAAGTAATTCTTTTATTTTAGGTAAACAGGTAACAGAACTTGAAAATGAGCTCGCTAAATATGTTGGCCGTAAATACTGCATTGGTGTAGGAAACGGAACAGACGCTTTAGTTCTTTCATTAATGGCAATGGATATAGGAAAGGGCGATGCAGTTTTTACAACAGATTTTACATATTTTGCCTCGGCTTCTTGTGCTAACAGTGTTGGCGCCACCCCAGTTTTTGTTGACATTGATATAGATACCTTTAATATTTGCCCAAAATCTTTAGAAAAGGCGATAGAAAAAGTTATAAAAGAGGGAAAGCTTACACCGAAAGCTATAATTCCTGTAGATTTATTTGGACTTCCTGCAAATTTTGATGAGATACTCAAAATAGCTGAAAAATATGATTTAATTGTTTTGGAGGATGCAGCACAGGGCTTTGGTGGTCAAATTAAAGACAAAAAAGCCTGTTCTTTTGGAGATATTTCCGCAACCTCATTTTTCCCCGCAAAACCTCTTGGTTGTTACGGCGATGGAGGAGCTATTTTTACGGATGATGACAAAGTTGATGAAAGGCTTCGTTCACTCAGGGCTTTGGGAAAATCTCCAATTGATAAATATGACAATAGAGAAATTGGAATGAATTCGAGATTAGATACAATTCAAGCTGCAATTTTATTGCCGAAATTTAAGGCCTTTGTTGACTATGAATTAAATGACATAAATAAAGTTGCAAATTCTTATACACAGAGATTAAAAGAGAAATTCAAAACTCCTACAATTCCCGAAGGATATCTTTCCAGTTGGGCACAGTATACAATTTTATGTGATGACGAAGAAACTCGAAATAATTTGCAAAAGAAATTAAAGGAAAATGACATACCGTCGATGATTTATTATCCTCGAGGAATGCATGAACAAGCAGCTTTTTCATATATGAATTTAACTGATGATGGATTTGAAAATACAATAAAAGCTACCAAAAGAGTATTGAGTCTTCCAATACATCCATATTTACAAGAAGAAGATATAGATAAAATAACTGATGTTTTACTTAAATAAAGGAGAAAAAATGAGTAGGTTAATCGACAAAATCAAAGACAAAACGGCAACTCTCGGTGTTGTTGGTCTCGGTTATGTAGGGCTTCCCTTAGCTGTAGAAAAAGCAAAAGCTGGTTTTAATGTTTTGGGCTTTGATGTTCAGGAAAAAAAGGTAAAAATGGTAAATGACGGAATCAATTATATTGGTGATGTTGTAAATGAAGATTTGAAAGCCATTGTTGATTCAGGGAAATTTAGAGCAACAACAGATTTTTCTACAGTTGCAAGCTGTGATTGTGTTGCTATTGCGGTTCCAACTCCTTTAGATATACACCAACAACCAGATATTTCCTATGTTCGCTCTTCTGCTGAAAGTATAGCCCCATTTATGCATAAGGATATGCTTATAGTTTTAGAGTCTACAACTTATCCTGGAACAACTGAAGAATTACTCAAGCCAATTTTAGAAGAGGGCAGTGGTCTCAAATGTGGTCAAGATTTTTATCTTGCTTTTTCGCCTGAGAGGGTAGACCCCGGAAATCTCCTATATAAGACTAAAAATACACCAAAGGTAGTGGGAGGAATAACTCCCGAATGTACAGAAGTTGCAGCTGCTATGTATGAAGCTGTTTTAGAAGCTCCTGTATTTAGAGCCTCTTCACCTGCAATTGCAGAAATGGAAAAAATTCTTGAAAATACTTATCGTAATATAAATATAGGTCTTGTAAATGAAATTGCCAGACTCTGTCATGAAATGGGAATTTCTGTTTGGGAAGTTATCGAAGCTGCAAAGACGAAGCCATATGGATTCCAACCTTTTTATCCTGGCCCAGGTCTTGGCGGACATTGTATTCCACTTGATCCATATTATCTTTCGTGGAAAGCCAGAGAATACGGTTTCCATACAACTTTGATTGAAAATTCAATGGTTATAAATGATAGTCAACCGGCATACTGTGTTGATAGAGCGATGCATATCCTAAATTCTAAGAAAAAAGCCATAAACGGTGCCAAAGTTTTAGTTTTAGGTGTCGCTTATAAGAATGACATAGACGATTATCGTGAAAGTCCGGCAATTGCCGTTATTGAAGAATTGCAAAAAGTTGGAGCAGACATTACTTTCTATGATCCATATGTACCCGCATTCAAAGACGGGGATATTGAGATGACTGGAGAAAAAGAACTTACAAAAGAACTTTTGGAAGACGCAGATTTAGTTATGGTAACAGCTGCTCATTCAAATGTTGACTATGAATTTGTCGCAAAATATGCTGACGCTGTTTTTGACACTAAAAACGTAATGAAAGAAATTGAAAATAAAGACAATATCTATTTACTGTAAGACTTTTATGGAGCGGACACGAACTGTTTCTTAGATCGTGCCGCTTTTTCATGAATTTTATTGGGAGTCGATAAATGAATTTATTGCATTTTTTAGAATTTATAGGTGGCTTAGGTTTATTCCTTTTTGGAATGCACTATATGGGTGAAATGCTTGAACATGGTTCAAGTGATAAATTAAAATCAATTCTTAGAAAGTTGACTAACAACCCTGTTAAAGGTGTTCTGCTTGGCGCTCTTGTGACAGGAATTATTCAATCTTCTTCTGCAACAACGGTTATGATGGTTGGATTTGTAAATGCGGGTTTAATGCAACTTTCGCAGGCCATTTCAGTCATCATGGGAGCAAATATCGGAACAACGATAACCGGTTGGTTTTTATCCTTAGGTGGCATAAAGGGCGATAATATTTTCGTTCAGATGCTTAAACCAGATCATTTTACTCCGATTTTAGCCGCCATAGGCGTAATATTAGTTTTGTTCTCAAAAAATGCAAAGAGAAAAAATATTGGCTCTATTTTTATGGGATTTACCATACTGATGTTCGGTATGGCAACTATGACATCGGCAATGTCTCCGCTTGCCCACAATGATAAATTTATAGAAATTCTAACTTATTTTCAAAATCCCATTTTTGGAATTTTGGCAGGATTTATAGTAACGGGAGTTATTCAGAGTTCGAGTGCTTCTGTTGGTATATTACAGGCCCTTTCGCTATCTGTTCCGCTTCCTTTTTCATCTGCAATGGCGATTATTTTAGGACAAAATATAGGTACCTGCGTAACTGCTTTGCTCTCAAGTATAGGAACAAGTAAAAATGCGAAAAGGGTAGCTATAGTTCACCTCTATTTTAACTTGTTTGGAAGCGTTCTATTTATGATACTCTTCTATTCTCTCAATTCAATTCTCAAATTTTCTTTCTATAATATGCAGGTAGAACCATATCATATCGCATTAATGCACAGTATCTTCAACATCTTTACAACTGTTGTATTCTTGCCCTTTACTAAGGTGTTGCAAAAACTTGCGAAACTCACTATCAAAGATGATTCAATTGATTTCAAAAAAGCAGATAAAGACTTTGTTTTGCTTGATACCAAGTGGCTTGCTTATCCGTCATTGGCAGTAAGTCAATGTAAAAAGACAAATGACAATATGGCTTTGTTAGTAAAAGAAAATGTTTCAGACGCAATGTTATTATTCAATGATTACAGCGAAGAGTTGATTGACAAAATATCTAAAACAGAGGAAAGAATCGATCAGTACGAAGATGAGATAGGCACTTTTTTAGTTCAAATTACAAAACAAGAACTTGCCGAAAAAGACAGTCATTTATCGAGTATAATGTTGCATGCAATTGGTAATTTTGAGCGAATGAGTGATCATGCTTTGAATTTGACAAAAAATGCGGTTGAACTGAATAACAAAAAGATTTTCTTTTCAAAGGCTGCCCAAAGAGAACTTGAAGTGGCAAAAAATGCAGTTGAACAGATAGTCAATATGACGGTCGAATCTTTTGCTGATTACAATCTCGAAACAGCAAGAAAAATTGAGCCTTTAGAACAAGTTATCGACGGTCTAATAGCCACCATAAAAACTCGCCATATAAAGAGGCTTAGAAATGGCACTTGCACAATAGAACTTGGTTTTATTTTCTTGGATATATTAAATAATTTAGAGAGAATTTCCGATCATTGTTCTAATATAGCAATTGCTGTTATTCAGATAAATTCTGATAATTATGATACACATGAATCACTCTACAAAATTAAACACAGCGAAAATGAAAATTTCATTGATACATATAATCAATTCAAGATAGATTATGCAATTTAATTTGATTTATCAAAAGAGGAAGCTAAAAAGCTTCCTCTTTTTTTATAAATTTTAGGTTAAATAACTAAAAATTTGCTGAGAAATTTTACAATATATTTTTAGTTGATGAAGTTGAAATGTAGTCGGTTAAATCTTCAGAAAAATTCATTTCGAAACTATATCTTATTAATATATAGTTAATGGTTGGTTTACATTAAGTAGATAAAAAAGGAACATAATATTAACAATTCTTTTAGAGAGGTTGGTGCACATGAAAAAAACTACAGACTATCCGTTTCTTTTTATACATGGAATGTTTGGATTCGGAGAAGGTGACTATTTAAACGAGTACTTTATGCCTTATTGGGGTATGCTGAGCGGAGATTTAATCAGATATCTTGAATATTATGGATTTAATATAAAAAATCCATCTTTAGGCGGTCTCGGTTCTGCTTGGGATAAAGCTTGTCAGCTTTACGCTATGATCACTGGCACAAGAACTGATTTCGGAAAGGCTCACAGTGAAAAATATGGCCATGAGAGATATGGTAGAACATATACTAAACCACTTTTTGAAAAATGGGACAGTGAAAATAAAATAAATCTTTTAGGTCATTCATTTGGAGCGCCGACGATAAGAATGCTTGAAAATCTTTTGAGAAATGGAAGCGAAGAAGAGCGAAAAGTTACTCCCAAAGAAGAACTCAGTCCCTTATTTGAGGGTGGGAAAGATGATTATATTTACTCCATAACAAGTCTTTGTGGCTGTCAAGGAGAAGTTACCATAAGTGAAGCTGTGCCTAAATTTTATAATATACTAAGAAAAGCTACTTTCGGTCTTGCAAATTTAGAATCTGGCAGACTTTTACAAAAAATGTGGGATATGAATGCCGATCAATTCGAAATAATGGCACATGATGATAAGGGCAATATGAAAAAGGCTACTATTGATCTGAATAAAGCTTTACAGGTAAGTGAGAGCGAAGATAATGTTTTCTATGATTTAACCATGGAAGGTATGCAAAAAATAAATGAATCTTTGTCTATTAATCCAAAAATTTATTATTTTTCTTATCCATCAAACTGTTCCAAACCAAATAGATTTTCAAAAAAAGGCTCCTATGTGCCAATGATGAAAATGTCTTTTGTATGGAAACCCATTTCTATGGCAATAGGTTCACATATTGAAACAACGGCTTCAAATGGCAAATATATAGAACAGAAATTTGCCCCAAATGACGGACTTGTCAATACTGCAGCTTCAACAGCTCCCGAGACTGAACCATCTGTTGATTTTCACGATATTGACAAAATAAAACCTGGTATCTGGCATGTGATGGATCCGATTAGCTATGATCATCTTCAAGCTGTGGGTTCTTTTATGCCACCAGTGGGATTCGGAAAACTTAGAGATATGTTTTTTAATTATTGCCGTATGGTAGCGCAAATAGGATTAAAGTGAGGTTTATGATGAAATTAAAAACAAATTATCCATTCATAATGTTGCATGGTGCAACAGGATTCGGTGAAGACGAACTTTTAAATAAAATTGTTCCATATTGGGGAATGCTCAGTTGCGATATTTTAACTCATTTAAATTGCTTGGGATTTGAAACACATTCTCCATCTGGTGGCGGTTATTCATCTGCTTGGGATCGTGCTTGTCAGACTTATGCACAACTTACTGGCACAAGAGTAGATTATGGAAAAGCTCACAGTGAAAAATATGGCCATGAAAGATACGGTAGAACTTATGATAAGCCCCTAATAGAAAAATGGGATGAAAAAAATAAAATTAATATAATAGGACATTCTTTTGGCTCAAATGTTGGCAGACTTTTTATAACCTTGCTTGCAAAGGGAAGCGAAGAAGAAAGAGCAGTAACTCCGGAAGATGAACTGAGTCCACTTTTTAAAGGTGGCAACAGCGAATTGGTTCATAGCTTCACTTCTATTGCAGGAGCTAATCGTGGCACAAGTCTTTTGAGATTATTTAAAGGATTTACAGGAGCTTTTGCCACAGCGATGATTTCTGCTTATCATATGGGAAGTGGAACTTTTGTACAGAAAGTACAAGACCTTAACATGGATCAATTTGGATTATCATCAAAGGCTTCAAATCAGGAAATTCAAAAGGTTAATCGTAATTTGAAAAAATGTGCTGAAGTTGGATGCTGTAAAGACAATGCCATTTACGATTGTTCCATAGAGGGTGCTCAAGAGCAAAATGAGTGGTCAGAATGCTGTAAAAATGTATATTATTTTGCAATAGCATGTTCTACAACAAAGCAATCTATGATTACTAAAAAGAGAAGAGAAGTTCCGCTAAATACAACTTTAATTCCCTTTAGACCTGTTGCAAGAATAATTGGAGCATTGCAAAAAAATCAACCTGGTGAAGTTCAAATAGACGAAAAGTGGCTTATGAATGATGGTATGGTAAATACTATCTCCGAATTAAATCCTCCAAATGAGCCAGCTGTAGATTATCACGATATAATATCGACAAATCAAAAAGTAAAACCTGGAGTTTGGCATTTAATGGATGTTTTAACTATGGACCATTTACAAGTAGTTGGTGGACTTATTCCAGTTGCAAAACCGGCTGAAGTTTTGAAAATTTATTCAGACCACTTCAGAAGAATTTGCCAATTAGATTAAATTATTTCAACTCAAAAAACTAAAAACTTTTATAATATTTAAAATGATATTTTCCCTCTGCTAATTAGCAGAGGGAATTTTTTGATTTTACCAATAATCTGTATTAAAAATGAAAAAATATTTATGATGTGATTTTGGAAAATCTTAAAATTAATAAAAAAGTTTTTTAAAGAAAAATTTGCCAAAAATTTGCTAAAGTGTTAAACTCATACTGCTATCAATTATGTACGAAAAGACCAAATGTGTGATAAAAAGAGAATAGAGGAGATTTTATGGTGAATAGAAAAAATAATTGGCTGAAAAAATTTATCGGTATGATAGTAGTAATTGCTGTTGTTATGGCTTTTTTACCTATTTATTCTTTTGCATCTGGTGCAACTGAAAATGTAGCTGACGAAGCGGGGTTGTTAGCGGCAGCGGCGAATGCAAATGAAGGTAATACGAGTAAAATTGTTTTAGATAACGATATTACAATTACAAATTTTCTTGGATTTCATAAAAATGCGAATGTAGAAATTGATTTAAATGGTCACAATATCACTTCTGATGTAGCCTATCCTGTGATGGTTGGTTCTAAGGCTTCAGCTTCTTTTACTGGAACTGGAACAATAAAATCTACGCATGCAAATGGCGTAGCAATCAGCGTTATGGGAATACCAGCGAAAGAGGAAGATAAAGTGTCTCTACAATAGGTAAGAATGTTACCGTAGAAGGAAATGCTGCCGCTATCGGTATTTTTGGCCAAGAAAATAAGACGCATGATGTTACTGTAGATATATATGGAAAACTTGTTTCTGATAATGCTTTTTCCATTACTACAAATGGCAATATTCAAGATAAAACTAACTATCCAATTATAAATTTCCACGCAGGTTCAGTTGCAAAATCTAAAGTAATTGCTATTTATGCTGCAGGATATGCAGAATGGAATATTGCTGATGGAGCAACAATTGAAGGCGGTCAAGTTGGAATTTATATGAAATCTGGAATATTAAATATTAACGGAGGAACTATTAAATCAACTGCAGAAACTTATAAAGCTCCTGTTGCAGATGGCGGTGGTGTAGACGGTGGAGACGGAAATGCTATCATTTTAGATTCTCATAAAGCTTATGCAGATAGTATGCAAGTTAATATAAGTGGAAATCCTACAATAGTTGGAGTTTCAGGATATGCCATAGAAGAAATCATAACTGATAATAATGATACTCAGAATAAACCATCTTCTAAAGCAAGAATTAAGATTTCAGGTGGTACTTTCCAAGGTGAAAAAGGTGCCATTAAGACAACCGATGATTTCGATGAAAAAAATGAAGGCGCAATCACTGGTGGTAGTTTCTCATCTACTCCAGATGAAAAACTTATTTCTAAAGATGAAGAAACTTATGTAGACGACAAAGGCAATACAGTTGTGGGTAAGAAACCAGAAAAACCAGTTGATAAAAAACCGGACCAAAATAAAAAGAATCCTCAAACTTCATACGAAACTCTGAGTGTAATTGCAATTGTTACAACAGCTTTTATCGGATTGTTTGCTGTGAATTCTGTAAATAGAAAGCAAAAAAATTAATATCAATATAACTTTTGTTATATAAAATATTTACTTCGCAACTTTCAATGAAAGTTGCGAAGTTTTTTGTTTATTTTAAATACAAATTAATTGCAAAAAATACAGAAAAATACAAATTAAATTCGTGTTTCTCGTCAATTACAGAGAAATAATTAACATAAATAATGTAAAATCTTGTCTATAACGCTTTAGTGTGGTAAAATAAAAACCTGTCAAATTCTAAATTCGTAAAATAGGAGAATTTATGAAAAAAATAATACCCTGTTTAGATATAAAAAATAATCGTGTAACAAAGGGAATAAATTTTATTGATTTAATAGATGCAGGAGACATAGTTGAAAACGCTTGTAGATACGCAAGAGAGGGTGCAGATGAACTTGTTATGTTAGATATAACTGCGACCACTGACTCACGGTCAAATGAGTTGCTTGAAAAATTGAGCGAAGTAACTACAAAAATAAATATACCTATAACAGTGGGTGGAGGAATTTCTTCCATTACTCAAATTGAAAAAACTTTAAAAGCGGGTGCAACTTCAGTTGGAATAAATTCACCTGCAATTGAAAATCCCTCTCTGTTAAAAGAAGCTGCAGAGAAATTTGGAAAAAAAGCAATCTGTTCTGCCATAGATGTGCAGTACAATGGAACCTTTTATGAAGTTTTTACACATGGCGGACAAATATCCACTGGACTTGAAGTGACAAAATGGGCCAAAGAAGTTGAATCTCTTGGAGCAGGAAGTATTCTTTTAACTTCTATTTCAGATGACGGCAAAAAAGATGGATATGATATTGCTGTTACAAAGCTTGTTGCAGATACAGTTTCTATTCCAGTAATTGCCTCAGGTGGCGCCGGAAAAAAGGAAGATTTTTTGAAAGTTTTTCAGAAAACTAAAGCTGAATCTGCTCTTGCGGCTTCCGTATTTCATTTTGGAGAGATAAATATTAGAGAATTAAAGTTATATTTGAAAGAAAATGGTATAGGCGTTAATTTATAGAAAGGACAGAAAATGGCTAAAGAAAACAAAATGTACAATTACGACGCAAATTTAAAAAAATGGGCGGCCGATTGCATAAAGAATAATTCTTTTGACCCGGTTCTCTATCAGAAATATGATGTCAAAAGGGGACTTCGAGATTTGCAAGGTCGTGGTGTTCTTACTGGATTAACTGATATTTCAGAAGTAACTTCTAAAAAAATAATTGACGGAAAAGAAATTCCGATTGACGGTATTTTAAGATATAGAGGTTATGCAATTGAAGATCTTATAAAAGGACAATTTGAGCAAAAACATTTTGGATTTGAAGAAATTGCATATCTTTTGCTCTTTGGAGAATTGCCGAATAAAGAGGAATTCAAAGAATTTCTTGAGATTTTTTCAACTTTTAGAACTCTTCCAAATAATTTTGTTAGAGACATAATAATGAAAGCTCCCAGTAAGGATATGATGAATACGCTCGCTCGTAGCGTGTTGACTCTATATGTTTATGATGAGGACCCAGACAACATACAGATTGAAAATGTGCTCAGACAGTGTCTTGAACTGATTGCGCTTTTCCCAATGCTTGCTGTATATTCTTATCAAACATATAAATATTATTATGAAAATGAAAATTTCTTTATTCATCAGCCCAGAGAAGAATTTTCAACTGCTGAAAATATTTTATATATGCTTCGAGAAGACAGTAAATTCACAGAGCTTGAAGCGAGAGTGCTCGACCTTTGCTTGATTTTACATGCGGAACATGGTGGAGGAAATAACTCTACTTTCACAACAAGAGTTGTAACTTCTTCAGCAACAGATACATATTCTGCAATTTCTGCTGCAATTGGCTCACTTAAGGGGCCGAAACATGGTGGTGCAAATATCAGAGTTGTTGGTATGTTTAATGAGATAAAGAAAGAAGTAAAAGACTGGTCTGATAAGGAAGAAATTGCAAATTATCTTCAAAAAATTCTAAATAAGGAAGCTTATGATAAGAGCGGACTTATCTACGGAATGGGACATGCTATTTATACAAAATCTGACCCCAGAGCTAAAATCTTAAAGAGCTTTGTAGAAGATTTATCTAAAGAAAAGGGCAGAAGCGAGGAATATGAATTTTATTCTAACATCGAAGAAATCGCAGCAGAATTGATTTCTAAGAATAGAAGAATATATAAGGGCGTGAGTGCAAATGTCGATTTTTACAGTGGCTTTGCTTACTCTATGTTAAATCTCCCTGAAGAACTCTATACTCCTCTTTTTGCAATTGCAAGAATCGCAGGTTGGAGTGCGCATCGCATTGAAGAATTGACCACAGGAAGCAAGATTATAAGACCTGCATATATGGCAATTCAGGAGCCAAAAAAATATATTGATTTACAAAATCGTTAAATATTCAAAGTGAATATACAAATAGACAAAGTCTTCACAATGTGGAGACTTTTGTTTATATAAAGTGAATTGCTTTACAGTTTTGTTCATAATTCAACATATTTTCAAGGTTTATGCACATTTTTCACTTAGTTATTAACATTTGTCAAACAAAAAATTTTACAACAAAAATGTTAAACATTCTGTGGAAAACTAAAATATTCATATTAAAAAATGTATATTTTCTATATTTAAAAATTTATTTTGCTTTTTGATTTTCCTTTTTTGAATTAAATTTTTAGTTTATCTTAAGATATAATTTCAAAAATTCGATAAAATTTTCAAATGAAAAATAATGATAATAACTTTATATTTATATTAAAAAATAAGTAGCTTTACTGCTTTAATAAGCTTCTTTTGATTGTCTGTTTTTAATTGACTTTATTTTAACGATAATATATAATCTATAGGAAAATATATAAACGGTAAGGAGACGATTATATTATGAAATATGCACTTTTCACAGGAGCAGCTGGAGGTCTCGGTGGAGCATCTGCACTTGCACTCATTGAAAAAGGCTGGACAGTATTTGCCGCTGACTATGATGAAGTTGCTCTCAAAAAAAAGGCAGACATCGTAGGTTTTGTTCCGATTAAAGTAGATATAACCAATATGGAAAGTATTGAAGCTGCTAAACAAGAAGTTTTAAAAACAACAGATCATTTAGATGCAGTAATCAACTTTGCTGGAATTCACTCAATGGGTTCTCTTATAGAGGGAGACATTGTTAAAACTGTTGAGAGAATGGTTGACATCAATGTTTTGGGAATGATAAGAATTAACCGTGTATTCTTTGATATGGTTAAAAAAGGCAATGGTAGAATTATCAACTGCTCATCTGAATGTGGTTGGATGAAAGCTCAACCTTTTAACGGACCTTACTCAATCACAAAGTATGCTGTTGAAGCATATTCTGATTCTCTTAGAAGAGAACTTTTATTCCAAGACATCAAGTGCGTTAAAATTCAACCTGGTTCATTCAAAACTCAAATGCATGGACAGGCAAGCGCTGCTTTCGACAAGATGATTAACAACACAGAATACTACAAGAAAACTCTTTCTAAGATGAAACCAATGATGTTGGTTGAACTTAAAATGGCAAATGACCCGAAATATCTTGTTAGAGCTGTTGTTGAAGCTTGTGAAGCTGATAAGCCGAAAAACCTTTACAGAGTTAAAAACTCTAAACTCCTTGGAACACTTGAATTTGTTCCAGATAAAGTTATCGACTCCATTTATAAAGTTCTTCTTAAAAACAAATAAGAATGAAAAATTAAAGCTCACCTTCAAGGTGAGCTTTTTGTTTATATTTACTTAAATAAAAATACAGAATACCCTTGTTATTTTTCGTCTTTTTTAGATTGAATTATATTTGACAAAAGGGTATAAAAAAACTAACATATAAGTTCAATGTTATAAATATTTTGGAGGTTATCTAACATGTTTGAAAAAATCAGAGCTATTTTGGCTGAACAGCTTGATATTGATGAGTCTGAAATCACTCCTGAAACAAATATATTTGAAGATTTGCAGGCAGATAGTTTGGATATGATTGATTTAATCATGACAATTGAAGAAGACTATGGTTTTGAAGTTTCTGATAAAGTTGCTTCTAAAATCAAGACTGTTGACGATGTCTGCAAAATGATTGAAGAAAATAAGACAAAAAATTAAAACGAAGGACTCTATATAATGGATAAAAAGCTTGTAAAAAGCATTACACCGAGAGAAGAAGACTTTACGCAGTGGTATACCGATATAGTCAAAAAAGCGGAGCTATCTTCTTATTCATCGGTGCGTGGTTGTATGGTAGTTAGACCTTATGCAACTGCACTTTGGGAAAATATTAAAGCTAATTTAGATAGCAGATTCAAAAAACTGGGACATGTAAATGTTATGATGCCCATGTTTATACCTGAATCATTATTGCAAAAAGAAAAAGATCATGTTGAGGGATTTGCTCCTGAAGTTGCGTGGGTTACACATGGTGGAAATGAAAAATTGACGGAACGCCTCTGTGTAAGACCGACTTCTGAAACACTTTTCTGTGATCATTATCACGATATAATTGAATCTCACAGAGATCTTCCTAAACTCTACAATCAATGGTGTTCAGTCGTTCGCTGGGAAAAAACGACAAGACCATTTTTGAGAACAATGGAATTTTTCTGGCAAGAGGGTCACACAATGCATGAAACAAAGGACGAAGCTATCGATGAAACTCGTCAAATGTTGAATGTATACGCAGATTTTGTTGAAAATGATTTGTCCATACCTGTAATAAAGGGCAAAAAGACAGATAAAGAAAAATTTGCTGGTGCTGAGGCCACTTATACAATAGAAGCTTTGATGCATGATGGAAAAGCTTTGCAGAGCGGAACAAGTCACTTTTTTGGAGATGGTTTTTCTCGAGCTTTTGATATTACATTTACCGATAGAAATAATACTCTTTCATATCCGTTCCAAACTTCATGGGGAATGTCAAGTAGAATTATCGGCGCAATTATAATGACTCACGGCGACGATGATGGTTTAGTTTTGCCTGTTGAAGTTGCCCCAATTCAAGTTGTTATAGTTCCAATTGCTTTTCATAAATCTAATGTACTTGAAAAAGCTAAAGCTTTAGAAGAAAAGTTATCAGAAAAATACAGAGTTAAATTAGATGACAGCGACAATACACCAGGTTGGAAATTTGCAGAATATGAAATGAAAGGTGTTCCGCTTAGAATTGAAATTGGTCCTAAGGATTTAGAGAAAAATCAAGCGGTTTTAGTCAAGAGATATAACAGAGAAAAAACCTTTGTTTCCCTTGAAAATCTCGATATTAAAGTTGAAGAAGCATTAAATGAAATAAAAAAAGGAATGTTTGAAAAGGCTCTAAATCGTCGCAATGAAATGACCTATGTTGCAAAAAATTATGATGAATTCAAGCAAATTGCCGCTGAAAAACCAGGCTTAATTAAAGCTATGTGGTGTGGAGATTTAGCCTGTGAAGAAAAAATAAAAGAAGATACTACATGCACTTCAAGATGTATTCCATTTGAAGAAGAGCAAATTACAGATACCTGTGTTTGCTGTGGTAAAAAGGCAAAATATATGCTCTATTTTGGAAAGGCCTATTGATGATTTTTGCGTCTGTTTTGGCTGCTGGTAGTGGAAGCAGAATGAATAGTAAAATTGGTAAGCAATATATTGAACTTTCTGGTAAACCAATTTTTATTTATTCTTTAGAAACTCTTGTCAAGTCAAATTATTTTGATGAAATAATTATTGCCGTACCAGAAAAAGATATTTCTTTTGTAGAAAAGGAGATAAAAAAATATATAAAAGCGAAAATTTCTGTTATTGCAGGTGGCAATAGTCGAAATGATACCCTTACAAAAATTATTGAATATATTTATTCAAATAATAAAATAAGCTCATCGGATATTATTTTGACGCATGACGCAGCTCGACCTTTTATAGATAATGATATAATTGCGGATAATTTAGAAAAGGCAAAAATTTTTTCTGGAGCGACGGCTGGAATTGGCAGTACAGACACAATAGCGATTACAGACAAAAGCAAAATAATTGATGTACCGAAAAGAGATTATTGTTACAACGTTCAGACTCCTCAATCTTTCAATTTAAAAAAATTAAAAAAATATATTGACGAGTTGACAGATTCTCAAAAAGCCGATTTGACTGACGCTTCAAAAATTTTTCTTATAAATGATGAAACTGTCGTTGTCAGCAAAGGTAGTCAAAATAATCTTAAAATAACTTATCCAAATGATTTGAAAATAGCGGAAAATATACTAAAAAATATAAATAAAAATAAATAACAGATGCTCTCTACTGAATGATTCAGTAGAGAGTATTTTTTTGCTAACAGCTGTATTTTACAAAAGCAGACTGAAAATCATATGTTAAATTTTACATTGATTTAACATTCGAGCTCCTTATGATTTTACATTGGGTCGTTAGTATAACGATAAAGCTATGAAAAAGCTTTTATTTTAGAAATTTCAAGGAGTGAAAAACCTAATGAAAAAATTTGGCAAATGGATAGCAGTTGTAATTGCTGTTTTGACTGTAGGACTTATCTTTACATCTTGTAACAAGAAAGACGATAAGAAAGGTACTTTTGACAACACTGCACAAATCGCAATTCAAACTCGTGAAGACGGCTCTGGAACAAGAGGAGCATTCATTGAACTCGTAGGATTAGAAGTTAAAGAAAACGACAAAAAAGTTGATAAAACAACTCCATCAGCTTCTATCACAAACAGCACAGGCGTTATGCTTACAACAGTAGCAGGAAACCCAGCAGCAATCGGATATATCTCCCTTGGCTCATTAAATGACACTGTTAAAGCTTTGAAAGTTGACGGCGTTGCTCCTTCAAAAGAAACTGTTAAAGACGGTTCTTACAAAGTTGCAAGACCTTTCAACATCGCAACAAAAGGCGAAGCTACTGGCGTAACAAAAGATTTCATCAACTTCATTCTTTCAAAAGAAGGACAAAAAATTGTTGAAGATAACGGATATGTTGCTGTAGCAGGAACAGAATCTTTCAAAACAGATAATTCTGCTGGAACAATCAAAATTTCTGGTTCTTCATCTGTTACTCCTGTAATGGAAAAACTTATCGAAGAATATACAAAAGCTAATCCTAAAGCAACTATCGAACTCAACCAAAGTGACTCTTCTTCAGGTATGAAAGACGCTATCAACGGCGTAAGCCAAATCGGAATGGCATCTCGTGAACTCAAAGACAGTGAAAAAGCTGAACTCACACCAACCGTTATCGCAAAAGACGGTATAGCTGTTATCGTTCATAAGAGCAATACTACTGACGACTTATCAACAGAACAAATTAAGAATATCTATTTAGGTCAGGTTGCTACTTGGGCTGACGCTACTAAATAAGAATGAAAAACTTAAAAGAAAATGTAATGAAAGTTGTGTTTGCTTTAACAGCAACACTGTCGATAATATCAGTAATCTTGATTTGCGTTTTCCTCTTTGCAAATGCCGTTCCCACAATAAGGGAAATCGGCATTTCAAAGTTTTTGTTGGGGAAAACGTGGAGTCCATTCAGTGACATTTACGGAATTTTTCCGATGATTATAGGTAGTATATATGTTACTGCTCTCGCAACTTTATTCGGAGTTCCGATAGGTTTACTTACAGCGATATTTATGGCGAAATTTTGCGACAAAAAGCTATATAAATTTTTGAAACCCGCTGTTGATTTGCTCGCTGGAATACCATCGGTAGTTTATGGTTTCTTTGGACTTATGGTTATAGTTCCATTAGTTAGAAACATTTTTTCTGGTCAAGGACAATCTCTCCTTGCAGCAAGCCTTGTTTTAGGCATTATGATTTTACCTACAATAATTTCTGTTTCGGAAGCTGCTATAAAAGCCGTTCCGGAAAGTTATTATGAGGGATCGCTTGCCTTAGGTGCAACTCATGAAGCTTCTGTTTTTAGAGCAACTTTACCCGCTGCAAAATCTGGAATTTTAGCGGCTATAGTTCTCGGAATAGGTCGTGCCATCGGCGAAACTATGGCAGTTATAATGGTTGCAGGAAATCAGGCTATGATACCAAAAAAAGTAACTCAAGGTGTCAGAACTTTGACTGCAAATATTGTTTTGGAAATGGGCTATGCGGCAGATTTACACAGAGATGCACTTATAGCAACAGCCGCAGTTTTGTTTGTATTTATTTTAATTATCAATCTTTCCATAACATTAATTAAAGGAAAGGTGGTAAAAGAATGAAAGATAAATCAATTAAAGTTGCCGAAAGAAAAGCTCTTTTCATCCGTTCACTTGTATATCTTTCAGCGGGAATTACCGTATTCATTTTGTTTGCAATAATAGTTTATATTTTGATGAAGGGGATTCCTCACATTAAGCCGGAAATGTTTCAGCTTAAATATAATTCTATAAATTTATCTTTAATGCCAGCAATGATAAATACTGTTGTAATGACAGGACTTACTTTGCTTTTTGCAATCCCTGCAGGCGTTTTTACGGCAATTTATTTGGTAGAATATGCAAAAAAAGAAAACTTTTTTGTGCGAATGATAAATGTAACAACAGAGACATTGGCAGGTATACCGTCCATAGTTTATGGTTTGTTCGGTTATCTCTTCTTCGTTACAAAATTAAAATTTAGTTATAGTTTGATTTCAGGAGCTTTGACTCTTGCCATAATGATTTTGCCTTTAATTATCAGGACATCACAGGAAGCTCTGATGTCTGTGCCAGATATGTATAGAGAGGGAAGTTTTGGTCTTGGTGCTGGAAAATTGAGAACAGTTTTCAGAATAGTTTTACCCTCTGCAATGCCCGGAATTTTATCCGGAATCATTCTGGGAATAGGAAGAATTGTCGGAGAAACAGCCGCTCTCATTTATACTGCTGGAACTGTTGCACAATATTATGACAGTTTCTTGACTTCGGGTAGAACGCTTGCAATACATCTTTACTCTCTGTGGGTAGAGGGCTTGCAGACAGACAGTTCTTATGCAACTGCCGTTATTTTACTTGTAGCAGTTATGATTATTAATGCTTTGGCGACATTTGTTGCGTCCAGAATAAAAAAAGGAAATAAAGAAGAATGAATAAGTTTGAAATAAAGAATTTAGATTTATTCTATGGAGATTTTCAGGCTCTTAAGAATATAAATTTAAATATAGAAGAAAATAAAATCACCGCTTTTATAGGACCGTCTGGTTGTGGTAAATCTACATTCGTAAAAACTTTGAACAGAATGAATGATTTAGTGCCGGGCTGTAAAATCAAAGGCGAAGTAAATTTAGACGGAGAAAATATTTTCAAAGCAGATACCAATGTTTTGAGAAAAAGAGTTGGAATGGTTTTTCAGAAACCCAATCCTTTCCCCATGAGCATTTACGATAATGTTGCTTATGGTCCGAGAACACATGGAATTAAAAACAAGAAAAAGCTGAATATGATTGTTGAAAGGTCTTTAAAACAAGCTGCTATCTGGGATGAGGTAAAAGATAGACTCAAGAAAAATGCACTTGGACTTTCAGGCGGACAGCAACAGAGACTTTGTATAGCAAGAGCTTTGGCAGTAGAGCCAGAAGTTCTTTTAATGGACGAGCCGACATCGGCATTAGATCCTATCTCTACGACAAAAATTGAAGATTTGGCAATGGAATTAAAAAAAGAGTATACTATTGCTATAGTTACTCATAATATGCAACAAGCCGCTCGAATTTCTGATAAAACAGCTTTCTTTTTGTTGGGAGAAGTAATTGAATTTGGTGATACAGTAAAAATTTTCAATAATCCCGATGACGCAAGAACTGAAGAATATATCACTGGAAGGTTTGGTTAATTATGAGAAACAATTTTAATAGGCAATTAGAAGATCTCAATCAAATGTTGATTGAAATGGGTGCTCTATGTGAAACTGCTATTTCAAATGCAATAAAGAATTTTGGTACAGAGGATCCACAGGCCCATGAAAAAGCTCAAGCTACAGAAACTCAGATAAACTTAAAGGAAAGTGAAATTCAAAGTTTTTGTACAAAACTATTAATAACTCAACAACCTGTAGCCGGCGATATGAGAATGATTTTTTCGGCAGTCAAGATGATTGTCGATCTCGAGAGAATAGGCGACCACGCTTATGATATTGCAAGCCTTTCCGAAGTTGTCAGAATGGAAGATATTGACAATACAGAGGCAAAGGAAGACATAAATAAAATGTTGGAATTAGTTACCTCAATGCTCAAAGACGGCATTGACGCATACATTAATTCTGATATGGACAAGGCAAATGAAATAATCAACAGAGATCGCGATGTAGATGATATATTTGCAAAAGTTAAAAATAGTATTGTTGATTTGATTGTTGTAGATAAAATCAAAGGCGAAAAATGCATAGATTTGATTTTGATTGCAAAAAGCCTTGAAAGAGTGGGCAATCATACTGTAAACTTAGCTGAGTGGGTAATATATTCGATAATGGGTGATGATTTTTGATTTATTGTGTAGAAGATGACAAGTCGATCAGAGAATTAGTCGTATACTCGTTAAATAATACGGGATTTAAGGCAATTGGCTTTGAAGATGCCGAAAAAATGCAAGAATCTCTAAAAACAGAAAAACCTGAACTTATTTTACTTGATTTAATGCTCCCGGGGGAAGACGGTATAACGGTACTCAAAAAATTAAAGAGAAATGTTGAAACTTCAAACATTCCGATAATCGTCATAACTGCTAAAGACACAGAATATGACAAAGTTATTGGTCTGGACAATGGTGCAGACGATTATATTGTCAAGCCCTTTGGTATAATGGAGCTCATATCGAGAATAAAAGCGGTATTAAGACGCACTCAGAATACTGAAAAAGAAGAAATTTATAAATGCGGCGACATCACTTTGAATAAAAAAGCCCATACTGTAAAAGCCGGAGATGAATTTGTAGAACTTACAAATAAAGAATTTAAACTTTTATATCTTCTCTTAAAAAATATGGGAAATGTTCTCACAAGGGATCATTTGCTTCAAACCATTTGGGGTTATGATTTTGACGGAGAGACAAGAACGGTCGATGTTCATATCAGAACACTGCGCTCAAAATTGCTCGATTGTGGCGAACTTATAAAAACTGTAAGAGGTGTAGGATACAGAATTGGAAAATAAGATGAAAAAAGCTGTATTTTCAGGCATTTTTATTACTGCTCTTTTGACGGCGGGATTTGTCTTTTTGTCAATTAATAAGATGGAAGGCTACAAGCTGCTCGTTTTTAGCGTGCTGCTTGTTGCTTTATTATCGGCTTTTTTTACATATATGATTGCAAAAATCAATAACATAAAAAGCAAAAATTCAAAACCTCAAGTAGAACAAACAGAAGATGACTTTTTCAAAAAAGATATTTGTGGAATTGAAATCTTAAAACGAGAACTCAACAGCATAATGAATAATTATCGAGATGGGATTTTAATTTTCGATGAAAAATTAAACTGTATTTTTATAAATAATTCACTTAAAAAGTTTTTGGGAAAAGACGCTAAAAATATAAAATACAATGAAGTTTTTGACGACGAAAAATTTGAAATGCTGGTTTTAAAGGCTTCAAATGGTCAAAAAGATAGTGCTAAAATTGAATTTAATGAAAAAATCTATCAATGTACTTCCTACCTTTTAGATGAAAAAGACAATAAATTTTTATCTATGATTAGTATTAGAGATATTAGTGCTCAAGAAGAATCGGACAGCGTGAGAGTTGAATTTTCTGCCAATGTGAGTCACGAACTCAAAACTCCACTAACATCAATAATGGGCAATGCTGAAATTATAGAAATGGGAATTGCCAAAGAAGATGATATTAGAAATATTGCTTCAAATATAAGAAGTGAGGCTGAAAGATTACTAAATTTAATTGACGATGTTATAAATATCTCTAAATTAAGCGACAAAGAGATAAAGCAGAGTTTTGAAGAAGTTTTCATAGACGAAATTGCACGAGAAGTTATCAATACTCTGAAATTCAGTGCAGGAACAAAGAATATCAAATTAAATCTTGACAGTAAAAATATCTCTCTTTCAGGTAATCGACATGTAATTTATGAGATGTTTTATAATCTTGTCGACAATGCAATTTCATACGGAAGAGAAAATGGAACTGTAAATGTTCGGATTTACGCAGACGATAAGGGAAAACATTTTGAAGTAAAAGACAACGGCATTGGAATTGCCAAAGAAGAGCAAAAGAGAATCTTTGAAAGATTTTATAGAGTAGACAAGAGCCGTTCTAAATCAACTGGTGGAACGGGACTTGGACTTTCCATTGTAAAACATGGCTCTCTTATGCATGGTGCTGAAATCAGTTTGGAAAGTGCCGAGGGCAAGGGAACGAAGATAGATATTTGCTTTAAGGATTAAAAATATATTAAAAAAATGAAATTACCTCTCTTTAGAGAGGTAATTTATTTTTATAAATTTTTTACATTAGGAAAGAAATTTAGATTCTTATAATGTCGCTCGCACCAGCGGGCTAACTCTAAACTATTCTTCATATTTCTTTGTAATATCAAAAATCGATTGATAGAGTTTTTTTATATGAATGAAATTTTCCTGTTTCTCAAATTTTTTTAAAATTTCATTTTCTCTTTTTGTATCTTCTATACTGAGATTATATTTGATTTTTTCGCTCGCTATTTTATTTGCAAGCTCCAGTCGTTTATTGAATAATTGGACAATTTCATTATCAATTTTGTCTATTTTTATTCTAAGCGCATTTATTTTATCTTGTTCATTCATAAAAATTTTGAACCGTCTTTCTGAGTTCTTTTACCTGTGAAACAAGTTCTTTAAATTCATCTAAATTCAATGCCTGTTCTCTATCAGATAAAGCTTTTTCTGGAGCATTATGTACTTCAATTTCCAGACCGTCACAGCCTATCGCAACAGCCGACAAGGACAATCGCTTTACATATTTTCTATCGCCAGAAGCATGTGAGGGATCGGCGAAAACAGGAAAATTGGTTTTATCTTTAAGTATTGCAACAGCACTGACATCAAAAGTGTTTCTCAGAGCGGTTTCAAAAGTACGAATGCCTCTTTCGCAGAGAATGATTTTATCATTTCCCTCTTTTTTGATATATTCAACACTCTGGAGATATTCTTTTATAGTACAGCCAAAGCCTCTTTTCAATAAAATTATTTTTCCAGTTTTAGCAGTTTCTGTTATCAGTGGATAATTTTGCATATTGCGTGTTCCGATTTGCAGAATATCGACATCAGATAAAAATTGCAGGTCGGAAATTTTGGTAACTTCCGTCAACACAGGTAACCCAACTTTTTTACCCGCATTTACAAGCAGTTTAGCTCCATCTGGGCCAAGCCCCATAAAAGAATTGGCATCACTTCGCAGTTTAAAAGCTCCACCCCTTAGAACGGTAGCTCCACTATCCTTAACGGCAGCGGCAATAGTTTCTATCTGTTTTTTATTTTCTATTGCACAGGGCCCGGCAATTATATTAAATTCTCTCTTAAAGCTTTCAAAATCAATCATATTTTAATTTTATCATATTTATAATTCATTGACAAAAATCAAAGTTTATGATTGAATTTTTTTATAAATATTAAGAAGAAGGGCAAAATGAAAAAATTAAAATTATTTTTCTATCATAATTTAACGTGGGTATACACTTTACAATATATTTTATATTCTCTGATAATTATTTTATTAGTCGGACTGGTGGATTTGGGTGTAATACCATTGAGACAAATTTTGCCCGATTTTTTATTTATGGAAAAAAGCTTAATGCAAACAGTTTTAACAACGCTTGCAGGTGCTTTACTTACGATAACTACCTTTACTTTTTCTACTATTTTGACAGTTTTGGGGGCATATGCTTCAAATTATACTCCACGAGTAGTTGAAAATTTTTTACAGATTAAAATTACCACTAAAGTTTTGGGGATTTTTATAGGTGGATTTTTCTATTGCGTTGCCGAATTATTAGTTGTTAAAAACATTTCCTATCAATACGGCGGTATTGCGGGAACAGTGGCAATTTTATATTCAATTTTATGTATAGTTTACTTTATTTTCTTTGTACAGAAAGTTATAAAGCAATTTCAAGGTGTGAATTTAATTTCGGATGTCTACAAAGACGCAAAAATTTCAATAGA
Source organism: Clostridia bacterium (assembly GCA_030532035.1). Taxonomy (GTDB): domain Bacteria; phylum Bacillota; class Clostridia; order Oscillospirales; family Acutalibacteraceae; genus JAUNLX01. The sequence continues at coordinate 43,693 of JAUNLX010000001.1, read as the reverse complement.
AAAGGAAATTAAAACAAGAAAAGAAACCAAAGAGTATAAACCTAAGAGCTATTCTGAAATTTATAGCGTAAAATCTAAAAATTCAGGATATTTGAATTTGATAGACACAGATAAACTTAATTTAATTTTGCAAGATTACAGAGGGCTTTTGACGATAAATGCTAAAATTGGGCAGTTCGTAGACTCGAATGCACCTGTAGCAATGTTACAGACAGATGATAAAGTAGATGAAAAATTATTAGATAAATTGTCAGACGGCTTTGTTTTTGAAGATTCAAAGATTGTTACAACTGATTATAGATACAATTTAACTAAACTCGTTGAGATAGCTCTGAGAGCAATTTCTCCCTCTGTAAATGATCCCAATACCTGCATTCATGTTATAAAAAAATTGGGAGTTTTACTCGAAAAACTTTCGAGTGTAGATGAAAAATGTGTACTTGCAAAAAATGTCGATAAATGCGAGATTTTTTATTCTTCTTATACCTTTGAAGAAGATTTGTTTTTTATGTTCGGTCAAATTATTCACTATGCAAGTGATGATATTTCAGTAATATCGGCTATTTTAGACAGTTTAACCTCTATTTTATATAAATGTACTCCTGCAAATAAAGAAGCTCTTATAAAGCTTGTTAAACATATTGCAAATAAGTCCTATCCAAAACTTGAAAGCACTTATGAAAGGGAGGAAATAAAAAAATTACTAAAACATTTCCTATCTTCTGCAAAAATTTCTGAATTTGACGAACAGGGCAAAGAGATAGATGCCATTAATTTCATAAGAGGCGAAACTGGAGATGAGGAATCTGCAATCAATAAAAATCAAAAGGTAAATATAATAGAAGATAAAGAAGAATGATTATGAGTGAGAACCGACAAATGCTTTTGCATTTTTTGTTTTCTTCTTCAGAAGAAACATATAAAAGCTTTATGCAAAAAATCATAAAAAATATTGAGCGAGATAAAATAATAGGCGTTAGAACAGATAAATTGAAAACTTATGCTAAGAAGATTGAAAATACAGATTTTGCTGATGACTTTTTGACTTCTTTGCCACATAAATATTTTGAAGAAAATCAAATTCATATATTTTTATTAAATTTGATTAAAGAGCCAAATTTATTATTTGATAAATTAGAGGAGTTTTTACCATATATTGATAACTGGGCAACTTGCGATGGGCTGCGACCTAAAATTTTTAATAAAATTGACGAAAAGATTCTCTTGTCGAAAATAGAAAAATATATAAATTCAAAGGAAATATATATCCAGAGATTTGCAATTGGACTTCTAAATTCTTATTTTACAAAAGACAAGTTCGATAGAGAATATCTGTTTTTGGCACTCAGTGCAAAGAGCGAAGACTATTATGTTAAAATGATGAAAGCTTGGTTTTTTACTACGGCTTTGAGTTATCATTATCTTACAGTTAAAGAATTTTTAGAAAAAAACATAGACGATGAAGAAATCTTTAATATGACGGTGCAGAAAATACTTGATTCAAGATGTTTTAGCAAATTACAAAAAGAGGAGATTAGAAAATTAAAAATAAAACGGAGAAAAAAATGAGTTTGACTTATGAAAGACTGTCTGAAGAAACGGCACAAAAAATTTCAAAATCTCAGATAAATAATTTTTCACCCTATGCTTGTCTCTATGAAAAAGCAAAGAGACGAGATGAAAAAAGTGACGTTGCCACTGTAATTAGAAATCCTTTTGTTCGTGATACAGATAAAATTTTACACTGCCCATATTTTGGAAGATATGCAGATAAGACTCAAGTTTTTTCTTTTTATAGAAATGACGATATAACAAGACGGAGTTTACATGTTCAATTAGTGGCACAAATTGCGAAAACTTTAGGTAGAGCACTCAATTTAAATGTAGATTTAATTGAGGCTATTGCTCTGGGGCATGATATAGGTCATCCTCCATTTGCCCATGCTGGAGAACTTTACCTTGACAATTTGTATCACAGACACACTGGTAGGCATTTTTGTCATAATTTGCAGTCAATTAGAGTGCTGGATAAAATTTTCCCATATAATATATCTTTGCAGACCTTAGACGGAATTGCCTGTCATAATGGGGAATTAGAACTTTTAGAATACAGACCATCAAATCTCTCAACATTTGAAGAATTAGATAAAACAGTGGAAGATTGTACTCAAGATAAAAGCAAAATCGGAAAACTCATTCCATCAACTTTAGAGGGCTGTGTTGTCAGAATAAGCGATATAATTTCCTATCTTGGCAAAGATAGGCAAGACGCATATAGAACAAAAATTTTAGATGAAAAAGTTTATCAGGATACAGTTATAGGTAAGATGAATGCCGAAATAATAAACAACTTAACTGTAAATATAGTGGAAAACAGTTTTGGAAAGCCATATATTAAAATGGACAACGAACATTTTGAAGCTTTGAAACTTTCAAAGCGGGAAAATTATGACAGAATATATGATGATTATGCGATAAAAAAACAAATGGAAACCTGTGTTAAACCTATGATGTCTGCTCTTTATGAGAAACTTTTAGACGATCTTATAAATGACAGACGAGAGTCAAAAATTTTTACACATCACATAAATTATATAAATAAAACTCATTATGAGCGAAATTTTGAATATGAAAAAACAGAGCCAAATCAAATAGTTGTCGACTATATTGCGAGTATGACAGACGATTATTTTACAGATTTATATCATTTGCTTTTCCCAAATAGCGATATACAAGTAGAATATAGAGGATATTTTGATTAAAATTTTTATATTTTCATTTTTTATATATCTTTATTTTGAATTTAGATGATGCTTGAAAGATGAAAAACCTACATGCAACAAAGCTCTTGCAATTATTTATATATTGTGATAGAATTTTTAGCGTAGGAGTAGTAAAGAAGATTAGAAAGAGCGGTCAATTCCGCTCTTTGATTTTTGTAAGGAGCAAATATGTCGGAGATTAAAGACAAAACTTTAAAATATTCGACGGAAACTGCGTCGAGCCTCGGACTTTATATCTGGGATATTGAATATGTCAAAGAGGGAAAGCAGAACATTCTCAGAATATATATTGACAAAGAAAACGACGGTGTATCAATTGATGAATGTGTTTTGTTTAGTAGAGCTCTCGAAGAAGTTTTAGATAGAGAAGACTTTATTTCAGACTCTTATGTTTTAGAAGTATCTTCGCCTGGCATAGACCGAAAACTAAAGACAGACAAACATTTTGAAATGTTTTTGGAGGCAGAAGTTTTTGTTAAAACACATACTGAAGTAAATGGTTCAAAAGAACATAGAGGCAGACTAAAAGCTCATGACAAAAAAAATACCGTTATTGAAAACGAAGAAGAAACGGTAGAATTTGAAAATAAAAATATAATTTTTGTTAAGTTAAATAGTTGAAAGGAACTCAGCAATGAACGAAGAATTTTTTGAAGCGGTTAAGCTTATCGAAAAGGAAAAAGAAATTCCCGCCGAATATTTATTTGAAAAAATTAAAAATGCGATTATCGTGTCTGTTAGGCATATGTTTGGAGGAGAAGATGTTGTTTTTTGCGACATTGATCCGGATAAAAAAGAAATCAAAGTATATGCTAAGAAGACGGTTGCTGAAAATGTAGAGAATCCGAATACAGAAATTTCTGTTGAAGACGCAAAAAAATATAAAAAATCTGCAAAAGTTGGAGACAGTGTAGAAATTGTTTTAGAAACTAAAAATTTTGGAAGAATTGCTGCACAAACGGCAAAGCATGTAATCAGACAAGGCATTAGAGATGCTGAAAAAGGTCAGATTATGCAAGAATTTAGAGACAGAAGTCAAAAAATTGTAACTGCAAGAGTGCAAAATATTGACCCTGTCAGTGGAAATGTGAATCTTGAAATTGGAAAAGCTGAAGCTCTACTACTCAAAAATGAACAGATTCCAGGCGAAACATTTGCTGAAGGACAACTTGTAAAAGTTTATGTTGTTTCCGTAAATGAAACGGATAGAGGACTTAGAATTATTATTTCGAGAAAAAATCCTGATTTTGTCAAATGTTTATTTGAAAATGAAGTTCCTGAAATTCAAGATGGAACCGTTGAAATTAAAGGTGTATCAAGGGAAGCGGGCAGCCGTTCTAAACTTGCCGTTTACAGTACAGATGAAAATGTAGATCCCGTTGGTGCTTGTATTGGTCCTAAAGGACAGAGAGTAAATGATATTGTTGAAATCTTAAATGGAGAAAAAATAGATATTATTGAATACAGTGACGACATCGAAGACTTTGTATCTGCTGCTCTCGCACCCTCAGATGTTATTGATATTTCTATAGTTTCAGAAGAAGATAGAAGCTGTAAAGTAATAGTACCTGACGATCAGCTGTCTCTTGCAATAGGCAATAAGGGGCAGAATGTAAGACTTGCAGCGAAGCTTACAGGCTGGAAGATAGATATAAGTCCTGAAAACGAATCTGCGGCAAATATACAAGAATAATGCCAAATATACCAAAGCGCCGTTGTGTAAGCTGTATGCAGATGAAACCAAAATCTACTCTTTTAAAAGTTGTTAAATCAAAAGACGGCGAAATTAAAATTGATGTACGACAGAAACTTGAGGGTAGAGGCGCTTATATATGTAAAAATGCAGAGTGTTTGGACAACTGTAAAAAAAAGAACCGTCTGAATATGGCATTTAAGATGAATGTCGATAAAAGAATATATGAAGATTTGGAGAAAGAGCTTTGAATCAAAAGATTTTAAACCTACTTGGTTTATGTAGAAAATCAGGAAATTTAAGCTTGGGATATGACGCAGTCGTTGATAGCATAAAAAAGAAAAAGGCAAAAGTTTGTCTTGTGGCTGCCGATTCCTCCGATCGTGTTAAAGAAAAGATGAAAACTTTTTCAAGCGACAAAAACATTGAGTGTTTTATCACCAATTTTGAGATAAAAGATTTTGAAAAATCAATAGGAAAAGCAGTCGGCGTTTTAAGCGTAGACGAAAAAGGATTTTCAAAAAAAATTAAAACTTTGCTCGGGGAGGGCTTAAATGATAATTAAATACAGAGTTCATGAGGTCGCAAAGGATTTTGACAAAACAAGTAAAGAGATACTGTCATTCATTGACGGTTTTCGTGAGGGCGAAAAAAAGGCCCAAACGGCTCTTGAACAAGATGAGCTTGATTTAATTTTTGACAAAATAACAAAGAAGAATTCGCTCAAAACTTTGGACGAATATTTTTCACAGGGAAAGACAGCAGAAAAGCCCGAAATAAAGAAAGAAGAAAAGAAACCTGCAACAGATAAAAAGCCAAAGGTTAAAACTGAGCAAACAAAAGAAAAGGCACCTACAAAGGCAAAAGAGCCTAAAAAGGAAGAAAACTTACATCCATTTAAGAAAAAACAAGAAGACGAAGAAAAAGTTTTCAAAGCAAAAACAAAGGGCGAAGTACATAGAATTGACACGAGAACTGGCTCTGTAAACTTAGATAAATACAACGAAAAATATCAAAATCTTGCCGACAGCTCTACAAACGCAAGTAGAAGAGCTGATGGCGGATTTGGAAAGCAAAAAATAAAAAGTAAAAAACGCTTTAAGCATCAAGGAATGCGTGCTAAAAGACATGAAACAGAAGCAGAGAGACTTAAGAGAATAAAGCTCGAAAGAGAAAAGAAAGGTCCTATGCATATAGAGATTCCAGAAACAATATCTGTTTCAGACCTTGCGGCTATGCTTAAGCTTCCAGCTACAGCAGTTATAAAAAAACTTATGTCTTTTGGCGTTATGGCAACTACAAATGAAGAAATCGACTATGAAACTGCGGCAATTGCAGCTTCTGAACTCGGTGCTATCCCTGAGAAAAAAGTTGTAGTTACAATTGAAGAAAAGATTATTGATGATAGCGTGGACGATGAAAAAGATTTAATTAAGAGAAACCCCGTTGTCGTTGTTATGGGACATGTTGACCATGGTAAAACTTCGCTTTTAGATACAATCAGAAAAACATCTGTTACAGATGTAGAAGCTGGTGGAATAACTCAACATATCGGTGCATATAAGGTTAAGACAAAGGGCGGAGAAATTACCTTCCTCGATACACCTGGACATGCCGCCTTTACTTCTATGCGTGCAAGAGGAGCGAAAGCCACAGACATTGCTATAATTGTCGTTGCCGCAGATGACGGTATAATGCCTCAAACTGTAGAAGCGATAAATCATGCTAAAGCAGCGCAGGTGGAAATCATTGTTGCTATAAATAAAATAGATAAACCAGGTGCAAATCCTGACAAAATTTTACAACAACTCACAGAATATGAACTTATACCCGAAGAATGGGGAGGCGACATTATCTGTGTTCCCGTTTCCGCAAAGCAAAATAAGAATATAGATAAATTACTCGAAGCAGTTAATCTTGTTGCTGAAATGAAAGAATTAAAGGCAAATCCAAACAGAGCTGCTTCTGGAACAGTTATTGAAGCTCAACTTGACAAAGGCAAGGGACCAGTTGCAACTCTTTTAGTTCAAAATGGAACATTGAGACAGGGAGATACCCTGATTGCTGGAATTGCTGTTGGTAGAGTCAGAGTTATGTTAAATGACAAAAGACAGTCAATAAATACTGCAGGACCATCTACACCGGTAGAAATTATGGGACTTGATGAAGTTCCGGAACCGGGAGATCTATTCAATGCTGTTTCTGATGAAAAACTTGCAAGACAGCTTGCAGATCAGAGAAAAGCTGAGAGAAAACAAGAAGAAGCAAACTTGACTAAAAAAGTTACTCTCGATAATCTGTTCTCCTCTATTGAACAGGGTGAGATGAAAGAACTTAAAATCATTGTAAAAGCAGATGTTCAAGGTTCTGTTGAGGCTGTTACTCAAAATCTTTCGAAAATTTCCAATGATGAAGTTAAGGTAAATGTTATTCATGGTGGCGTTGGTGCTATAAATGACACAGATGTAATGCTTGCCTCTACATCTGACGCTATTATTGTTGGATTTAATGTTAGACCCATTGCGGACGCAAAGGAAAGAGCTTCTCGTGAAGGCGTAGATATTAGAACATATAGAGTTATTTATGAATGTATAGAAGAAATCGAAGCTGCTATGAAAGGTATGCTTGAACCTACATACTCTGAAGTGGTTATAGGAAATATCGAAGTCAGAGAAGTGTTCAAGATAAGCGGTGTGGGAACAATTGCGGGCTGTTATGTAACCTCAGGTAAAATAACTTCTAAATCTAAAGTTAGAGTTATTCGTGACGGTGTAGTTATTGCCGAAGATGATATAGCTTCTCTTAAAAGATTCAAAGACGATGTCAAAGAAGTTGCCACTAATTTTGAATGTGGTATTGGTCTTGAAAAATACAATGACATCAAAGTTGGCGATGAATTTGAAGCATTCATAATGCAGGAAAATAAAATTTAAGGCGTGATAAAATGGCATCATATAAATCAAGCAGACATTCTGAAGATATAAGAAGAGAAATTACAGATATATTAAAGGGAATAAAAGATCCACGAGTTTCTGGAAAATTACTCACGATTGTAAGAGTGGACATTAGTTCTGACCTTTCGTATGGAAAAGTTTTTGTCAGTTGTATAGACGGAATTGAAAAGGCAAAAGAGGCTTGTGTTGGGCTTGAAAGTGCTAAGGGTTATATAAAAAGAGAACTCTTAAAGCGACTTAAAATTAGAAAAGCACCAGATCTAACCTTTATACCAGACGATTCCGCTGAATATGCAATGGAAATTGAAAACAAAATCAAAGAAGTTCTCGGTGACTGATGGAAAAAATTGATGTAAAAGCAGCGGCGAAGTTATTAGAAGATAAAGACAAAATAACGATACTCACACATATTTCGCCCGACGGAGATACAATTGGAAGTTCCTATGCCCTTTGTTTTGCACTTAGAAAACTTGGAAAAAGGGCTAAGGTGGAGTGCGCCGATGAAATACCATCTAAATACTCTTTTTTAAATTATATTGACGATGATTTTATTCCAGAATACATTGTAGCTGTTGATGTAGCAGCTTTTGAATTACTGGGAAGTCTTTGGGATAAATATAAAAAAGTGGATCTCTGTATCGACCACCATATAAAAAATAAACAATATTCAGATTTTCTCTGCCTTTATCCAAAGGCAGCTGCAACTTGTGAAATTATTTTTGATTTAATTGAAAATCTGGGCGAAAATTTAGTTGATGAAAAAATTGCGACCAGTCTGTATTTGGGTATCTCAACAGACAGTGGTTGTTTTAGATATTCCAATGTTACCTCAGATACGCATTATAAAGCTGCAAAATTAATTGACCTTGGTGCAAAGAGTGATAGAGTAAATAAAATCTTTTTTAGAACAAAGTCTTTCTCAATGCTAACTCTTTTGGGAGAAAGCCTTAGGACTTCAAAAAAATATTTAAATGATAGAGTTCTTTTTGTAAAAATCACAAGAGAAATGATTGAAGATGCTAAAGCAAGTTATGAAAATTGTGGCGAAATTGTCGCAATAGTTTCTCAGCTTGAGGGCTTTGATATTTGTCTTGTAGCCAAACAAAGGGAAAGCACTTTTAAATATTCTATTAGAACTGACGGCGATTTTGATGCCTCATTTATTGCAGAAAAATTTGACGGTGGTGGGCATAAAAATGCTGCCGCCTTTGAAAGTGGAAAGCCGACAGAAGAGACACTTACAAAATTTTTAGAAATTTGTGAAATATTGATAAAAGAAAATGACTGATGGATTTATTATTTTAGATAAACCCGAGGGTGTTTCGTCTTTTGGGTTACTTAAAAAATTAAAGAGACATCTAAGAGGTTATAAAGTTGGTCATACTGGAACTTTAGATCCAATGGCAACTGGAGTTTTATGTGTTGCTTTGGGGAAAGCTACCGGATTTATAAATTTTTTACCCAAAGAAAGAAAAATTTATTTAGCCGATTTTAAACTTGGAATAAGAACTGATACGAGAGATATAACTGGTCAGATAATCGAGAAAAAGGATGTAAAGTCAATTGACTTTACTCGTTTGTTGGAATCAGCTAAAGACTTTGAGGGCAAAGGATTTCAAATACCTCCTATGTTTTCTGCTGTATCTGTAGATGGTCAAAAATTATATAAACTTGCCCGACAGGGAAAAGAAATCAAACGAAAAGAACGCCCCATTGAAATTTATTCATTTGAGATAGAAAAAATTGATGATTTAAATTATAGAGCAAAAGTAATTTGTTCTCCTGGAACATATATTAGAACTCTGATAGATGATTTAGGAGAAAAAATTGGAACTTATGCCACTTTGACTGCTCTGAGAAGACTGGAAAGTGACGGTTTTTCAATTAAACAAGCTGTTAAAATAGAAGATATAGATAATATAGACAAGCACATTATTTCAGTTGATGAGTGTATTAAGATAGAAAAAAAATTAAAACTCAATAAAAAACAAGGCGAAAAATTTTTAAATGGCAATAGATTCAGTCTAATGGAAGAAAACGGAATTTATGCTGTTTATGATGAAGCTTTTATCGGAGTGGGAAAAATAGAAAAGAATATATTGAAACCTATGAAAATCTTTGAACAAACAAAGAAAAATGTTTTGGCTCTCGGAAATTTTGACGGCGTTCATCAGGGCCATAAAGATGTTATGAATACAGCGATTGAGTTGTCGAAAGAATTAAATGCCAATCCGGTTGCAGTTTATTTCAAAGAACATCCTGCACAGGTTTTGGGAACAAAAGATTTTTTTGTTTTGACAGAGGATAAAGACAAAGCACAGATAATTAAATCTTTGGGACTTTTAGTTAAAAGACTTGATTTTAATATGATTAAAGACTTCACGCCTGAAGAATTTTTTGATAAAATTTTAATTAATAAATTCAATGCAACAGGTATCGTCTGTGGAGAAAATTATACTTTCGGAAAAGGTAAAAGTGGAGATACAAAATTGCTCAAAAAACTCTGCAAAAAAAATGATTTGAGTTTGAAAGTTTTGAAATTAGACGAATACAATAACGAGCCAATAAGTTCTACCAGAATAAAGAAAGACTTGAGCCTTGGAAATATAAAATCTGCAAATTATATGCTGGGTAGACCGTTTTCATACGATTTGGAAGTTGTGAAAGGCAATGGAATCGGAGATAAACAATTAGGTTATCCTACGATAAATCAACATTTTCCTAAAACTTTTTTTGTTCCCAAAAATGGAGTATATAAAAGTTATGTTGAAATTGACGGCAAAAGATATAATGCAGTTACCAACATTGGAACCCATCCGACCGTTAAAGCGGGAAAACGCAGATCGGAAACCCACATTTTAGATTTTACAGGTAATTTATATGGGAAAAAAATTAGAGTTTTTTTAGTCGATTTTTTGCGTGATGAGATGATGTTTGAAAATTTGTCGATGTTAAAAGAACAGATAAAAAAAGATATTGAGAAAGCAAACTCAAAAATATAAAATATTGACCGTGGAGGCGTTGATATGAAAAATCATAAATTGTTAAAAAGAGTATCATTGATAATCTTAAGTTTAATTATTTCTATTTTCTGTATTTTACCGGCGGTGGCAGTTAAGACAACTTATTTTTCTTTTGACCCTCCTGAAGAATGGGAAGAAAAGAAAGATGTTCGTGTTATAAGTGAGGGAATTGAAGACCTCAGAGTCTTTATTTTGCCTGGAGAAAAAAATGAAAATTTCAGGCTCTATGTACATGACAATATGGCAGTTAAATCGGCAGCTGATTTAAATGAAACTACAATAAAAAAATTTGAAGAACAGTTACAGGAAACTCTTCAAAGTTCAGTAGAGCCTGGAGTGACGATAAAAGTAGACAGAATAAATACCATTCTCACAAAAGTAAAAACGCACAAAGCTTTGAAAACAGTCATTGAGCAAACGATTTCTTATGAAGATTATAATTTCAAAGCTCGTGTTGTAGATTATTCTATTTTTACAAAAAATAAGGTTGTGCATGCACAATTTGCACTTGCATATGATAGCTTGGTAACTTCAAAGCAGGCAGACGATATTGTGAAAAAAGTTAAGATTCGTGGAGATAGGTTGCCGGCTAAAGCTTCCAAAGCAAAAAAAGAGAGCAGTTTTGATATTAAAATCCTGCTCATTGTAATGGTTGTAGTTCTTCTTTTGTCGGGTATTACCGTTGTTGTTATTGTAATTGTAAAAAGCAAAAAAGATTAAATAGTAAACTTTTTCGATATCCAGTTTTGTAATTTATTATTTCTGTCGGCTATTATGAATAGCAAGGCAAATGAAAGACAGGTTATTGCGATTATAATTGAATATTTGACTGTGAAACCGGGTTTATAATATCTTGTGAAAAAGAACTCGGAAAACAAAGTCATAATTGCTATTTCAACAAAGAGAAAAGCGGCTTTTCGACGCCAATTTCTCTTTGTTATTTTTATCCAAATTAAAAATGAAACAGACAACACACCGAAAACACAAGTTATCGGGAGAGCGATTTTTATGAACCATTCGCCGTCATCGAAAAGATAGGCAAAAAAGGCAAGATATAAAAGCAAGTCAAAAAAGCCGACACCAATGACTATATGAGGATGAATTTTTTTCTGTAAAAGCGGGAATAAAAACATAAAGAAACAGAAAAGACTTGTTGCAACTACATATTTTACAAAGCCTGAAACAGATGGGAACATCAGTCTAAAGGCAATTAAAATTAAATTTGGAATTAAAAGTCCAATAGACAAATAGAAAGCGATTATTCGTCTGCCATATTTTGCCGGTATGTAAAGTTCGGCAGAATAAGCGGATGGCTCTTGTTGTTCTTCTTTATAGGGTTTTATTACTTGAGTTTTACATAGGGGACATTTTTTGACATTTTCGTCCAATTCAACTCCACATTTTACACAGTATGACATAATTTCTCCTTAATAATCCATATTGCTTTCAACTTTTACACGAATATTCTTTTTAACTAAAAAACGGAAAAATTCTCGTTCTACATAATCTTCTTTGAAAATATTTGTAAATGATAGTGCCAATGTACCGTTATATCCTATGGCTGCTGTGCGTACAGCATTTTTAATACCATGAGGAGCAATCATTATAAATTTTTGTACGAGCGGTTCCATTTCCTTTGGAATTTTCAGTAAACCCAAATTTGACAGTAAAATTGAAGTGTTGTGTTCGGCAGTAATTCCAAAGAAAATTCCCATAAATAAATCCTTTATTACAAGGGGGATAAAGCGAGAGGCGTTTTCCTTTCGTATATTTGAACTTATCATTGCATTTAAGGTCTTTTCATTATTTATATATCTTAAATTCAGAGCGAGTTGTTGTAAAATTTCTTCAAAAGTATATTCTCCAAATTTCGGATCTAAATTTAATTGATAGCAGAGGCTAAAATTTCGGAGCGTTTTCGTATTAAAGAAATTTCTTAAATTTACGGGAATTTGACATCCGATTATTTTCTGAGTATTTGTTGTATGTTTCTGGTGTTGATATACAACATAAGTCAAAACGGAAGCTAAATATTCTGTAATTGTAACAGGATAAGATTTTGCGACCTTTTTTAAGTCGTCCATATTTATAAATCCCGTTGTAACTCTTACATTGTGTGATGGATATTTTTCTCCATTTACATGATAAAATCCAGAATTTTTATTTTTTATTTTTCCCTTTGATTTTTTGTCAAAATGTGCAGTGGCGTCAATCATCTCATCTTCGGTAGCTTCTTCGTCAAGAGATAAAACAGCATGTCCCGCAGGTATCTTATGTCCGTCAAGTCTTAAATATTCAGCAACTAAGGTACATAAAAATCGAGAGAGACCAAAGGCGTCTGTCAGAGCGTGGAAAATTTCAACAGAAATTCTATTATTATGATAAAACACTCTAAGTAAATAGCGGTTATTTTCATGAAATTTTATTCTGAGACAGGGATTATTTCTATCTGGATTTACGGGTAAATGATTATATTGATTTTTTTCAAAATAATACCAAAAAAGACCCTTGTGTATCTCAACATCAAAACACGGAAATCTTTTTATAACATTATTTGCAGCTATTGAAAGTCGAGAAGGATCGATTGTTTCATATAATACGGCAGTCATTCTAAAAACATTCGACCAAGTAGAAGTATTCTGTCCAGGGAAAACTTTTGCCGCGTTATCTAAGGTAAACCAATCATTCATTTTTATTTTTACTCCTATTTTTTTCATAATTGGAAAGCAAGAATAATGCTATCAGAGAAATAACAAAAACAATATCTCCGATTATCACTCCTTGCGGGAAGTATTTGAGTTTTATTCGATGTTGCCCACTCGGACATTTGAATGCAAGTAGAGCATTGTCAATTTTTAAATATTCCTTTTTATCAATTTTTTTGTCATCTACATATATTTGCCAACCGTCGTCATAGGGTAAGGAAGTTAAAACGACCTCATCTTCTCCAACATTTATTTCATTTTGAATTGTATTTTTTTGAATTGTCGCTCCCGACGCTTTATTTAACAGTTTATCAAAAGCTAAATTAAAGGCTTTTTCATTGAACATTTTTGCCTTTGAAAACAATTCTACGCCAATTTCATCGTCTTTACATATAAAATTAAAATGTATTTCGTCTCCTTTTTCAAGTTTTCCCAAATCTATTAAACTGGGCTCATTTAAATTCAAATGCAAAGAAAGACCGTCATTGCCAAATATATCAACAGCTTCAAGTCCTCTTGATGCAAAATAAACATAGTAATTGCCAGTTTCTTCACAACTGAAATTCGTTGAAATCGTGGACCATTCTTTACTATCTGTTTTTCTATATTTTTTTATTAAATCTTGAGAATTATCGTCCTCAGTTTCTAAATTAACAGTGGTAAAATCATCAAATTCAATCTCCGTAAAGAGCTCATCTTCAAATCCCATATTTTCAAAAATTGCTTGTTGGTTGACAAAGGGACGATGTTTGAGAGATTTAAATTTTTTAATATCCTTATTTACGGGCAAAATAGGGGGCAAATAATATTTGTTTTCAAGAACATTATATTTTGCGCCTATATCTAAGGAAGCATAATAATCTGTGGAGGGTTTAATTCCAGGCATATTATTATACAGATATTTAATGGAAAAAAGAGAATTATATAACGGCGTTTGCAGACTGTAAGTATATGAATTTATATAATTTCCCGCAAGACCCAAGTTACACTGAAGTCGAGCAACATTTTCATTTGCCATAGAAGAAAATAGTGATATTCCGTTGTATCCATATAAGCTGGGGTTCATTTTAGTCTCAGAATATAACATTTCTTCTCTATAAAACAGACTTTGATTTTCATTTTTTAATTTTTTATGATATTTATAAAATTCACTATATCCACTCATATAGTCGGCTTTATTTTGATTTATTTCAAAGTGCTTTAAGCTACCTGCCGTTATTTCACTGATGACTAAGACAACAAAAACAATGGAAATAAGTTTTTCCATATTTTTGAAATCTATAAATTTAATAAAGAAAATGCAATATATAAGAGCAAAGATTATACTCAAATAAATTGTCAAATCAGAGACATTCTTAGATGTCTCTTTTTGAATTATGATTATTAAAAGAAAGGTAAAGGCAAAGGCTAAAATTGCTTTTTTCTCTGACTTTTTATCGAGATTAACAAAGCCATAAACAGCAGCTTGAACAAGGACAAAGGAATATATAAACGAAAAACGATAGGGCAGGTCATTCGGAAAATGTAGGCCATGCCAAATGAAATTCAAGAAATTTATATTCATACTCAAGAATAAAATCAATATAAGCGAAAAAACAGAGGCTTTTTTTCTAAAGCTTATTTTATCATTTAGAAAAAATATCGGAATTAAAATGAAAATTGCCATTCCTGAATAGATATTTGGTAAAACGACACTTCCGGAAGATCTTATTGTAGGCTCTAAAGAAACTAAATGATTAGCGATAAAGTCCAAAAATTCAAAGCCTAAATTTAAGGTGCTGGGGAAATTATCTCCAGTAGCAGAACTGGTTTTTAGAATACTTATTATTGGCAATAACACAATACAGGACAAGCCAAAAGTAACTATAGAATATAAAATGTATCTGAGAATAGAACTGAAAAATTGCTTTGCGTTTGATTTTTCAAAATTGAAGAAGAAATATGAAAAGAAATAAATTAAGGTGAAAATACAGATCATAAATCCCATATAATAATTGAAAAAGATAGTGAAAAATAGAGAAAAAACATACAAGTTTGGAGAACGATTTTCAATTATTTTTTCCAATCCTAAAATAACAAGAGGGAGCATATATAAGGCGTCTATCCACATTATATTCCAATAATATGCAATTATAAAACCACAAAAAGCATACATAAGAGAAAATCCGATTGTCATCGGGCTGTTGAGTTTTATATGCGTGCTATTTTTTATGTAATATGCAAAAAAAGAGGATATAAGAGTAACTTTACAAACTAACATTAGAGCAATTGCATTTGATATATGAATTTTCGGGAAAAACATAACGAGAAGATTAAATGGAGAAGAAAGATAATTAAAGTAATTGCCTAAAAAAGCAGAGCCGCCACCAGATAAAAAGGAATAAAAAAAGTTCCCATTTCCCGCATAAATATTTTTTAATTCTGAAAAAAGTGGACCATATTGATGATATAAGTCCATTCTAAGAATTGTTCTTTCTCCAAAAGGTGAAACTTTATGGGCAATTAAGATGAGCGTCATAGTGAGAAAAGCTAAAAGCCCCGAAAGAAAAATATATCTGTTATTTTTTATAAAATTTTTTAATTTGGACATTGTATAACCTCTTAAATTAGTTATTAAATTATAATGTATAAATACTTTCAAGGCAAATAATATAGGTTATGTTAAATATAAAAACTTATATGGTTAAAAAGCTACATCTAAGTCAAGGCTCGTTGTTAAAAATGCTATATTATGATAAAATTAACAAGTGAATCAGGAGTGAAATATGAATCGAAAAACGGAAAGAGAAAATACTTTTATTTTAGTCTTTGAAGAGATTTTTTCCGACAATCAGAGCGCAGAAGAACTCATAGATATTGCCTCAACAGAAGCAAATTTAGAGATGTCGGTATATATCAAAGATTTATTTCTTAAAGTAGTTGAAAACAAAGAATTAATCGACAATAAAATTAAAAAATATTGCAAAAAATGGACGATTGCCAGAATTCCCAAAACATCTCTTGCAATCATTAGAATGGCTGTCGCAGAAATTCTCTTTACAGAGAATATTTCTGTTTCCATAACCATAAATTCGGCAGTAGAGTTATCTAAAAAATATTCTGCAGAGGACGACTACAAATTTGTCAATGGAATTTTGTCATCGATAGTTAAAGAGAATGAAAATGGATAATGTTATAAGTGTTTCCGATTTAAACAAAACGGTAAAATCTTTTTTAGATTCAGTTCCGATGCTTAAAAATGTTCTCGTTGAAGGAGAAATTTCAAATTTAAGAGATACCTATCGTTCGGGTCATATATATTTTTCCTTAAAGGACAGTGAAGCCTCAATTTCTGCTGTTATGTTTCGTGGATATGCAGAAAAGTTAAATATAAAACTTCAGGACGGGAAAAAAGTCCTTGTAAAAGGTCAACCGTCTATTTATTGGCAAGACGGCAGGTATCAATTAATAGTTTATGCTGTTGAAGATGCGGGAATAGGAGATTTAAGCTTACAATATGAGCTTTTGAAAAAAAAGCTTGAAAAAGAGGGCTTATTTGACAGAGAACATAAAAAAGCAATTCCCGAAAGACCAAAAAAAATTGTTGCAGTAACTTCGGCTTCGGGAGCGGCAATTCAAGACATAAAAAATGTTTTGTCGAGAAGATATCCCATTTGTGAGCTGGAAATTTACAATGTTTCAGTTCAGGGCGAAAAAGCAGCTAAAGAAATAAAGGACGCTATTTTACATATAGATAAAACCTCAGACGCCGATTTAATTATTGTTGGTAGAGGTGGAGGCTCTTACGAAGATTTATTTTGCTTTAATGATGAAGATTTAGCGAGGGCAATTTACGCTTGCCATATACCGATAATTTCAGCGGTCGGACATGAAATTGATTTTACAATCTCCGATTTTGTTGCCGATATGAGGGCTCCTACTCCAACAGCGGCGGCAGAGCTTGCAGTACCCGACATTAAAGAAGATTTTTTATTTTTGAATAATTCAAAAATTTCTATTTTAAGAAATATAACAAATGAAATTGAAAAATTGAGAACGCGGTTAATGATATATAAAGACCACAAATTACTTTCATCACCTGAAGCATTTATAAATGAAAGACAGATGAAAATTGATATGATTTCTTCTAAGCTGGAAAATTTAGCTGAAAAAATCTTATCTGAAAAAAAATCAAAGTATTCAGAACTTATTTCACAATTCAATGCTCTCGACCCACATGCCGTTATGAAACGAGGTTATGCCTTTGTTAAAAATCAAAAAAAGGTCATAAAATCAGTAGATGAAACAAAGCAGGGCGACGAATTGAATTTGATGATGTTTGACGGAGAACTTGTTGTGTCAGTAGAAGAAAAGAGGAAATATAATGATTAAAAAAGCAGATTTAACTTATGAAAAAGCGATTAAAAGGCTCGATGAAATAGTTGGAAAATTAAATGAGGGAAGTTTAGATTTAGACGAATCACTTAAATTATTTGAAGAGGGTCAAACTCTAATTAAATTTGCAGAAAAGACAATAAAAGAAGCAGAATTAAAAGTTTCAGAATTTTCTGAAAAAAAGGTAGATGAATAAATTGAATTTTTCTGAAATTTTATCGTATGATAAAAATTTAGTTGACAGTTATCTGGCTGATTATTTTGAAAAAAACAAATCTTTCAGTGACTTATATGAAATTGCATATTATAGCGTTAAAAATGGGGGAAAGAGATTTCGCCCCATACTTGTGATGGAATTTTGTGAAGCCTTTGGTGGAGATAAAAATAAAATAGTTCCAATAGCTGCAGCAATTGAGATGATACATACATATTCTCTTATTCAAGACGATCTTCCATGCATGGATGACGATGAATTGAGAAGAGGAAAACCCTCTTGCCACATAGCATACGGCGAAGCAAGAGCGCTTTTGGCTTCAGATTTATTGCTGACAGACAGTTTTGGTATGATAGACGAAAGCGATACTGACGACCAAATTAAAATGGAAATTGTAAAACTCTTTTCAGATTGTGCTGGTGGTAGGGGAATGATTGCGGGTCAAGCTTTAGACCTTTACGCCGAAAACAGCTCTCCAGATGAAGCATTATTAAAGAAAATAGATTCTCTCAAAACCTCTAAATTGATTGAGGCGAGCGTGCTTGCGGGACTGATTTTCGCAAAAGCAGACAAAAAAACTCTTTTGGCGGGAAGTGAATATGCCAAAGCGCTTGGCTTTGCTTTTCAGCTAACCGATGATCTTTTAGATGTCAAGGGAGATGAAAAACTCATAGGGAAAAAAGTGGGTAGCGATGATTTGAATGAAAAAGCTACTTATGTTAAAATTTTTGGACTCGATAAAACTGAAAAAAAGGCAAAAGAACAGGTGCAAAAAGCAGTTAGTTCTATTGAAAAATTTGAAAATACAGAGATACTGGTGCAGATTGCCAAAAATATTATAAATCGTGTGAATTAAAGGAAATAGACAGTTGAAATATTTAGATAAAATAAAATCTCCAGAAGATCTTAAGCGTTTGAGCTCAAACTCATTGACAGAGCTTGCCAAAGAAATTCGTGAAGTTTTAATAAATACTTGCAGTCAAAATGGTGGGCATTTAGCGTCAAATTTAGGTGTCGTGGAATTATCCCTTGCCTTACATTTAGTTTTCAATTCTCCTGAAGATTCAATAATCTGGGATGTTGGTCACCAATGTTACACTCATAAGCTTTTGACTGGCAGATTAGATAAATTCAATACAATAAGACAGGAAAACGGTTTGTCTGGATTTACAGACCCAGACGAAAGTGTTCATGATAAATTTGCCGCCGGGCATAGCGGAACTTCCATTGCGCAGGCGGTTGGACTTGCGATTGCCAATAAAATAAACGGCAGAAATAATTATTCAATAGCCGTAATTGGAGATGCCTCTTTCACAAATGGATTGGCGTATGAAGCGCTCAATAATTCAAATCTAAGAAATACAAATCTAATTGTAATTCTAAATGACAACGAGATGTCCATATCTCCAAATGTTGGCTCATTTGCAAGATACCTTGCCGATCTCAGAACAAGACCAGAATATTACAAGGCAAAGGAAAAGCTTGCAACTAAAATGGATGAAATTCCAATTTTAGGTTCTGCAATGCATAAAACTATAGTTAAATTAAAACAATCGCTTAAAAATTCACTTTATCAGAGTAATTTATTTGAAAATATGGGATTTGGATACTTAGGACCCATTGACGGATATGATTTAAACGGGCTTATAAATGCTTTAGAGTCAGCCAAAACAATAACTGGTCCCGTATTAATTCATATAAATACAGTGAAAGGCAAAGGATATTCTTTTGCTGAAAAAAATCCGAGTAAATTTCATGGCGTCACAAAATTTAATACCAAAAATGGAGAATTTTATACCAAAGACGAAGTTAGTTTTTCAGATAATTTTGGAAAACAAATAGTAAAACAAGGTAAGAAAAATCTCGATCTCTGTGTTATCACTGCCGCAATGGTCAGTGGAACGGGAGTCGAGCAATTTTCAAAGGAATATCCAAATAGATTTTTTGATGTTGGTATTGCCGAAGAATTTGCGGTTACTTTTTCA
This sequence comes from Clostridia bacterium, assembly GCA_030532035.1. GTDB lineage: Bacteria > Bacillota > Clostridia > Oscillospirales > Acutalibacteraceae > JAUNLX01. The sequence goes on along the minus strand of JAUNLX010000001.1, from coordinate 23,962 downwards.
TCTGGTTTATCAGAGGGTGGAAAAGTGCCTGTTTTTGTTGTATATTCAACTTTTTTACAGCGCTGTTACGACCAACTTATTCACGACATTGCAATGCAAAATCAAAAACTTGTTTTGTGTGTAGATAGAGCGGGATTTGTGCCGGGAGATGGTCAATCTCATCAGGGAATTTTTGATGTAGGTTTTCTATCTACCATACCTAAAACGGAAATTTATTCTCCGTCTTATTTAGAAGAGCAAGATTTATATCTTGATAAATTGATAAATGATGGAGAGAAAAAAATATCTGTAATAAGGTATCCTAAGGGAACTGAGGGATATAAGCCTAAAAATTATATTCCAATTTTTGAAGATGTTTCTGTTTTTGGCGACAAAAAATCAAAAATTGCGATAATAAGCTATGGTCGTGTATTTTCAGAATCAGTAAAAGCTTTAGAAGAGCTTGAGAAAAAATCAATATCAGTTGAACTTATAAAATTAAATAAAATTTTTCCGATTTCAAAAAATTTAATCGAAATACTCAAAGATAAAGAGAGAATATATTTCTTTGAAGAGGCTGCTGGAAGTGGCTGTATCAGTGAAAAATTGGGAAATTTTCTCCTTAAAAATAATTTTAAAGGAAAATATTATACTTTTAATCCGAAAAATGAATTTATAAAACAGGCTGAAGTCAAAAATTTATTTGATAGATATAAATTGAGTGCTAAAAAACAAGTTGAAGAAATTTTAAAAAATGAAAAATAAATACAGATTAGATAAATATTTAACTGAAAATATGAATATTCAATCTGGAGAAAAGAGTCGGGCGCTCATTATGGAGGGCAAGGTCTTTGTCAACGGAAATAAAGCTTTGAAGGCTGGAATGAGTGTCAGCGTGGAAGATAAAATTGAAATTCGTGGCGAAACGCTAAAATATGTGAGCCGTGGAGGGCTCAAGCTTGAAAAAGCAATAGATTCATTTAAAATAGATTTGACAGATAAAATTTGTATGGATATAGGGGCATCTACTGGTGGATTTACAGATTGTATGCTTCAAAATGGTGCAAAAAAAGTATATTCTATAGATGTCGGATACGGTCAATTAGACTGGAGCTTGAGAAACAATGAAAAAGTAGTTGTACTTGAAAGACAAAATTTTAGATATTTGACAAAAGAACAGTGTAAAGATGAGATTGATTTTGCCTCTGTGGATGTATCCTTTATTTCTCTTAAAATTATAATACCCGTACTTATGAATTTCTTAAAAGATGGTGGACATACAGTTTGTCTTATTAAACCTCAATTTGAGGCAGGAAGAGATAAAGTTGGCAAAAATGGAGTTGTGCGAGATTCAAATACTCATATAGAAGTGATAAAACAGATATATGATTTTTGCCAAAAATCAGGTTTAGCTGTATTAGGACTTGAATATTCTCCTATAAAAGGTCCGAAAGGCAATATAGAATATTTGATTTATCTGAAAAAGGGAATCGAAAATCAAATAATTGATTTTGATATAGAAAAAATTGTGAAAAATTCACACAAAGAGCTTCAGAGGTGATGACTGTGAAGATTGCTCTTTTACCTAATTTAACGAGAGAAAAATCTGTTCCAACAACTTGCGAAATAATTAAATATTTAAGAAAATATGGAATAGAGCATAAAATCAAAGCGGAAGACAAACATGCTTTTTCTGATTTTGCCGATGTAACATATCTCCCCGAAGAACAACTTTTAGAGTGGTGTGATATGGTTATTTCCATAGGCGGAGATGGTTCGCTTTTAAATGCAGGAAAAAAAGCTTTGAGATTTTCAAAAGCTGTTTTAGGCGTTAATGCTGGAAATCTTGCTTTTCTTGCAGGATTAGAAGCAAATGAACTTAGTCTTTTGTCTAATTTGAAAGACGGCAAATATAAAACTGAAAAAAGAATGACTCTCGATATGTCCATCTACGATGGAGATAAATTTTTGAAAAAAGATACCTGTATAAATGATGTTGTTTTGGCGAGGGGAACAATATTAAAAATGACCGACATAGATGTCAAGGTCGGGGGTAAAGATTACTTTACTTATAGGGGCGACGGTTTAATTGTAGCAACGCCCACTGGTTCGACTTCATATTCACTTTCGGCAGGAGGCCCCGTATTAGATCCCATTATAGAGGGAATTTTAGTTACTCCTATTTGCACACATTCCCTATTTTCCAGAACGGTTATTTTTTCAAGGGACAGTCATTTTGAAATAAAGGTAAATCCAAAATCAGCAAACAAAGATTTGTTTTTATCTTTAGATGGAGAGGAAACAATACATATAGGCGAAAATCAAAGAATTGTAATCGAAAAATCAGATAAATTTTTGAAGATAATTAGACTCAAGCAAGATGAATTTTTCGATGTTCTGCACAATAAATTACTTTATAGAAGGGTTTAGTAGAATGAATATTAAAAAAATGAGACAGGAACTGCTCTTAGACATAATAAAAAATTATAAAGTATCCACTCAAGAAGAGCTTATTGACTTATTGTCGCAAGCTGGATTTGAAGCCACTCAAGCGACTGTTTCACGAGATATAAAACAACTTCATCTTGTGAAAATTCAAGACGCAGATGGAAAATTGCATTATTCAACCCAAACAACACATAATGATAATTTCAGAGGTAAAATCGGCTCTATAATAGGAGATAGCGTCATCTCTGTTGATAGTGCGAGAAATATTTGTATTGTAAAGTGCCATTCGGGCTTGGCAAACGCCGCCTGTGCAGGCATTGACGCCATTAAACTTAAAGATGTTGTTGGCACAATAGCTGGAGATGATACAATTTTTATTTGCTGTAAATCTGATTCAGCTGCAAATGATTTAAAGGGAGAAATTTTAGACATAAAGAACAAATAATATGCTTGAAAATCTAAGGATTGAAAATATTGCGGTAATTGAAAAGGCGGACATAGATTTTTCCGATGGTCTGAACATCTTAACTGGTGAAACAGGAGCGGGAAAGTCTGTTATTATTGATTCAATAAATGCAATATCAGGGCAACGACAATCTAAAGATATAATAAGAACTGGAGAAGAAAAGGCGGAGGTGTCTGCTCTTTTTTCATCAATAGGCGAAAAGACAAAAAAACATCTTAGAGATTTGGGAATTGAAACAGATGATTCTGTTCTTTTGAGTAGAGAAATTTTTTCAAACGGAAAAAGTGTTTGCAGAATAAATGGAAAAGCTGTTACTGCTTCAATGTTGAGAGAAGCCTCATTTTCCCTTATACAGATTGTTGGACAACAGCATGGAAGATTTTTGCTCTCTGAAAATAATCATCTTGAGATACTTGACTCATTCGGAGATTATGAAAATTTATTAAAAAAATACAGAGAACAATTTTCTGAACTTAAAAATATAGTTTTAGAAATTAGACAAATAAATAGTCAAATTGAACAGGCAAAGAAAAATGAAGAACTGTGGAATTACGAACTTTCTGAAATCGAAAATGCCCACATAGAGAAAGGTCAGAGAAAAAAGCTTAAGCTAAAAAGAAATCTTTTAGAGAAAAGCAGAGAAATTGCTAAAACGGCTTCAGAAATTTCTCAACTTACAAATGGTGGAGATTTAAGCGACGGTTTAGTTGAACTCCTTAAAAATTTATCAACTAAATATTTTGACTTTTCTGAATACGATGAATCTTTCAAAAAAGTTGGAGAAGATATTTTTGATATGTCTTACCGTATATCTGAATATAATGATAGAATAAGAAATATTGTAGATGAGTTTGAAAATTCTGAAACGGAACTTGAAGAAATTGATTTACGACTGGATAAACTTTTAAAACTCTCAATGAAATATGGCGAAGAGGAAGAGGATATATTAAAATATGCCGAAAAACTAAAAGAAAAATTAAAGAACTTGGAACTGTCAAATGATAAAATCGATTTGTTAAATCAAGAGCGACTGAAATATAATGAATTAGTCAAAAAATCTGCTCAAGATATTGAACGGTTGAGAATTGAAAAAAGCAAGATTTTAGAAAGCAAGATTATGCAACAACTTTCTGAACTCGATATGCAAAATTGTATATTCAAGGTCAATATTGAAAAAGTAGAATATTCTAAAAATGGTAGAAATAAAATTGAATTTTTAATTTCGACTAATAAAGGAGAAACTCTCAAACCTCTAAAAAATATTGCTTCAGGTGGAGAACTCTCAAGAATTATGCTTGCAATGCAAAATACAATTTCGCTCCAAGACGATGTTTCAACTTTGATATATGATGAAATTGATACTGGCGTTTCTGGTTCTGCAGTTGAGAAAATTGCGATTAAATTAAAACAGGTATCAAAAAAATCACAGGTAATTGCAGTTACACATAATGCAAAAGTTGCTTCTTATGCCGATAATCATCTTTACATTGAAAAAAATGTAAAAAATGGCAGAACTTATACAAGTGTCAAAGGTCTTGACTATGAGGAAAAAATCAAAGAGATTGCAAGGCTTATGGGCGGAATAAATCAAACTGAAAATCAAATGAAAACAGCAAAAGAAATGTTATATCAAGCGGAGGAAAAAAATGAAAATATATGAAGAATTACAGAGAAGAGGACTGATAGCACAGACAACTGATGAAGAGGCTATTAGAAAACTTATAAATGAGGGTAAAGGTGTTTTTTATATAGGATTTGACCCTACGGCAGATAGCTTGCATGTGGGACATTTTATGGCACTTTGCTTGATGAAAAGATTACAGGAAGCAGGCAATTTCCCCATAGTTTTACTTGGCGGTGGCACAGGAAGAGTTGGAGATCCCTCGGGCAAAACAGATATGAGGAAGATGATGACTTCTGAAGTTATTGACCATAATATTGAGTGTTTTAAAAAACAAATAGCAAGATTTATTGATTTTGATAAAGCCAAAGTGGTAAATAATGCAGACTGGTTATTGGAATTAAAGTATGTTGAACTTTTAAGAGAAGTAGGTACGCATTTTTCAGTAAATAAAATGCTCACAGCAGAATGTTATAAACAGAGAATGAAAAAGGGACTTTCGTTTTTTGAATTTAACTATATGATTATGCAAAGTTACGACTTTTATATGCTCTACAAAAAATATGGTTGCAATTTGCAATTTGGTGGAGATGATCAATGGTCTAATATGCTTGCTGGCACTGAACTTATCAGACGAAAACTCGGAAAAGATGACGCCTATGCAATGACAATAAATTTACTTACAAATTCTCAAGGGCAAAAAATGGGAAAAACAGTGGCGGGCGCTGTTTGGTTAGATGAAGAAAAAACTTCTGTATATGATTTTTATCAATATTGGAGAAATATTGATGATGCCGATGTTATCAAATGTATGAAAATGCTCACTTTCATACCGATTGAAGAAATTGAAGAATATGAAAAATTAGAGGGACAAGAATTAAATAAAGCAAAGACTGTTTTAGCTTATGAGTTAACAAAACTTGTTCATGGAAAAGAAAAAGCAGAAAAGGCAGACAAAGCTGCTAAGGCAATTTTTGACAATAAAAGTGATGACGCAAATATGCCTGAATTTGAACTTGAAGAAACTCAAGGTGAGATAGGCATCTTAAGTCTTATAACTAAAAGTGGATTGACTTCCTCTAATTCCGAGGCAAGACGCCTTGTAATGCAGGGGGGAATCAGAATAAATGACGAGCAAATAAAAGACACAAAAATGAGCTTGAATATATCTGATATAAAAGAAAATCCAATTATTATAAAAAAGGGAAAGAAAACTTTTTTGAGAATAAAATAAAATTATTTTGCACTCTTTGATAGAGTGCATTTATATTTTTTGAGAATAAAGCAAAATTATTTTGCACTCTTTGAGGAGTGCAGTTTTTAATTTTTTTGTGGGAAAAAATTAGTAAAAATTATCTTTTTGTTGACAAAAGTAGGATTATCGTGTAATATCTCTTCGTGATTAAGAGAAGTTTCGTTCTCACCCGAAGAGCAATCGTAAGGGTCAAGATATTAAATTATTTTGTGGACGGAATTTTTCCGTCCATTTATATTTTTACGGAGGTGTTTGAGCATTAGCAAAAAAATAAATGTTGAGGTTAACGGACAAATTCGTGACCCCAAACTTAGAGTTGTGAACGAAGACGGTGAACAACTTGGCATAATGTCAGCAAAGGAAGCTCTCAAAAAAGCTGAAGAGCACAATCTTGATTTAGTTAAAATAGCACCGATGGCAAATCCGCCGGTCGTTAAAATCATGGATTACGGCAAATATCTTTTTGAGATAAGAAAGCGTGATAAGGAAAACAAGAAAAAACAGAAAGTTATGGAAATTAAAGAAATTAGACTTTCCGTTAATATTGACACCCATGATTTTGAAACTAAAGCAGGACATGCCAAGCGTTTTCTGGAACATGGCGATAAAGTTAAGGTAAGTATTCGTTTCAGAGGTCGTGAAATGGCCCACAAATCTAACGGTACTGATGTTATGAACAGATTCGCCGATTTTCTCGAGGAATATGCCGATGTTGAAAAAGCACCACTACTCGAGGGAAGACAAATGCTGATGTTTTTAGCACCTAAGAAACAAAAATAGATAAGGGAGTGAAGATAAATGCCAAAAATTAAAACTCACAGTGGAGCAAAGAAAAGATTTAAATTATCTAAAAATGGTAAGCCTATTATAGCTCACGCAAATAAGTCTCATATTTTAAATAAGAAAACTACAAAGAGAAAAAGAGGACTTCGTGGAACAAGCGTAGCTGATAAGACAAATGAAAAACAAATCAAGAGACTGATTCCATACAAATAAAAACGAGGAGGTAAGCCCAAATGGCAAGAATTAAAGGCGCTCTTTCTACGCGCAAAAGAAGAAACAAGGTACTAAAGCTTGCAAAAGGTTATTATGGTTCAAAACACCGTTTGTTTAGAACTGCAAAACAGGCAGTAATGAAATCTGGCCAATATGCATATGTTGGCAGAAAACTCAAGAAGAGAGATTTTCGTCGTCTTTGGATTGCAAGAATTTCTGCAGCTTGTAAAATGAATGATATTAATTATTCAACATTTATAAATGGTCTTAAAAAAGGTGGCATTAACTTAAACCGTAAGATGTTGTCACAGATAGCGATTGAAGACCCAGCTGCTTTTACAGAACTTGTAAATCAAGCTAAGGCTGCGTTGTAATAAAAAACGGTCGTGTGGTTTCCACGCGACTTTTTTTTGAGGTGGAAAATGAAAGAAATCTCATCAGTTGGAAATCCTACAATAAAGGAGCTGACAAAACTCAACAAATCATCGAAATTGAGAAATCAAAAAAGATGTTTTTTAGTCGAGGGTGTTCGGCTTATTGATGAAGTGCAAAAATCAAAACTTGAAATTGAAGCTTTATATGTAACTAAAAATTTTATAGAAAAAAATAAAAATTTTATTTCAAATTTTGATAAAAACAAATTGACTTTAATCTCTGAAAATGTGGCAAAAAAAATTTCTGATGTAGAAACGAATCAAGGAATTTTTGCAACAGTGAAAATGAGGGAGAACAGTCAAATAAAAATTTCCAAATCTCAAATTTTAATTTTATATGGATTACAAAATCCATCTAATATTGGAACGATACTTCGATCATCAATTGCACTGGGAATTGACCATGTAATTTTATGTGATTGTTGTGATTTATATAATTCAAAACTCATTCGTGCAGCAATGGGAGCGTCTTTTAAAAGAAATATATATCAAATCAATGATATTATCTCTCTTTTAAGGGTTCTTAAAGAAAAGGGATTTAAAATTTATGGAACTTTTGTTGACTCCGATGCAAAGGACATAACAACGGTAGATTTTTCATCGCCCTGCGTATGTATAATAGGCAATGAGGGCAACGGAATTGATGATACCGTTGGACAATTTACGGAAAAAATAACAATAAAAATGCGAAATGATTCAGAATCTCTCAATGCAGCAGCGGCGGCAAATATTGTGATTTGGGAAATGACAAGACAATCAAAATGACTAATCGTAAATATGTTTTATTAAAAGGCTGATTGCTTGACAAAAGACAAAGTTTGCGTTTAATATAATCTTTGTTGTCGCAGAGTGGAGAAATAATTGCAAAATAAACCGATTGAAGATGATTTGAGTTGTGTTTTGCATTTGAGCTTAGCTTTGATGTACAGCGGTCATCAAAAATCAGTAATAGACCACTTCAAAACTGTAAAAGAATTTTTTCTTGTTGGAGAAGATGAGTGGAAAAATTCAGGCCTTTTTACAAAAAAGCAGATTGAGCGTATAAAAAATATTGAATCTGATAAAATCAAAAAAATTATTGAGCAATGTAAAAAGGATAAAATTGAAATAATTTCATATGATTCTGAATTTTACCCCAAGGAATTGTTGGAAACAGAAAATTTTCCTCTTATTCTCTATACTAAAGGAAAAAAGAAAACTTTATTAAATGAAAATAAATTTGCAATTGTAGGCAGCAGACATCCTACATCGCATTATGGCAAAGCGACAAGAGAATTTGCCAAAGCTTTGTCTGTAAATGGAATGACCATAGTAAGCGGAGGAGCAATGGGAGTAGATTCCATAGCCCACCAATCTGCTCTGGAAGTGGGAGCAAACACAATCTGCATTCTGGGAAGTGGACTTTCATATCCATTTAGAACTACTTTCAGAAAACTTGCTGATAAAATTCAAAATTCTGGTATTTTAATATCAGAATTTCCACCTAAAATGCCGGCTTATAAATATAATTTTCCCATTAGAAATCGAATCATTTCCGGAATTTCAAAGGCAACTTTGATAACGCAGGCAGGATTAAAGAGCGGTTCTCTAATAACAGCTAAATATGCTTTAGAGCAGGGAAAAGATGTCTATGTTACGCCTGCACCAATATTTAGAGAAGAATTTTATGGCTCAAATAAACTCATAAAAGATGGAGCTATACCTGTAATGGAGCCCTTTGATATTTTATGTGAATATGGTCTGTCGCAAAGGGAATTTTCAGAGAAGGTACAGAGTTTGCAAATGGCAGAAACCAAAAAAGCACCAAGCAGTGATTTTGACAAAGAAACACTGGCTGTATATGACAAAATAGGAAAAGATGAAATATCTTTTGAAGATTTGATAGAGAAAGTAAATTTGACTGCAGGTCAACTTATGACTATACTTACCGAGTTAGAAATTACTGAATATATTAAAACTACACAGACTGGAAAATACATATATTCTTGAGAAAGGGATAAAATGACTAAAGATTCAAAAGCTTCAGACAACACAGAAAAAATCACAAAAAATCAAACTACAGCGAAAAAGAAGACAGTAAAAAAGACTACGAGTAAAAAAAGTACCGCTAAGTCAAATAAAACGCTGATTATTGTGGAATCTCCTACAAAGATTAAATCTATCTCACAGTATTTGGGAAAAGATTACGATGTAGAAGCGTCTATGGGGCATATTCGAGATTTACCAGCTGCAAGGCTCAATATAGATGTAAAGAATGATTTTGAGCCTAAATACGGCATAATTAAAGGCAAAGAGAAATTAGTAAAAGCTCTCAAAGAAAAGGCACAAAAAGCAGATAAAGTATTACTTGCCACTGACCCCGATCGTGAGGGAGAGGCAATATCTTATCATCTTGCATATTTGCTTGGCTTAGATTTAAAAGAAAAAAATAGAGTTTCATTCAATGAAATTACAAAAACTGGCGTTGAATATGGTATAAATCATCCTACTAAAATTGATATGGATTTATTCGAGGCTCAAAAAACAAGGAGAATTTTAGACAGACTCTTTGGATATAGACTCAGTCCCTTTGTTTCTCAAAAAATAAGAAGAGGTTTGTCGGCTGGACGAGTTCAGAGCGTTGCCGTAAGATTGATTGTTGATCGTGAAAATGAAATTAGAGCTTTCAAACCAGAAGAATACTGGACTATAGAAGCAGATTTCAATGTGCCGTCAAAAAAAGAAACCTTTACAGCTTCTCTTGTAAAGGACGAAAAAGGCAAGGTCGAAATAAAAAATAAAGCTGAAAATGATGAATATATAGCGTTTTTAGAAAAAGCAAACCATAAAATTGAGAGTGTTAAGTATGGAACAAGAAAGAGAACGCCTGCACCACCTTTTAACACCTCAACTTTACAGCAGGCAGCTTCTAATAAATTGGGCTTTAGAACACGAAGAACAATGCAGACAGCTCAGGAACTCTACGAGGGCATTAACCTTGGAGAAAAGGGAACCGTCGGACTTATAACATATATGAGAACCGATTCTCTTAGAATTTCCAAAGAGGCAAGACAAGAAGCCACAAAATTTATTGAAAGCAAATATGGCAAAGAATATTTACCAGAAAAACCACGACATTACAGGAGTAGAAAAAATACTCAAGACGCACATGAAGCGATTAGACCTACAGATCCGTCACTGAGTGCAGAAGAAATAAAAGGTTATTTGTCATCTGATCAATATAAATTATATAAGCTTATAAGAGCGAGATTTTTAATGAGCTTAATGGCAGATTGCATACAAAATACTATAAAAATTGTTATAAAATCACGCACCGACGAAAAATCTAAATTCTGTGAATTGAATGCGTCGGGAAGTAACGTAAAGTTTGACGGCTTTACAGTGTTGTCTTTCAGTACAGAAAAGGAAGAAAAACAATTACCAAACCTTGAAAAAGAAGATGAAATTTCGCTCGATAAATTAAATGGTGAACAACATTTTACTCAACCACCTGCAAGATATACAGAAGCGTCTTTAGTTAAAGCTCTTGAAGAAAATGGAATTGGCAGACCCTCTACCTATGCTTCAATTATTTCAACTATTATAAGCAGAGAGTATATAATTAGAGAGCAAAAATCACTCAAGCCAACTGAACTTGGAGAAGTGGTTACTAAGCTTTTGCTTGATAGATTTTCTTCACTTGTTGACTATGAATTTACTGCAAAAATGGAAGATGATTTAGATGAAATAAGTGAAGGAAAAACGGAGTCTTTGGCAGTAATTTCCGATTTTTATAAAGAAATGGAAGAACAACTCACAGTAGCAAAAGAGGAAATGAAAGGCGTCAAAATTGAATTAAAAGAAGACCAAACAGATATTCCCTGTGAAAAATGTGGCAGAATGATGGTTGTCAAAGTTGGTAGATATGGAAAATTTCTCGCTTGTCCAGGTTATCCTGAATGCAAAAATACAAAACCATTAATCAACGAAACAAAGGCAACTTGTCCTAAATGCGGAGGCAAAGTTGTTCAGAGAAAAACAAAAAGAGGATATGTTTTCTATGGTTGTGGAAATTATCCCGATTGTGATTTTTTAACTTGGGATATACCAACTGAAGAAAATTGCCCAAATTGTCAAAGTAGTCTATTTAAGACCAAAGGCAAGAAAGGTAAGATTCATTGTCTGAAAGAGGGCTGTGGATATGAAAGAGAAAACGAAGACAATTAATATAATTGGTGCCGGACTTGCCGGAGTGGAGGCTGCCTCAGTGGCGGCCTCTTTAGGAGTAAAGGTCAATTTATATGAAAAGCAAAAGACTTTTTCTAATTTAATTTGTTCCAATTCCTTAAAAGCTATGCGACTGGAAACAGCGTCGGGACTTTTGAAAGAAGAACTCAGACTTTTAGACTCAATCTGCATGAAAAATGCTGAAAAAACAAAGGTTCCATCAGGAGGAGCCTTGGCAGTTGACAGACATCAATTTTCTAAATTAATAACACAAGAAATTTTATCTAATAAAAATATAAAAGTAATTTTTGGAGAAGCAAAAAAAATTAATCCAAATGAAATTACTATAATTTCTGCTGGCCCTTTATGTGACGGGGAACTTGCAGAAGAAATATGTAAATTGACGGGGGAACAGCTCTCTTTTTATGATGCAGTCAGTCCGATTATAACTTCTGAAAGTGTGGATATGGATAGAGCATATTTTAAATCCAGATATGACAGAGGAGATAAATTTGATTATCTGAATTGTCCTATGAATAGAGAAGAATATCTAAATTTTTATACTGAACTTATACAAGCTGAGAGAGTAATAGACAGAGATTTTCTAAAAAGTGATTTTTATCAAGGCTGTATGCCGATTGAAATTATGGCTTCTCGTGGAGAGGATACTTTGAGATATGGACCTCTGAAACCCGTAGGACTGTATAACGATGAAAAAAAAGAAAAACCATATGCTGTGCTACAGCTTAGGCGAGAAAATACAGAGGGAAGTTTATATAATTTAGTCGGATTTCAAACTAATTTGAAATTCGGAGAACAGCGTCGAGTTTTCTCAATGATTCCAGCTTTGGAAAAGGCAGAATTTATGAGATATGGAGTAATGCACAGAAATACATATATAAATTCTCCGAAGCTTTTGAATTCTGATTTGAGTTTAAAGTCAAATCCAAATATTTATTTTGCAGGGCAGATAATCGGAAGTGAGGGATATAACGAAGCGATGATGATGGGTAGAATTGCAGGTATATCCGCAGCTTTTAAGGCACTTAATATTGAAAAGAGCATAGTTTTTCCTAAAACGACTATGACTGGTGCCTTGATTTCATATATAACAGACAATGAAAATAAAGATTTTCAGCCAATGGGTGCAAATTTCGGAATACTTATACCACTTGATGAAAAAATACGATCGAAAAAAGACCGTTATCTCGCTTTATCCAATAGAGCGATAAAAGATTTTAAAACAGCTTGTTTGAGTCTTAATTTACCTTGACATCAAATAAGTTTTAACATACCATACATTTATTGATTTTAATTTATCGGAGGAAACATGAAAAGGTCAAATATTGTAGAATTTATTTCTGAACAATTGAACATAACACTTGATGAATTGTATGATGAAGCGACGCTTGACGAACTTGGGATGGACGAGATTACCGTATCTGAGTTAATTTATGCAATCAATGATAAATATGAAATGGAAATGGAAGACGAAGATTTTGCCGACTGTGAAACACTTGGCGACTTTGTCGACACAGTTATTGAATCGGCGGAAGAATAAAAATGAAAGAATTAGAAGAAAAAATTAAATACACATTTAAGGATAAGTCTATTCTTAAAACGGCTCTCACTCATTCATCTTATGCAAATGAAAAAAGAGAAAATATAAGTTTTAATGAGCGTTTAGAATTTTTGGGAGATTCCGTTTTAGGTTTAGTCAGTGCAGAATATTTTTTCGACAAATATACAGATCATCCTGAGGGAGATTTGACAAAATATAAAGCGGCTGCAGTTTGCGAGAACGCTCTATATGGTTTTGCAAAACAACTCGATCTTGGGAAATATTTGTATTTGGGCAAGGGAGAAGAAAAAAATAAGGGTAGACAGCGAGCTTCTAATTTGGCAAATGCTTTTGAAGCTTTGATCGCCGCAATTTTTATTGATGGTGGTTTGGAAGAAGCAAAAAAGTTTATTCTTAGATTTGTAAAAGCCTTTGATGAAAAAGAAAAAAGTAGTACGAATATCAGCGATTATAAGACTACTTTGCAGGAAGTCGTGCAGGAAAATCCCGCCGAAGTTCTCGAATATGTGCAAACTGGCGAAGAGGGACCTCCTCACGATAAGACCTTTGCATTTGATGTTAAGATTAACAACAATGTAATTGGAAGTGGAAAAGGAAGAACAAAAAAAGACGCAGAGCAAATGGCGGCTAAAGAAGCGCTCAAGCTTATGGGAATTATAAAGTAAGTATAGATGATATTAAAAGCATTGGAAATTCAAGGATTTAAATCTTTCCCCGATAAGACAAAACTTGTCTTTGATCGGGGACTTACTGCTGTTGTCGGCCCCAATGGAAGTGGCAAGAGCAATGTTTCTGATGCAGTTAGATGGGTGCTTGGAGATCAGAGCACTAAAACTTTAAGAGCCTCTAAAATGACCGATGTCATCTTTAGTGGAACTGATCAAAGGACGGCAAAGGGATTTGCTCAAGTAAAAATTTTTTTAGAAGATGAAGATAATTCTCTAAAATTAAATAAAAAAGAGGTTTGTATTTCCCGAACTTATTATCGAAGTGGCGAAAGTGAATATCAAATAAATGATAAAAAAGTCAAACTCAGAGATATATATGAGCTATTTTTCGATACAGGTATCGGTAAAAATGGATATTCCATAGTTTCACAGGGAAAAATTGAAAATTTAGTTTCATCTGCTGGTAAAGATAGAAGAGAAATTTTTGATGAAGCTGTGGGAATTTCACAGCTGCGTTTCAAAAAAATTGAAGCAGTCAGAAAAATAGAGGCAGCAGAAGAAAATCTCATAAGGCTTAAAGATATATATGCTGAAATAAAAGACAGATATTTGCCTCTCAAAAGGCAAAAAGAAAAAGCGGAGGCATATCTTGTATATGCAAATGACTTAAGGAAATTAGATGTTTCCTTGAGACTTACACTCTTGTCTGAAATTGAATCTAAGGTAAAGGAAATTGAACATAAACTCGATATAAATGAAGTAGAGTATGAAAATATAAATAAAAATTTAGCTGAAACAGAAAGACAAATAGAAGAACAGACAGATGAAAATCAAGAAACAGCTATGGCTGTGGAAGCTTTGAAAAATGCCATCGTTAAAATGAACGAAGAAAAGTCTTCGCTAAATTCTCAATTTGCAGTTACAGACAATAATATTGAAAATTCAATGCGTGATGTGCAGAGAATTGAAAATGAGATTGATTTTTCAGGTGGCTCTAAGGAAGAAGTTCAATCTCGAGTAGATGAATTGTCCTGTAAAGTAGATGAACTTGTCACAGAAAAAGAAAAGTTAGAAAAGGAACATTCCGACACAAGCAAAGAGCTGGAATCCCTCAATGATCTAATGCAAGAAGAAACAAATAAGACCATGGGAATCCAAAATCTTATCGACATTAATACTTCCAAATTATCACAACTCAATCTTGAAAATTCTGCCAATGAAATTTTGATAAATGAGTTAAATGAAGATTTAAAACAGGCAGATCTCAAAATAAAAGAACAAAATGAAGCCAAGACTTCTTTAATAAAAGATTTACAGTCTGAAGAAAAAGCTTTTGAAGAATCGCAAAAAAATCTCAAGAGCGTTACAAATATCTTGTCAGGATATGAAATGCGCAAAAATAAACAGACTGAAAAGGTAGAAAATACCAGAGAAAAAATAGAACAGCTCAAAGAGAATATATTCAAATTGAAAAATGAACTGGCAATGCAGATAACATACCAAAATAATTTGGGTGGTTGGTCAAAGTCGGCAGTTTCTTTTTCAAAAGCTGTAAAAAGTGGAATGCTTGCAGGTATTGAGGGTTCACTCAGTGAAAACATCAAGACCAAATCGGAATATTCTTTAGCTATAGAAACTGCTTTAGGAGCAGCCATTCAAAACTTTATTACAGACAGTAATATTTCCGCTAAAAAAGCAGTCAAATTCCTAAAAGATAAAAATATGGGAAGATTGACTTTTTTACCAGTTGATACAATAAAGGCAAGACAATTAAATGAAAGTGGAATAACTTCAAATGACGGAGTAATTGATATTGCTTCTAATCTCGTTGAAAGCAAAGATAGACACAGACAAATTGTTGAATTTTTGCTTGGGCGAGTGGTTGTTGTCGATACGATAGACAACGGTTTTAAATTGGCAAAAAAATATAAAAATAGATTCAGAATAGTAACGTTAGACGGTCAAATTATTGGCGTTGGAGGCTCTGTTACCGGTGGTTCAAAGGTAAAAACTTCTGGATTACTTTCTATAAAAGACAAAATTGCAAAATTACAGTCAAATTTTGAAAAAGAAGAGGAAAAGCTGTCACAGATTGCCGGAGAATACAAAGAGCAATTATCTGCACTCGCAAAAATAAATGCTGATTTTGACGGTGCAAATGGAGATATGCAGAGAATAAATCAAGCTTTTCTTGTCGGCGAAGAAAGGCTAAGGAGCTTAAAAGAGAGAATATCTGAAAGAGAAAAAGCTTTGGAAATTTTAAATTCTGATAAAGCTTTTGTCATAGAAAGACTTGAAAAAAATAAAAATATCTCAGAAGAGATAAAAATCAAAATAAAAGACTTAAATGAAAAAAATGAAGAACTCAAAAAATCTTTATCTCAAGTAAGTGAAGAAAAAACAGATTCAAAGAGCGAAAATCTTTCTGAACGACTGATACAATTTGAAAAAGAAATAATTGCTTTTGAAAAAGAAATAGAAAATAAAAAATATATACTTGATGGATTAAATTCATCAATGCGTGACAGCGACGAAAAAATATCTCGTTTAAATGAAGAAAAGGAAAGTATTTTAAGCCAGATAAATTTATACAGAGAAGAAAAAGAAAAAATTAATGAAAAAATTTCTGAAATTGATAAAAAAATAATATCTGACAATGAAAAAATAGAAGAAATTTTGAAAAAATCTTCCGATTTTGAGAAAGCTATTACCAATTTGAGAAATCTTGAAAAAATTCAAATGGAAGACAGAGAAAAGACAACGGGAGAACTTTCAAGATTAAGAGAAAAACTTGCAAATGAAAGAGAAAATTATGAAGAAACCAATCGTAAATTATATGAAGAATATTCTCTGACTATTGCAGGTGCAAGAGAAGAGGCTGAAAAAACAGACAATATCAGTCAAACTCGTCTGCAGATAGGTTTACTCAAAGAAAAAATAAGAAAACTCGGAAATATAAATGTTGGAGCAATAGAAGAGTTTAAGGAATTAGACGAAAGATATAAAGAATATACAAAGCAAATTGAAGATATTGAAAAAGCTAAGGCGAAATTACTTAAATTAAGCAGAGAACTCACAAATACAATGACAAAGCGATTTAAGACAGAATTTGAAAAAATCAACAAAGCTTTCCAAACTGTCTTTGTAGAGATGTTTTCAGGTGGTAAAGCGAGTCTTGAAATTGAAAATGATGAAGATATTCTTGAAAGCAATATAAATATAAGCGTACAGCCACCGGGGAAAAATGTTCAAAATATAAGCTTATTATCTGGTGGAGAAAAGGGAATTGCGGCAATTTGTCTTTTATTTGCGATTTTGAAAGTAAATCCATCTCCGTTTTGTATTTTTGATGAAGTTGAAGCGGCACTTGATGATGTGAATGTTGCAAAATTTGCGGCATATGTTAGAAAAATGACTGATAAAACACAATTTATCTTGATAACACACAGGCGCGGAACAATGGAAGAGGCAGACAGACTCTACGGTGTTACCATGCAAGAAGAGGGCGTTTCTAAGCTCTTACTTATGGATTTAAAAGAAATAGAAAGTAAAATGAAAATTTAGGGGGCGAAGTTTTGGGAATTTTTAATAAAAAGGTAAGTTTTGGACTCAAAAAAACGAGAGATAATCTGCAAAATAATATAGATGATGTTTTAGATACTTTCGACGCCATTGAAGATGATTTATATGAAGAACTCACAGAAATTTTAATTGTGAGTGATGTTGGTGCATATACATCTCAAAAGATAATTGACAGAGTAAAAGAAAAGGTCAAAGAGCGAAATGTTCACGATAAAGCAGAAGTCAAAAAATTAATCGAGGAAGTTATAACCGAGCTTTTAGGTCCCGATGAAACAATTGACTTTGTAACTGTTCCCGCCGTTGTTTTAGTAATTGGTGTAAATGGAGTTGGCAAAACTACGACAATTGGCAAAATGGCAGCTTATTTTAAATCTCAAGGCAAGAATGTAATTTTAGGTGCTGCAGATACTTTTAGAGCGGCTGCCATTGATCAATTAGGAGAATGGGCAAATAGAGCCGGAGTAGATATGGTAAAACAGTCTGAGGGTTCTGACCCAGCGGCAGTTGTTTTCGATACGATAAATGCAGGGAAAAGTAGAAATGCCGATGTTATTATTTGTGATACAGCGGGCAGACTTCATAACAAGAAAAATTTAATGGAAGAATTAAATAAAATCTATAAGGTTATAGATAGAGAATTGCCTTATTCAGATAGAGAAATTTTCTTAGTTTTAGATGCTACGACTGGACAAAATGCCGTAAATCAAGCCAAAGAATTTATGCAGGTAGCAGATATAAGTGGTATTATTTTGACTAAGCTTGACGGGACTGCTAAGGGCGGAATTGTCTTAACTATTAGAGATGAACTGAATCTACCTGTTAAATTTATAGGAGTGGGCGAGCAGATAGATGATATGCTTCCCTTTAAGTCGTCTGCATATGCAAAGAGTCTCTTTAATGAAGATGAAACAATTGAGGACCTCATAAAAGAGGAAGAAAAAGAAGTTAAAAAAGAAGAAGAAAAAGAAGAAAAGAAAAAGTTTTCATTTAAAAATCTTTTCAAATAGGAAATTAAGATGACAGATTTATTGCTTTCGAGCGGAAATAAAAATAAAAAAAGAGAATTTAACCAGATTTTGAAATCTGCAGGTTTTAATGTGATTATACCGAGCGATATAGGAATGGATGTAGGCGAAATAGTCGAGGATGCAGATACATTTGAGGGAAATGCATTTAAAAAAGCAGATTATTTACACAAATTAGTGAAAGTTCCTGTAATTGCCGATGATTCAGGATTATCAGTTGACGCTCTTGGCGGAGCCCCCGGTATTTATTCGGCAAGATATGCAGGTGAATTTAAAGATGACGAAGAAAATATCAATAAGCTTTTGACAAATTTACAGGGAGTAAAAAAAGAAGATCGAACAGCACAATTTGTCTGTGCGATTTGTATGATTTTTCCAAATGGAGAAAAAATAGAGACGCGGGGAACTGTAAAAGGCAAAATTGCTTTTGAGAAAAAAGGTGAATCTGGATTTGGGTATGATCCCATTTTTTTATTTAATGATGATAAGACTTTTGCTCAGATGAGTGCAGAGGAAAAGAATAAAATTTCTCATAGAAAAATAGCGCTTGAAAAATTACTTGAAAAATTAAAAGAGAGGGAAATTTGAAAATAGGTCTTTTTGGTGGTAGTTTCAATCCGCCACATTTAGGACATAGAAAACTTGCAATTAAATATCTTGAAGTTTATGAACCAGATATGCTTGTAATTATGCCGTCACGAGTACCACCTCATAGAGAGGGGAAAAAAATTGTAGGTGCGACAGCTTTGGAGCGTTATGAAATGTGTAAATTGAATTTTGATTTACACTGTGAAAAAACAGAAATTTTTATTTCTGACTTTGAATTGTCAAGACCGCAAAAAAGTTATACTATAGATACTCTAAATTATCTTTTTAATAAATATAAAGATTTGAGTGTAGATTTAATCGTCGGTTCAGATATGGCTCTGTCCTTTGACAGTTGGAAAGATTATGAAAAGATTTTTTCACTTGTAACTTTGATAGGTGCTTCCAGAAAAGAAGATTCTGAAAAATTCCAAATTGATATGAATAAAAAATTTAAGTCAAAAATTGAAAATGAAAAAATTAAATTTTTAGATTTTGAACCGATTGAAATCAGTTCTTCAAAAATCAGAAAGTTAATATATAATAAGGATTTGAGAGCGCAAGAGTATCTAAACAAAGATGTCTATGAATATATAATAGAGCGGGGAATGTATTTTGACTGAAGAGCAAATTAAGCAAATTCTATATTCAAAACTCGTGGGTAAAAGACTAAATCACTCTTTAATGGTGGCGAAAGCTTCAAAATCACTCGCAAAACTATATAATGTCGATGTGGATAGAGCATATAAAGCGGGATTATTACACGATATTATGAAAAATGAAAGCCGAGAAAACCAATTGCTTGAAATAAAGACGGCTGGAATTCAAATAAACGACGATGAGTTGGAAAACGATAAATTATTACATGCTCCCGCAGGAGCGGCATTTATAATCAATAATACAGATGAAACAGATATAGAAGTTATAAATGCGATAAGGTACCATACAACTGGTCGACCAAAGATGTCTGTTTTAGAAAAAGTAGTCTATGTTGCAGATTTAATAAGTGAAGACCGAGAATATACAGATGTAGATATTGTGAGAGAAAAGGCAAGTCGTTCATTAAATGAAGCAATTTTTTATATCACCTCTTTTCAAATATCTTACCTTGTTAAAAATAATTTGCTGATAGGTTCAAACACCATTGGTTTATATAACGAAATGATAAAGGAGTTTTATAGAGTTGACGACAATGACAAGTAAAGAAAAGGCATTAAAAATAGCAGATATTTTAGGCGAAAAAAAAGGCGAAGAAGTCGTTTTACTAAATTTAGAGGGCCTTTCAGATTTGACAAATTATTTTGTTGTTTGCACAGCTATGAGTAACAACCATGTCAAAGCTTTGATAGATGAAGTTGAATATGAGATGGAAAAAATAAATATAATTGCAAATACAAAATCATATAAGGCTGACGACTGGCAGATAATAGATTATTTTGATGTTATTGTTCATGTTTTCACAGCTTCAAGCCGTGAAAAATATGATTTGGAGGGCGTTTGGAAGAACGCTGAATTTATAAGAGCGGGGGAAGACAATGAGTAATTACGATTTCAAAAAAATTGAAAAAAAATGGCAAGATTATTGGGAAGAGAGCGGAGTTTTTCAAGCTAAAAACGATAGTTCTCTGCCAAAATTTTATGCATTAGTAGAATTTCCTTATCCATCTGGTCAGGGCTTACATGTAGGTCATCCAAGATCTTATACAGCACTTGATGCAGTTGCCAGAAAAAAGAGAATGCAGGGATATAATGTTTTATATCCTATGGGCTTTGACTCTTTCGGTCTACCCACTGAAAATTATGCTATAAAAAATCACATTCATCCAGCAGTGGTAACGGAACAAAATATAAATAATTTCAGAAGACAGCTTAAATCTTTAGGATTTTCTTTTGATTGGAGTCGTGAAATTATAACCTCTGATCCCTCATACTATAAATGGACACAGTGGATTTTCTTGCAGATGTTCAAACATGGATTAGCATACAAAAAAGAAATGAATGTTAATTGGTGTACAGGCTGTAAATGTGTACTTGCCAATGAAGAAGTTACAAACGGAATTTGCGAGAGATGTGGAAGTGATGTTGTCCACAAAGTCAAAAGTCAGTGGATGCTCAAAATTACTGAATATGCAGATAGACTTATTGATGATTTAGATGAGCTCGATTATATAGAGCGAGTTAAAATACAGCAAAAAAATTGGATAGGTCGCAGTTATGGTGCTGAAGTTAAATTTAAAGCTTATGACGGTTCAGATATAGTTGTTTTCACAACACGACCAGATACACTTTTCGGTGCAACATATATGGTTTTAGCACCTGAGCATAAATTTGTAGACCAATGGAAAAATGATATAAAAAACTTTGATAAAGTTTTTGAGTATAGAGAGCAATGTCTTGCAAAATCTGATTTTGAAAGAACGGAACTTTCGCATGAAAAGACAGGCGTAAAGCTTGAGGGCGTATATGCGATAAATCCTGTAAATGACAGCAAAATACCGATTTTTATTTCTGATTATGTTTTGTCTACCTACGGAACAGGTGCGATTATGTCTGTTCCAGCTCACGATGATCGTGACTATGATTTTGCCAAAAAATTTGATTTGCCGATTATTCAAGTTGTGAGTGGCGGAGATATATCTGACGGCCCCATGACTTCTTGCAATGACGGTACGATGATAAATTCTGGATTTTTAGATGGTCTTTCAGTAGAACAAGCCAAACAAAAAATGATTGAATATCTTATCGAAACTGGCAAAGGCGAAAGAAAAACTAATTATAAATTGCGTGATTGGATTTTCTCCAGACAGAGATATTGGGGAGAGCCAATACCGATGGTTTACTGTGAAAAATGCGGATATGTTCCGGTTGATGAAAGCGAACTTCCCATAGTTTTACCTGATGTTGAAAGTTATGAGCCGACTGATACGGGAGAATCCCCACTTGCAAAAATCAGCTCTTTTGTGAATACAAAATGCCCGAAATGCGGAGCAGACGCAAAGAGAGAAACAGATACAATGCCTCAATGGGCTGGTTCGTCATGGTATTATTTGAGATACTGCGACCCTCACAATGATAGCGAACTTGCAAATAAAAAAGTCCTTGACTATTGGCAGAATATTGACTGGTACAATGGTGGAATGGAACATACAACTTTGCACTTGTTGTATAGCAGATTTTGGCATAAATTTTTATATGATATTGGTCTTGTACCGACAAAAGAACCCTACCAAAAGAGAACCAGCCATGGAATGCTTTTAGGCGAAGACGGACAGAAAATGTCTAAATCCAGAGGCAATGTTGTAAATCCAGACGATATAATAAATGAATTTGGAGCAGATACGCTCAGATTATATGAAATGTTTATCGGAGATTTTGAAAAAGCTGCCCCCTGGAACACTGCAAGCATAAAAGGTTGCGACAGATTTTTAGATAAAGTATATAATCTCAAAGATTTATTAGTAGATAAAGACAGTTATGAATTGGATTCAAAAATTCACAAGACAATAAAAAAAGTAACTGAAGATATTGATAATCTTAAGAGTAATACTGCAATAGCCAGTCTTATGAGCTTAGTAAATGAATTTTACGATAAAAAGAGTATTACAAAGGCAGAATTTAAGACCTTAATTATCTTGCTCAATCCCTTTGCTCCACATTTGACCGAAGAACTTTGGCAGGAACTTGGATTTTCTTCTACGCTTTCCAAAGAAGCTAAGTGGCCTGAATTTGATGAATCAAAATGCAAAGCAGAGGAAATAACTATGCCGGTTCAGATTAACGGCAAGATAAGAGAAAAAATCTCTATTTCGCCTGAAGCAGAGAGCGACGAAGTTTTGGAAAAAGCACTTCAGAGTGAAAAAGTACAGCAGGCAATAGATGGTAAAGAAATCATTAAAAAGATTTTCGTAAAGGGAAAAATTATAAACTTAGTTGTTAAATGAGGTACAACAGATGTCAAGTTTATTTGAAGGTTTAAAAATGAGCAAAAACGACCTCACAGCTTGGGGCGTTGCCAATAAAGATAATATTATTTTAGGTATTTTTATTGTACTTATAGTATCTGTAGTCATTCCGATAATCTTACACTTGATTTTCGGATTATTTAGAAAATCTATCTCAAAGCGTTTTCCAAAGATAGACAGAGTTCAAAAGCAACTCAAATCTCCCATATATTCTCTTTTAGTTATAACTGGAATATATTTGGGATTAAAGACAATGAAATTTCCCGTAAAAATTGACAATTTCATTGGTGGACTGTATAAGGCACTGATAATTTGTATATTTGCGTGGTTGCTTTCAAATTTATCTCTGTTTTTAGCAAAAGCTCTGCTCAAAAAAACAGATATAATGAATGAAACAGCAGTTATCTTTGCCTCTAATTTTATGAAAATTATAATTGTTGCTATAGCAACAGTTATGATAATTTCTGAACTCGGATACAATATAAACGGGCTTATAACTGGACTTGGACTTGGAGGCTTGACTCTTTCACTTGCCGCTAAGAGCACTGCTCAAAATTTCTTTGCCTCATTTTCCCTTGCTTCAAATAAGGCTTTTTATATCGGAGATTGGATAGAAACACCTTTCATAAAAGGCACAGTGGAAGACTTAAATATGAAAAATACAAAAATCAGAACCGCTGACGGAGCATTGGCAACAGTGCCGAATGCCAAACTTGCCGATGATGTTATTATCAATTATTCAAAATTAGAAAAGAGAAGAGTAGTTGAAGATATAATAGTAAGCAGAAATATACCGAAAGAAACTTTAGAAAATGCCGTTACTTTAATAAAAGAAGCGATAGAAAAAGTTGAGCTGACGGTTGACATCTTAGTTGGAGTGAATAGTTTTGATGACAATGCAGTTAAAATTGAACTCATTTATTTCATAAAGGGAAATTCCTATGATAAATATTTTGTTATAATGAATGAAGTCAACCTTGAAATAAAAAAAGTACTCGAGCAATTAAATATACCTCAAAGCGAATTGATAATTAAAAACATTTGAAAATTATGACAGAGCCCCTGCTTGCAAAGTAGGGGCTTTTTTGTTTTAAAATGAAAATATAAAATTTAGTCAAGAATTATACACAAATTATAAAAGTAGTGATATAAT
>JAUNLX010000010.1 GCA_030532035.1 Clostridia bacterium | reverse complement strand
GAGGAAGTTTCTGTTGATGAAGCTGATGAAGAAATAATTTCAGAGGAAGTTTCTGTTGATGAAGCTGATGAAATTGATGTCAATGAAAAAGATTTAGATTTTTATATGGAAGAAACTACAGAACCTGTTTTAGATGAAAAAGACTTAGACTTTTATGTAGAAGAGGAAGATTAAAAACCAATATAAAAAGCCCGATGAATTTTATTTCATCGGGCTTTATTTATTTAGCGGTCTTATTCTGCGGTATATTATAAGTTGTGTAATAAGTTTCCTTTTTCTGTTTTTTTTCATCATATGTGATTTCTGGAGATTTATTTTCCGGGTCATCAACATACTCTGCAGTTATTTTTATTTTATCTATTTTTTGTTCTGATGGAACTTGATACATAAGAGGAGTAAGTAATTTTTCAGTTATCGAACGAAGTCCTCTTGCACCAGTTTTTCTTTCAAGACTTATCTCTGCTATCTTTTCAACAGCTTCGTCTTCAAATTCTAATTCCACATCGTCAAGTTTAAATAAAGCTTTATATTGCTTTATGAGTGAATTTTTCGGTTCAGAAAGAATTCTACAAAGTGATTTCTTATTCAAAGGCTCAAGTGGAGCTATAACGGGTATTCTTCCGACAAGTTCCGGAATCAAGCCGTATTTGACTAAATCGTGTGGTAAAGTTAGCTGTAAAGGATTTTCAAGTTCAACTTCTTTCTTAGATTTAATTTTAGCATTAAATCCAAGACCCTCGTTTCCGTTTCTCTTTTCGATTATTTTTTCAATACCGTCAAAAGCTCCTCCGCAGATAAATAAAATATTGCTTGTATCAATTTTTATATATTCTTGCTGAGGGTGTTTTCTACCACCTTGAGGTGGGACATTCGAAACAGTTCCCTCTATTATTTTAAGAAGAGCTTGTTGAACGCCTTCACCACTGACATCTCTGGTTATGGAAGCATTTTCAGATTTTCTTCCAATTTTATCTATCTCATCTATGTAAATAATTCCAGTTTGTGCTCTCTCAACATCATAGTCGGCTGCTTGAATCAATCTGAGCAAAATGTTTTCAACATCTTCTCCGACATATCCAGCTTCAGTTAAAGTTGTTGCATCTGCTATGGCAAAAGGTAAATCCAGTAATTTTGCCAGAGTCTGAGCGAGCATGGTTTTTCCAACACCAGTAGGACCTATGAGCAATATATTGCTTTTTTGAAGTTCGACTCCATCGGAATTTTGATTGAAAATTCTTTTGTAATGATTATAAACGGCAACAGACAAAATTTCCTTTGCCTTATCTTGACCGATTACATATTCGTCTAAAAGGCTTTTAATTTCACGAGGTTTTAGAAGAGCTTTTTTTTCCTTTTTTCCTTTAGTATTCGTGCTTATGTATTGCTTATCTTCGTTTATAGCATCATAACAAATTTCAACACATTCATCACAAATGAAAATTCCATTTGGCCCGGCAATTAGCTTGTCTACTTCATCTTGACTTTTATTGCAAAATGAACAATACAGATTGCTTTTCTTAGGCATTATTCCTCCGTTTATCTTTTCTCGAAAATCTTATCTATAAGGCCATATTCCAAAGCCTGTTTGGGGCTCATAAAGTTATCTCTTTCAGTATCAATAGCGATTTTTTCTAAGGGCTGACCAGTGTTTTCTGCTAAAATTTTATTTAAATTTTCTCTTGTTCTAAGAATGTGGTCTGCCACTATTTTGATGTCGCTTGCTTGACCTTGAGCTCCACCTGAGGGCTGATGAATCATAATTTCACTGTTGGGTAAAGCAAATCTCTTGCCTTTGGCTCCACTGGATAACAAAAATGCTCCCATAGATGCTGCAAGCCCCATACAAATAGTACTTACATCGCATTTAATATATTGCATTGTGTCATATATTGCAAAACCAGAAGTAACAGAGCCTCCCGGCGAATTTATATATAGACTTATATCTTTGTCTGCGTCTTGTCCTTCAAGATATAAAAGTTGCGCTACTATAAGAGAAGCTGTGGTGTCATTTACCTCGTCTGACAAAACTATTATTCTATCATTGAGTAAACGCGAAAAGATGTCATAAGAGCGTTCACCTCTGTCTGTCTGTTCAATTACATATGGTACTAAGCTCATTTAATTCTCCTTTTTATTATTTTGTTTCGGGCTTTTTAGTTGTCTTTGCCGCTGTCTTTTTTGCAGGGGCTTTTTTTGTTGTAGTTGTTTTTTTAGCCGTCGTTTTTTTGGCAGTTGTTTTAGTTGTCTTAGCTGTTGTTTTTTTCGCTGTTTCTGTCTTAGCTTTCTTCTCAGCTTCTTCTTTTACTAATTTTGCATTATTTCTTAAAAATTCAATAGCCTTTGAGTTCTTAAGATTGAGTTCAATCTGCTCTTTTGGAATAGCATTTTTAATATCTTCAACTGGCATTGAATAAAGTGCAGACATATCTTCATACTGTTTCTCAATGTCTTTGTCGGATACCTTGAGTTTTTCATCGACAAAAATTTTCTCTAAAGCTAAATCAATTTTAAGCTGATCTATTGCTCTTGGTCTCATCTGCTCTTTAAATTCTTCAGAAGATGAGCCTGTGAAGTTTAAGTATGAATCAAGATTCATTCCTTGAGATTGCAAGTTATAGCTAAATTCTCTGAGTGAATTTTCAATTTGATTTTCAACCATAACATCAGGCAAATCAACTTTAACTTTTTCCGGTAATTTGGATAAAATTTGCTCATCAATATTATTTTGAGCTGCTTTCTTAGCGTCCTGTGTCAACTTCTTTTTAATATCAGCTTTGAGTTCAGTAAGTGTATCAAATTCGCTGACATCTTTTGCAAATTCATCGTCAAGTTTTGGCAATTCTTTTTCTTTGATTGACTTCATCTTAACTTTGAAAACTACATCTTTTCCTGCAAGAGTTTCCATATATTGTTCTGGGAATTTAAGATTTAATTCAAATTCATCGCCAACTTCTTTGCCGATTAAGCCATCTTCAAATCCAGGAATAAATGTATTTGAGCCAATTGTAATTTCATAATCTTCGGCTTTTCCACCTTCAAAGGCTTCTCCATCTACGAAACCTTCAAAATCAATTTCACAAATATCTCCAGACTTAGATTTTCCCTCTTTGTCAACTATACGAGCATTACGGTCTCTGAGTTCTTCTAACTTTTTGTTGACATCGGCTGCTAAAACTTTAGTTTCAGGTTGTTTTACTTCTATACCCTTATAATCTTTGAGTTCAATTTCTGGTTTAACAGTAATTTCAACAGTAAATGAAACCCCTTCCTCTGCGCTCATTTTATCTATATTGATATTTTTAGGCATATCAACAATATCAAAGTCATTTTCTTTGATAATGTTTTCCATAATTTCGGGATAAATATTATTAAATGCTTCCTCATAGAAAATTTCTTTACCATAATATCTTTCGATGAGGCCTTTTGTTGCCTTTCCTTTTCTAAATCCTGGAACGGCAATTTTGTTTTTCATTGAATTGTATGCTTTATCAATGCCTTTTTGAAATTTTTCAGAATCAATTTCAACCTCTAATTTATAATCGTTTGCTCCGATTTTTTCATGACTTTTTAAGCTCACTGTACATCCTCCTAAAACTGTTGTAAAACTTATTTATTATATCAAAAATTAAATTTTATTTCCACTCTATTATTTTTTACTCGCTTAATAGCGAGGAGAATAATTCAGAATAGATTTTTATTGGATCTTTCAAGAAATTATTTTTTATATTTTCTGCAGTGTCTAAATTGGAAACATAAAATTTAATTTCCATCATTTTTTCATCTTTGTTTATAAGTGAAATAGAAACTTCATATCCATCTTCATTTTGAGTTATTTTAACGGGGTTTTCTCTCTCATTTTGTCTGTATGTCAAATCTTTAAGTGCTACATTTAAAATACTTTCCCTGACTGTAAGCGGCAATTCTTTATATAAAATTGAAGCTGCCCTCTGTCCTTTTTCAGTAAGATTTAAAGAACCATTTGCATTTTCAATTATTCTATCATTGTCAATGAGTTCCTTTGCCGCTCCCATAACTTCAAAAAAATTTGCACAACCAGATTTTACTGCAAATTCACCTATATCAGCAGCAGTAAGTTCAAAATCCAACTTGTCTATAAGAAAACATATTAAAATTTTAATTTCACTTCGGTCCCTAAGACCTCCGGGCTCTGTGCCCTCCGGCATTGCATCGTACATAATTCACCTATTGTATATCTTCTTCTAAATAATCAATAAAATCATCTTTTGTCTTGAAAAAATATCCATTTTCAAATAAAAAACCTTCATCGGCAATTATTTTGCCTATTCCCCTTATAACGCAGTTGAGTGGGTCTTTTGCGACTTTAACTTTTACGCCTGTTGCACTTTCAATCGCCTTGTCCATTCCGTACAATAACGAGCCGCCGCCAGTTAAAATGATCCCCTTTTCTCCTGCATCACTTACAAGTTCTGGAGGCGTTTTCTCAAATACAGATTTTATATCTTCGCAAATTTTATCCACATTGCTTTTTAATGCTTCATAAATTTCAGTTGAAGTTATTTCAAAGCTCACTGGCATTTTCGTGACATAGTCTTTTCCCTTAACAAAAACAGCAAGTTCCTCGGGTCTTTTTATGGCGCTGCCAATAGATTTTTTAATATTTTCTGCAGTGATTTCTCCGATAATTATTTTTTTCTCTTTTCGAATATAATTTATTATATCTTTTGTCATTTCATTGCCGGCAATTTTGATAGATGAAGATACAGACACACAATTCATAGTAATTATTGCTGAATCAGTTGTTCCCCCACCTATATCGACAACAAAGACACCACTCGGAATTGAGATAGCTTCTCCAGAACCGATAGCAGCTGCAAGCGGCTCTTCAATTATACATGCTTTTGCAACACCACAGGAGGTTATAACATCTAAGATGGTTCTCTTTTCCAGTGCTGTCACAAATGCCGGAACGGATACTATTACATTGGGCTTTAGAATTTTATTGCCACAAATTTTTTTTATGAAAAACCTCAGCATTTGCTCGGTTACATAGGCATTGGAAATGATTCCATCTTTTAGTGGCCTTACCGTAACAATAGAGGGCGGCTCTCTGCCTATCATTCTTCTCGCTCTTTCGCCGACAGCTATCATATTGCCGTTATTTGTACTGTAAGCGGCAACCGACGGTTCAGATAAAACTATACCTTTTCCGTCTATATAAGCAATAACTGAGGTTGTCCCTAAATCAATTCCTATATTTATTCCAATCAATAGGACACCTCAAAATTTCGTAAATTTTCAAAAATCTAACCAAGTTATATAATAAGTTAAATATTTAAATAAATCAACTTTAATATATAAGTTAAAATATAACAATTTCATATAAAAGCACTGAAATTTAACGGAGATTTTTTATTCGCTTGCCCTTGCCAAAGTGAGCAAAAAGATTTGTTTGGCCTTTCCCTGTTTAATGAGAATTTTTGCCACTTCATTTGCTGTATATCCAGTGGTTCTAATATCGTCAATCAAAATTATGTTTTTATTTTGTATATCAAACGATTTACCAAGGTAAAATGCGTCTTTTACATTTTTCTTTCTCTCTGATTTTGAAAGCAAATGTTGACTTTTAACATTATTTTTCTTTTTTATTATATTTTTGATTTTCTTTTTATTTTCAATATTTAAGTCTGACAATAAAATTTTACTCTGATCAAAGCCTCTTTTTACTAAAGTTGCGTCAGATACTGGAACTGCCATTACAAAATCATAGTCAAATATTTCCGAAACTTTTTGAAATGCTCTATCAAAATATGTTTTGTAAAATTTATGTATGCCAATTTGTTTTTGAAATTTGTAATTTGCAATAGATTTTTTTACTGCATCTTCGTAATAAAAAGCAAAATGTTCTCCTAATAAATATCCTCCCGATAAAATTTTGGGAGGATTTAAATTTACAAGCTTTTCAATTTTCTCCTTACATTCAGGGCAAATTTCCTGACCAATTTCCATACCTAAAGAACAAACAGGGCAAAAATTGGGAAATAATATTTCCGAAAATCTCATCTGCCCTCCTCTAAGAAAAATGACAGAGCAGAATATCTTTTATTCTTGCTTTCATTTTTTACCATTTCTTCTGCTATTCTCATAGAGCCTATTAAAATCATAATTTTTTTAGCTCTTGTAACTGCAGTATATAGAAGATTTCGATATCTGAGTTTGTATGGAATTGATAGCATAGGCATAATGACTGATTCATATTCACTTCCCTGACTTTTATGAACGGTAATTGCATAGGCGTGCATAATTTCACTCAAGCCGGAAAAATCATATTCTGCAATTTTACCGTCAAAGTCAATCAGTACTTTTTCTGCTCTTTTATTTATTTTTTGTATATATCCTATATCTCCATTGAAAATCCCCTTGTCTTTCTCATTTTGAGATTTCCATTTTATATTATAGTTGTTTTTTATTTGCATAATTTTATCGCCCTCACGAAATATTCCGTTTTGAGTTCTAATTTCAGCTTTTTTGTCAGACGGCGGATTTGCAATTTCACGAAGTACAATATTTAAATTAATGCTTCCCAAAACTCCCTTTTTGGTGGCGCATAAAACTTGAATATCATTTTCCATATCAAAGCCATACGCCTTTGGCAGTCTACTTTTATATAGTTCTGTAATATTTTGTTTTATCTTAAGTTCATCTTCACGATTCATAAAGAAAAAATCACGACTGTTTTCGTTAAATTCTGGCGTATCTCCATTTATTATTTTGTGAGCATTTTCTACTATTGCACTTTCGCCAGCTTGTCTGAAAATTTTATCTAAAACTACAACAGGCATTAAATCAGAGGCAATTAAATCAGGTAATACATTGCCCGGTCCCACAGCCGGAAGTTGATTTGAGTCTCCAACTAAAATCAGTCTACTTGACGGTCCTATTGCGTCTAAAAGACTATAGAATAAATAGATGTCCATCATTGAAACTTCGTCAATGATTATGGCCTGTGCATTAATTGGATTTTGAGCATTTTTATTAAAATATACATCACCCTCATCTAATTTTTCACATTCAAGCAAACGATGAATGGTTTTAACGGGATAAGAAGTTATTTCATTTAATCTTTTTGCAGCTCTTCCCGTAGGAGCAGCTAAAACGCAGTCTACACCGTCCTCTTTATATATATCTAAAATTGCATTTAATACTGTAGATTTTCCAGTACCAGGTCCACCAGTCAAAATTAATAACCCTTTGTTTGCCGCAATTTTTATGGCTTTTATTTGTTCCGTATCATATTTTAAGCCATGTTTTGATTCAAGGTTTTTAATTGTATTTTCATTAATTTCAATTGATCTTGGATTAAATTTAAGTAGAGAATTTAGTTTTTCGGCACTTTTAAGTTCTGCTTCATAAAGAGCGGGTAAAAAGATATATTCTCTATTTCCCCTCTTATAAATTTTTATTTTTGAATTTTCAAACATTTCATCTAAGCAAATATCTATTTCATCTTCTGAACAATTTAATAGATTTGCACAAGGAGCTAAGAGTTTTTCTCTTGGAATACAAGTATGACCATTTAGAATATTGTGAGAAAGCACATGAATTATTCCCGCTTCCATTCTATATTTATCATCAATTTTATTATCGAGCTTCTGGACAAGCTGCTCAATTTGCACAAAGGGAATTTTTAAATTTGTATCAGTACATAAAATATATGGATTTTCTCTAATTATATTTATTGAGGCTTTGCCAAAAGCTGAGTATATTTTAATAGATTCTGAAACAGAAAATCCCATATTTTCTAATTGCATTAAAGTTTTATGCGTCTCAAATCGCAGCTTAAAATCTTCAGACCATTTTTCTGCTTTCTCGATTGAAATGCCTCTTATAGCTGTAAGCTTTCGAGGTTCATTTTCTAAAATCTCAAAAGTCTTATCTCCGTATTTATTTACTATTTTTTGTGCAGTTTTAGGTCCCAATCCCTTAATTGCTCCGCCACTTAAATATTTGAGTATGCGGTTTGCTGTTTCAGGGAAAGAACGACTTATTTGCTCTACTTTAAATTGCTTACCAAAATTTTGATCAACTACCCAATCTCCAGAAAGTTCTACGCTTTCTCCCGGCATAATTTCGGGCAAAGTACCAACTATAGTTATCAATTCGCCGTCTTCTGCAACTACATCTGCTACTGTAAAAGATGTATCAGAGCGTCTAAAAACAAGTTCTTCAACTGTCGCTAAAATTTTTTCCAATTTATTCTCCTATGCGACCGATTCTGTAAGCCGAGTTCTGTCATTTAAGGCAATCATCTATCTGGGATTTGCGTTGCCGCAAACCTCAAGCCACCCGTCTAAATATAGATCGAGCAAATCATTTAAGTCGGTGTTGCTTCGGATAGGGTTTACACGCCCACATGCTCTCACATGTGACGGTGAGCTCTTACCTCACCTTTCCACCCTTACCTGTAATAACAGGCGGTAATTTTCTGTTGCACTTTCCCTAAGGTCGCCCTCGGCGGTCGTTAACCGTTACCCTGCTCTGTGAAGCTCGGACTTTCCTCATACATAAATATGCACGCAACTGCCCAAATCGGTCGCCTAATTATTGTATTTTATAAAATGTAAAAAGTCAAAAATAAACCCTCTTAGTGCTTAGATATACCGTTAAATCAAAATATTCATATATTTATATAAAAAACGAAGATGAATCTTTCGAAACATCTTCGCTTTTATGTTTTGTGTTTTGTTTAATTATTGCGTTTTTTAATTATGAAAGCTCCAATTGGCAAGCTGAGTATAATCATTGCTCCACCGGTAAGAGTAATTCCTGTTGTAGGATTCTTTTTGTCTGATTTTTGAGTGCTAACTT
Organism: Clostridia bacterium; assembly: GCA_030532035.1. Lineage (GTDB taxonomy): Bacteria > Bacillota > Clostridia > Oscillospirales > Acutalibacteraceae > JAUNLX01. The sequence goes on along the minus strand of JAUNLX010000010.1, from coordinate 33,574 downwards.
TATCTGTAACTTTTGAAACACTGAACACATCTGTAGCTTGTGTTTCGTCGCCCATTGTCTCTACATTATCATATGTTGAATATGTTGAGAAAGTTACTTTGTTTTCCGTTACTTCAATTATGGAATATCCTGGAAGTCTTGTCTGTTCTGCTTTGTGAGTTGAAAGTGGGAATACTTTTTTCATATATTCTTCAGAACCAGTTTTTCCGTTTGCAAGATAGGGATAATCGGAATTATCTTTAACATATAATTTGCTTGAGAATATTCCGTAATATTTAAGTCCTGAACCAGTATTAACTGTCATATATATTCTTCCATCAGGATTTTTATAGTCGTTTAAGGGTTTGCTGTTTCTCTTTCCACCCTTCATAACATAAGAGCGAGCATAAACATGGTCATGACCTGCGAGAACAAAATCTACATTGAATTCATCAAAAAGATTTTCAAGTCCTGCTTCAACATAATATTGAATGTCTCTGTCAGCAACGTGTTGTGCAACTGAAGCTGTAGATTTATGATGTTGAACAAAAATCCATTTAGCGTCTTTGTTAGCAGCTGTTGCTTTTTCAAGAGTTCTTCTGTAAGCATCTATATATGGTTTTGCCTCTTCTTTATTGCCCGGATATGGAGAGTCGTTGAGAACTACAAACAAAGCGTTGTTGTATCTATAGAAATAGTTTCCTCTGTTTGCTGTTACTTCACTTGCTGCGGGTGTAACACCAATTTTAATTAAATCACTTACATCTTGTTCATTTGGTAAGTTATAGTGATTTATAAAACCTTGATGTCTATCATGGTTTCCAACTGCTGGAGCAATGATATTGCTTCTGAAAAACTCTGGTGCAAAAAATCCGTTATATTCTTCTTCCACTGTTTTTGTTGAAGTGTCAACTTGATCTCCAACTGAAGCAATGAAATTTACATTCTTGCTCTGTATGGTCTTAACTGTATCAGCCCAACCTTGTTTAACTGTCTTGTCTGAACTAAAGGCTGCACTATCACTTGCTTGAAGTCCATGAGCGTCATTTTTATATTTAATTTGTGGATCTCCAACGAGTGCAAATCTAAAGCTTCCTGCTTTTGGTGCATTGAAAGAATATTCTTTGGACCAAGTTGTGCCGTTGTCGTTGGAAACTTTGTATTTGTAATTTGTTCCGGCTTTAAGTCCGCTTACTGTTGCTTTCATAGCTTTTTCTCCGAATTCTGTGTCGGAAGATTTTGCGTCAACAGTTATTTTTTTGCCGTCTGCATCTTTGAATTCAACTTTTCCCTGTGTAGCAGTTCCCTCTGCATACCAATTCAAATTTACTGATGAAGTGTTTGCGCCAGGTTGAAGAGTCAAAGTTTTGGGGTCAAATCCTTCGCCACCTGCAAAAACAAACAGACATAGCTGTACGGTCAATGCAATTACGATTGCACAAACGGTAAGCACTTTAACTAAATGTTTTTTCATAAATACTCCTTTTATCTTTGTTTATCCTACGACTCCGAATTTATCATTCTATTTGTGAGTTTATATTCGCTTTCTGTAAAAAGTAGGTTAAATGAGAAAATTTTACTTTTATAAAAATATTAAATAAAAATGCTTATAAATAAAAAGACGGTGCCCCGCACCGTCTAAATAAATTAAATTCTATTTTCCCTCGTAAGATATGATTGTCTCTACTGGAAAATTTTTAAATTTTTCTCTTCCCTTTAATCCTTTGAGTTCAATTAAGAAAATTCCTGCGACAACTTCTCCACCCAAGCTTTCAACAAGCTTTGTGATGGCTTCTATTGTACCACCGGTTGCCATAAGATCGTCTACTATAAGAACTTTTTGTCCCTTTTTTATAGCGTCTTTGTGCATTTCTAATACAGCTGTTCCATATTCAAGATCATATTCAACCGAAACGGTTTCAGAAGGCAACTTACCTTTTTTTCTTACCGGAGCAAAAGGCTTATATAAATTATATGCTATTGGCACGCCAAAAATAAAACCTCTACTTTCAGGACCAACAATTAAATCAAAATCGTATTTTTTGGCCTTTTCTTCCATAAGGTCAATGGCAAGACGAAGCCCGTCTGCGTCATTCAAAACAGAAGTTATATCTCTGAACATAATTCCCTTTTCAGGAAAATCAGGAATCGTTCTTATATATTCTTTAATATCTTTTTTCATATCTCACACCAGCTCCAAAAGTTTGTTCAAATTTAAATCTTCGTATTTATTCAAAAATTCAAAGACAAATTTCGCCATATTTTTAATACCGTCTTCGCTATGCCCCTCTATATTTAACGGTAAAATCGGATCGTGAACTGAGAGTCTGAGCAAAAACCAACCCTGTTGGCTCGGGCAACTTACTCGAACGCCTTCATGACTATCTTTAGCTACGATAGTTTTTTCCGGCGTTTGATTACAATAATCCTCAAGTTCGGAAATAATCGAATTTCCATAATCTTTGAAATCTTCTTTATTAATTTTAATTCTGGCTTCTCTTGCAAATTCAGGTTCTGTAAATCCTTGAAGTAGAGTCATCAAGGTTTTACCCTCTTTTTTCAGTAATGCTGCTTCAATTATTATTTTAGTAATTAGATATGCGCCATCATCCAGAAAATAATTTTCTCTCATAGCGGCATGTCCAGAAGTTTCAATCGCAAGCGGAGAATCTATACTCTCAAAATAATTCAAACGCTTTGCTTCATTTATCACATTTTTATATCCACGCTTAAATCTATGGTGCTTTCCTCCAAGACTTTCAATAAAAATTTTTAATTCATCGGAGGTAACGCTGTCAGTTACTATTGTTGCACCAGGAGAATCTTTCAAAACAATTGATGACATCAAGGCAATGAGCGCATTTTTATTTATTTCTTTTCCGTCAGAAAATACGCAGGCCGCTCTGTCAACATCTGTATCAAAAATTACACCTAAATCTGAACCACTTTCTAAGACCGCTTTTTTTAATGACTCCATAGCTTTTTCATCTTCAGGATTTGGCATATGGTTGGGAAAAGTTCCATCAGGTTCAAGATAAACAGAGCCCGATACATCGGCACCTAAAGGCTCAAGAACTTTTTTTGCATAAAATCCACCAACGCCATTACCTGCATCAACTGCTATTTTGAAATCTCGAAGTGGGCGTAAATAATCATCGGCATTTACCTGCTTGCAAATCATTTCTCGTAAATTTTCTGCATAAATTTTCATATAATTTGCATTATCGAGTTCGCCTTTTTTTTCGATATTTTCTGTTTTATCGCTATTTTCTATTATAAAATCAAGGTCTGGTGAATCCAGCCCGCCTTTGCCAGTGAAAAATTTAAATCCATTTTTATTGAAAGGATGATGAGAAGCAGTTATAGAAACTGCACCATCACAATTAAAATTCACTGTGGTCATAAACATTGCGGGAGTAGATGCCAAACCAACATCTATTACATTGATTCCCTCTTCTAAAATTGCTTCTATAAAAGAATTTTTTAGTCGCTCTGCTGAAATACGACAATCATGTCCTACGGCGATGGTAAGATTTTCATTATTTGTTATTTTGTTTCTCAAAAATGAAGCAAAACCGTATGCAATATGAGCACAGACCTCATCTGTAAAATCAAGTATTCCATCGGTTTCAATAGCATTTCCTCGAAAATCTGTTCCACTCTTTAATTTTTTGAGTTTATCTTTCATTTCTATAAACCTCCGTAGCAGCTGACATTATAGCAATTTTTGATGTGGAAAAATCTATCCCACCCTGTAAATAAGCGGTATATGGCTCTCTCATCGGCCCATCGGCAGACAGTTCTATTGAAGAACCTGCTGTAAACCCGCCTGCTGCCATAATAACTTTATTATCATATCCCGGCATTTCCCAAGGATAAGGAACAACATAAGAATCTATGGGCAAACCACTTTGAAGTCCCTGACAAAATTTTTCAAGATTCTCAGGTTTTTTCAAATTTACCCTCTGTATTATATCATATCTTTTAACTGTTGGTAACGGCGAAACTTCGTAATTCATCAAATCAAATAAAGCAGAAGTAAATATAGCAGATTTCATCGCTTCAGCAGTTATTCTCGGAGCAAGATAAAAACCTAAAAGTAAATTTCTATTTTCGTCAAAAGTAGCCCCGACTTCTTTACCAACTTTGGGAGCAGTTTGTCTAAAAGAGCATTTTTCCACTAAATCTCGTCTACCAGCGATATATCCGCCACCTTTTGCAATCACTCCGCCAGGATTTTTAATAAGTGAACCGACAATCAAATCGGCGCCTACTTGTGTTGGCTCCTTATCTTGTACAAATTCGCCGTAACAATTATCTACCATAACATTTATTTCATAAAGACTTTTAATCTTTTGAACTATGTCTCCGATTTGCTCACAAGAAAAGGCAAGCCTATTTTCATATCCACTCGAACGCTGTATGTAAATAAGCGAATATTTTTTTTTATTTAGTTTTTCAAAGATTTTATCTTCATTGAAGCTATCGTCCGCTTTCAAATCAACTGTATCAAAATTTATATTAAAATCATTTAGAGAGCCCGTATCTGTGTCAGACTTTATCACTCCTCTTAAGGTGTCATAGGGCGTTCCAGTAATGCACAAAACGCTGTCCCCCGGTCTTAAAATACCGAATAGAGCAACTGTCAATGTATGAGTTCCACTTGCAAAACTATGTCGCACTAAGGCGTCTTGAGCTCCAAAAGTATCTGCATATATGGCGTCTATAACATCTCTGCCCTCATCGTTATAACCATATCCCGTTGTTCCATGTAAGTGTCTTTCTCCGACCTTATTTTTTATAAAAGCAGCGAGAACTTTTTGAGAATTTATTTCTTGTATTCTCTCTATTTCAATAAACTGATCTTTGATTTTTTCTTCGGCAACTTTTGAAAGTTTTAAGATTTCTCTATCTATATTAAAAATGTTATCCAAAATATCCGTCCTTTGCTGATAATCACGCAAGCATTTTAACACATTAACAAGAATAATTGAACTTTTCCATTTATGATATTTGTTAGCAAGCCTTGATTAAATTTAGTAAAATTGATAAAATATTCACATTAGATATTGATCAAATATTAATAGGGCAAATGATTAGAAATTTAGAAAGGTAAAAAATGATTGCAGATTTTATTTTAAAAGATATGAAATTAGATAAAACAAAGGCTGAATTACAGGGTAAGACAGTTTTAATAGATTGCCCCTCCTGTAATGAATCTGTTCATTTTTTCCGATTAAATATTAAAACGGGAATGTCTTTATATGGATTTTCATTAAAAGCTTTCAAAAATGAAAATATCTTGATTTGCCCAAAATGTGAAAGCGTATTTGCCTATGAAGATCCTCTGACAAACGAAAAAAGAAAGGCTTATCCTGGAGATTTCAAAGCTGAATATATGAAAAAAATAAGATAAAATTTATATTTAAAGGACTGTGGCGAAAAATCGTCTCAGTCCTTTTTTATATATTTATTTTAGTGATAAAAATTAAATTTTTGAATTTCGCATTTAGCTATTTTTATCGGTTTGATGAAAATTCTTAAGATTTTTCTGTTTCTGAGTTCTGTTTTTAAGTTCCTCTTCTATATCTTCTATATCTATTTCTTCATTTACCGTCATAACAAGTAAATGATAAATCAAATCGCAGATTTCATTTACAATTTCAACTTTATCTTTATTTTTTACTGCAATAATTGTTTCAGAACACTCTTCTCCAATTTTCTTTAAAATTTTATCTGTCCCCTCATCTAACAGATAACAGGTATATGATTTTTCTAAAGGATTTTTTTGTCTATCTTCTATGACTTTTAGCAATTCTTTTATTATATTGTCCATCTATTCCTCCCAAATTTTATTGAAAAAACAGCTGTGATTTCCTGTATGGCAAGCAGGACCGGTCTGTTCTACATAAATTAGTAAAGTATCATTATCGCAATCTGCCATAATTTTTATAATTTTTTGAATATGTCCAGAAGTTTCACCTTTTTTCCAAAGACACTTTCTTGAGCGACTATAAAAATGAGTATATCCTGTTTCAAAACTCAATTTTAATGATTCTCTATTCATATATGCCAACATTAAAACTTCTTTTGTTTTATCTTCATATACTATGGCAGGAATTAATTCTGACTTTTCAAAATATTTATCAAGATTCTGTTGCAACAGCAAGCGCCTCCTTAAGATTTAATGTTCCCTGATACAGAGATTTTCCACAAATTACCCCATAAACGCCTAAATTTTTCAGATTTTTAATGTCTTCTATATCTTTAACTCCACCACTTGCTATGATTTGCAAATCACAGGCATATTTCAAATTTTTTAATTGTTCGAAATTGGGACCTGACAAGGTTCCGTCTTTTGATATATCTGTAAAAATTACCGTTTGAACTCCAAGATTTTCAAGTTCTTTGGCAAAATCAAGATAATTTAAATTTGTAGATTTTGTCCAGCCCTTAGTTTTTACAAATCCATTTTCAGAATCAATGCCAACTGCTATTTTATCGGGATATAAATTTATTGCCTCAATTAAAAAATTTCTGTTCTCAACTGCTGCTGTTCCCAAAATCACACGATCTATACCATTTTTCAAGTAATATTTAACAGTATCAATATCTCTAATGCCACCACCGACCTCAATTTCAAGTCCAGTTTTTTCCTTTATTTGCAAAATAATATCAGCATTTTCAGGCTTGCCAGTTAAAGATGCGTCTAAATCTACAATATGTAAATTTTTGGCACCACAAGAACTGAAATTTTCTGCACTATCAATTGGAGAAGAAAAAACTTTTGTTACTGTATTAAAGTCTCCTTTAACAAGTCTTACGCAATTTCCGTCTTTAATATCTATAGCTGGTAAAATTATAGGTTTCATAAAACACCTTTTGATGAATTCATTTTATTTGAAGTTATTTTAATTGCCTGCTTTAGAGCTCTCGCACTGCTCTTAAATAAAGCTTCCGCTTCATGATGTGCATTTGAGCCATATAAAATAGCAAGGTGCATTGTAATTTCTGCATTCATACAGAGAGCTCTGAAAAATTCTTCCACAAGGCAAATTTCAAAATCTCCACATTTTTCTTGAGAATAAATTACATCATAATTTAAATATGGACGGCTTATATCTAAAACACAACGAGCAAGAGCGTCATCCATAGGAATAAAGGCTTCTCCAAAACGCTCAATGCCCTTTTTGTCTGAGAGAGCCTGTTTGAAAGCTTGACCCAAACAGATTCCAACATCTTCTACTGTATGATGAGCGTCGACCTCTAAATCACCTTTTACATCAAGCAAAAGAGAGAATCCTCCATGAAAAGCAAAAGCAGTCAACATATGATCAAAAAAACCTATTCCCGTATTTATTTGAACCTCCGTAGAATCAAGATTCAAAGTGAGTTTTATATCAGTTTCCTTTGTCTTTCTCTCAATTTCAGCTTTTCTCATTGTTCTCTCCTAAAAATTCTTTTATTTTTGATATTATTTCAAGATTGTCTTCTTTTTTACAACAAGTAATTCTGAGCGTATTTTCAAATCGCCTTATTGAAATACTATTTTTACGCAAAAAATCATCTATTTGCTTTGCTTTACTCGTCTTTATATATACAAAATTTGTATTTGAATTTATAACAATAAAATCTTTTGTCTCTAATGATTTTAGCTCTTCAAACAAGTTATTTTTAGATTTTTGTATTTTGGCTATCATTTTTTCTATAAATTTGGGATGTTCTAAAATCAAAGTAGCTAATTTTTCATCTGGAACACTTATATTATATGGCGATTTAAATTCACGCATTTTATCTGCAATTTTTTCATTTGAAATTAAAAAACCAACTCTTATTCCCGCAAGTCCCAAAGCTTTTGAACAAGTTTTAAGTACAATTAAATTTTCAAATTCATTTATTTTGTCAATTATACTCTGATTCCAAAAATCCATATATGCTTCATCAACAACCACGAAACAATTTAATTTATCAGCTTTTTTCACAAAATCTAAAACTTCATCTCTAAGAACGCCAACAGAGGTAGGATTGCAAGGATTAGAAAAAAGGCAGAGTTTTATTTTTTCTTTTTCTATTGTTTCTAAGGCTTTTTCAAAATTTATATATAGTCCGTCTTTTTTCGGCAAATCGGTTATATTGTTTTTGTTTTCCTCAAAATAAATTCGATACATTGAAAAATCAGGCGAAAAGCACATAACCCGATCATTATTTTCCGTCAAAGCATTTATCAAAACAAATAAAGACTCATCAGAACCATTGAAAGATACAATATTTTTTTCAGGAAGTTTTATATAATTGGAAAAAGCTTTTATTAAATTCTGATAACTCGGATTGGGGTATCTATTAAATTGAATTTCTTCAAAAATAGATTTTGCTTCTTCCTTAAATTCTTCTAAAGGATTTATAAAACTTTCATTTGCATCAGCTCTTATATTAAATTCTCCAACTATTGCATCATATTTCATCTTCTATCCTCACTTTTACTGCATTGGCATGTGCCTGTAATCTCTCAGATTCTGCAATTATTTGAATATCTTTTGCCGAAGCTCTCAAAGCTTCTCTATTATACTGTGTAAATGTTATATGCTTTACAAAATCTTCTGTACTAAGACCTGAACAAAATTTAGCGGTTCCCGCCGTAGGTAAAATATGATTTGTTCCACAATAGTAATCTCCAACGCTCTCTGGTGTCCAATGTCCTAAAAATACAGATCCAGCAGAAGTTATTTTGTCGAGATATTTTTCAGATTTTTTTGTACATATTTCAAGATGTTCGGGTGCAAAATAATTAGAAAGTTCAATTGCCTTTTCTATACTATCTATATTTATTATCAAACCATAATTTGCAATAGACTGATTTATTATATCTTTTCTATCAGCTTTTTCAGTCATTTCATTTACATATGAAATTGTCTTTTTTGATATTTCACTATCGGTTGAAATTAATATAGATGAAGCTAAAATGTCATGTTCTGCCTGCGATAATAAATCAGCTGCTAAAAATTTAGGATTTGCTGTACTGTCAGCTATGATTAAAATTTCAGATGGTCCAGCAGGCATATCTGTTGCAACATCACCAGAAACTAAAGTTTTAGCAGTCGATACAAAGATATTCCCTGGTCCTGTAATTTTATCAACAGATTTTATTGTCTCGGTAGAATAAGCAAGAGCGGCAATTGCTCCAGCACCACCGGATTTATAAATTTCAGTTATATTACATATCTTAGCGGCAGCCAAGATATTATCTTCAATTTTGCCTTTTTCATTACATGGTGTGACCATAACAATTTCTGAAACTTTTGCAACAATTGCGGGAATTGCATTCATCAAAACACTTGACGGATAAGCAGCTGTTCCACCCGGTACATATATACCAACACGATTTAAAGGCACAATTTTTCGTCCAGTTATGCCACCATTTTCATTTATAATTTTATATTCGGATTTTATTTGTTTGGAATGAAAATCAAATATGTTTTTGTAGGCATTTTTAAGAGCTTTTATAAGTTTTTTTGGAGTTCTTTCAAAGGCCTCATCTATTTCTTTTTGACTAACTTTTAGGTTGTTTATCTTTGCTTTATCAAACTTTTCAGCATAGTCAAAAAGAGCCTTATCTCCTCTTAATTTTACATCGTCGATTATATTTTTTACTGCTAATTCTACAGTATTTTCAGTTTTACCTCTATTTTTTATTCTATCGAGCTCTATAAATTCTTCTTTTGAATTTGCTTTTATTATTTTCAATTTACGACAGCTCCTATCTTTGACAGAATTTCTTTCATTTCATTTTGTTTTAATTTAAGTGAAGCAAGGTTGACTATTAGTCTTGCACTAATATCACAGACCTTGTCTAAAATAATGAGATTATTTTCTTTCAAGGTTTGACCTGTTTGAGTTATATCTACTATGGCATCAGAAAGATTTATAAGAGGAGTCAATTCAACCGAGCCTTCAATTTTTATTATTCTCACATCAAGGGATTTTTTAGAAAAATAACTGGCGGTTATTTCTGGATACTTAGTCGCAATAGTTTTAGTTTTATATCCCTTTAATATTTCTTCGTCTTTCGCTGCCAAAATCATCTGGCATTTACCTATTTTTAAGTCGAGATATTCATAAAAAGTTCCGCCTTTTTCCAAAATGACATCTTTGCCGACAATTCCAATATCACAAGCACCGCTTGACACATAGGTTATAACATCTGGCGCTTTTGCTAATACAACTTTTGTATCATTCATTGGTAAAATTAATTTCCTTCCAGGATTTTTAACACTCGTAGTATCAAAGCCAGCTTTTTGAAAAATTTCTAAGGTTTCATCGAGTAATCTTCCCTTTGTCATTGCAATTTTTATATCAGACATTTTTTCTCCTTAATAATGCGTCAGAAATTGTATTCATTTCGAGAGCAAATCCAATTGCGGATAAGTCTTTTCCAAATTCAGAAAGCAATTTATCGTATCTTCCTCCAGATAAAACTTTTAATCCAGATGAGGTGAGATATCCCCGAAAAACAAGTCCTGTATAATAATTTATTCCATGGACAAGCCCTAAATCAAAGGAAATTTTATCTTCATATCCCTCTTCTTTTAATCTTCTATATAAATTTTTTAAACAAGTCAATTCTTTTGAAGTTTGGTTATCCTCTGGCAAAATACACATGGCTTCATCTATCAATTCTTCGCCACCGAACATAGTTGGCAATTTCAAAATATATTCTTTAGCCCTACTATTTTCAACTGTTTTGAGTTCCTCACTCAGAGCAGGGAAGTTTTTATTTTCCACACAGAGTCTGATTTTTTCACTCTTTGTTTTATCTACATTCAAATTTTTCACAAGAGCCTTAAAAAAAGCACTATTTCCTATTTCCAATTTGAAGTCGTCATTTAATAATGAAAGAGATTTGATTGCAAGACTCAAAACTTCAAAATCTGTATCTTCATCTGAAAATCCAAAATTTTCAATTCCGCACTGTAATTCTTCATTGAATGCTCCTGAAAATTCAGGTTTAGAAATAAAAATTTTTTGAGAATAATATAATTTTAGAGGTATGTTCACATCGGTAAAATTAGAAGCAGAGGCTCTTGCAATTGCCAAAGTATTATCTGGTCTTAAAACTAATAACCTGCCTTTTCTGTCAGTGAATTTAAACATATTTTCAAATGGAATACCACAACTTTCTCGATTAAAAACATCGAAAAATTCCATTGTCGGAGTTTCAATTTTAGCATAACCACTATCTTCAAAAAGCTTTGTAACCTTGGATTTTATTTCGGTTAAAGCACTTGATTCTTCGAAAAGTATGTCTCGAACTCCGTCTGGAGTAGCATTTTGATATTTATTCATTGTAAAGCCTTTCTTGATTGATTGCTTTTTATTTCACTTTAGCGTATTAGCATATTAGCAAATTAAAATCAGAATGTCAACACTGCATTTTTACTTTTGTAAATTCATCTAAATATATGAAAGATGAATGAAATTATGTTATAATTGTTGCCATAATTCAAGCTATATCGGCTTGATATTTTACATTTTATGATTGATTTTTAAATTACATAATTGAAAAAATCTAATGTTTTTTATTTATCACATAAAAATTAAGGAGATAAAATGCATAAAATTTGTCATGTTACCTGTGTACACAATTCTCTTGATATTAGAATTTTCATAAAAGAATGTGTTTCTCTTGCAAAAGCTGGATTTGATGTTTATTTAGTGGCACCTGGAAAAAGTTTTGAAAAAGACGGCGTGCATGTAATCGGCTGTGGAGACGCCCCTACAAGCAGAATTAAAAGGGCTACTGATTTTTCAAAAAAAATATATGAAAAAGCTATATCTTTAGATGCTGATTTGTATCATTTTCATGATCCAGAATTACTGCGTTATGCAAAAAAAGTTTCAAAGCTTGGCAAATTTTCTATTTTTGACAGTCATGAAGATATTCCCGCACAAATTTTAGACAAACCATGGTTACCAAAGTATATCAGCCCTTTAGTTTCAAAATTATTCAAGATATATGAAACATATTGCGTAAAAAATTTAACCGCTGTTGTTACTGCTACTGAATTTATTGAAAACAAATTCAAAGGCCGTACACAAAAAACTATAACAATAAGAAATTATCCTAAAATAGATGATATTCTTTTTCATGAAAATAATTTTAATCAGCGTTCTAAAATCGCCTGTTATGCTGGTGGAATTTCAAAAATTCGTGGAGAAGAAGTAATGAATGAAGCTTTTAAGTTAATACCTGATTATGAATTATTTCTTGCTGGAACTCCAGAAAATAATACTTATAAAGATAAAGCTCCAGAAAATGTAAAATATTTAGGACAATTAAACAGAGAGCAAATAAATGAACTATATTCCAAAGCTCGAGTTGGTCTATGTATTCTGCTTCCAACGAAAAATTATGTAAACGCTCTACCAATTAAATTATTTGAATATATGGCTGCTGGATTACCTGTTATAGCTTCAGATTTTCCTTTATGGAAAGAAATTATAGATGAAAACAATTGTGGTTTAGTTGTAGATGTTGAAGATAGAGAAGAAATATCAAAAAAGATAAAATATTTGATAGATAATCCTGAGTATGCTTGTCAGCTCGGAAGAAATGGCAGAGAAAATGTCGTGAAGAAGTATGACTGGAAAGTAGAAGCTAAACGACTCGTAGAATTTTATAAATCCTTGTTTAATTAAATTACAAAAATTCATATATTCTTTTTCATTAAAATTATTGACTTTTCATCATATTCAATGTATAATTTGTACCTGTTCGCGAGAGTGGCGGAATAGGCAGACGCGCACGTTTGAGGGGCGTGTGGTATTACCATACGGGTTCGACCCCCGTCTCTCGCACCAGATAAGACAGCAGATTTTTTAGAAAACCTGCTGCCTTTTTTATAATAAACGTAAATAGTATTATTTTAAAAACTTTTATAAAAAACTAAATTTATAAGGAGGCAAGCTTTAATGTTCACAAAAATTATATATGTAGTTGCATTATTGGGTCTTTTGGCTTCATTTATCAAAGACAAGAAAAAAACTAAAATTGCGTTAAAAACAGCTTGGAAATCTTTTGAAAGAATTCTTCCGACAGTACTATCTGTTTTGCTTTTAATCGGTTTTATCTTGACTTTAATCGATGAAAATATGATTTCTAAGCTTTTAGGTAAAGAATCTGGATTTTTGGGTATGGTAATAGCCGCTGTAATAGGTTGTATAACTCTAATCCCAGGATTTGTAGCTTATCCTCTCGCCGCTTCTCTTGTAAAAGCCGGTGCCGGATATCCACAAATCGCCCTCTTTATTTCAACACTTATGATGGTTGGATTGCTTACTTTGCCAGTAGAAATAAAATATTTTGGCAAGCGTTTCGCATTTAAGAGGAATCTTTTATCCTTAGTATGTGCGATTATTACTTCAATTGTGATAGGATGGATTATGTAATGACAAAGATTAAAAAATTTATTAAACGATACCTATTCTTTTTTTTACTGGTATTAATCAATATTATTTTACTTTTTTTTAAGCCCGAAATTGCTCGAGGTGTTACAAAACTTTCACTTGACAGTCTCAAGGAAATGTTATCTATAATACCTCCCATTTTTATAATCTTAGGTTTAATGGATGTTTGGGTACCTAAAGAAACCATAATGAAATATATGGGCAAGGGTTCAGGATTAAAAGGCGGAATTTTCGCATTTATTTTAGGATCTTTTTCCGCAGGGCCTCTGTATGCTTCTTTCCCAATTGCCGCTATCTTTTTAAAAAAAGGCGTATCCCTTACCAATATTTTTATTTTTATAGGAGCTTGGTCTGCAACAAAAATACCGATGATGTTATTTGAAGTTGCAGAGCTGGGAATGAAATTTGCTGTCAGTCGTTTCATACTCAATATAATTACGATTATTGTCTTAGCTTTCGTCATGGAGAAGACAACATCAAAAAAAGAAGCTAAAAAAATATATGAAAAGGCAACTGAACAAACAGATAAAGATTAAATTATGTAAAATAAATTTAAGCTGTACTCTAATGGGAGTACAGCTTATTTATAATAAAATCATATATAAGACAATGACGAAATATTTCTCAACTTGTCAAATTATTCCTTAAATGATAACATAAACTTATGAAAGATAAATCTATGCCTTTAGTTGATATTTATACCGATGGTGCCTGCTCTGGAAACCCTGGTCCAGGGGGTTATGGTGCTATATTAGTGTATAACGGTCATGAAAAAGAACTCAGTGGTGGAGAATTAAATACCACTAATAACAGAATGGAACTCTTAGCAGTGATTGTTGCTTTGGAAAATCTTAAATACCCTTGTCGAGTAAATGTTACTACGGACTCTAAATATGTTTCCGACGCTATAAATAAAAAATGGCTCGATTCATGGATTAAACAGGGATGGAAACGAGGCAAAAACAAAGAAATAGCAAATGTAGATCTCTGGAAAAAGTTAGCTCATTTGCTTTCGATACATCAAGTCAAATTTCATTGGATTAAAGGTCACGACGGACACGAATATAACGAGCGTTGTGATAAGCTTGCCAAAAATTATTATCTAAAATTATCTGATTAGGAGAAGATATGCAAAAGAAAAACAGTCAATCTGTTGAAGATTATTTAGAGGCGATTTTAATTTTATCCAAACGCTCACAGCATGTTAGAAGTATTGATATTGCTAAATTTATGCAAGTCAGCAAGCCGAGTGTAAGCGTTGCTATGAAAAAGCTTCGAGAATCTGGTCATATTTTAATGAATTCAAATGGTTTTATTTCTCTTACAGAAGAAGGTCAAAAAATGGCAAATTCTGTATATGAAAAGCATGAATTTTTGAGAAATTTTTTTATAAGTATCGGAGTAGATGAAGAAATTGCAAAAAATGATGCCTGTCAAATTGAACATGCAATAAGTGAAGATGTTTTCAATGCCTTGAAAAATTATGTTAACAACAAATCATAAATAAAATGCGCTCTCTTGCGAGAGTGCATTTTGATTATTCATAGTACAAAAAGCTTTGGCAAAACAATTTGTCGGAGCTTTTTTAATTAATTTTTGTATCACAATAAGCACAATATTTGTTTTCTCCAACTGTGCTCACATAGGGTTTCAGATATGTTTCCGTCTGTGTTATACATTTAGGATTTTTACATAGAGAGTCACTCAAATCATATTGGGCTGTAGATTTATTGTCGCTTTCAAGCATTTTTATTATCAAAGCCATTCTTGCAAACAAACCGTATCTCGCCTGTTCGAAATATTTTGCTCTTTTATCGTCATCAACTTCAACATCAATTTCATCTACTTTAGGTAGCGGGTGCATAATAATCATATCTTCTTTTGCTTTTTTCATTTTGTCAACAGTTAAAATGAAAATCCCCTTTTGCCTTTGGTAGTCCTCCTCTTTGTCGAAACGTTCTCTCTGTATCCTTGTCATATACAAAACATCTAAATCAGGTATACAATCTTCTATATTGTCAAAAGTTTTAAATTCAACTTTATGTTCTCTCATAAAATCAAGTACATATTCGGGAAGTTCTAATTCTTTTGCTGAAATCAAATAAAAACAATTATCTTCATATCTACTCATTGTCTTAATTAGAGAATGAACAGTCCTGCTATTTAACATATCTCCACAAAGTCCAATTTTCAAATTATGTAATCTTCCAAGTTCACTTTTCAGCGTCACTACATCTGTAAGCGTCTGAGTTGGGTGCATATGTCCACCGTCGCCCGCATTGATTATCGGAACATCAATATATTGTGAAGCTGCAAAAGCAGCTCCCTCAATTGGGTTTCTCATAACAATTATGTCGGCATAGTTGGCAAAAATTTTAACTGTGTCTCTAAGGCTCTCACCTTTGGCAACAGATGAATTTTTGGGGTCATCAAAACCTATTACTTGCCCACCTAATCTCAACATAGCTGTTTTAAATGACATTTGAGTTCTCGTGGATGGTTCATAAAATAAAGTTGCCATAATTTTTCCATGACATCTATCCATATATTCTTTTGGACTTTCTTTTATTTTAAGAGCAAGATTTATCAAACTCTCTAAATCGTCTGAATCCAAATCATATAAATCAATAAGACTCTTACTAAACATTTTTACCTCTCTTGTACTCAACTTGAAGATTAATCACTGTTTTGTTATACTTGCTTTCTAATTTATAAAAAAGGAGAAAATTATGCCTATAATCATTGACGATCAACTACCCGCAAAACACAATCTCGAACTGGAAAATATCTTCGTAATGTCCGATACTCGTGCATATACGCAGGATATTCGACCGCTTAAAATTTTGATTGTCAATTTGATGCCTAAAAAAATTGAAACTGAAACTCAAATTCTTCGCCTGTTAAGTAATTCGCCATTACAAATTGATGTTGAACTTTTACAGATGTCATCTCATCAAAGTAAAAATACTTCATCAGAACACATTCATAAATTTTATAAAACTTTTAGTCAAATAAAAGATGACAAATTTGACGGAATGATTGTAACTGGTGCCCCTGTCGAAACTTTAGATTATGAAAAAGTTGATTATTGGGAAGAACTATGTGAAGTTTTTGATTGGGCAAAAAGCCATGTATATTCTAATCTTTTCATCTGTTGGGGAGCTCAAGCCGCTCTCTTTCATAAATATGGAATCCCTAAATATTTACTGAATGAAAAATTATTCGGAGTATTTGAACAGCGTGTAAAAAATCCTTTTCATGCTCTAACCAGAAATTTAGACGATGTATTTTTTATGCCACATTCTCGTTATACTGAAGTGAGAACTGAAGATATTGAAAAAGAAAAAGATCTTGAAATACTCGCCGACTCTGATTTATCTGGAGTGAGTATCATTGCAGATAAGTCTTGTCGTTATTTCTATATACTCGGTCATCTTGAATATGATCGTGTGACACTTGCCAATGAATATTTTCGCGATAAAAATAAGGGCTTGAACACAAAATTACCTTTTAATTATTTCCCAAATGACAATACTGAAAAAACTCCGCCGCTAATCTGGAGACAAAGTGCCAGTGTAGTTTTTTCAAACTGGCTAAATTATTTTGTATATCAAAAAACACCATATGACATAAATAAAATCAAATGAGATTTTATTATCAAGTTAATTAATTCTCAAAAAGCTACGGGCTTTTATTATAAAAGATTCGTGCGTAATATCACTTTTATTATAATTTACATAAATGAAAGTTCCGTTGTTAAATTCTGTCCTATAAAGTCCATCACTGATTTTAGTATGGTCTGTGATTTTTGCATATCTTAAATCACTAAAAGCTGTATTAATTTTCGTATAATCTTCAACTGCTTTATTTATGGAATTTTCATAATAGAATTTAGATTTTTCATCGCCAGCCGACAACTTATCATCAAAAGCCCAAACATATGACGGCACTGCTCCATATTCAATAGATTTAAGTAATATCGTGTCATGGTCTTCACTCAAATTGAAATAACCTATGGAATAATCAACATTGCCATGTAAAATCATTTGTATAAAGGGTATTTCTTCATAAAAATTGCTTTGTTTATATGTTGTCTTATAAGGCAAATTATATATAACGCCGACATCTAATAGAGAATATAAATTTCCGTGTTCTACTGCAATATTTTTTGAATTGGGAAATTGTTTTATCTGCTCTTTTACTGACAAACTTGCCGCTTCACGATTCATCTTTTTATTGTAAAAATCAGAATATAAATACTTTGATGCGTCCGAAACACAATATCCTGTGATATTGTGTTTTTTCATATTTTTATTGAAAGATATAATTTGTTTATAAGCCTTTTGTTGAGAGGAGGGAAATACAGTGGCCTTGTCTTTATCAAACTGTTCTTCAATCGGATTTGAAGGAGCAAATTTTATCATTCTGCCGCCAATGTCAAAGGCCTTTCTTCCAGATAAATTAAACAACTTGGTGTCGAGGAATAGATTACATTGCTGGTTTCTCGAATAATCTTCAAGTTTCGAAAAAGATTTATCTGTTCCGAGCATATTACTAATATTGGCAAATCGCAACTGTTTTTGACGATTTCCGCCCTCTAAAGCACCTACATATCTTATATTTATATTGTTTATGCCCTTGGATTTTGCATGAGTCAGCATTTCAAGAGCTTCATCATAAGTTGTAAAATTTTTCTTAAAAGCTCCGACTTTCATTCTTCCTAAAATGGATAAATTGACTGGTACTTCGTTTTTCTCTTTTTCATTCAAGTCAGATAAAAAATTTTCCCTTATAAGTTGCTCTCTTACAAGAGAAGCAAGTAAAGCTGGCGTGGTTTTATTTCCTGATAAAAATCTATATGCTACTTTTACTTTTCCATTGTATGAATTTTTACCTATATTCCCTTTTCCATTTTTATCTAAATTAGTTGGCGTTATGTCAAATGTTGGATAAATATTGTTATATCCACCTTGTTTTTTATTTGCGATAATTCTGCTGAGAGAATCTCCCTCTACTACCATACCGGCAAAAGCATTTTTTTCATGTTTTACTCCAAAAGCGGCAATCGTGCTATATGGAATTTCTTTTTTATCTCTTACGCCAAAATCTGAACCATATGTTTTAATATCATAATTCGCATTTCCAGGCGCTGCTGTTTTTATTATAGCTCCGCAGCCATCTGGAACAAGCATATAATCGCCTTCTACGGAATCTTTAACAGAACCGAAAAAAGGTAAAATATCTAAAGATATTAAATTTACGTCTTTGAGATTTTTAAAGTTTTCAAGATCGGCTGTTGCATAAAGGCAACCATCTTTGAGTGAAAAATCGATTTCAAAAGGTATTTTGACAATTTCTTCTTTTTCTCCAACTTCAAAATCATATTTTACTAAAACACCGTCATCTGTATAACTATATGCAGCTTTACCTAAAGCAACTGCATTTTTTTGAGAAAAAAGTTCATATATTTTGCCCTTGTATTCAACTTTCATTCTTACAACATCAGCATTTGCATTTTCTTTTGAAAGTCCTGACCAAAAAGCTCCTGTCGTTCTGTATTTAATAACTGGACAAAACGAAACTCTGTCAAAATATAGTTCTACTAAATTTGAGCCTTTTATCAAATCCATATTATTTGCATTATATGTAGCTATTGCATTGGAAACCGTTCCTTGCTTTGCCTTTGCATTAGAAAATTTTGCTTTTTTCTGCCCAACACAAGAAGAGAGCATTGTGCAGAGTAAAACAACAGCTAAAACAACATTTAATATTTTTATTGATATTTTTTTCATTTATTCCTCCGAATTACTCCTTGGTATGATAATAGAGCTTTTCACCATCTGAGCCTACCGAAATAGTAGAATTTTTATCTGTTCTGTAAATCTTTACTTTGTTTTCCTCTAAGGTCTTGAGTACAGAAGAATGAGGATGATGATAATCATTATTTTCTGCACAACTTATAACTGCTATTTCAGGTTTGACAGCTTGGATAAATTTTTTAGAACTGGAAGTTGAGCTTCCATGATGAGCCACTTTTAAAACATCACTTTTAAATATTTTTGTGTTGTCTGCAAATTTTTTTAACAATTTGCTTTCAACATCTTTTTCCATATCTCCAGTAAACAAAAAAGAGTTTTTTCCGTAAGTTATTTTCATAACAACGGAAAGATTATTTAGACTGTCATTTTTTGTTTTGGGAGAAAAAATTTCAACTTTGGCATTTCCAAAATCAAACTCATCTGTATCCTGTGCCTTGAAGACTTTTGCCTTGCTCTCCTTAATTGCCTTGAGAGTGTTTATAAAAGTCTTAGTAGATGGAAGATTTTCTGATGATATATCTGGAATTACAACATTATTAACTTTAAAATCATTTATTATTTGTGGCATACCACCGATATGGTCTGCATGGGGATGAGTAATGATAACATAGTCTAATTCTTTACAACCTACAGCTTTTAGATGAGATTCTATTTTACTGACAGCCGAAGAATCCCCTGCATCAATCAGCATATATTTATCATCACATTTTATTAAAGCACAATCTCCTTGACCTACATCAATAAAAGATATGTAAAAACTTTGTTTTGTCGCAATATTTTCGCTTTCAGTTCCAAGTTTTCCAAAAGCACGACTTAAATCGGGGTTTCCATTGATATTTAAAAAGGCAGTTAAAATGAAAAATAATGATAAGCCAATTATTCCTAAAATTGTATATATTATTTTACTCTGCTTTTTCATCATCTCTCATAGCATCCATTTCAAGCCACTCTTCTGGCGTAATTAAAACATCTCTGGGCTTGCTTCCGGCAAAAGCCCCAATAATTTTCTTTTCTTCCAATTCATCTATTATTCTTGCTGCTCTAGCATATCCTATTTTCAACTTTCTCTGTAATAGAGTAGTGGAAGCCTCGCCTCTTTCAACAACAACCTTAACTGCCTGTGGGAAAAGCTCATCACTGTCATCTCCATTTTGGACAATTTCAGATTTTTTAAGCCCGATATTGTTCGCATTTTCCTTTATTTGTTCGACAATTTCTTCATTATATTGAGAAGACTGTTGTTCTTTTACGAAATTTACAACGCCCCTTATTTCTTCATCAGAGATAAAACAGCCCTGAAGTCTTGTCGGTTTGTTTTTCCCAATGGGCTTAAATAGCATATCTCCATGACCTATGAGTTTTTCTGCTCCTCCCTCATCTAAAATTATACGAGATTCTAATGGAGAGGCAGCAGTTAGAGCCATTCGAGACGGTATATTTGCTTTAATCAGACCGGTTATGACATCGGCTCTTGGACTCTGTGTCGCTACAATCATATGCATACCCGCCGCTCTCGCCATTTGTGCTAAACGACAAATTGAATCCTCGACTTCAGTCGGAGCAACCATCATTAAATCAGAAAGCTCATCAATTACAATTATTATTGCGGGCATATATGGTAAATCTTTATCTTTTTTAGCAAGGGCATTATATCCGCTTATATCACGCACTTTATTTTCAGTAAACATTTTGTATCTGTTTAACATTTCCTTAACTGCCCATGCAAGAGAACCAGATGCCTGTTTAGGATCGGACACTACGGGTACCATAAGATGAGGAAGTCCGTTATATATACTAAATTCAACCTGTTTAGGATCTATCATTATCATTTTAACTTCATCGGGAGTAGCATTAAATAAAATTGTCATAATCATAGAATTTAGTGCCACTGACTTACCAGAACCAGTTGTTCCAGCTATCAAAAGATGGGGCATTTTTGAAATATCAGTAAATACTGTATCGCCCGTTATATTTTTTCCAAGAGCAACAACTGTCTTGCTCTTTGCATTTTTAAATTGCGGACTTTCTAAAAGTTCTCTCAAAGTTACAGCAACTCGATCATTATTTGGAATTTCGATTCCAAGTGCCGCTTTTCCAGGAATTGGTGCCTCTATTCTCACAGATGAAACTGCCATATTCAAAGCAATGTCATCAGAAAGTCCTGTTATTTTACTGAGTCTTACACCAGCAGCTGGGGAAAGCTCATATCTTGTAACAGACGGTCCCACTGATATATCTAAGAGTTTAGTTTGTACCCCAAAGCTCTGTAAAATATCAACTAATCTCTGCGCATTATTTTTGAGAACTCCAGAGGAGTCATTTTTTGCACCTGCTGATTTTTTAAGCAAAGACAGAGGTGGCAAACGATAATTACCCGAATTTACTACTTTTTCAGGTTTAGGCGAAATAGCAGGTTCCTTTTCCAAAGGTTTTGCTGAAGCTTTTTTTACTATTTCATCAATTCTATCTACTTTTTTTATTTGACTATCTTTATCATCTTCAAATTTTTTCTGTTCTTCTGGCGCTGGTCCAAGTGGAATATCCGGATTAAAATTCGCCTGTTCTTGTTTTTTGACACGCTTTTTTTCTTTATAAGATTCAACTTTTTCTCTGCTTATCTCTGAAATTTTATCAGCTTGTCTCTTAGAATTTAAATATATGCTTGCAATTGTCAAACCTGTCAAAAACATTAAATCGACAGCAGTCAAAATACCAATAATCAATCCGCCGATAAGTCTTCTTTGACCTATGAGCATAAATAATCCACCAAAAATTGCCCCAAGAGCACCAGAATTATCATAGGCCTCCCCGAGCTCAAATGCCGATTTTATGTCCCCTAAATAATCAAACGGTCCATCAGTAGTAAAAGTAACATAAACAGCACTACAAATTAAAATTATTAAAAATACGCCCTCAATGATTTTCGCTGTAATATTGATTTTTTCATACTTGATAGACAAAATAATTCCCACAAAGAAAAATATAAGTGAGATAAAATATGAAACTACACCAAAGATACCAAATAAAATTTCACGAAAAATTTGCCACACGCCTGCGCCGGGTATAGCCGCCAAAAAAAGCAACAAAAATCCTGTTGCAAATAAGATTATTGCAGCTATCTGTCTTTGATATTCTCTTTTCTTTTCTTGTTCTATATGGGCTTTTCCGCTCTTGGTATTTCTTTTTTTTGTCTGTCTTACTGCCAAATTTTATCTCTCCTGATTGTAAATTAAATGAATTTTTCAACTATTCCAGCTATAATAACGCCTGTTCCCAAAATTAAACAATAATATCCAAAAAGCTTAAATTTATCTTTTTTTACTAAAAATTCCGTTAATTTAATAGCTAAAACTCCGACAATACATGCAACCACAATTCCTAAAATTGCGGGGCCTATACCAAAATCGAAAGTTCCTGTTTCTGCAAGGTCCTTAATGTCCATTAAATTTGCAGCTAAAATAGCTGGCGTACCCAAGACAAATGAATAACGCACCATATATTCTTTGTCTACCTTTGATAGCATACCCGTTGTAATAGTTGCTCCCGAACGGGAAATACCTGGTAAAGTAGCAAACAACTGAGCAAATCCGATTGCAAAAGCTTGTTTTGAATTGACTTTAGCCGGATAATCGTTTTTTCTTTTTTTATATATATATGAGCTAACCAGAAGCAATATCGCAGTTATGATAAAAAAGATACCCTCTGCAAAAATGTCTTTATCTCCTGTAATATAAGATATGATATCCATTATCTTCCTGTTTTTTCCTATTGGAATTAGCAGAGCAAGAAGTGGAAGACAAGATAAAAATAGCATATATAACATTCTGCGGTCATCTGAAATTTCCTTGAATTGTAATTTGCCTGTAAAGAGCTCTTTTAAGAATTTTCCTATTTCTTTGAAAATCGTCAAAAAAGTTTTATAAAATACTATAAATACTGCAATTAAAGTACCAAAATGAAGCATTATCGCCAAAGACAAAGAGTCTACGCCGCTTATTCCCATAAAATGTTGTGCAACTGAAAGATGTCCGCTGCTCGAGACTGGCAGAAATTCCGTCAAGCCTTGAATTATTCCTAAAATTATTGCCTGTAAATATTGCATAAATCGCCTTTCGTTTATATCAACTTGTCCTTGTGATTATATCATTATCAAGGAAAAGGAACAAGGATATATACATATCCGTATTTGATTTGAATTTATACGGTTTATTTATGTTATAATTCCTTGAATTAAATTATTTGGAGGAAAAAGTGCAAGAAAAAACTAATATTTCAAAAAAGACTTTATTTTTAGTGGAGGCGGGAATTATTGCCGCTGTATATGTGGCAATGACATATTTTTCGTCATTTTTAGGTATGGCTTACGGACCAATTCAATTTAGAATTTCCGAAGTTTTAAATATTCTACCTGTCTTTACTCCAGCCGCCATTCCCGGACTTACAATAGGCTGTATTTTAGGTAACATAGGAAGCCCAATGGGGATTGTCGACATTTTACTCGGCAGTCTGGCAACCTTGCTTTCAGCAGTTACAACTTATTGGTTTCGCAACATAAAAGTTAAAAACTTCCCAATATTGTCTTCATTTATGCCAGTAATTTTTAACGCAATAATCATAGGCGCCGAAATTACATTTTTTGCAAATGAGGCAAATAAAGGAAAGTTATTTTTTATAAATGCTGGTCAGATAGCACTCAGTGAATTTGTTATGTGTGTTGTCGGTGGATTTTTCTTCTATTTTGCAATATTGAAATTAAATATATTCAAAAAATCAGAATAAACCGCTAATCTTACCACTTTCATCAACATCTATATTTTCAGCGGCAGGTTTTGTCGGCAGTCCCGGCATAGTCAAAATATCTCCTGTCAAAACAACAACAAAATTTGCTCCTGCAGAGATTTTAATATCACGCACAGTGATTTCAAAATCTTCAGGGGCTCCTTTTAGTTGAGGATTATCAGAAAAACTATACTGTGTTTTGGCGATACAAACATCTAAATTGCCGTAGCCGTCTTCTTTTAATTTTTCTAATTTTTGTGTTGCCTGTTTTGTATATTTTACATCTTTGGCACCATAAATATTTTCGGATATAGTTTTTATCTTCTCTTCTACACTCTTTTTTGTAGTTATACTCTCAAATTCATTTTTTTCGTCGCATAGAGAAATAACTTCTTTTGCTAAATCTTCTGCTCCTTTTCCACCTAAAGCCCAATGATTTGCAAGAACTGCCTTTACGGAAAGCTTTTCACATTCAGATATAATCAAGTCTATTTCTTCTTTGGTATCACTTGGAAAAGCATTTATGGCAACAACTAAGTTGAGTTTATATTTATTTTTGAGATTTTCAATATGTCTTTTGAGATTTGAAAATCCTTTTTTTACTGCCTGAATATTTGGAATGTCTAAGTCTTCTTTACTTACACCTCCATGGTTTTTAAGTGCTCTACAAGTAGCAACTAAAACGCAGGCATCTGGTTTTAATTTTCCGGCATTACATTTAATATCTAAAAATTTCTCAGCACCTAAATCAGCACCAAAACCAGCTTCTGTAACAACATAATCTCCCAATTTAAGAGCCGTTTGCGTTGCAATTAAAGAATTACAGCCATGAGCAATATTTGCAAAAGGCCCACCATGTACTATTGCTGGCGTATGCTCCAGAGTTTGAACGAGATTTGGATTGAAAGAGTCTTTCAAAAGAGCTGTCATTGCTCCTTGTGCTTTGAGGTCTCCAGCGGTAATGGGATTATTGTCATAAGAATAACCGATGATAATTTCAGAAATTCTCTTTTTTAAATCCATAAGATTTGTGGCAAGGCAAAAAATTGCCATAATCTCGGAAGCAACAGTAATGCAAAAACTGTCTTCTCGTGGAACTCCATTCATTCTGCCACCTAAGCCGTCAACTAAAAAACGCAGTTGTCTATCATTCATATCTAAACAGCGTGTCCAGGTGATAGTTTTTGGATCAATTTTAAGTTTATTTCCATGTTGAATATGGTTGTCAATCATAGCCGCAAGTAAATTGTTGGCAGCTCCTATAGCATGAAAATCCCCTGTGAAGTGTAAATTTATATCTTCCATGGGAATGACCTGAGAATATCCTCCGCCAGTTGCGCCACCCTTTATTCCAAAAACGGGGCCCAAAGATGGTTCTCTCAGAGCTAAAATTGTCTTCTTGCCCAAGCTAGACATAGCGTCTGCAAGTCCTATAGATGTTGTGGTTTTACCCTCTCCAGCAGGAGTAGGTGTTATTGCGGTAACTAAGATTAATTTTCCATTCTGCTCCTTATTTTTAAGAGAATTTATATTGATTTTTGCTTTATACTTCCCGTAATATTCAATATCATTTTCAGAAAGCCCAATTTTTTCAGCAATTTCTATAATCTTATTGGGCTCAATTCCCTGCGCGATTTCTATATCACTTTTATATTCCTTCATATATCTCTTTTCTCCCTATATTTACTTTACCAATGTTTTCCTCATCAGCGACAAAGAAAAAAGCGTCTGGCAAATAATCTATTATGTCTCCAGCTTTCATTGAAATTTGAGTTTTATTAAGACAAGCAAAGTCACCTGCAATTCCATGAATATAAACTGCTATTTTAGCAGCTTCATAGGCATTCATACCCTGCGCCAGAAAGCTTCCCAAAATTCCAGATAAAACATCTCCACTACCTGCCGTCGCCATACCTGGATTGCCTGTTGCATTTATATATTTCAGCTTACTTTCACTGTCACATACAACAGTATTGGCACCTTTTAAAACGACAGTTGCATTTAATTCGTCTGCGAGTTTCTGACAAACATTCAGTCTATCTTTTTCTATTTCATCAATTGAAAGTCCGGTGAGTCTTGACATTTCTCCTGGATGTGGTGTGAGAATAACTTTGGCCTTTGTCTTAAGTGCTACTTCCTTGTTCTCTGCAAGCAAATTTAATCCGTCTGCATCAATTACAACTGGACAATCAGCAGTGCTCAAAATTTTTTCAAGCTCTTGTTTTGCTTCATTTGAAATTCCAATTCCCGGCCCAAAAATAATGGCGTCGGAGGAGATTATTTTTTCATTTATGAGTTTGAGATTTTCTGAAAGTCTGAGTGTGCCACCAGTCGAATAATTTATCGGCACATAAGTTGCCTCTCTATAATGATTAGATACACATCGATATACATCTTCGTGACAGCCTAAAGTCACAAGCCCTGCACCAGAATTGAGTGCAGCCCCCGTCGACAATGCAGCAGCACCAGGCATTGGCTTGCTACCAGCAATTATTAAAAGTTTTCCAAAATCTCCTTTATGGGAATTTAGTGTTCTTTTAGGCAAAAGAAACTTCGCTTCTTCAGCTGTTATAGACTCACAGTTAGATTCAGCATTTTTATAACAGTCTTTCGTAATTCCAATCTGAACTACTTGTGTCGTACCGCAATATTCGCTTGACGGCTGAAAAACAGTAGCCTTTTTTAAGGTTGAAATAGTTATAGTGTAGTCAGATTTTACAGCATTTGCACCTACCAAAGGAGAATCTGAAGATATTCCAGATGGTATATCTATTGAAAAAACAAAAGAATCAGAAAAATTTATTAAATCTATAATTTCAGAAGTCTTTTCATCGGGTTTGCCATGAAAACCAATACCAAAAATACAGTCAATTATATAAAATGAATTTTCAATCAACTGACGGCCTTTTTCTCTGTCGTCTAAGTAATTGCAAAATTCTATATCTAATTTTTTCGCTTTTTCATACATTAAAGCAGAGTCGGAATCTTTTGGAACTCCGTCAACAAATACCACGCTTACAGGAAGTCCCTCTTGATAGAGTTTTCTTGCTATAACAAGCCCGTCTCCACCATTTTTTCCCTTTCCAACTACTATGCAATATTCAGCATCAATATAACTTTCGTGTAAAATTGCTTCAGCACAAGCTGTTCCGGCACTTTCCATAAGGTCTGTAAAGCTCATTATCTTGTCATTTGCAATCTCTTCCATCTCTCTTATTTCTTTTACTGACAAAATTCTCATTTAATCCTCCCATGCTATAACACAAGCGACTGCCATATTCTTTTCGTGCGAAATAGAAACGGAAAATTTCATATTTTTAAAGTCTTGTAAAGCTTTATTGCTTAACTTAATGTACGGAGCGCCCGATTTTTTATGCAAAATTGAAATTTCCCTTAGTAAATCAAGCTTTATACCAGTACCAACAGACTTAAAAAAAGCTTCTTTAGCCGCAAAAATTCCTGCTGCTGAAGAATAACTTTTATTTTTTAAATATTCTTGTTCTTCCGATGAAAAAACTCTTTTAATAAAAGTTGGATTTTGCATTGCCTTTTCGATTCTATCAATCGATGTCAAATCAACTCCGATATTGGTTTGCATGCAAAAAATCCTCCCTACAATCAATGATAAAATTATAACAATATAAGCGGATAAAAACAACTAAATAAAATAAGGCTTTGATTTTTACAAAGCCTTATTTTTTGTAGATATATTTCGGTTTTTAATCTGTATTTATATCAGATTTTCATATATGTAGACATTTTCGCAATTCCCTTAGCGCCCTTAGATAAAATCAATTTTTCCTGTTCTTCATCGACTATCCCGCCGATTGCATAAATAGGCAATTTAGATAAATTAACAATTTCGTTCAAGCTATCAACACCGACTCCAGCTTTTCCAATCTTACAAGAAGTTTCAAAAATATTGCCATACATCAGTGCAGTGGCACCTAAATTTTCAGCTTCTATGATTTCGTCTTTGCTATGTATGGAAATTATTATATTGTCAAAAAAAGAAAAATCATCAACTTTCTGAGCTACTTGAAGTGGCAAAGCTATATTTTTTATATTCAATTTTTTGGCAATCTCATAATAAGTATTTATATAAAGATTTACACCATAATTTTTGCAAATTTTCAGTATTTTATCAGCTAAATCTGTAAATTGTTTTTCAGGCAAATCTTTTTCTCGCAATATCAAAATATCGACATCAAATGACTGAAAAATTTCTTCAATTTTATCTTCAAGCTCTCCATTTACAAGCTTTCTATTAGTTACACAAATTTTTTTATACATATGTCAAACAAAAAGATAATCATTCATAACTGGTTGAAATCCACTTTCTTTAATGGACTCTACTATTTCTTTCACGCTTCTTGAATCGGCAATTTCAAATTGATCGTCGCCCTTATCTTCAATATCTTTCCCACGCAAACCTATTCCCGTACTTACTCCTGCTGAAATTTTTGTGGCATATTTTACTATTTCTTTTCTAAAACCTGCCCTCTCCCTTGTAGATACAGTAATTGCGGCGAAAGGCAAAAATAGTCTATAGGCGCATATTATCTGCAAAAGTTCTCTTTCGGTAACTTTATTATAATTATCATAAGAATCTCCTGGCGTTGGACGAAGTCTCGGACAAGACATTGCAATTTCTGCATGTGGATATTTTCTCTGTAGCAAATATGCGTGATAGGCATTTGAAAAAGCGTCTTTTCTAAAGTCTGTTAAACCAAACAAAACACCAAAGCCAACTCCACGAATACCACCTAAAATTGCTCTTTCCTGTGTGTCAAAGCGATATGGGAAACTTCTCTTTTTTCCAGCTGGATGAAGCTGTCCATATTTTTCTATATCATAAGTTTCCTGAAAAACTGTAACATAGTCAGCATGGTGCTCATGTAGATATTTATAATCTTCAACATCACAGGGATAAATTTCCACAGCTACATTCTTAAAGTGTTCAGACGCCATTTTACAGGCGTTAGCTATGTATTTAACATCTGAATATTTGTCACTTTCGCCAGTTAAAATTAAGACTTCTTCTAAACCATCTTCTTTTATAGCCTGCATTTCTCTTTTTATTTCACTGTCATCAAGCTTTGCACGATGTATTTTATTATCTCTGCGAAAGCCACAGTATACACAGGCATTTTCACAATAATTTGCTATATAAATTGGTGTGAAAAGATTTACACAATTTCCAAAATGCTTTTTTCTAACTTCAAAAGCACGATGTGCAATTTCGTCGAGCATTTCAGAGGCGGCTGGAGATAAAAGTGCAGCAAAGTCCATTTCATTTAAATTTTCTTTGTATATAGCTGTTTTTACATCTGCTTTAGTAAAAGTATCAAAATCAATCTCATCTCGTTTAGACAAAACTTTTTCTCGCAAGTCAGATTTAATATCTTCCATGCCCTCAAAAAATTCCATATGGTTACTATTTTCAAACATTCTATTCCTCCATTAAAAAGTCAGTCGCAGGTGAGGATGCATTTGCCTCATTGCTCACTCTGCCGAGCTTTGCTAAATATCCTTGTCTACCAGCGTTTATGGCATCTTTGAAAGCACGAGCCATTAAAATTTTATCCCCCGCTGTTGCGATTGCAGTATTTGCCATAACTGCGGCTGCTCCCATTTCCATTACACGACAAGCCTGTGACGGTCTACCTAAACCAGCATCAACTATGATAGGTAAATCTATTTCGTCTATTAAAATTTGAATAAATCTCTCTGTCTGTATTCCAGAATTAGAACCTATTGGAGAAGCAAGTGGCATAACTGCAGCGGCACCAGCATTTTGAAGATCTCGAGCAATATTTAAATCAGGATACATATATGGCAAAACAACAAAACCCTCTTTTGCCAAAATTTCCGTTGCCTTTACCGTTTCATAATTATCTGGAAGAAGATATTTAGTATCTCTTATAACCTCTATTTTAATAAAATCTCCACAACCGAGTTCCCTTGAAAGACGAGCTATTCTGACAGCTTCATCTGCTGTTCTTGCGCCCGAAGTATTTGGCAACAAGGTGACATTTTTAGGTATGTATTTTACTATATCATCTGTTTCGCTATTTGCTCTTCTGAGTGCCATTGTTACTATTTCAGCGTCAGCTCCCTCTATAGCAGCTTTTATAAGTTCTGGATCATATTTACCAGAACCCAAAATAAATCTTGAATTAAATTCTTTATTGCCCAATATCAATTTGTCTTTTTTCATTTTTCTTCTCCTATTATTAAATTAAATGCAAGGTTGGCTTGATGAGCGGCACAGAGTGCGACTCTGGGTGCAACAAGAACACCATTTTTTTCTACATCTGATTCTAAATCTCCACAGACATAGAGCCTGTCATTTATTTTTTTTGTTTTTATTACATTATTTTTCCCTATTCCCGCCATTCCGTTTCCACAGATAATTATAGATTTTTTATTTTTTTCAAGTAAAGTTTGCACGAGCATAGTTTTTTGTTCTGCTTTGTCAAAAGCTTCAATCACAATATCTTTATCTTCAAATAATTTTTCTGCATTTTCACTGTTTACTTTTATATTTATAGTTTTGATTTTTATATCCGGATTTATTTTCGTTAAATTTTCTTTAATTGCTTCGGTTTTGTATTTACCAATTTGATTAAAAAAATAAGCTTGTCTATTTAAATTTGATATTTCAACCCTATCAAAATCAATGACTGTAAGTTCTCCGAAAAAACATCGAGATAAAAAAGTGGCAACATTTGAGCCCAAACCACCTAAACCAGCAATGGCAATTTTTGAATTAGAAAGATTTTCAAGTGATTTTGAATTTATTGTCTTTGCAAAGACTTCTTTTAATTCATTCATCAGCCGCCTCCTACGAATTTAAGAATTTCAACCTTATCTCCATCTTTGATTTTTCGCTTATCATATTCACTTTTTTTTATAATTTCTTCATTAATTTCAACAACTACAACAGTACTGTCATAATTTTCTATATCAAGCAAACGCTCAACTGTTATGACATTGTCTAAAGGCTTCATTTGTCCATTTACTTTTATCATTTTTTCCTTCCTCTTTATATCTCTTATATAAAAATAAATCAATATACATAAATCAATATACACGTTTACTGTCAATGTATATACAGTCTGATTTATCAACTGAAAAATTACAAAATACAAAAAACAAAAGTTATAAAAAAATCGCACAAAGAAACTACACCCGCGGTGGTGTACCCCTTCGTGCGATTTAAATCACATTCTGAAATAAAGTTTAGTCTACTTTTCTAAGATTGTCAACCATAAATTTGAATTATATTTAAATTTAAGCTACATCAGAATTTCTGACTTCATTAAAATTAATAACCTTAACTGATGATGGTTTTTTCAATTTACGAACAACCTTTTTATTCCTATATTTTGGATATATTTTATTTATCAATTTATTCTCAAAGGCAGTGATCTTTTCCTCATTAATAAAGCCTAAAATTAAAAGCAGAGAAAATATAATTTCAAAAATTGAGAGTATCATTTCATCCTCCAATTCGTCATAAATCAATCGAACATTTGTTTATTTACAATTTCATTATATCAATTATTTTGCATTTGTCAATACAAATGTTCGATTATTTTTAAATAGAAATTTAATCTGATTTTTGAGTGAAAAGAGCTGTTTTATTAGTAGAATTTTCCCACATAGAAATATATAAAATTGATTTTTTGCAAAGATTGACAAAACAACTGATTTTCTTTATCATTTACTTAATTTATTGAGCTCCGAAGGAGTATAAATATGAGTGATTTTGACAATATTTGCATGAATTGCATGCATGAATTTGAAAACAAATTTGAGTGTGAACATTGTGGATTTGACAACAGTACTGTTCAAGATTCACCGTTTTTACCTTTTAGAACAATTGTTTCACAAAGATATTTAATTGGCTCTGTTAAAGAATTTAACGGTGACGGTGTAACTTATTCTGCTTTGGACATACATTCAAAATCTATTGTTGAAGTAAGAGAATTCCTCCCCGCTTCTATTTGCACAAGAGATAAATTTTCTAATGATTTGATAGTAAATGACGGAAAAAGCTCTCTATTTTTTGATTACAAATTAAAGTTTTTAAATTTATGGAAAAAACTTGCCAGACTTCGTGGGCTTTCTAATTTTATTTTAGTATATGACATAGTGGAAGAAAACAACTCTGTCTATGCTGTTTTTGAAAATTCAGATGAATATATTACTTTAAGAGAATATCTTTCTCAAACTGAAAAAGGTTATCTTGATTGGGCACAGACGAGAAAACTCTTTATGCCCGCATTAACAACCTTAGAAACTTTACATAAAGCCGGAATTATACATACCGGAATTTCTCCTTCCACCCTGCTTGTTACAAAATCAGGGAAACTTTTATTCAGTGGATTTTCAATTTCTCCTGCCAGAACAGCTCGCACTGAGCTCGATCATGAATTATTTGACGGATATAGCGCAATTGAGCAATATGGCTTTTCTGAAAAACAGGGTCCTTGGACTGATATTTATGCTTTTGCTGCCGTATTATATAGAACACTGACTGGAATTACGCCCATGGAGGCAACTGCAAGAGTAACTAACGATAAAATGATGATTCCCGGAGAATTTGCAGAAATTATACCCAGTCATGTTATATCGGCGATAATAAATGCTATGCAAATTTTACCCGATGACAGAATTCAAGATGTCGAAGATTTTCGCTCAAAATTGTCTGCTGCTCCAAGCTCATCAATTGCGATGACTGCTACAATCTCCCCTATCACTCAAAAAATGGAAGATATGATTTCAAAGTCTTCTAAAAATACAAAGAATGATTCTGATAAATCAAAAAATCCCAAAAAACAAAACAAAAATATAATTGCAATTGTTTTGAGTTTTCTCTCCATTATATTAATCATTGTCTTAATTACGATATTTTCATTATTTGTTACAAATCGTATAATAAACACGCCATCTCGAACCGAAAAGCCCATTGACTCTTCTGCTCCATCTAAAATAATGGTAGAAGTTCCGAATGTTGTTGGAGTGTCATTTTATACAGTAAAAGCAGAGAGAACACTTTCAGACTTCAAAGTTGATATTAAATATGAAAACAGTAGTGAAAGTCCCAAAGGACAGATTATTAAACAGTCAATTGACCCTGGAAAATCTGTTCCCAAAAATAGCGATATACTGATTACAATAAGTTCAGGACCAGAACAGGTAAAAATGCCCAATGTCGTTGGTAAAGATTACGAAGACGCTAAGACTCAATTAGAGGATTTGGGCTTTGAGGTTAGGAAAATAGAAAAGACCAATTTCGAAAATAAACCGCCTAATACTGTAGCTGAACAGAGTATCGTAGCAGACGGCACAAGAGATAAAGGCTCTTCAGTTACCCTTATTGTCTGGGGCGAAATAGCCAATATGCCAACTACTGAAGCAGAAACTACAACGACGGCACCGTAAAACAATAATATTTCCCCTACTTGCAAGTTTGCAAGTAGGGAATTTTTTATTCCAAAATAAAAGTATAAAATTTAGTCAAGAAT
>JAUNLX010000009.1 GCA_030532035.1 Clostridia bacterium | reverse complement strand
CCACAACAAGGGTCATATACTCTACAATTTTTGAAAGGCTTTAAAATAGCAACAATTGTTTTTACAATACTTGCTGGTGTATAGAACTCGCCACCTTTAACGCCTTCGTATGCCGCAAATTGCTGAATACAGTATTCATAAGTTCTGCCGAGTAAATCTTTACTATTTTCAGCTGTACCCATATCCATATTGGTAAAAAGGTCAACTACATCTCCTAAAACACGCTTATCTAAATCAGGACTTGCATAGTTTTTTGGTAAAACATTCTTAAGGGAGCTGTTTTCTTTTTCGATTGCTCTCATAGCGTTGTCAATTATCATACCGATTTCAGGTGTGTGTGCTGCAGAAGCAATCTTACTCCATCGAGCATCTTCAGGAACAAAAAAGATGTTGTCTTCTGTATATGCATCTTTATCGTTTTCAAAACCGTCACCTTCGTCTAAGAGCTTCTGATAGCGCTTTTCAAAAGCACTTGAAATATATCTTAGAAAGATGAGACCTACGATAACCTTTCTGTATTCTGCTGCTGGTATGTGTCCCCAAAGGACACACGCTGCATCCCAGATTTGTTTTTCAAAGCCAATATTTGCACTATTTTTTATCGCCATATCCTGAGTACCTTTCTCTTTATGTTCACTTACAATTTCCCCATCTCAAAAATCATAAATATCTACAGTATATACTATCATAAAAAAACACCGCAGGCTATACTGCCTGCAGTGTTTTTTCTGGCGGAGAGGGTGGGATTCGAACCCACGTGCGATTGCTCGCAAACTGATTTCGAGTCAGCCCCGTTATGACCACTTCGATACCTCTCCAATTTGTCTAATTGCCGATAAATAAAGCTTTTTCGACAATAACTAAGACATTATACATTATTCTTTGACAAATGACAATTTTGTATATAGAATTTTTATTATATGAAAGATTTAATTTTAGATAAATCAATTTTTGAAAAAATCAATTTCATAATAGACCGTATCGAAAAAAATGGTTTTGAAGCGTTTCTTGTTGGAGGAAGCGTTAGAGACGCCCTGCTCTCAAAAACGCCCTATGATTATGACATTGCTTCATCGGCAAAAATTGATGAAATCAAAGAAATTTTTTCGGATTTTAAAATTATAGATACGGGTTTGAAATATGGAACAGTAACTCTCATTTTAGAAGATACGCCCTTTGAAATAACTACTTTCAGGAAAAATGAAAAATATACAGATTTTAGGAAACCCGATTATTTAGATTTTTCTACAAGTATTTTAGAAGATTTATCCAGACGAGATTTTACCATAAATGCTATGGCATATAATCCTACAAGTAAAATTACTGATCCATTTAATGCTGTAGAAGATTTACAAAACAAAATTATAAGATGTGTCGGTGACTGTAATATTAGATTCAATGAAGACTCCCTACGCATTATAAGGGCTCTGCGTTTTGCCAGTGTATTAGATTTCAAAATTGAAGAAAAAACTTCTGAGGGTATAAAAAAACATAAAAAACTTTTACTGAATATTTCAAAAGAGAGAATTACATCAGAATTTAAAAAATTGATTTGCGGAAAAGCATGCGAAAGAATTATAGAAGAATATTTCGATGTTTTTTACATTTTATTTCCCGAACTCAAAGCTACTTTTGATTTTATTCCAAACAGCTCGCACCATAAAGATAGCGTTTTACAACACAGCTTGCGAGTTATGAAAAATTTACCGAAAACAACTTCTTTTCAAATTTCGGGTCTATTTCATGATGTTTCAAAACCTGTGGTTCGTCGTGGGCATTCAAAAAAAAGTGCAGAAATGGCATATGTTATTCTCACAAAATATAAATTTGATAATCGTACAAAAAATGAAGTTTTTGATTTGATAGAATG
The DNA here is from genome assembly GCA_030532035.1 of Clostridia bacterium. GTDB lineage: Bacteria > Bacillota > Clostridia > Oscillospirales > Acutalibacteraceae > JAUNLX01. The sequence continues at coordinate 52,644 of JAUNLX010000009.1, read as the reverse complement.
CCATGACTTTTTGATACCGGAAGACAAAATTTCACTAAATAAATTTATTTCAGAATTGGGTGTTCCCCTATTTGAAAAATTATTGATATTTAGAAAAGCAGATATTTTGGGACAGAAAGAAGATTTTTATTATAGATTAAAAAATTTAGAAAATATAAATAAACTTTACGACGAGATAAAGCAAACTTCGATTACTTCAATATCCGAACTTGCTGTCAACGGAAATGATTTGAAAAAAATAAAAATTCCCGAAAAGAAAATCGGAAACACTTTGCACTTTTTGCTAAATGAAGTTATAGAAAATAAAGTAGAAAATGAAAAAGATAAATTATTAAGATATTTATTGAAAAATTAAAGGATTGTGTCTGAGACACAATCCTTTTTATTTTATCTTCCGCCGCCGCCAGAGCCACCGCCCGAGAAGCCGCCTCCGCCTCCAAAGGAGCCAGAGCCACCACTACCGGAACTTGCAGCACTTTTAGCTGAACTTGCAGATGAGTTAGATACATATGACAGAGTATTTGCAAAAATCATCATATCGACAAAATCTACATCTCCGCCAAACTCTTGTTGTTTAACTGCAAAATATTCTGGATTAATTTCTTTGAGTTCTTTTGCAACTTTATCTGCAATACCAAATAAAGCGGCAAAGATTAGATAATTATCCCACAGCTCAACTTCTCTTGACTCTCTTTCAGAAAGCAAAGTGTAGTCTTTAAGATAATTTTTAAATCCAAGTATTTGAAGAAGTTTTGATTTTCCCTCTTCAGTAATTTCATATTTTGAAGAAAAAAGAAGAGAAGATTTAGTTTTTTTAGATGTAGAGGGTCTGTAAACGCCCATATCAAGTAAATTTTCTGCTCCGCTTTCAAGAGCGTCATTTATTTTATCAAAATAACTCTCATAATTCTTGCTAACATATTTTGATAATTCTTTTTCTTGAAGAATATTGTCGTCTCCGCAGGCCTTTCTCAAAAATCTAAAGAAACTTTTTTCTGTTTCAGAAGCCTCCTCTGGAAGAGAATCAACATTGAAAATTACTGATTTTACTATCTTTGTTCCAAGTCCTAAAAATTTCTTTGCTTCAGCATTTTTTATTATAATTTTCTTTTCATTCAGCCACTTAAGCAAATAAGCAGAAACTATATTGCCACGAGTATTAGATGAATTTAATTCGTCTAATGCGTCTAAACCTGAATAAGTAGCCTCTATATTTCCTTTCATCGGAAGATCTCTATAATAATCTGCTTCTCTCTTTTCTTTTGATGAAATTTTGAGTTTCGGATTTATTCCAGATCGTTTAGAAGCTAATATTGCGATAAAAAATATTAAAGCAGGTACAAATAATGCAAAGATTATATTTAATAGATTACCTAAGAAACTAAAAAATGGATTTTTATAAGAACTGCCTTTTTTCGCTTTATTTATAAGGCCTTTGATGTCTTTATTAAAGGTTTTTTCAGGTGTAAAAATACCCTTTTCAAAAGAAACTACAATGGTAACATGGTGATCATAGGAATTATAATCTTCTCCATAAGCTTCTGCAAATATCAGTTGACGACCATCTTTTTCTTTGAAATTTATTTGACCTGTGTTTCCAAACATCCAAATATCTGCATTTTCATCATTTATATTTTCCGGTGCAGTGATAGTAACACTCACTTGTTCCGGAACAGCCGTCATTTTGTCGTTTATAAATCTCCAGTTAAAACCGTCTTTATCTTTATATCCGTCAACAAGCTGTGTAACTTCATAAGATACAGTAAAAGTATGATGACCATATTGACCTATGCCCCAACACAGTTCAACGCCCTTTTGACTATCATTTTTATTGTATCCGCATTTACCAGCTTTTTCAGTTCTGGTATCGTTCACATCCCAATCATAGCCGATATTTTCATATTTTTTACCAGTTTCATCAACTACTTCTAAATTGGAAATTTTACTTCCATCTAAATTACCCTTTATTAAATACCATTCTGTTGCGTCAGTGATTTCATCGACATATACATCCCAAGTTTCAACTATTTTGGCACTTCCGTCTTTTTGAAGATCGACATTCACTTTGACAGTATTTATTTTGTATCCTTCTTTTGCACTTGCATTTATTGATGTTAAAGGCAAAACAAGTATTGTGAAAAAAAGGAAAAATAAAAATGAAGATAAAATATATTTTTTATTTTTTATTTTTGGCATAAATTCACCTTTTATTAATTGTGGTTAACGCAAATGCGTTAACCACAATTTAAATTATTGATTATTTTGTTTAGCTTGCTCAATATCTTTTTCAATTTGTGATTTTTCAGGAGCCTTAACATTGGCTTCATTAGTCAACATAGGCATATCCTTTTTGTTTTCAGGAGTATCAAGATATTGACGAAGTTTAAATCCTAACATACTTGCAACTAAGTTGCTTGGGAATTGTCTTGTAAGTCTGTTGTATTTTGTTATGGAATCGTTATATACCATTCGAGACATTCTTACATTTTCTTCGTAATCTTTAACATCAGCCATAGTCTGAGAATAAAGTCCACTTGCTTTCAATTCCGGATATTGTTCGGCAACTGCCATAATATGCGACATAGCTTCAGTTATTAGATTTTCTTGACCTTGAGCTACTTTAGCGTCACTACCCCTTACGATTGGTTGTCTCTTAGCAATAATATCAACAAGAGCATTGTATTCATGCTTAGAATATTCTCTTGTCAAACCAGCGATTTGAGTCAATGCGTCCCAACGACTGTTTTGTTGTACGCCTATTTGAGACATGGCATTTTGAGCCATTTCATCTAAATTGACGAGTTGTTTTTGAATTTTAACGATATAACCGCCAAAAACGGCTAATAATCCAACTATTACGATTACCGCAATTAACCACTTCATAACAATCCCTCCAAAGAATAAAATTGTATTTAAATTTTATAATAATCAACTACAATAGTCAAAACAATTAATCGAGCATTTCTGTTGCAATTTTTTCAATATTTTCGGCACTGAGTCCAAATTGCTTGAGTAAATCTTTAGCGGGACCAGAATGTCCAAATTCATCATTTACACCAAGTCTTACAACCTTTGTAGGATGTTTTGAAGAAAGCAATTCACTGACTGCTCCACCAAGACCACCGATGATATTGTGTTCCTCACATACTAAAACTTTTCCAGTTTCTTTTGCCGCTTTCAAAATAGTTTCTTCGTCAAGAGGCTTGATAGTATGTACATTGATAACTCTAGCATTTATGCCTTTTTTCTTTAAATTTTCATGTGCAATCAAAGCTTCATTTACCATAAGACCAGTTGCGATAATAGCTAAATCGTCTCCGTCTTTGAGTTGCTTTGCCTTACCCCATTCAAATTTATAATCTTCATCGAAAATCACTGGAACTGCAAGTCTGCCAAATCTCATATAAACGGGGCCCTCGTGTTCAGCTGCTGCAATAACTGCTGCCTTTGCTTCTATAAAATCTGCGGGATTTATAATTGTCATTCCCGGAATTGTTCTCATAAGAGCTATATCTTCATTACATTGGTGAGAAGCGCCGTCTTCGCCGACAGATATTCCCGCATGTGTTGCGCCAATTTTTACATTGAGTCCTGGATAACCGATTGAATTTCTGATTTGCTCAAATGCTCTGCCTGCTGCAAACATTGCAAAACTACTTGCAAACGGTATATATCCTGAAAGTGAAAGTCCTGCAGCAACGCCCATTAAGTTTTGCTCTGAAATTCCACAATCAAAAAATCTTTCACTATATTCTTTTTGAAATACTGCTGTCTTTGTTGCTCCAGCAAGGTCAGCGTCTAAAACGACTACTTTATCATTTGTTTTTCCGAGTTCTAAAAGTCCCGCAGCATATCCTTCTCTTGTTGCTTTACTTATTACTTCAGCCATTTTATTTCACCTCATTTTCTGCTTTTAATAGAGCTTCTTCAAGTTCTTTCATAGCAGTTATATATTCTTCATCATTGGGAGCTTTTCCATGCCAGCCACATTGATTTTCCATATATGAAACGCCCTTACCTTTTACTGTCTTTGCAATAATAACATTGGGCTTACCATTTGTAGAATTTATCGCATTTGTAACTGCTTCGTCGATTTGATCGAAATTATGTCCGTCAATTTCTTGAACATCAAATCCAAATGATTTGAATTTTTCTGGAATTGGATAAGGTGAATTTACTTCTTCTAAAGTTCCGTCAATCTGCAAATTATTATTATCTACAATCAAAATCAAGTTATCTAATTTTTTTGCAGAAGCAAACATTGAAGCTTCCCAAACCTGACCTTCGCCAAGTTCTCCGTCACCGAGTACAGCATAGACTTTATAATCTTCGCCTTTGAGTTTTGCACCAAGAGCCATTCCCACTGCAATAGAAATTCCCTGTCCGAGTGAGCCTGTTGACGCTTCAACACCGTCTAAAAGTTTCATACTGGGGTGTCCCTGTAAAGGAGAACCGATGTGTCTAAGTGTTGTGAGTTTTTCTTCGTCAAAAAAGCCTCTTACTGCCATAGCAGAATACAAGGCAGGAGCACAATGTCCTTTTGACAAAACAAAGCGATCTCTGTCTTCTTTTTTCGGATTTTTGGGATCTATGTTCATCTTATAAAGATAAAGATAGCTCATAATATCCGCAATAGAAAGAGAACCTCCGGGATGTCCACTTTTAGCGTTGTAAACGCCGACAATGATTCCTTTTCTGACTTTGCATGCGTCAAGTTTCAGCCTGTTTTTTGTTTCCAAGTCCATTTAATTTCACCTCTGTATTTTATTTGAGTTTTCTAACTTACTTAAAAATTTATTAAATAATTCATCCGTTTTTGTTTCAACAACAAGTTCTTTTTTCGTAATTGGATGAGTTATTCCCAACTTAGATGCGTGAAGATATAAAATTTTAGATTTAGATTTTTTGGGACCATAAACTTTATCTCCAACAATTGGATGTCCTATCTTTGACATATGCACTCTTATTTGATGAGTGCGTCCCGTATATAAATTAAGTTTAACTAAAGTATAGTCGTCATATCGCTCAACCACAGTAAAATCTGTAATTGCAGGTTTTGAATTTTTTTCTGTTACTGCCATTTTTTTTCGGTCTTTGGGATTCCTACCAATAGGAAATTCCAGCCGTCCACAGTCTTCTTTTATTATTCCATGTACAACTGCTGTATATTCTCTCAAAACCTTATGCTCTTTGAAGAGCTGTGATAATTTTTTATGTGTTTCATTGTCTTTTGCAATAATTAAACCGCCACTTGTATCTTTGTCTAACCGATGAACTATCCCAGGACGCTCGTTTCCATTATAATTTGATAAATTATCTCCAAATTTAAATAAAAGCGCATTTACCAAAGTATTGGAAAAATTCCCCGTAGTTGACGGATGAGTAACCATTCCCCTCGGTTTATTGATTACTGCCAAAAATTCATCTTCATATATTATTTCAATTGGAATATCTTGTGGTAAAATTTCTGGCTGTTTTTCTTCATCTATTTCAATTTCAATATCAGTAAATTTATCTGTACTCTTGAGTTTATAATTTTTAGGTATTTGCTCTCCTCTTAATTTGACTTTGCCGTTTAATATCAGCTTTTGCACTGCATTTCTACTGATTTTATATTTTTCAGATAAATATGCATCTATTCGCTCATTTTGTTTCATCTTTTTTATGGTCCTTTATAAGCTCAAATATAAGTAAAAAGATAATAGCGACAGCTCCCAGAGTTATAAAAATATCTGCAAAATTAAATACGGGAAAATCGAAAAAGGCAAATTCAAAATAATCAGTTACAAATCCATTTATGATTCTATCAATTATATTGCCTAAACCACCTGCAATTACCATTGACAAAGGAATTAAATATCCATCTTTAGACAGTTCTTTCATCTTGACTAAGGCATAAATTATCAAACCGCAAAGAGCAGTAATGTTGATAATAGTAATAAGAAGTGGCTTTGAAGAAAAAATCCCAAAAGCCGCTCCTGTATTTTCTACATATCTTAAATTTATCACATTTGCAATCAAGCTAATAACAGATCCGTCCGAAAGCAGTTTGCCGAAATAATATGAGCCGAAAAGGTCAATAGCAATTAACAAAAGAGTTGTGAAAAAGAAAATAAAATAACTCAATTCTCTTCTTCCGAATTCGACAAAATTCCGTCAAAAACTCTTGTTTTCTGATCGCTTACATCGAAAAATTCATATTCTCTGTTCTCAGAATCAGCTGTTTCATCATATTCAACATAATTCTGTTCGTCAAAAGAAGCATCTTCTGAAACATCATATTTTTCTTCTTCTGTGGGTTGTTCAGCTTCTTCTTTGGGTTCGTCAGTATCTTCCCAGGATATATCTTTTGAGAAATCATAGTCTTCTATAGAAGACACATTTTCTTTAATAGCTTGACAAATATCGAAAATTGTCTGTTTTAAATCAGACGCCTCTTTTTTCATTGCTTCTACCTTAACTTCATATTTGTTTAAGTCATCAGCAATGGAAGCGATTTTTTCATCATATTCGCTCTTTGCTTTATCTAAAAGTTCTTTAGCTTCATTTTCTGCCTTTTGTGTAATCTCTTCCGCTTTTGCGCAAGCTTCATCATAGGCGCCACTAACTTTGTCTTCCGTTTCTCGTACTATATCTGCCGCTTTTTTTTCTGCTTCAGAAATGATTTGTTCTTTCATTTTTTCAGCAGTTATGATAGCTGTATTTATGCTATCTTCGTCATTTTTATATTCTTGAACTCTATCGGCAAGAAGACTTACTCGCTTAACGAGTTCAGCATTTTCTTCAAACATTTGCTTGTAGTCAACTGTTATTTGGTCCATAAAATCGTCAACATCAGTTGCACTATATGAGCTTCTGCCTGTTGTTTGAAATTTATAATTTTCTAAATCGTTAGGTGTAAACATTTACAGCCTCCGCTTTCTTTAATTTGAAAAAGACAATCCGTTATTTTCGAGTTCGTCTAAAACATCTCCCGACAAATTAACATTGAAAGGAGTAATTACAAAAGTGCTGTTGGCAACTCTTTTAATTTGACCGCCGTTAGCATAAGCAGCACCACTCAAAAAGTCAATTATTCTGCGACTAACATTTCTCTCTGTAGATTCAAGATTGAGTATAACAGTCATTTTTTTGTTGAGATTATCTGCAATAGCAGCTACATCATCAAATCTTTCGGGTTTTGCGAGAATCACTTGCAAAGCAGCTTTGCTATTTGAATTGTATACAACTTTTCCCGTATTTGCTGGAACTGTATTTTGTTCTCTACTAAATGTATCATATACATTTGTCTCTTCGGGTTCTTCTAAATCAAAGTCGTCTGTTTCAAAACCCTCTTCTTCGGGGTCTATATATCCAGTCATATTCTTAAGCTTATCTACCCAATTTCCCATTATTCAGCCTCCGTTAATATTGTCTTCTGCCAAAAATTGAAGATCCGAGTCTAACTAAATTCGAGCCTTCTTCTATAGCAACTTCATAATCTCCGGACATACCGGCAGAAAGTATATGCATATTTACATTATCTATTTTTTTGCCTTGTATGTCAATAAAGATTTGGTTTATGCGCGAAAGATACTTGCGGTTTTCTTCCGGTGTGGCGCTCATAGGTGGAACGCTCATAATTCCATTTATTTTTATACCCTTAAGTTTTGCAATTTCATAGCAGGCTTCTGTTAATTCTTCTATCTTAAATCCGCTCTTACTCTCTTCATTTGCAATATTCAGTTCAAGTAATATCGGCATTTCTATTGAAAGATCTATACATTTTTGACTTAATTTTTTTGCAAGCTTAATGCTGTCTACAGACTCAATCATATCGACCATAGGCAGAACTTTATTTATTTTATTAGACTGCAAGTGTCCAATTAAATGAATTTTCGTTTTTTCTCTGTCCAATTCTTCAAACTTGCTTTCCAATTCTTGAACTCGGTTTTCACCTATATAATTTAATCCACAGGAAATAGCATAATTTATTTTTTCGGGCGAAACCGTCTTTGTTGCAGCAAGCAAGATTATATCCTCTCTCTTTCTGCCACTCTTTTCAGCTGCCCGAGTTATCTTTTCTTCAATTTCCTCTAAATTATCCTTTATTTGTTGAAATTCATCTGATAACTTTTCCGTCATATAAATCTTTACCTCCTATTACAACATTGTCATATAAATCAACATAAGTTTTGTCGTCATTATGTTTTCGTGATATTGCATATTTTTCAGTTGACTGTATAATATCAACTTTTTTAAATTCTAAAACTTCTCCATTCAACACATAGACACCTTTTTCTTTTTTGTCATTTGTTCTAAGTGCCAGAGCATTTATTTTGAGACCTTTGTTTTCTCTTTTAATTATTTTTGCTTTCTCGTGCCTTAAATTTGCTATGTTGGCATTCATCGTATCTCCAACAAAAATAAGTTGAATTTTATCTTTATGAGTTTTTTTAGAAATAAGTTTTATAATCGGTCTTTCATAATCTTTTTTTGTATATGGAAAATCAAGTCTATAACTTGCATCTAAAGGCATTGTTTCGCCTTTTACTTTCGGAACTTCGCAGAAAACATACCACTTAAAACCATATATTATTTTCCCATAATTATTTTCTTGTTTAATATCTTTTGACAGAGTCTTTTTTATGTTCTCAAAATCTAATTTTTCTATTTTTGAAACATCAAAATCAGTTTCATGCCCGTCACATTTAGAAATAAAATAACCTGAATAGGGCGATGCAACTGTTTTATAATTACTCGTAGTTGAAAAAGCACTCATTTTTTGATTAATTTCTTTTTCAGCTTCCGAAGTATCTATATTTTCTCCGGCTAAAATTTGGCTTACAGTTATCTTATCTTTTAATTCTGATTTTTCTAAATCAAAAGCAGAAAAGTCTTGATTTGAAACAGCTTTGACATATAGACCTGCTTGATTTATAACTTCAGCTTTAAATTTATCGACATCTATATTTACAAAAGACGAAGTAGCCTTTATTTTTCGGATATGTTCAAGTTCCTTTTCGAGTTTAAGTTTATTGAAATAATTTGAAGCATCTTTTTCATCTTCAAAAATCAAAACAACAGTCTGATTTTCTGCTACCCTCTCTGCGTCTGGCACTATGGGAGTTATTACACCATTTGCCTGCTTTGAAAGAGGAATTTCTTCTCTTAAAACAAATACCTCTGTATCGATATAATCTTCTATTTTATTTTCAGTTACAATTTCAGTTTTTAAAGGTCGATAGAGCGTTCTAAAAAGCTGAAAAACCATATAGAACACTAAAAACAAAAGCAATAATATCCAAAGAGCTTTTTTTGTTTTAACTTTCATCTTTCCTTTTCACCACTTCGATAATTTCGTTTAATATATCTTCTTCGGATTTATCATCAAGATATATCCAATCTGCAGTTTTATATTTTCTAAACCAAGTCAGTTGTCTTTTTGCATAATTTCTCGTCTTTTGCTTGAGTAAATTAATTGCGTCATCTAAGCTCATTTTATTTTCAAAATATTTATAAAATTCTTTATGCCCAATCATCTGAGCTGCCGCACTTGTAGACTTCATATTTGAATTTTTTTCATAGGCAAGTTTGGCTTCCTTTAAAAGCCCCATTTCTACCATTTTATCGACACGCAATTCTATATTTTCATATAATTTATTTCTATCTTTATAATTTAGTCCAATCAATATATATTTGTCTTCACGAAGTTTTTTATTTGGGCTTTGAGCTGAAATCGGTTTCCCCGTTATCATATAATATTCCATTGCTCTAACAAGTCTTTGAGTGTCATTTATACTGATAGTTTCATATGTTTTACTGTCAATTTGCTTTAATTTTTCATAAAATTTTTCTCTGTCATCGTCAAGTTCTTTTAACAGTTTTTCTCTTATTTTTTCGTCAGTAGAATTATTTTCAAAGTCAATATCGCAAATTAAAGAGTCAATATAAAGCCCAGTTCCACCAGTTAAGACAACTCTTTTTCCCTCATTTTCTATCTGAGATATTATTTCGAGGGCATCTTTTTTAAAAAGACCTGCCGTATATGGCTTGTCGTCATCATAGACTGAAATTAAATGATGTTTTACTCTATTTAATAAATTTTTTTCAGGCTTTGCACTCGCAATATCACTTCCGATATACACTTGCATAGAGTCAAATGAAATGATTTGAGCGTCTATTTTCTCTGCGAGCATAACAGAATATTTAGATTTCCCAGTGGCAGTTGGTCCAAAAATTACAATTGATTTTTTCAAATTAAACTCCGTCAAATAATCCGCCCGAATAATTTTTCTATCTCTGATTTAGTATATTTTAGATATATCGGTCTACCATGTGGGCAAAATTCTAAATTGCCTTTATTTAAAATCCGCTTTACAAACTTTTCTTTTTCATAATCGCTCAAACTGTCGCCAGCTTTGACAGCCGCTCTACAGGCAATTGACTCATATATCCATTCAAGTTTGTCATTTACAGTATTTTTATCATATGTTAAGTATGAGGCGGCCTCTAAGATAGCAGACGACAAATCTTCGCCAATTAAAATTGCGGGGCAAGTTCTAAGAGCTATCGTTTTTTGCCCAAAATCATCTATCTCAAATCCACTCTTTTTGAGAACTGCTCTATTTTCTAATAAAATGTCATATTCTTTAGTAGAACAATTTATAATTACAGGCGCTGTAAGTATCTGTTTTTCGACAGTTTTATTTTCTATGAGATCATTATATATCTCTCGCTCATGGGCGGCATGTTTATCAATGATGATAACTTCATTATTAATTTGTGCTATCAAATAAGTGCCAAAAACTTCCCCAATATATTTTATATCTTTTTCTACATTTTCAAAAAAAGTAGGCTCTTGTTCTGAAAAATCATTTTCCTCATCTGAAAAATCAAATATATCTATAAAATTTTGATTTTGGCTCGCACCGTCTTCTATAAATATCTTTTCCGTATTTTCTTCATCGTCTTTTTTCTCATAAAAGACATTTGTTTTTTTATTATCTATAAAATGCGATAAATCTAAACTTTTAACTGGGTCCCAATCGATGTCGTCATTGATAAAAATATCATTTGAATCAATTTGCAAATTTGAATTCAATTTCGCAGATATTGCATTTTTAACTGCATGATATACAAAAGAAAAAACATCTCCCTCATTTTGAAATCTCACTTCTAATTTTGAGGGATGAACATTTACATCAACATCGTCAAAGGGAATTTCTAAAAACAACACACAAGCCGGAAAAAATCCAGACATAATACTATGCTCATAAGCTCTTTCAATAGCAGATGTAATTGTCTTACTTTTTATATATCTACCATTCAAAAACAGATGTTGCATACTTCTGTTTTTTCTTGCTTTATGCGGGTCGCTGACAAAGCCATAAATTTTCTTTTCTTTTATGCTCAAATCAACATAAATGAGAGTTTCTAAAAAATCTTTGCCAAATACACTATAAATTGCATTTGAGAGTTTTCCATCTCCAGAAGTCTGCAATACAATTCGATTATCTCTTATAAATTTAAATGAAACCTGCGGATTGGACAGAGCCATTTTATCTACAGTGGAAGCAACATAATTTCCCTCACTTCTATCTGTTTTCAAAAATTTATATCTCGCAGGTGTATTGAAAAAAAGATTTTTTACAATAATAGTCGTTCCGTCAGGAGTTCCCATCTCATCAAGGGAAATTTTCTTTCCGCCCTCAATTACAAATCTTGTTCCAATTTTACTTTCAGGCGTTTTAGTCAAAACGGAAATTTTAGAAACTGCTGCAATGGATGGCAAAGCTTCTCCACGAAAGCCCAAAGTACTGATAAAATTCAAATCATTTTCCGTTTTGATTTTACTTGTTGCATGGCTCAAAAAAGCTTTTTCAACATCTTCATGCTCTATTCCACTGGCATTGTCAGTAACTCGAATAAGCTCATTTCCGCCTTTTTTAATTTCGACGGTTATTTGAGTTGCCCCTGCATCTATTGAATTTTCTAACAGTTCTTTTACCACTGACGAGGGTCTTTCGACAACTTCTCCAGCTGCTATTAAATCAGCTATCCTCTGTGGCAAAACATTTATCTTAGACATCAAATATCCTCTTTGAGTTCATATAAAATTTTCATCGCTTCAATCGGCGTGATTGTATCAACATTTATATTTTTTAATTTTGTAATCGCTTTACTTTCATTTTCTTCAAACGACATTTGAACTTCTTGTTCTTTTTCAATTTTTGGCTGTCTGTAATCTCTATGCTCTACAGTTTTAAGAATTTCTTTAGCCCTCGATACAACTTTTTCAGGAACACCGGCAAGTCTTGCAACATCTATTCCATAACTTGCATTTGCCGCTCCTCTGACAATCTTTCTCAAAAATATTATATCTTCGTCTCTTTTTTTACAGACAATATGATAATTTTTTATATTATCAAATCTATTTTCAAGTTCTGTAAGTTCTTTATAATGAGTGGCAAATAGCGTTTTCGGGTTACAATTTTTATCAGTAGCCAAATATTCTATAACAGAAGCCGCTATACTCATTCCGTCAAAGGTGGAAGTTCCTCGTCCAATTTCATCTAAAACTACCAAGCTTTTTGAAGTAGCCGATTTTAATATTTCCGCTGTTTCTTTCATCTCCACCATAAAAGTAGAAAGTCCAGTATTTAAGTCATCTGACGCACCAATTCTTGTAAAAACAGCGTCAGTCAATGAAATTTCCGCATATTTAGCTGGGACAAAGCTCCCCATTTGAGCCATAATCGTAATTAAAGCAACCTGCCTCATATATGTTGATTTTCCCGCCATATTTGGACCAGTTATTAAATAAATCTGATTTTTTCCATTGTCTAAATTTGTATCGTTGGGCACAAATAACTTAGATGGATTCATTTTTTCTACAACTGGATGTCTACCGTCTTTGATTACAATTTTTCCATTATCTTTGATGTCTGGGCAGGTATAATTATTTTCAACGGCAACTTTTGCAAAGGAAACAAGTACATCTAAATAAGCTATAGCGTCTGAAGTATCTTGAACACGCTTTGTTTCTTTGGCAACTTTTTCCCTTATTTTGGCAAAAATTTCATATTCTAAAGCCACAATTTTATCTTTAGCACTTAAAATTTCGGCTTCTAAATTTTTCAATTCTTCGGTTATATATCTCTCGCAATTACTCAAAGTCTGTTTTCTGATATAGTTTTCAGGCACTAAATCTTTTGATGAATTGAGCACCTCAATGTAATAACCAAAGACGCGATTGTATCCAATTTTTAATTTAGAAATGCCAGTTTTTTCTTTTTCTGTTTTTTCAATATCTGAAAGTATCGTTTTTCCATTATTTAACAAATGCCGAAGTTCGTCTAATTTTTCATCGGCACCGTCATTTATAAGTCCTCCCTCTCTGACAGAAAAGGGCGGATCTTCTTTTATATATTTTTCTATAAGCAAATAAAGGTCGTCTAAAGGATCGATTTTTTTATTTAATTCGTCGATTAAATCAGAATTTAAATTTTCAAGTTTTTCTTTCAGCAAGCTGAAATTTTTCACTGAATTACTGAGATTTCTAAGATCTCTTGCACTTGCCGTACCATAAAAAACAGTTGTAATAAGGCGTTCTGTATCGCTTATGCCAGATAAAATTTTACTTACTTCATCTCTAATAATAGGCTCATCTATAAAAGCATAGACGGCATTTTGTCTTTTGGTAATTTCAGATAAATTCATTGAAGGCAAATCTAAACAAAAACGCATTTTTCGGTTACCCATTGCCGTTTTAGTTTTATCGAGTACCCATAAAAGAGAGCCTCTTTTTTCTTTGCCCCTCAATGTTTCAACAAGCTCTAAATTTTTTCTCGCTGTGGCGTCGATTGACATATATTTATTTTCTGAATACAAAGACGGTTTAAGGAGATTTTTAACTTCATTTTTTCTTACTTTTTTAATGTATGAAATAGCTGTATAAAGGCTCAAAGTTATTTCATCTGAAAATTCGATTTTTTCATCAAAAAATGAACTTACAAATTCCCTTGCTTTGCTTAAGTCTTCTTTTTCAACCTTAATATTTTTCGTTCTCTCATTTTCTTTTAAATACAAATCTAAGCTCTTTAATTTTTCATTAAAGAGCACTTCTTTAGGTTCAAAGGCAAATAATCTATCAGTAAGTTTATTTGTATTTTTTAGTACGCTATCGCAAAAAATTTTGCCAGTCGATATATCTACGAAACTGAGCCCAACTCTATCAGAGAGAACGCTCACAGAACAGAGGAAATTACTTTTGGAAGAATCTAAAATATTTTCCTCAATTGCAGTTCCGGCAGTTATTGTTCTAACAATTTCTCGATTTACAATTTTTTTTGCTTTTGAAGGCTCTTCAGTTTGTTCGCAAATTGCAACATTAAAGCCCTCTCTTACAAGCTTTGCAATATATGGCTGGGCGCTGTGATAGGGAACGCCACACATTGGTGCCCTCTCTTCCAGCCCACAATCTTTGCCCGTCAAGGCAAGATTTAAAACAGAGGATGCAATCTCGGCATCATCAAAGAACATTTCGTAAAAATCGCCAAGTCTGAAAAACAAAATGGCGTCTTTACAGGTTTCTTTAATTTGCAAGTATTGAGCCATCATAGGCGTTACCTGTGCCAAGTGTATCCTCCTTAAATCTTAAAAATTAGCAACCGCTGCAGGTTGAACAATTTTCGTCATCACATGCAGCATGTGGTTGACAGGTCATCGGGTCTTCTCCATTGACACTCATATAAAGTATTTGCATTACTTCTTCCATCATATCATTTAAGAGTTTTCCCTTTTCTTCAAAATCTTTCATCTTTGCATTTTCGCCCAATTTTTCATACATAGATTTGAATTGTTCATTCATTTCTTCGAGCTTTTCATGATTGGGTTCACTTGCAGTTGCTTCCTTTTGGTATTCCATTCTGAGTTCTTCTGCTTTCTTGAGTGATTCAACTACTTCAGGATCGGTATCGCAAGCTTCTTTTGCTTTTGCAAATTCAATATATCTTTCGTCCTCTTGAATTAGTTTTCCCAATTCTCTTGCCTTGTTAATTATTTCCATTTTTTCTCCTCTATTCTTTTATTATTTCACCCGACACATAAGAAATATTTGCGTCGGTAATTTTGACATTTATAAATTTAGAAAAAATATCTTCTTTGCTATTTACAGTAACTAAAACATTGGAAAGTGTTTTTCCAGCAAAGCTATTTTCTCCCCTTTTTTCATCAATTAATATACGCTGATTAGTTCCAATTAAATTTTCATTTAATTTTTTTGTTATTTGCTTTTGCAACTGTAAAATTTCTTCAAGCCTTGAAACCTTAGTTTCTCGGTCTGTTTCGTCGTGAAATTCAGCTGCCTTTGTTTTTTCTCGTTTAGAATAAATGAATGTATATAAATTTGAGTATCCAACTTGCTTTATTAAATTTAATGTTTCATCAAAATCTTCTCTTGTTTCTCCCGGAAAACCGACAATAATATCTGATGAAAAAGTTACTTGTGGCATAAGTGATTTTGCATAATCTACAAGTTTCAAATAAGACTTAGAATCGTATTTTCTATTCATCAATTTTAATATTCTGTCGCTTCCAGATTGAACGGGTAAATGAAGATGTTTTTCCACTTTTTCTAATTTAGATATTGTTTCAATATCGTGAAAAGATAAGTCTTTGGGATGAGAAGTCATAAATCGCACAATAAAATCACCGTCAATATTATTTATGTCTTCTAAAAGTTTGGAAAATAGATTTTCTTTTTGTAAATCTTTGCCATAGGCATTTACATTTTGCCCAAGTAAAGTAATTTCTTTATATCCATTTTTTACAAGATTAGAAACTCTACTTAAAACATCTTGATATTCAACGCTTCTAAGTCTGCCACGCACATAGGGTACTATACAATAAGTGCAGAAATTGTCACAACCATAAGTTATTGGCACAAAAGCTTTAAAATCAAATTTACCTATTCTCTTGACATTTTCATCGGGAATCAAATTATTTTCAG
The DNA here is from genome assembly GCA_030532035.1 of Clostridia bacterium. Classification (GTDB taxonomy): domain Bacteria; phylum Bacillota; class Clostridia; order Oscillospirales; family Acutalibacteraceae; genus JAUNLX01. The sequence continues at coordinate 36,653 of JAUNLX010000009.1, read as the reverse complement.
AAATATCTATTACTGTTTTTTTTGTTTCAATCGCTTGATACAAAAGCTTTGGCAAATCGTCTGTAACAAAGGTTCCAAAAATCAAATCAACATAATTAAAATTATTTTTGAGTCTTTTTGCAACGCTTTCTCTCTGCACCATACAACCGCAGACGGCAATTATTAAGTCGGGATTTTTAATTTTTAATTTTTTGAGTCTTCCCAAATTTCCAAAAACTCTGTCTTCGGCATGCTCTCTAACAGCGCAGGTATTGAAAATAATCAAATCTGCGTCTTTAACATCATCGCAAAAAAGGTAACCCATATCAAAAATCATTCCCTTTATACGCTCCGAATCTGCCACATTTCCTTGACAGCCATAGGTTTGCACAAAGGCTTTGGGGATTTTGCCTTTTTTGTCAAAATATTCTTTTATTTTATAAGTCCAATTAAAGTTTTCTGTGTTTTCCATGGTTTTTAATTATAACATAACTTGTATCTTTTTTTAACAATAAACAGTGAATGAATTTATCTAAGTCACAAAGAATATACGATTTTTTAAGTTATATAAAGAATATATTGCCACTCTAAAATTGAATTTAATCAAATTTTTATACTTTTTGGTAAAACAAAAGTTCACAGGTCATTAACAAATTAAAAACAAATGGGTATATAATTATATTAACAGTAATTATTCTTAATAATAAAATTCTATGGAAGGAGCGAGATTATGATTAGAGAAACTAAACAAAGATCGACAATCTTGAAAAATCTTAAATCAAGACACGATCATCCGACGGCAGAAGATGTCTATATTGATGTCAGAAAAATTTTGCCAAAAATAAGTTTTGGCACTGTTTACAGAAATTTGGGTCAACTTGCAAATGAGGGCATAATCTCAGTTGTTCCCATTGAAAAGGTTTTGCATTTTGATTACAGAACGGAACCTCATGCTCATTTTTACTGTGAAAAATGTAAGAGTGTAATTGATCTTGATTTAAATTTTGATTTTAATTTACTTGAAATTGCACAAAAACAAACAACTCACAAGTTACAATCTTCTGACACTTTCTTTCGTGGAATTTGCAAAGATTGTTTAGATAAACAAAATAATTAAATATTTTAAGGAGGAACTATTATGAAAAAATGGGTTTGTACTGTTTGCGGTTATGTTCATGAAGGAGATACACCTCCAGAAAAATGTCCCGTATGTGGAGCACCCGCAGAAAAATTTAAAGAACAAAAAACTGATGACCAATGGCCAGCAGAACATGATTTAGCTGTTGCTAAAGGCGTTCGTGAAGATATTATTGAAGATTTGAGAGCTAATTTCCAAGGTGAATGTACTGAAGTTGGTATGTATCTTGCAATGTCAAGAGTAGCTTTGAGAGAGGGTTATCCAGAAATTGGTTTATATTATCGTCAAGCTGCATTTGAAGAAGCCGATCATGCTTCAAGATTTGCTGAACTTTTAGGTGAAGTTCTCACTGATTCTACAGAAAAGAATCTCCAAATGAGAGTTGACGCAGAATTTGGCGCTTGCGAAGGTAAATTTGACCTTGCTAAAAGAGCTAAAGAATTAAATCTTGACGCTATTCATGATTCAGTGCATGAAATGGCAAGAGATGAAGCCAGACATGGAAAAGCATTTAAAGGTTTACTTGAAAGATATTTCAAATAAAATTTCAAAAAAATTGACTGTTGCAAAAATTTGCAACAGTCTTTTTTATTCCGGTTTTATATAGAGATTTAATTCCCACGACGGAAAACATTTCTCCCGTCTCAGATAAATTTTTATATTTTTATAAAAATCATTTATAAGAAGTGGGATTTTATAAAAATCATCTGTGTAATGATAGGCAGATATAAGCATTGACGGTCTATTTTTAACTATCACTTTTTTAGCGCCCATAAGGGCTTTTTTCTCTTGCCCCTCAATATCCATTTTTATAAAATCCAATTTTTTATTTTCAAAATATTCATCGAGAGAAATAGTTTCTACTTCAAGTCCCCTATCGGTTATTTTTGCTCCTCGACCATTATCCGAGGAAAGAAATTGGTATCCCGTTTTATCACTGACAGCTTTTTCAATTACAGTTATATCAGCATTTATCTTTTCTGCTTTAAGAATTAAATGTTTTATATTTTTTGAAGCTGGTTCAAAGGCATAGATTTTTTTGAAATTGTATAAGGTATCTCCCCTATATGCACCTAAATCGGCATATATCATATCAGGATTTAAGCTTAGTAAATTTAATGATTCTGCTCTACTCTGCGTATATTTCATCAAGTCGTCAAATCTATTTTTTAGTTTATATTTTATCATCGAATCATATAATTTTTTGGAATATTCATCGGCAAATAGACTTCTGCAAAAATCAATTTCTGCTTTTTCCTCTATATATTTATCTTCGTCAAAAAAATTTCCATTGAGTGGTATTTCAGGTACATATAAATCATATTTTTCATTTAATTGTGAAACATAATCTATCACATCATCTCTGTCGCTTCCAAAAGATACAAATATCGAAAAATCTTCTGATTTTTTTAATGCTTCACTTATTTTTTTTACTTCAAATCCCTCAAAAATTTGACCTCTCGCAAATTCATCACTTACAGCAACATCGGATATAATTTTACCTTGATTTTTGAGAAAATGAATAAGCACAGACGCTCCGTTGCCTGTGCCGTAGATCAATATCGGTTTTTTAACTGCGAATTTTTTCATTTTTAAAATTTGATATTTTCTTTTTGGTCTTATGACTGTTTTCTATATATTTTTTCTCTTTCAAATAATCTTTGAAATTTTTTGCGTCTTTTTTTGCCACTCTGACAACTTCTTTAAGATAACTGTCGGGCTTTTTAGTGGAGTTCTTTTCAGTTTGACTTGCATTAGCATAGACTTTATTCATTCTATCATCGGGATAAGTTTCATCTATATATTGTTCAAATGCACTTTGAGGTGGAATATTATTTCTTCTTTCATTATATCTGCCAACTGCAATAATAGAGATTATTATATCTAAAGTGATAATCGGAAATAAAATCCAGAAAATAACTTTTTTAGCATTTAGGGGAATTTTAGCAACAATCTTCTTAAATCCAGGGAAAATCCACCTTGCCCAAACAAGCCCCAAAATACCCCAATAAATAGAATAAGTCAGACAAACTCTGCCATTTAAGTTGAAAATTTGATTTGAATAATCCCAAGAAACATGACCAAAAAAAGCCTCTTCTCCAAAAGAAAAGATATATTCCCCGATTGTTCCAATTAAAAATCCTTTTAGAAATTGCTTATACCATTTAGAGTCGGAGTCTTTGTATAAAAAAGCTGTGAGCATAACGGCACCCAAACCATATGCAAGCCCAAAAGGTCCATAAATCAAGCTTTGACGGCTTTCCCAAAAACCTAATCTGAAATATCCATAGACCATTTCAACACAGTATCCCAAGACATTTCCAACCATAAAAAGTAAGAAAATCTCAAAGCCGTTTATTTTATTTTTTCCCTTTGATATATAAAATTTATTCGATAATTTTTTCATTTCTATAAAATCATAGCTCCGTCAATTCCGATAATTTGCCCTGTGATATATTTATTTTGGCTTAGATGATAAACAAGATCGGCAACCTCTTTTGTCGTTCCATATCTATTTAATGGAATACATTGTTTACAGTATTCTTCATCTAAATCTTTTGTCATTTCAGTTTTTATAATCCCTGGAGCAATGGCATTCACAGTTATATTTGACTTTCCAACTTCTTTTGAAAGTGCCTTAGTAAAACCGTTTAAGGCTGCCTTTGTCGTGCTATAATCGACTTCATAACTACAACCTAAAACACCAGAAATAGAAGAAATATTTATAATAGTTCCAGATTTTTTGCTTATCATATCTGAAATTACAAGGCGGGTTAATTTTATAGCTGACAGCAAATTTACATTATAAATTTCATTTATCTTGTCATCATCTAAATCTTGGAACAATTTGTCTTCGCAAATTCCCGCATTGTTAACAAGTACATCTGCACCCTTGGGATAAGCCTGCTTAAATTCATGATACAAGTTGCTGACATTGTCAAGAGAAGCAAGATTATATTTAAAAAGTTCTATTTTTCCCTTATACATATCTTGAAGCTCTTTTTTTAATAAAAGAGCTTCTTTTTCTGATTTATAATAATTTATAGCAAGGTCGTATCCATTTTTCGCAAAAATTTCGCAAATGGCTTTGCCTATTCCAGTAGCACCACCGGTTATTAAAACCGTCATCTTATTTTGCCGGCTGAGTTGTTGTAGGTGCTGTTGTCTGAGGTGCTGTATAAATCTTCTGGAAAGTTTGACCGATTTCAGATCTCTGTTTGTATCCCTCGGGAATTTGGAACATAGCGTCGTTGACATCGCCCAAAATAACATAGGGTCTTACATCAGTAACTTGACCATTGACTACAACGCCTCTCTTTTTGAGAGCCTTTGAAGATTCCTCAAAGAAAAATCTTATAGTAGCTTGAGTGGCGGGATTGTAATAATCTTCATATAACATTCCGTCGTCAGATTTTCCCTCGCCTACAAAGGCAAAGTTGTGAAGAGTTTGATAAAATCCTGTATAAGTATTGAGGTTAGTACCCTGTTCAATCGCAATTTTGTCAAATAGATTTTTATCTACCTGTGAATATGCTTTTACAGTCGGCATAAGAATGTATCTGTTTTCTCCGTTGAATAGAAAAGAAAAAGGAGTTGTTCCATCTTCAAGTTCCATTGGAAGAGTCAAAAGTCTTTTATCATCTCCAGAAACAGTAACTGTTACTTCGGCATTTTTTCCACCGCTGTTAACTTCTGTTTTGAGAATATATTTTTTAGATTTTGTAATATCCATATATGGCTTTAGAAGTTTACCAGAATATTTTGATTCTTCCTTAGGTGTTTTTTCTCCGTCTTTCTTTTTATCACAAGCCGAAAAAGCAAGAATAACAGACAAAATTACAAGTAAAAAAGCAATTAATTTTATGTTTTTTTTCATGATTTTCTCCCCTTGAAATTTCAGTAAAATTTTGAGAATTTTTGTTAAATTTTAGTGGTACAATGTTATCACAGAGGGGTCAATTAGTCAATCAAAACAAGCTCTTGAAGGTATTGATTTTTATTGATTTTTCTATTATAATCTCAAAAGTCGTGCTGCCGTGGCTCAGCTGGTAGAGCAGCTGATTCGTAATCAGCAGGTCAGCGGTTCAAGTCCGCTCGGCAGCTCCAAAAAGTCCCCAAAAGTTTTAACTTTGAGGACTTTTTTTTGTTAATTTGCCATAATTTTGAAAGTTCATAATTTGTTATTCTATTTTTATTGACTTTTTACCACGAAAAATATACTATTTTATTAACAGGGGCAAAAAACTATATACTTATTATAATTCAGAATATGCAATTATTCTGTAATTTGGTATTTTATGTATTATTCTGCATTATGTATTTATGGACCCTTGGGGTCCTATTTTTTATGGAGGAAAAATGAGTTTTATTGAATTCGATAGCGTATATAAAAGATATAAAACAGGAGAAGTAACTGTCAACGCTTCCGACGGAGTAACTTTTAATATTGAAAAAGGCGAAATTGCCATAATTGTTGGTCAGAGTGGCGCAGGAAAAACCACTGTTTTAAATATGCTTGGCGGATTAGATAACTGTGATGATGGAAAAATCAGAGTTGCAGGTGAACTTGTAAATGAATTTGACAAAAAGAAGCTTGTCAAATACAGAAGATATGATGTTGGATTCGTCTTTCAATTTTACAATCTTATCCCAAATTTAACCGCTTTAGAAAATGTTGAACTCGCAACACAAATTGTATATAAAGCTCTATCCCCTGAAAAAGTTTTAGAGCGTGTCGGTCTTGGAGAAAGAGCAAATAATTTCCCAGCCCAGCTTTCTGGTGGAGAACAGCAAAGAGTTTCTATAGCAAGGGCCTTAGCTAAAAATCCAAAACTTTTACTCTGCGACGAACCCACTGGCGCTTTAGATTATCAAACCGGAAAACAAATTCTTTCTCTTCTACAAACAACTGCGAAAGAAACCGGAATGACGGTTGTTATTGTAACTCATAATGCCGCCTTAACACCAATGGCAAATCGAGTTATAACACTGAAAAGTGGTCGTGTGGAAAAAGTACAGGTAAATGAAAATCCTTTGCCAGTTGAAAAGATTGAATGGTAATGAAGAATTTAATTTTTAAAGACTTTTTGAGAACAGTTAAATCAAATCTCGTCGGATTCATCTCGGTAATAATAATTACAGCAATCGGAGTTACCTGCTTTATAGGAATAAATTCCGCAGAACCCGATATGAAAGATACTGCCAGAAAGTATTTTCACGAAAACAATTTATATGACATAAAAGTTTCTACTCCTGTAAGTCTAACTAAAGAAGACGCTGACGCCATAAAAAATATCAAAGGGGTCAGCGATATAATGCCGTCTAAGACTGTTGACGGTATACTGAAAGTAAATGATAAAAGCATTACAGATATTGACGGTTCAGAACTTTCGTGTCGTGTTATGTCTTTGAATTTGAAAAATGCCTCTGATTTTGTCGAGAGCAAAGTCAAAGACGATAAATATATGAATAAGGTTGACTTAATCGAGGGTCGAATGCCCAAAGCCCCCAATGAATGCGTTGTAGATTCAAGTAAACTTTCGGCGCCAGATGAATTCAAAATCGGGCAAACTATAAAAATAGAATCTAGCTACGGTTTAATGGATGAAAAATTACAAAATACAGAATATAAAATCACAGGTAAGATAAGAACGCCCCTATTCTTATCATTTGAGCGTGGTAGAACTTCTGTAGGAAGTGGAAAACTCGGAACATTTATCTTTGTAAGTGAAGAAAATTTCTTGAGTGAAGATTATAATGAAATTTTCGTAAAAGTTGCTGGAGCAGATAAATTAGATCCATATAGCGAAGAATACGAAAAATTCATTTCTCCAGTTATAAAAGATATAGAAAATTTATCTAAAGAAAGATTGCCAATTCGAGTTGTTAATTTAAGGCAAACTTTGACTGACAAAGTTTCGAGTGGCAAAGTGGAACTTGCTCAAAAAGAAGCTCAATTAAAAACAGAACTCGCACAGGCTGAAGAGCAAATTAAAGAACTGGAAAATTTTGCTAAAAATGGCGAGCAAATAATAAATGATAAAAAGAAAGAATTTAACAATAGTTTAAATGACGCTCAAAGAAAGCTCTATTTGGGCGAGGGCGAGCACAATGCTCAATATGCAATTTGGAGACAAAAGCAAAATGAATTAAACAGAGCTAAAATTAAAATGGCAATGTTAGATAGCGCTCAAGCTCAATATAATCAAGCCCAAAGCGACCTTGCAGTTGCAAAAGCAAAAATAGATTTAGCTAAAACTGCAGTTGATACCTCAAAACAACTAGTAGTACAAACTGAATCTGCACTTGAGTTTTTCAAAGCCAATCAAGGTAAAACAAAGGAACAGATAGAGGACTTTTTAAATAATTCTAATTTACCCGCCGAACAGATTATTAGAATAAGAAATACAATTCACAAGCTCACTGCTGTAGGTACAGCAGAAGAAATGATTAACTATACTGAGCCAATGCTCATAAATTACAAAAGACAGTTAATTATTGAAGAAGCTAAATTGAATGCTGCTCAAGCCGAATATGACAGGCAGAGTATAAAATTAGCAGCCGCAAAATCGGAAATTGACAGATACCAAAATGCAAAAACAGAACTTGCAAGAGCTGAAGTAGAACTTGCAGAAGCAGAGCGTAAACTCAATGCTGCAGGACTTAGCATTGATTTCAACAAAATGCAACTTTCGGTTAGTCAGCAACAATTAAAAAATGAAATTGAAGTTGCCACAATAAAACTTGAAGCTGCGAAAGAAAAATCTAAAACTGCTAAACAAGATTTTGAAAAACAGAAAGCTTTGGCATATAAGAACTTAGATATGGCAAAGGGAAAACTTGCTGAAGCAGAAAAATTACTAAATTATTTAGATCGGGCTGAATGGTTTGTAGATAACAGAGAAGAACAAGTTGGATATTCAAGTTATACGGATTCTGCAGACAGAATGAAAGCACTTTCTAAAGTTTTCCCAGTAATTTTCTTTATTGTCGCAGCTTTAGTTTGCCTAATTACACTTGCAAGACTTGTTGAAAATGAAAGAACGCAGATGGGAACTATGAAAGCTCTCGGATATGACAATTTTTCCATTCTGTCAAAATATCTATATTACGGACTTTCAGCGAGCATTTTAGGCTGTATCATAGGTATGATTTTAGGATTTGAAGTTTTCCCGAGAGGAATAATTGCCGCCTGGGGTATTATGTACGATATGCCCAAAGGAATATATGCTTTCAGAATAAAACCAGCTTTGCTATCATTTGCAAGTTATACAATACTCACTTTCGCTCTTATAACAGCTGTTGTCTTCAAAGAGCTCAAAGAAAAAGCCGCTATTTTGATGAGACCTAAACCACCGAAAGCAGGAAAAAGAATCTTCCTTGAAAATCTCACGCCAATTTGGTCAAGATTGAATTTTACATCAAAAATAACAGCTCGAAATCTTTTCAGAAATAAAAAGAATTTCATTACAGCTTTCATCGGTATAAGTGGTTGTTGTGCTCTTCTCCTCGCCTCTTTTGGTCTTAGTGACTCTATAAATGCCATTATGTCAAAACAATTTGGCAAGGGCGGAATTTCAAAATATGATTTACAAATTGTAATAAATAAAGATACCAGCGATAAAGATTCAGTTCTATCTTTTATTAAAAGAGAAGCTGATATAAAAGAAGCTCTGTTAAATGAGCTGACGGTTACTTATGCTAAAAGCCCAGACGGAAAAGATAGCATGGAAGTGAATATGCTTGTGCCTCAAAATCCCAAAGAGATAAACAAGATGATTTCTCTTCACGAAAGAGGCAAAAATAAAGAGCTTTCGCTTTCAGACAACGGTGCTATAATTACCGAAAAACTCGCAAATGAGTTCAAATTGAAAAAAGGCGACAAGCTAACAATAAATTATGATAATACGGAATATCAAATCCCAATTTCTGACATCACTGAAAATTATACTTTCCATTATTTATATCTATCTCCCGCCCTGTTTGAAAAAACTTTCAATACAAAGCCCAATTACAATTACATAAATGCCAAGCTTACAGAAAGTTTAGACTCTGCCTCAAAAGACAGACTTGCTTCAAACATCAACAGAATTCCCGCAGTTGACGCGGTAGCTTATACCACTCAAATAACACAAACTTTCAAAAATATAGTAAATAGTTTGAATTTAATTGTTATCTTACTAATAGCCATAGCTGCTATGCTGTCATTTGCCGTTATGTATAATCTTTCTAATATAAATATCTATGAAAGAAGACGAGAGGTTTCCACAATCAAAGTTTTAGGATTTAACGACAAGGAAACAGGCGAATATATAATTAGAGAAAATATAATTTTGACTTTATTTGGAGCAACTTTCGGACTACTTTTAGGAGTCTTTTTACACAAAATGGTTGTTTCAGCGGCAGAAATCAATGTTGTTATGTTCGGTAGAACTATTGAACCTACAAGTTATTTATTTGCTTTTCTGGCAACAATTTTATTCTCCGCATTAGTCAATTTACTTGTATATAATAAGCTGAAAAAAATAGATATGGTTTCATCGTTAAAATCTGTAGAGTAAGGTGATAAAAATGCATTTCAAAAAACTCATATCAAATAAAATAACTATCTTGATTTTGGTATTGACCTTTGTTTTCGTAACAGTCGGATATACTTTAGCTATAACAAATAAAGCTAATCCAAATTCTGAGGAAAGCAAAGCCTGGCTTGCCGATGTTCAAATTCGAGAAGATTCTACTAAAATGGAAAAAGCAGTTCCTATTCCGGATGTTGAGTTCAATTCTATGGAACTCAAAAAACTTCGCATTCAGTCAAAGGCAATTATGTCTACTATTAATCCCGATTTATCTTCGGTAGAAGAATCTTATTCCAATTTATTAAAAAAATTGTTGGAAAAAACTGGATTTGAAGATTTATCCACAACTCAAGAAAAAATCTCATATTTAAAAGAGAAACATTTGGTAAATTATGGTTCATCTGCTCCTGAAGATAATTCAAATATCTATACCGAGCTTCTATATTATGCTCTTAAATATAATTTAGCTGATCAAATTATCGGCGAAAAGTTCAAATTGCCCGCAAATATTAATCCAAAAGACGGCGTTTTCTTGCTCGTAAAAAAGATTTATGGCAATGCAAATACTGAAAAAATAGATAATTTAAAAGACTTCGCTTTAAATGATATTAAAAAAACTCTTTCTGATAATAATGTTGAGATAAAAGACAAGACACCAGAAGAGCTTATGTTGTTGTACAAAGCGGTCATTTCCAAAAAAATGGGCACTATTCCCAGCAATATAGATTTGAATTCGCTTTCCGCCGAAAAAATAGATATATCTTATGCTAAGGGAGTAATTGAAAAAGCTTTCAATACAAAGCTTTCAAATGAAAGTATTCAAAAGATTTTGAATACAAAAAATTCTGAAATTTTAGTTTCTGAAGTCTTGAAGAATAAAATAAATGGAGCAAAAATTGTTCCCGTAAGTGATACTGATGTCGACAAACTATATAAACAAGCTTTTGATCTTGGGTTATATGATATTGAAGAAGAATTTTACAGTGATATATATAAATATAATGTAAATCTCAAGCACGAGGTTGACGCAGTTTGGTTTACTCCTTTCACTTCACTTGCTGAATATGCAGATGAAGATCTCAATAATTTAAGTGTACTTATAAACGGAGAACCAGCAAATCATGGCAGAAGTTTCAAGATTGAAAAAAGGGAATTTGACAAACCAGTAAAAATAAATTTAATTTATAAAAATAATGACAAGGTCGTAGATAAAAAAACCTATGTATTTAAGATAAAAAATGGAACTATTCCCCTTGCCAAAAATGAACAAAAATTAGTAGATACCGAGAGCGTAAATTATGAGGTAAAAGATGTCAAAGAATTTGAACTTCCAGCAAATGAAGATTTTACCAATGATGAATCTTTGAATACTAACTTAGCTCAATTTTATATGTCGCAATTTTCCCCCTATGAAATAAAGGAAAATATACCAGAAGACAAGACGCCTCTTGCAAGCATTGTTCCATCTCAAGAAATTGAAAATACTTTTGATGACCTTACGGTTTCACAGACAAATAATGATAAAAAAGCTTTCAATAAAAGAAAAGCTTATATAATTGCAACTAGCATAACTTTACTTACAACTTTGTTTATTATTTCGGCTTATGTTATATATAAGAAAAAGTTAGAAGCATAAAGGTTATGGAAAACGCCCTGCGGTGCAGGGCGTTTTATTTTTTTACCCCACTTCGTGGGGCAGCGTATATTATGGGCGTTTTATTTTTTTATCCCACTTCGTGGGGTAGCATATATTATGGACATTTTATTTTTTACCCCACTTCGTGAGGTAGTGTAGTATTTTATTTTTTTCACACTCTATGATTTAAAACAGTTGATATTGATTAGATTTTGCGTCTTCCTTGCTAATCTTCGCACCTCTAAATGGCAAATTAGAACTTTTATATCTTGTAGGATTTACAAACATCTCTTCATCATAAAATTCTGCTGAATCTACAAAAGCATTCTTTTTAAGCGACGCAACTTTGACGCCTTGAACATTTTTATTTAGCTTCATTGTAAGCTGTGCCGAAGAAAAGATAAGGTATCTGTCTTCTGTAGTATGAATTATAAAATCTTTATCTTCTGTACAAACTATAACATTTATCAGCTTTGCATGAGTGCTACAAGCATTTAATAACTTTTTACGATTTGTTTTAGTTTCATAAGCCTTTAGTTCAACTTTTGCCACTCGTCCGTCTTCGTAAAAGAACATCAAAAAGCCCTCATAATTTCTTGTAGGTGCCATAAAGATTATATTTTCATCTTTTTCAGCTTCCAATTCTGAAGCAACATAATCTCCTAAAACAGAAGCCTTACTATTTTCAAAATCGCTTGCCTTTGATTTATATACATTAGCTTTATCAGTAAAGAACAGAAGTTCAGTGTCATTTGTCTCTTCGCTTTCAAAAATTATCTTATCTCCAGGCTTTAAATTTTGTTCTCCGCTCATTCTCAAAGACTGTGGAGTGATTTTTTTGAAATATCCCTCTTTTGTGAAGAAAACAAAAACAGGACTATCGTCAATTTCTTCTTCTGGTTCAAATTCAACGACATCTTCTTCATATATAATTTGTGTTTTTCTCGGCACATTGTATTTTTTGACAATTTCTTTGAGTTCGTCTTTTATTATTCCGTCAATTGCCGATTTATTTTTTAAGATATTTTCTCTTTTTTCAATATCTGCTTTGAGTTGCTCAATATCTTCAAGCTTTCTCAAAATAAATTGCTTGTTTAAATTTTTAAGTTTTATTTCTGCAACAAAATCTGCCTGTATTTCATCAATTCCAAAGCCTATCATCAAATTAGGTATTACCAAATCTTCATCTTCGGTTTCTCTGATTATTTTGATTGCCTTATCAATATCTAAAAGAATTTCCGACAAACCTTCAAGTAAATGCAGACGGTTTTTTGCTTTTTGCAGTTTGAAATATACTCGTCTACGAACACATTCAAAGCGAAAAGCTATCCATTCTCTTAATATATCCGTTACGCCTAAAACTCTTGCTCCGCCACCGACTAAGATATTGAAATTACAGGAAAAGCTGTCTTCTAAAGGTGTCAATTTATACAGCTTTTGCATTAGAATTTCAACATTTGTGCCTCGCTTTAAGTCAATTGTTATCTTAAGTCCGTTCTTGTCACTCTCATCTCTTATGTCGCTAATTTCTTTGAGTTCTCCACTTTTGACTTTCTCAATCACCTTGTCAATTATAGCTTCACAAGTTGTTGTTGGGGCAATTTGTTTTATGTCGATACAGTTATTCTTTTTATCATATTCGTAATTTCCCCTGATTTTAAGAGAGCCTTTTCCAGTATCTAAAATTTTATTGAACTCTTTTCGATCAATTATTACTGTACCGCCACCTATAAAATCGGGGGCATTTATACTTTCACGCACATCATAGTCATCGTCGTCAATAAGACCTATGGTTGCATTGGCAATTTCCTCTAAATTAAATGAACAGATAGAGCTTGCCATACCAACAGCAATTCCACTATTTAGATTGACAAGAATGCTCGGAAACCTTACCGGCAACAAAAGTGGCTCTTTCATAGTATTGTCATAGTTGTCGACAAAATCAACAGTATCAAAATCTATATCACAAAAAAGCTCATTGCAAATTGGTGTCAATTTTGCCTCTGTATATCGAGGTGCCGCCCATTGCATATCCCTTGAATAACTTTTACCGAAGTTTCCCTTAGAGTCAACATAAGGATATAAAAGTGCTTCATATCCTTTAGATAATCTGACCATGGTATCGTAAATAGCTTGATCTCCATGGGGATTTAATTTCATAGTTGTACCAACTATATTTGCAGACTTTGTTCTGGCACCACGCAAAAGCCCCATCTTATACATCGTATAGAGAAGCTTTCTATGTGACGGTTTCAAACCATCTATTTCGGGAATAGCCCTCGACATAATAACACTCATGGCATAAGGCATATAATTTAATTCTAAAGTGTCGGTAATCTTCTGTTCGACTACCTCTCCCGCACCCGAAATATGCGTTTTATGTTCGTCCTTTTTCAATCTGTTATCCCCTAACTCACATCAGTCATTTCTATATATTTATAACCATTATCTTCAATATGTTTTTTTCTTCCGTCTATATTGTCGCCAAGCAAGAGTTCAAAAACTTCTGCTGTTTTAACGACCTCATCAGAACTAACTTTTATAAGGCGTCTTGTTTCTGGGCCCATAGTAGTAAGCCACATCATATCAGCATCATTTTCACCCAAACCCTTTGAACGCTGAACGGTATATTTTTCATCGCCTAAGGCTTTTATTGCCCTTGTCTTTTCCTCTTCGTTATAGCAAAAATAAGTTTCCTTTTTTGCATTTATTTCATATAGTGGCGATTCAGCTATATAAATTTTACCCTCTTTAATGAGTGTCGGCATAAGCCTGTATATCATAGTTAAAATGAGTGTTCTTATCTGAAATCCGTCAACATCGGCGTCTGTACAAATTATGATTTTGTCCCATCTAAGAGCTTCAAAATCAAAGGCATTGATGTCTTTTACATGAGAAGACTTCACTTCCACTCCACAGCCCAAAACTTTAATTAAATCAACAATTATATCTGATTTAAAAATTCTATTGTAATCGGCTTTGAGACAATTTAATATTTTACCTCTAACGGGCATTATTGCCTGAAAATTAGAATCTCTCGCTTGCTTACAGGAGCCCAATGCTGAATCTCCCTCAACTATAAAAAGCTCTCTCTCCGATTTATTTTTAGATCTGCAATCTACAAATTTTTTGACTCTATTTGTCATATCTATGTTGTTTTGCAGAACTTTTTTTATGTTTTTGCGGGCACTCTCAGCACGAACACGACTTCGCATATTAATTAATATTTGTTCTGCGATTGCATCGGCTTCAAGTTTATTTTCTAAAAAGTAAATCTCAAGTTGATGTTTAAAAAATTCAGTCATTGCTTCCTGAATAAATTTATTTGTGATCGCTTTTTTAGTCTGATTTTCATATGAAGTCTGAGTTGAAAAAGACGAAATAACAATTACAAGACAGTCTTCAATATCTTGATAAGTTATTCTTTTATCAGTTTTTAAATATTTACCACTTTGTTTTATATATTGATCTGCTTGAGAAAGAAAGGCACTTTTAACTGCTTTTTCAGGAGCTCCACCATGTTCTAAAAAACTTGAGTTGTGATAATATTCTTTAAAACTCAGAGTTTTTGAAAAAGCTACGCAAGCCGTAATCAATAAATTATAATCCGGCATATCCTTTCTGTCTCTACCTCTTTTTTCAGCCTGCCAAAATTGAGGTTTCGTAATTAATTCCTTTCCCCCAATTTCATTTACATAATCCTTTATTCCGTTTTCATATTTATATTCAAAGGTTTCAAATTTACCCTTTGAAATTTCATTTTTTAAAATAAAAGTTATATTTGCATTGACTACTGCTTGGCGTTTAAGAGTGGTTTGATAATACTCAAGATCAATATCTATATCAGTAAAGACATCTAAATCGGGCAACCATCTTATAAGGCTTCCAGTTTCTCTGCCCTTATATTCTTCTTTTTTTAGTTTTCCCTTTGCCTGTCCTTTTTCAAAATTAGCTTCAAAAATAAAGCCGTCTCTCTTAACTCTTGCATACATCCATGCAGAAGAATATTGAGTTGCGGCAAGTCCTAAACCGTTGAGCCCCAAAGAATATTTATATGAGCCCTGTGAATTTGTGTCGTATTTACCACCAGCATATAATTCACAAAAAACAAGTTTCCAGTTATATTCTTTTTCACTTTCGTTGTAATCCATGGGGATTCCTCGACCAAAGTCTTCAATTTGAATACTGTGATCTAAAAATCTGGTTACAATTATTTTTTTCCCGAAACCCTCTCTCGCCTCGTCGACAGAGTTTGAAAGAATTTCAAACATCGAGTGTCTGCAACCCTCAATTCCATCCGAGCCAAAAATAACTGCAGGGCGCAGACGAACTCTGTCCGCACCTTTTAATTGTGTTATTTTTTCATTACCATAACTGTTTTTAGGCAATAAAATCTTCCTTTACAAAAAATTACATCCTCAAAACAAGTTAAAATTGAGGATTTATTTATATTAACTTACTGTATAATTATATCAAAAAAAGCTTTACAAGTCAATCATTTCAAGGCTTACGCCCTTTTTCTTAACCCAAATTATTGAACACATTATAACATAACATTAATTCTTTCTCTATTATGCAGATAAATTTTTATATGTTTTTCTAAAAAAATCTTTTATATTTTTGTCCCATTCATAATTATATTTGATTATATGAAAAGTCACATAATTTCATCTTTTTTTAGCTTTTATTATTAGTATATTAACCGTTGTTTTTAAGATACTTAAATGTTAGAATTTATTGTTATAAGGTCAGAAGATTTGGAGGAATTATTTTGCCTAAAGTTTATAAAATTTATGTCGAAAAAAGAGAAGAATTTTCGGTTGAATCATCAAATGTTTTAGAGGATATAAAGCTCACGCTTAATATCAATTCAAATTTCAATCTTAAAATAATAAATCGTTATTTCGTAGAGGGAATAGACGAAAAAAATATGGAAAAAGCTGTAAAAACAGTATTTTCCGACCCTGTTACGGACATAACATATGAAGAACTCGAGATAAACGAAAATCAAAAATATTTTGTCATTGAATACTTGCCTGGACAATATGACCAGAGAGCAGATTCAGCTGCACAGTGCATAGCTTTATTTACAGGCGAAAAAGCGCCTACTGTAAGATGTGCAAAAATTTATATTTTTGACGGAGATCTTTCAGAATCTGATTTTGAGAGAATAAAAAATTATTTAATAAATCCACTTGAATCTAAATTTGCAGATTTAATGATACCCGAGACTTTGGCACTCAACATTTCTGAAATTGAAAAAGAACCCATATATGATAATTTCAATTCAATGAGTGATGAAGAAATCGAAAACTTTCATAGGCAAAACGGCTTTGCAATGAGCCTTGATGACCTTAAATTTTGTCGTGACTATTTTAAGAATACCGAAAAGAGAAATCCCACAAAAACTGAACTCAAAGTAATTGATACATATTGGTCTGACCATTGCAGACATACTACTTTTTTAACTAAGCTTGAAAATATTGAAGTTGAAGAAAGTAAATATAAAAAGGTTTTTGAAGACGCTATAAAAAATTATTTTGAATATCGTTCCAAACTATATAAAAACAAAAATAAAGATGTTTGCCTTATGGATATGGCGACAATTGGAACAAAGGTTATAAAATCTAAAGGTCTTGCCGATGATTTAGACGAGAGCGAGGAAATAAATGCCTGCTCAATAAATATAACAGTTGACATAGACGGCAAAAAAGAGCCCTGGCTCTTGCAGTTTAAAAACGAAACGCACAATCATCCTACTGAAATTGAGCCTTTTGGTGGAGCTGCGACCTGCTTAGGTGGTGCAATTCGTGATCCACTTTCGGGAAGAGCTTATGTTTATCAAGCTATGAGAATTACTGGTGCTGGCAATCCCTTGACTCCCCTTGAAGAGACAATAGAGGGTAAACTTCCGCAGAAAAAAATTACAACTGGCGCCTGCGACGGATATTCTTCATACGGAAACCAAATAGGACTTGCAACTTCTCAAGTCTTTGAAGTTTACGACCCCGGATATACCGCAAAGAGAATGGAATTAGGAGCTGTTATTGCAGCTTCTCCTAAAGAAAATGTTATCAGAGAAATTCCTGTTGCCGAAGATATTGTAATTTTACTCGGTGGAAGAACGGGAAGAGACGGCTGTGGTGGTGCTACTGGTTCATCGAAATGTCATGATTTAGCTTCTCTTGAAACCTGTGGTGCAGAAGTTCAAAAGGGAAATCCCCCTATTGAAAGAAAAATTCAAAGACTTTTCAGAAATCCCAAAGTCGCAAAAATGATTAAACGCTGTAATGATTTTGGTGCTGGTGGTGTGAGTGTTGCAATTGGAGAACTTTCCCCTGGACTCGAAATTGACCTCAATACTGTTTTGAAAAAATATGAGGGCTTAAATGGAACAGAACTTGCAATTTCCGAGTCGCAAGAGCGAATGGCTATTGTCTTAGATAAAAAAGACAAAGCAGAATTTTTAGAACTTGCAAAGCAAGAGAATTTAGAAGCTACTCAAGTTGCAACTGTTACAGACACTAACAGATTAAAAATGATATTCAATGGCGAAACCATTGTAGATATAAGCAGAGAATTTTTAGATACAAATGGCGTTACACAAACAGCAACTGCCGTTATTAAAAGCCCTGAAAATATTTCCGATAAATTATATAAAAATTATGCAAAAGAAAATTTAGACGAGCTTTTCTTTGATAATTTAACTCAGTTAAATGTCTGTGCTCAAAAAGGTATGGTTGAACACTTTGACTCCACTATAGGTGCAGGCTCTGTATTAATGCCCTTTGCTGGAAAATATCAACTCACACCCGAAGAAGCAATAGTTGGTAAAATTCCCGTTATTTCAGGCAAAACAAACACTTGTTCAACTATGAGTTTCGGTTTCACTCCTGAAATTTCAAAAATATCCCCTTTCCATGGTGCATATATGGCTGTTGTGATGTCGCTTGCAAGATTAGTTGCAATCGGTGGAACTTATAAAAATTCAAGACTAACATTTCAGGAATATTTTGAAAAACTTGAAAAAGAACCTACAAAATGGGGCAAACCCGCTTCTGCACTACTCGGAGCACTCAAAGCCCAGATTGATTTTTCTACACCTGCAATCGGCGGAAAAGACAGTATGTCGGGTACTTTCAACGATATTAGTGTTCCCCCTACCCTCGTCAGCTTTGCTGTAAATACCGCAGAAGCCGAGGATATAAAATCTACTGTCTTTGAAAAAGAATCATCAAAAGTTTATTTGATTAAATTGCCAATTTCTAAATCTCATGACCTTCCAGAAGCAAGTAAAGTAATTGAACTATTTGATTTTATTCAAGACGGCTTGAAAAATGGAAAAATAAAATCAGCTGGTGTTGTCAGAGAAGGCGGTGCAATCGCCAATGTTATAAAGAGATGTTTTGGAAATAAACTTGGATTTGCTTTTGATAAAAATGTAAGTAGAGAAGATCTCTTCTCCCCCTATTATTCTTCTTTTGTAATTGAAACTGAAAAAGAATTAAATTCTGAATTTGATATTATCTTGCTCGGCGAAACAATTAAAGAAAAGGCCTTTTATATCGAAGATAAAAAATATGATTTAGAAGAAGTTTTAGAAAAATGGCTTTCTCCTCTCGAAAGTGTTTTCCCAACAAAAGCAAGCAAACAGGCAGATACAGAATTTGAAATTGCAGAATTTAATACTCGCAATTACGAAAAACCAAATTTAAATATCGCTAAACCTAAAGTTATCATTCCCGTATTCCCTGGAACTAACTGTGAGTATGATACTCAGCGTGCTTTTGAAAAAGCTGGTGCCAATGCAGAAGTTTTTGTCATTAAAAATCTCAATCCACAGCAGATTGAAGAATCCATTTTAGAATTTTCAAAGAAATTAAAAGAATCTCAAATTCTTATGATTCCCGGCGGATTTTCTGCCGGAGACGAGCCTGACGGTTCAGGAAAGTTCATTGCAGCTTTTCTGCGCTCAGAGAGAATAAAAGAAGCTGTCTGTGATTTATTTGAAAATCGCAAAGGTCTGATTTTAGGAATTTGTAACGGTTTCCAAGCACTTATCAAAACTGGACTTGTCCCCTATGGAGAAATAAAATCCCTTGAAACAAATGATCCCACTTTGACATACAATTACATAGGTAGACACGTTTCAACCTTTGTTCAGACTAAAATCACAAGTGTAAAATCGCCATGGTTTTCAAATGTCGAAGTTGGAGATATTCATTCCATACCTGTATCTCACGGCGAGGGCAGATTTACTGCAAGCCTTGATGTCTTAAAAATGCTCAATGAAAATGGTCAAATTGCAACTCAATATGTCGACTTAAATGGCAATGTGAGTGATGATATAAGATTTAATCCCAATGGCTCTGTATGTGCAATTGAAGGTATTACAGACAAAACAGGACGCATTTTAGGAAAAATGGGACACAGTGAACGCTACGGAGAAAATATCCATAAAAATATACCGGGAAATAAAGATCAAAAAATCTTTTTATCGGGTGTTGAATACTTCAAATAAATTTAAGTAAAATAATTCAATATAAATTTATTTTATATCGAGAATACAAAAGGACAAAAAATGAAATACTTAGTACTGCTTTGTGACGGAATGTCAGATTATCCATTAAAACAATTAAATGGCAAAACACCTATGGAAGTTGCAAAAAAAACCATGATGAACTCCCTATCTGAAAAGTCAATCGTTGGTTTAGTGAAAACTGTTCCAGATAATATGAAACCTGGATCAGATATTGCAAATATGAGTGTTATGGGATTTGATCCACTTAAATATTATACTGGTCGTTCTCCCTTAGAGGCTCTTTCTCTCGGACTTTCTCTCGATGATAGTGATGTAACTTTGAGATGCAATTTAGTTACTTTGAGTGATGACGCCAATTATGAAGACAAAAAAATGGTGGATTATTGCGGTGGAGATATTTCATCAGAAGATGCAGAGATTTTAATAGAGGCTATAAATGACGCTTTCAAGAATGATATTTTCGAATTTTTTAATGGTGTGTCTTATCGTCATTGCCTTGTTTGGAAAAATGGAACTACCGACCTTTCAAATATGACGCCACCTCACGATATAAGTGGTAAGACAATTAAAGAATATCTGTCTGAAAATGAAAATGCGAAACCACTGATTGATATGATGAAAAAAAGTTTTTCAATTTTAGATAATCATCCTATTAACCAAAAGAGAGCCGCCGAGGGCAAAAATAAAGCTAATTCAATTTGGCTATGGGGCGAGGGAAAAAAGACCGTTCTCCCCGATTTTGAAAATTTATATAAAATGAAATCCAGTGTAATCTCTGCCGTCGATTTATTAAAAGGCATTGCTCAAGGCGCCAATATGCGTCATCCTGATGTCGAAAATGCAACTGGATATATTGACACTAATTTCGTTGGAAAAGCTGAATGCGCATTAGATGAGCTTAAAAATCACAGCGACTATGTCTATCTTCATTTTGAAGCACCAGATGAATGTGGTCATCGTGGAGAGCTTGAAAATAAGATAAAGTCAATTGAGATAATCGATAAAACTGTTTTAACATATCTAAAAGAAAATATGGACAAGATATTTGAAGATTATAAAATTATGATTTTACCCGATCATCCGACGCCGATAGAAATAAAAACGCATGCGTCAGATCCAGTGCCATATCTCATATATCAAAAGTCAAAAAATATAAAAAGCAATATCAAGAATTTTAATGAAAGCTCTGCAAAAACAGCAGATAACTTCGTTGAAAGTGGCGTAGATTTGATGAAAAAATTATTAGAGGAAGATTAAAATGAAAGAATTTAAAAATGAAACAAAATGCCTCCATAGTGGATATGAGGGCACAAACGGAAATCCGAGAGCCATTCCGATTATACAGAGCACTACTTTTAAATATGATAGTAGTGAAGATATGGCGGATTTATTCGACCTCAAGACAAATGGTTATTTCTACAGCCGTCTTGCTAATCCTACAAATGACTATGTCGCACAAAAGATTGCTGATTTAGAGGGTGGTGTCGGTGCCGTTTTAACTTCTTCAGGGCAGGCTGCTTCTTTTTACTCTATTTTTAATATCTGCCAAAGTGGAGATCATATTGTGAGTTCATCTGCAATTTATGGTGGAACATTTAACTTATTTGCCGTTACAATGAAAAAAATGGGCATAGATTTTACCTTTGTTTCTCCAGATGCTACTGAAGATGAGCTAAATAACGCATTTAGAGAAAATACAAAAGCTGTCTTTGCCGAAACTTTGGCAAATCCTGCACTTGTAGTCACAGATATTGAAAAATTTGCAAAAATTGCACATGCACACAAGGTGCCTTTGATTATTGACAATACCTTTGCTACACCAATTTTATGTAAACCCATTGATTTTGGTGCAGATATTGTTATCCATTCCACTACTAAATATATGGACGGTCATGGACTTTGTGTTGGCGGTGTTGTGGTAGACAGTGGCAACTTTGATTGGGAAAAATCCGGAAAATATCCCTGCCTTACTGAGCCCGACGAATCATATCATGGACTTACATATACAGAGACTTTCAAAAATGCCGCCTACATTACAAAAATGGTCGCTCAACTTATGCGTGATTTAGGTTCCATTCCCTCTCCTCATAACTCCTTTTTATTGAATATCGGTTTAGAAACCTTACATCTTCGCATTCAAAGGCACTATGAAAATGCGATTAAAATTGCAAAACATTTGGAGCATAACGAAAAAATTGAGTGGATTAGATGTCCTGCTTTAGAGTCTGACAAAAATTATGATTTAGCTAAAAAATATTTATCTGGCAAGAGTTGCGGCGTAATTTCCTTTGGTATAAAGGGTGGTAAAGAAAAATCCGTCGAATTTATAAATAAACTCAATTTAATAGCTATTGCAACTCATGTCGCAGACGCTAAAAGTTGCGTTCTTCATCCCGCTTCCTCTACTCATCGACAACTCACTGACGAGCAACTTGATAAAGCTGGTATACCGAATAACTTAATCAGATTATCCGTAGGAATTGAAAATGTCGACGATATTATTGCCGATATAGACCAAGCTTTAAGCTCAATATAATAAATCTCTTTTATATTTAAAAATAGACAATTTTATTTTGATACAAAATAACTCTTGTATTCAATTTGAAATATGATAAAATTGTGATTGTAAGATTATTAATTTTTAGGAGGATACTATGGCTTATAAAATAAGTGATGAATGTATTGCTTGCGGTTCTTGCAAACCTGTTTGCCCCGTTGATTGCATTTCTGAAGGAGATATTTACTCAATAAATCCTGACGAATGTATTGATTGCGGAACATGTGCAGACAATTGCCCAGTTAGCGCTATTTCACCAGCAGAATAAAAAATAAAAACACCGTTGCCCAGAGCAACGGTGTTTTTTTATCTTCAAATATCATATAATGATATTATGTTTATTAAAGAAAAAATCTCAGACAATTATTTTTTATATCGATCGGAAGCCCATACCTTTGGTACCGACGCTTTTTTGCTGGCAAATTTTTCAAGTCCTAAGCATATTCACAAAGTGATTGACTTAGGCACAGGCTGTGGCATTGTTCCCCTACTTATTTTAGACAGATTTAAGCCCGCGGAAATATCTGCCATAGAAATACAAAAACAGGCTTATGAGCAGTTCAGACAAACAATTCAAGATAATCATATTGAAGATAAAATCAATTTGATTTTCGGCGATTTACGAGAAGTTCAAAAACATTTTCAGAGAGAATACTTCGATATTTTGACAATGAATCCGCCATATTTTAAACAAGGTCATGGTAGAGTTTCAAAGAGCGTCGATAAGGCTTTTGCAAGGCACGACTCGGAATGTACTACAGAAGACTTGGCAAAGGCCGCTGATTATCTACTTAAAAATAAGGGCGACGCCTTTTTTATACAGAGAATTGAACGCTTGCCTGAATATATTTGGACTTTTAAGAAATATAATTTTGAGGCAAAGCTACTTCAACTCATTCAAGGTAAAAAAAATACAGATCCCATTTTATTTTTAATTAAATTTAAAAAAGGCGCAAAGCCAAATTTAATTGCAAAGACACCTCTGATACTTAGAAATTCTGCAAATGAACAATCAGCAGAACTTATTAAAATTTTAGGAAGTTATAATAATGGATAATGCTTTATATTTAGTTGCAACTCCTATTGGCAATTTAGACGATATATCTAAACGGGCAATCGAAACTTTAAAATCCGTAGATATTATTGCCTGTGAAGATACACGAACCTCACAAAAATTACTGAATAGATTTGATATTAAAAATAAAACTACTGCTTTTCACAAATACAATACTGCTGAAAAAACAGACGAAATTATAAATATGATAATATCGGGAAAAGCTGTTGCTCTAATAAGCGACGCAGGAATGCCCTGTATTTCCGATCCCGGTCAATATCTCGTAAATAAAGCTCGTAAATCAAATATTGAAATTTTTGTTGTCCCGGGCCCATCAGCTGTTGTAAGCGCCTATGCTTCAAGTGGATTTGAGTATAAGGGTTTTTCTTTTTATGGATTTTTAGAAAATGACAATAAAAAGCGTGAAAAAGAGCTTGAAGATATTTCAAATTCAATTCTGCCGTCAATTTTATATATTTCTCCTCACAAAATGAAAAATACTCTTTTAGAATTAAAAAATCACTTAAATAATAGAGAAATTTTTATAATAAAAGAAATAACTAAAATATATGAAAAATCTATGCTGACAACAATAGATGAAGCTCTGAAATTTTATGAACATAACACTCCCAAAGGCGAGTATGTTTTGATTGTTAAGCCTTTAGAAGAAAAACAAAATGAAGATATGATTTTAGCATTAAAGCTTGCTGAAGATATGAAAAAAGCAGGTCTGTCTCTTTCGACAGCCTGCAAAATAACTTCAAAATATTTTGGCGTTAAGAAAAATCAATTATATGAAAAACTAAAAGACGATTAAACATTAAATCTAAATAAGATTATATCTCCGTCTTTTACAACATAATCTTTTCCCTCGCTTCTATATCTGCCATTTTCACGAGCACCTGCAATAGAACCAAACTTTTGTAAATCCTCAAAGGAAACTACCTCTGCTCTGATAAATCCACGCTCAAAATCGGAATGAATTTTTCCCGCTGCCTGAGGAGCTTTTGTTCCCTCTTTTATTGTCCATGCTCGTACCTCATCTTCTCCAGCCGTTAAAAATGAGATTAACCCCAAGAGTGAATAACCGCTCTTTATTAAAAGATCGAGAGAAGATTCTTCCACGCCTAAATCTTCTAAAAAAGCTTGCTTTTCTTCGTCTGAAAGAGAGGATATTTCAGCTTCAAATTCTGCACATACAGGAATTGCAAATGAGCCCTCTTTTTCAGCCAAAGCCTTTATTTTCAAATATTTTTCATTTTTTTGAACATCTTTTCCATAATCTGATTCACTCATATTGCAAACATAGATGACTTTTTGAGAAGAAAGTAAATCAAATTCCGACATCAGCTTTTCTTCTTCTATATTAAATTCATATTCTCTGGCGCTATGCCCTTCTTCCATAAAAGCTTTAAGATTTTTAAGCAGATCAAATTTTCCCTGTAAAGTTTTATCTCCCTTTAGAGCTTTTTCAGTTTTTAATATTGCTCTATCTATCATTTCAAGGTCAGATAAAATAAGTTCTGTATTTATAGTTTCTATATCACTTATCGGATCGGCTTTTTCATCTACATGCATAACATCGGGATTGTCAAAACAGCGAACAACATGAATAATTGCGTCTACTCCCCTTATATGTGATAAAAATTTATTCCCAAGTCCCTCGCCTTTTGAAGCGCCCTTTACCAGTCCTGCTATATCTACAAATTCAATAAAAGCTCGTGTTGTCTTTTTGGGATTATATATTTTTGATAAATAATCTACTCTCTTATCTGGGACTTCAACAACTCCGACATTGGGATCAATGGTGCAGAAAGCATAGTTCGCAGCTTGAGCACCCGCATTAGTTATTGCATTAAAAAGAGTGCTTTTTCCAACATTTGGAAGCCCGACAATTCCAATTTTCATTATATCTCCTTAAACTTTATCAACTTAAAATCAAGCAATATTAACATTTATACACTTTATTTTCAATATCATCTAAAATATAAAATACATTTTATTAAATTTATATTTCAAGCAATTTTCAGAAAGGTTTTATTATGTCAAGATATGAAAGACTTGAAAAACTGATAGGAACAGAAAAACTAAATAAACTAAAAAATTCAAAAATTATAATTTTTGGTTTAGGTGGGGTTGGCTCATATGCGTGTGAAACACTTGCAAGAAGCTTCATCGGAAAAATGACTCTTGTAGATTATGATACTGTCGATGAAACTAATATAAATCGTCAACTCTGTGCTTTAGATGATACTGTCGGAAAATTAAAGACAGAAATTATGGCGCAGAGAATAAGACTTATAAGCCCAGAAACTCAAATAAAAATCATAAATCAGATGTATTTACCTGAAAATAGAGATTTATTCAATCTCGATGAATATGATTATGTTGTAGACGCCATAGACAATATAACTGCAAAAATTGACCTCGCAAAATATTGCTTTGAAAATGAAATACCACTGATTTCAGCAATGGGAACGGGTAATAAAATGCACCCTGAATTGCTTCAAATCAGCGATATAAATAAAACTTCAGTTTGTCCTCTATGTAAGGTGATGAGAAGGGAATTAAAAAAACGAAATATAAATAAATTGACTGTCGTATATTCTAAAGAAGAGCCTCTTGTAAAATACTCTAATTTAATTTCTTCCAGTGCCTTTGTTCCAGCTGCAGCAGGAATAATGCTCGCCTCATATGTTGTAAATCAGCTCATTGGTTAAACTGTCTGTCAACTTGCATCATAATGGCAGATTCAATTCTCTTTTTGAATAAATCGCAGCCATCTTCATAAATACCATTTATATCTTTAGTAGAGTGATAGGCATTGGCAGCACAACCTCCGGCACAGTAGAGCTTTGCAAAACAATCTTCACATTCTTTCTTTTTTGAGAGATCATTTGTCAAAAAATCATCGTATTTTTTTGAATTATCTATACCAGACCAGATATTTCCCATCTTAAAATCTTTATCTGAAACAAATTGATGACAGGGATATAGATCTCCATTCGGTGTAACTGCAAAATATTCACTTCCAGAACCGCAACCTTTTAGCCTTTTCTGAAGACAGGGGCCATTTTTCAAATCTATATTATAATGATAAAATTCAAGCTTTTTGCCTAATTTTTCTTGCTTTAGCATATAGTTTGCAAGTTCCTCGTAATTTTGCAAAACTATTTTTTTGTCTTTATCCGTCAGAGCATAAGCGTAGTCTTTTTCAGAAACAACAGGTTCCATACTGAGTTTATCAAAACCAAGATTCACCATATGTTTTATATCATTCAAAAAATCGGGATTCAAGTGCGTAAATGTTCCTCTTATATAATAATTTTTCCCTTTTCTCTTTTCGACTAATTTTTTGAAATTTTTAACAGATATATCGTATGAGCCACGACCGTTTGCATTTTTTCTAAAATGATTGTGAATTTCAGGACGACCGTCTAAACTCAAGACGACATTATACATATTTTCATTGAGATAATCTATAATTTCATCAGTTAAAAGTACCCCATTTGTCGTCAATGTAAAGCGAAAATTTTTATTTTTTTCTTTTTCAATGCTCCTTGCATATTCTACAGTTTGCTTTACAACATCAAAATTTAATAGTGGTTCTCCACCAAAAAAATCTACTTCTAAATTATAATGTGAGCCTGAATTTTCAATCAAAAAATCGATTACTCTCTTTGCCACATCAAAGCTCATCAGAGCTTCTTCTCCCTTAAATTTGCCCTGTGCAGCAAAACAATATTCACAAACCAAATTACAAGAATGTGCAATATGTAAACAAAGTGCTTTTATTGTCTTGCTCTTCTTAGGAAAAGTAAATTTATCGAGTGGATTTTCAGAAAAAAGAACACCATCTTTTTTGAGCTGTTCTATCTCCGATATACACTCTTTTATATCGCTTTCACTCTCTTTGGGAAAGCGTTTTTTTGCATAATTTATTAAGTCCTCTGAATTTTCATAATTTTTTATGAGCTCAAAGGAAAGGTCATCTGTAACATGAACTGAACCACTGTATACATCAATTATTATATTGTAACCGTTGAGTTTATAACAATGTACCATAATAAAAATAAGGCGAAAATTCGCCCCCCAAGATATTTAAACCCCGCTATAAAGCGAGGTTAAAATTATTTGTTTTCCTTATTTTCACAATCTTGATTTGCTACTCCACAGGAGGTTTTGCAAGCTGATTGACAGGAAGTTTGACATTCTCCGCAACCGCCTTTTTTAAGATCGTATTTTTTAACATCAAGACTAACTATTCTTTTCATGAATATCACCTCGTTTAATTTCTGATGAAATTATATCACAAAGGGAAAATGCGTTCAAGATTTTACGACAATACCATTTTCAGACAGACCGTAAATGTTCATTCCCTCCACCATAAGTTGATTTAAAAGTTCTATTTGATTTTTTTTGATTTTTTCTCCGCCAAAAATTATTGGAGTTGCTGGAGGATAGGCGTATAAATCCTTTGCGGAAATCTCCCCTATCGCCAAATCCAAATCTATAATTTTAGTTTTTGAATTTTGCGAAACTTCTAATTTTTCAGCTTTTCTCACTGGAAAAATTAAATCTTCTTTATTTGCAAATTCGAGTGTTTTATCTATTTCAAATATCGCATTTTTTAGTTTCTCAAAATCTTTTTTTTCATCTGCCAAGGTTGTATAAGCTAAGACATATCTTGCACCCGCACATTCAAGCTCGATATTATATTTTTTCAAAAGAATCTTTTTCAACTCATATCCACTTATATTCGCTCTGTCAGTTAAAATTACAATTTTAGATTTATCTCTATTTTCTTTGTTTACAATCTGTAAATGCTTTAATTTTTCAGCTTTTCTATAAAATTTGTCTAAATTTTCACTTAAGTTTTGCATTAGTTTTTTACCGTCTTTTATAAGTATATCAACACATTCACAGATTGATGAAATCAAAACAAAAGACGGACTGGAGGTTTCAAAAATTTTAATATTTTCTTCTATTTCATAATCTTTAATTAAATTTTTAGAACTTAAAAGCAAGGCTGTTTGAGTCAAAGCTGGCAGAGTTTTATGTAAACTCATTATTACAAAATCTGCACCATATTTTATAGCGTTTTTGGGAAAGCCTCCGTCATAAATAAAATGTGCACCATGTGCCTCATCTACGACTGTCAAGACTTTATTTTTTTTACAAATTTCAATAATTTTTTCAATATCTAATGTATCTCCCTCATAGTCGGGATAAGAAAAGATAAAAACTTCAATTTTATTTTTTACAATTTGTCTTTCCAAGTCTTCATAATCGAGCCCCGATGACAAGCCATTTGTTTTATCCTTAAATTTTGAAAACAAAAAAACATTTAAATTTGAAATTCTCATGGCATTATAAACACTGTAATGGCAGTTATCTAAAGCCATAAAATTTTTATGTTTTTTCCCAAGAGAATAAATCACAGACAATATAAATCCAGTGGAACCGTTTACTCCAAAAATAGCTCTTTCTGTCTTATATAAATTCGCCACTTTTTGTTCTTCTTCTAAAATAAGATTTTCGGGATTATGCAGGTCATCTAAATAATCTGTTTCTGTAAAATCATACGCAAAACCCAAATCGGAAAGCCCTGAAAATATTGCTTTTCTCTTATGCCCCGGCATATGCATAGGCAGGATATTTTTTGAATTTTTCAAAAGTTTTTTCTTAAAATTCATTTTTTCTCCCTTATTTATTCAAGCGTAGGAATGGAAAGGTTCACGCCACAGGCGTGGGGAAATAATTATAACATTGTTTGTACTTCCCACGCTACAGGCGTGGAAAATTATTATAACATTGTTTTTACTTCCCACGCCACAGGCGTGGGGAAATAATAACATTCCACTCTATATAGTGATATAATTAAATCCAGAGAGTGTCTTTATCTAAGATTTTATAATGGTTATATATGGCGCTCTCTGACGAGAGTGCCATATATTTAAGCGAGGTTTCTATGAACAAAATACTCAAATTAAAACAGATGATTGAAAGTGCAAGAAAAATTGTCGTCTTTACTGGTGCAGGTATAAGCGTTGCTTCGGGCATTCCAGATTTTCGTTCAGCTTCGGGTATATATAATAAAAAAAGTGAATATGGTTATCCACCAGAGCAAATCATTTCTCATTCCTTTTTTGAAAAAAATCCTGAAATATTTTTTGATTTTTACAAAAATAAAATGGTTTTTCCAAAAGCTAAACCCAATGCTGCGCATATCTTTTTTGCAAATCTCGAAAAAGACAAAGATGTTACAGTTGTAACTCAAAATGTCGACGATCTTCATCAAAGGGCAGGCTCGTCAAAAGTATATCCAGTACATGGAACAGTTGCAAAAAACTATTGTATAAAATGTAAAAAAGAATATGATGTTGATTTCATTATGCAAAGTGCTGGTATTCCAAAATGTGAAGTTGACTTTGGAATAGTAAGGCCTGATATAGTTTTGTACGAAGAGAGCTTAAATGCTCAGATAATCGAAGATTCAATCAAAGCAATTGAAAATGCCGATATGCTCATCGTTGTCGGCACCTCACTTGTGGTCTATCCTGCTGCAGGATTTATCAGATATTTCAAGGGAAATAATTTAGTGCTAATAAATAAAAGCGAAACTCCATACGACCATTCGGCTGACTTAGTTATAAATGAAGATATAACTAAAGTCGTAGAGCAATTATAAAAATACCATTACTCGATATATTGTTCATCAATTGTTTATTTAATTCCTATTGACATAGTAGGATATTCAAAGTTATAATTTATTCAGAAGAAATATTAAATCGGATAATTATAAAAAGGTGATTATATGAAAGTATATGCAGATAATGCGGCTACTACAAAAATGAGTGAGCATGCCGTTGAAGTAATGGTGGATATTGCAAAAAATAATTACGGAAACCCCTCAAGCTTGTATAAAATCGGTCAAATAGCAAAAGAAAGTCTTGAAAAGGCAAGGCAAGAAGTTGCTGAAATTTTGAACGCAGAGCCAAGGGAGATATATTTTACTTCCGGTGGCAGTGAAGCTGATAACCAAGCTATTATTTCCGCCGCCTACGCAGGAAAACGCAAGGGAAAAACTCATATTATTTCTACAGCTTTTGAACATCATGCCGTTTTACATACCCTAAATAAATTGGAAAAAGAGGGTTTTGAAATAACACTTTTAGATGTAAACTCTAACGGTGTTGTAAAACCCAGTCAAGTTGCTGACGCAATAAGAGAAGATACTTGCCTTGTTACTATTATGTATGTAAATAATGAAATTGGAACAATAATGCCCATTCGTGAAATTGGCGCAATTTGTAGAGAAAAAGGTGTTTTATTCCATACTGACGCCGTTCAGGCAGCTGGCCATTTACCGATAGATGTTGTAAAAGACAATATAGATATGTTGGCTATTTCTGCACATAAATTTCAAGGTCCCAAAGGTGTTGGAATTTTATATTCAAACAAAAAAATTCCACTTGTAAATTTAATCGAGGGTGGAGCTCAGGAAAGAAATAAGCGAGCCGGAACAGAAAATTTACCGGGAATAGTTTCAGCTGTTGCAGCTTTTAAAGACAGCGTAAATTCGATGGAAGAAAATCATACAAAAATTATAGAAATGAGAGATATATTGATTGAGGGACTATCAAAAATTCCCCATTCAGCTCTAAATGGCGACAGAGAAAAACGAAATGCAGGTACAGTTAATTTTTGTTTTGAGGGTATTGAGGGAGAATCTTTACTCTTATTATTAGACGAAGCTGGAATATCCGCGTCTTCAGGTTCTGCTTGTACTTCAGGCTCTCTTGACCCAAGTCATGTTCTTTTAGCAATAGGCAGACCCCACGAAGTCGCACATGGCTCTTTGCGTCTTTCAATCAATGAGCATAATACAAAAGAGCAAATGCACTATGTAGTAAAAGAAGTTGAGAGAGTAGTTGGATATTTGAGAGATATTTCACCTGTTTGGTACGATTTGAAAAACGGAAAAAGAGAATTTATTTTATAAGGAGAAAAAAATGGCTTTATATAGTGAAAAAGTAATGGATCATTTTAAGAATCCAAGAAATTTAGGAGAAATGGAAAATCCCGACGCTGTGGGCGAAGTTGGTAACGCTAAATGCGGGGATATTATGAAAATATATCTCAAAATCAAAGACGATGTCATAACTGATATTAAATTTCAAACTTTCGGTTGTGCAAGTGCAATAGCCTCTTCTTCTATTGCAACAGAACTTATCAAAGGAAAAACTATTGATGAAGCTTTAGCTTTGACAAATAAAGAAGTTGTTGATTCTTTAGATGGTTTACCAACACAAAAAATCCACTGTTCAGTTTTAGCTGAAGAAGCAGTTAAATCAGCTATTAAAAATTATTATGATAAGAATAATATAGAATATGACAAATCTAAATTTCCAAACTGCGACGAATGTGAGAGTTGTAGAATGGTATGAAAATATCTACTCGTGGAAGATATGCTCTGGAAGTTTTATGTGAACTTTCCAAAGATGAATTCAAGCCACTCAAAGAAATTACCAAAGAACTTGGTTTGTCTCGAAAATATCTCGAAAGTATAATGACGACCTTAACTAAATCAGGGCTTTTAGAATCTGCTTATGGCAGTAAGGGTGGTTATAAACTCGCCAGAGAAACAGATAAAATTACAATAGCCGAAGTTTTAAAAGCAACCGAGGGCTCTCTTTCGGTTACGCCATGCTTGGAAAAGGGCGCAAATTTTTGCGAAAAATCTGAATACTGCAAAACTTTGCCAATGTGGAAAAAGTTAAATAAGCTTATTGAAGATTATTTTTCCGATATAACAATTAGTGATTTAAAAAGTAATTGATATGAAAAAAAATAAGGCACCTCACAATAAAACAATAGATACTTCTGTGGAAGATGGTCAAGATTTATTAAATCAATGTATTAAAATTTCAAATCCTGTAAAAGACATCAATTTAATTAAAGATAAAACAGTCATTGGAGACACCTTTGAAGTTTTATATAATTTACCTTATGAATTTGCCGATTTAATAATTTTAGATCCCCCTTATAATTTAAATAAAAACTTCAATGGAAATTTTTTTCATAAAAAAAACAATATTGAATATGAAAAATATATCCGTAATTTGCTAAAAAGACTCTATCCTCTCTTAAAACCTGATGGTTCCATATATGTCTGTTGCGATTGGAAAAGCGGAATTATAATAGGAAATGTTTTAGGAGAAATTTTTAATATAAGAAACAGAATTACTTGGCAGAGAGAAAAAGGGCGCGGAGCCAAAGCTAATTGGAAAAATGGTATGGAAGATATTTGGTTTGCGACAAAGAGCGATAAATTCACTTTCAATTTAGATGATGTAAAGATGAGAAGAACTGTTATTGCTCCCTACCGTTCAAATGGGAAACCAAAAGACTGGATTGAATCTGCCGACGGAAATTATAGAGATACTCATCCATCAAATTTTTGGGACGATATAACAATCCCCTTTTGGTCAATGCCTGAAAATACTGCTCATCCCACGCAAAAGCCCGAAAAATTAATTGCAAAAATTATACTTGCGTCATCGAATGAAAATGATTTAATTTTTGATCCTTTTCTGGGCTCGGGAACTACCAGCGTCGTTTCAAAAAAATTAAAAAGGCATTATTTAGGAATTGAAAGCAATGAGCAGTATTGTATCTGGGCACAACAAAGACTTCAAAATGCCGAAAAAGATAGTTCTATTCAAGGATATGTAAATGGCGTATTTTGGGAAAGAAATTCCCTTTTAAAACAAAAACAGGCACAAAAGAAAAAATAGAGTTAGTTTCAATACCCCACTTCGTGGGGTATTGATATATTGAGTTTCTTTTGTATAATAATTTAGGGTGCAGACTAATATCTGCACCCCATTATTTTTTTATGAGATTTCTCATTTTTATTTAATTACTTTCTACAAAACATTCTTTTCTTAGCAAAAAAATATATAATATGATATTTACAATAATTGTGCCAACTCCTAAATAGACACCTATTGCTAAATTTTTAAAATATCCAAATGTTTCAAATTTAGATATTTCTAACGCTGCTAACATACTTAACGAACATAATCCAATAATAAAAAATGGTTTTTTTGCCTTATTGAGAAATACCAAACTTATAAAATATAGCAAAAGAATAAAAACTGATAAGATTAAATTCCCTGATATAACAACCCAACCTTTTTTTGAGGTTAGACCTTCTACTACTTGCCAATCTAACATCAAAGTTGCCAAATTAATAAAAAGAAATATTGCTAATACTAATCTTTGTATTATGCTTTTCATTACAAATCAACTACTTTCTCACTCTGCCATATTTTCCTCCGTCTTTTCCAATATTTTCCCAGCCATTTTTACTCGACGAAGTCCATTCATTATAATTTGATGTATGCTGAGCAACTTTATAATCGCTACTTTTCTTATCTGAAACAAAACCACAATGATCTCAGTCACCATCATTATTAAAATCAGCTACAATTAAGCTTCCCTTGCTGATATTAGAATTGAATTTGGAATTGCTTGTTGTACTATACATTATGCCCTGATAACGAGCAAAAGTATCAGCCATACTCCAAGATTGGGAATGCTTATGCCTTTTTATCCCTAACACTGAGGTAACTTTATGCCACCAACCCTTGGCAACATTATCATAAACAATCTGTTTCACTCCAGCATTTTCAAGAATTTGAGAAGTAAAATTAGCACAATCTCCGTTACGAAAATAGTGATATGATGCTTTATTAGGACTTTTAGCATATTTATTTGCATAATTCACTGCTTTTTGAATATCATAAGATGCACTTGCGCTCATTACGGCACTATTAGCATGACTTGAAATAAATTCTTTGGCTGCTGGTTCTGTATACGGAAGCATTGTTGAAATTTCGTCCATTTTCATCTCTTTCATATTCAGCGGTACTCCCTTTAAATCTGAAACTCTCTTAATAATTTCTTTATTTTTATCTGAGTTTTCATAAATGTCAAAGAATGAACGTAAAGTACGAAATTCTATATTTGATTCGTCATAATCTTTGGGCTTATTTTTCGAATCAAAAAGCATATACATAGAGTCTCTATATTGCTCCCAATTTTCATCTGATAATTCTAATAAATTATATTCCTTTTCCAAAACCTTTAGTAAATTAGGAACTTTATTTTTTATGTTCTGTAAAGCCGCAGATTCATCGTCAAATACTCGATATAATTGATTCGATTCTCCATTTATATAGACCTTACCACCATCTACTACATTTTCAACATTGTCAAGCAAAGTATAAGAATGTGTTGTTGATACAGATTTTCCCGTTTCAATATTATCCTTTGCCAATACAGTTGTACCAGTTGCTATAAAAGCGGTCATACTGACAAGTGCTATTGCCACAATTCCTGATATGACTTTAATGTATTTATTCAATTATACACCCTTCTTTAAAAAATATAAAAATGGAAATCAAAATTTTACTATTCAAAACATCGAAATCACATCTCTTTCATATTATTTTTTATTCACAATTAAATAAACATTTTCAAATTTATCCCATTAATTTAAAAATTGTACTGCTGTAAATTGAAGAGGTAGGATCGGTTAAAAAGCAAAGAGCCATAAGAACGCAAAGAATAATTGAAAAAACAACCACTATTGTCGAGGGTTTATCATAGTTAAGTATCTTCGTAATGCGTTCTTTTACAATATTTCTACTAAAAAATAATTGTTCTACAAAAATTAATTGCTTTTTAGATACATTACAATTCAATAAAGCTTTCGCATAATTTTTCTTTTCTTCTATATTCATTTTCTCAGTGGCTCTTTCATCGCAAGCCATTTCTATATCTTCCGAAAATAATTTCATTGCTATCCACAAAAATGGATTATACCAATTGAAAATTAAAATAATATATGCACACATCTTTATCCAATGGTCTTTTGCTTGTATATGTGCTTTTTCATGCGATAAGATATAACAAAGTTCTCCTTTATTACAATTGAATGGAATATAGATTTTAGGTTTTATGAGACCAAAAACAAAAGAGGCTGTTACATATTCGCTTTGCCAGACATTATCTTTCAAACAAATAGCCGTTTGAATTTTTTTATAAATTGAAAAATATTTAACAATTGATATTACGCCTAATAAAAGAATCCCTATTAGCCATATGATAGAAAGAATTTTAAAAACTTCTATCATTGTTCCTGCGGGTACGGTTACGCCCTCATAATAGTTACTACTAATATAACTGTTAATCAAGTCATCTAAACCTTTTATTCCTGAATTAATTTCAAATCTTCTGCCATACAAATCGTTAACATTAAAAAATTTTACACTTGGAATTAAACTAAAATTGCTTTTTATTGAAATCGGAATGAACAATCTAATTCCTACAAGCAACCACAAAAAAGAATAATATTTTTTTGGAATTTTTTTTATGATTTTCCGTAACACAATAATTGCCATTACAAACCATATAACTGCAATATTAGAATTTAAAGATTCTACAAAAATTTTTTCCATAAATCCTCTTATTTCTCATCAATGATTTTTTTAATTTCTTTTATTTCTTTCTCAGTTAAATGCTGATTTTTCGTAAAAGTTGCAATAAACTCGGGAAGTGAGCCCGAAAACTTTTTTTCTACCAGCTCATCAATTTCTGCTTTTTGTACATCTTCTTTTGTTACCAAAGAGGTTACAATGGTCTTTTCATTCTTTAAAACTTTTCTATCTGACAACCGCTTAATAACTGTATATGTTGTTGTACGAGACCAGCCGAGTTTTTCATTACAAAGCTTAGCTAATTTTGAGCTACTTATAGGTTCGTTTTCCCATAATATCAAGCAAAAACGATACTCACTTTCATACACTTTAGGTGTTGACATATTATTCTCCTTGTCTAATCTATTAGTCTACAAAATCAGTCTAATTCATTAGACTACATTTGTCAAGAAAAATTTACGTACTTTTTAAATTTATTTATAAGCTACCAGAGTTTCTATATAACGTGAATAAAAAAGGCGACGGATGTTTCCGTCGCCTTTTAATTTATTTTTCAATCTTCAAAGCTAGTTTCAATTTTGCTTTTTATTGATTCTTTTTTCTTCTTTTTTTGCTTATAAAGAGAGTTCCACCAATAGTTACAAGTAGTGTTGAAGCAGAAG
>JAUNLX010000008.1 GCA_030532035.1 Clostridia bacterium | reverse complement strand
GCTTCATCAACAGGAACTTCCTCTGAAATTATTTCTTCATCGGCTTCATCAACTGAAACTTCTTCT
Source organism: Clostridia bacterium (assembly GCA_030532035.1). Taxonomy (GTDB): domain Bacteria; phylum Bacillota; class Clostridia; order Oscillospirales; family Acutalibacteraceae; genus JAUNLX01. Next base: position 61,347 of record JAUNLX010000008.1, on the reverse strand, counting down.
GAACTTAGCTTTTCATCGAAAACTTCATTAACTTGTATTTCTTCAAAATACTCTTCTTCGGTATTCTCTTCTTGTTCAGTAATATATTTTGAATCATCTTCGGAAAGCTCAATATATTCATCCATGGAAGTGGAATGTGATTCTTTTCCGTCTTCCAAATAAAAATTCATATCACGAATAACTTCTTTGTCTTTTCCATATGTCTTAATAAAATCATAGGATAAAAGAAAAGCAGATAGTAAAAAGTTTATTATGGGAACAGCAAATAAAATTTTATTCTTTGATAAAATCCCAGCATACTGGAAAATGAGAGGCATAAAATAAAGTAAAATATTTGTGATTGCGTTATAAAATAGAACAATTGTTGATTTTAGAGTCGGAAATCCTGTCATTTTATAACAGTAGAGGAAACCGATAGCTATTGCCCAAGTTATAAGGATGATGATCGGCAAAGTAATTGGCACTTCAATATCCGTAAAGAATACCATACCGAATAAAACAAGCGATATAATATTAAATATTATATATAATCCGAGTAATAATAATCGGTTCTTTTTCTTTTCAAACATTTAAATCATCCTTCGAATTCATTAATCGAAATTTATATTAATCTCGGTACTCATCGGGGTCAAATTCCGATTGTGATTTTTCTGTGTTATTGTTACTGCCGTACAAAGTATCTTTTAAAATTTGCTTATTCTTCTCTAAATCAGGAACTAAAACAGCCATTCCATTTATAGTTTTGCTTTCATAGGCATTTTCTGCGGGTATACCGATTGAGTCTACATTGAAATTAAAGTCTTTTCTCATAACGAAAGCAAGTCTTGAAATTTGAACTGGAGTCATATCAGTTTCGACCATTGGCATAATGACTTTTGCCATTTCAACAATCTTGTTTTTGTCATCTATATTTTTAGCTTTATTTATTACAGCATTTACAACTAATCTCTGTCTATTGGTTCTCTTGAAATCTGAATCAAGATAACGAATTCTTGAAAATGCAAGAGCTTTTTTCCCATCTAAGTGAACAGAATCTCCAGCATAGAAAGGACCATCTGCTCTAAATTGCGAATTCAATGCATTTGCCTCTTTTTGAGTTATCGGAACATCTACACCGCCGATTGTGTCTACAACTTTTTTAAATACATCAAAATCTACTAAAACATAATTATCAATATCTATATTGTAATTATATTCTATTGTATTAATTACGAGCGGAGCTTTTCCATACATATAAGCATGGTTTAGACGAGTTTTTTCGTGTCCTGGGATTGTAAGATAGGTATCTCTTAAAAAAGAAACTAATTTTATTTCTTTAGTTTTTTCGTTTACAGAAACAAGCATCATAGTATCGGTTCTACCAGAAGATTGCTTTGTATAATTGTCGGCACCGAGCAATAAAATATTTGTTGTCTGCTTGTCTGATAAAAGTTCTTTTTGGGATACAAAGGGGTTGTCAGTTCTTTTCTTAAACTGTATATCGCCAAAAAAACGAGTCAAAATACCGTAAGCAATTGCGAGAATAAGACCTACAACTACGAAAAAAGATACAATTGATAAGATTAAAACATTTCTCTTATTTCTTTTCTCAGTTTTTATATTTGCATTTTCTATTGGTCTTTTTGGATTGTTATTTGAAAATTTTATATCTTTTGGTTGATTTCTATTTGCAGATCTTTTCGGCTTTCTTTTTGGAGGTTTCTTATTTGATTTATTGCCTTGAGAAGATTTGTTTATTATTTTTTTAGAGGGTTTATCGTCGTTTCCAGAAAAGTAAATATTATCCATTAATTCTCCTTAAATTATATCACAGTATACAAAAGATCGGAATAAGAGGGGTAGGGCCAAAATTCTTCATTTACTGTGCACTCCAATTTATCAGAAATGCTTCTGAGTTCGTTCATTGCAGGGATTATATTATCTCGGCAATAATTTGCTTTTTCTTCTATTGTCTCAAAATCCTTGAATTTTTTAATACGATCAAGTTCATTTCGCTTATCGAGAAGAACATCGCTCATCTTAGAAAGATTATCAAGTAATCTTGTTTCGAGCCTATTTTGAAATCTGTGAGAAACATTAGTCTTTGCATTGATTGTTTCTGCGAGCATTTTCATGTACTTGACTATAGCAGGAATTATCTGCTTGTCAATCATATCTATCATTGTATCGGCTTCTAATCTTATAATGCCAATATAATTTTCCATTAAAACTTCATATCTTCCGACGAGTTCTTCTTCAGAATAAATACCATGTTTTTCAAACAAGTCTATATTTTCTTGCTTTATATAACAAGGAAGAGCGTCAGGTGTTGTCGGTAAATTCAAAAGACCTCTTGTAGCAGCTTCTGATAACCAGTCATCACTATAAGAATTTCCGTTAAAAATAACTTTAGAGTGTCTTTTGAAAATTTCTCTCAAAACTTCCATTAAGTCATTTTCAAAATCTGACGAACCCTCCAGTTTATCGGCAATTTGAGAGAGCTTATCGGCAACAATAGTATTGATTATTGTGTTGGGGCAGGAAATAGAAGTGTTAGAACCAATTATTCTAAATTCAAATTTATTTCCAGTAAAAGCAATAGGTGCCGTTCTATTTCTATCGGCGTCATCTTTTTTGAAAGTTGGAACAAAGCCAACACCAGAATCAACAACCTTGTCATCGTCTTCTACAAAGTCCTCACCATTTACTATGGATTCGATTAAGGAAGACCATTTTGGGCCTAAAAACAGCGAAATAATAGCAGGAGGAGCTTCGAGAGCGCCCAAACGCAAATCATTTCCTGCAGTTGCTGATGAAACTCTTATTAAATCTTGATGCTCATCAATGGCCTGAACCATTGCGGCAACAAAGGTCAAAAATCTCAAGCAATCGTCCTTGGTTTTTCCGGGAGATAAAAGATTTTTACCTTCATCGGTTTCAATAGACCAATTTATATGTTTACCACTACCATTTACACCATTAAAAGGCTTCTCGTGTAAAACACAACTTAAATTGTGTTTTCTGGCAATTTTTTTCATCATTTCCATAGTCAACTGGTTGTGATCAGTTGCCATATTAGTATGACAGTATACAGGTGCCAATTCATGCTGTGATGGAGCTGCCTCATTGTGTTCTGTCTTTGCATATACACCGAGTTTCCAGAGCTCAATATCCAAATCTTGCATAAAAGCCTTAACTCTGGCGTTCATGGAACCAAAATAATGCCCCTCCATCTCTTGACTTTTGAGAGGATCAGAACCAAAGAGCGTGCGTCCTGTTAAAATCATATCACGACGCTTTTTATACATATCTCTGTCAATAAGGAAAAACTCCTGTTCGGCGCCAACTGTGGTATGTACTCTTTTTACATCGTAATTGAATAATTTTAAAATTCTTAAAATTTGTTTTTGAACTAAAGCTTCTGAACGCAAAAGTGGAGTTTTTTTATCTAAGATTTGCCCACTATAAGATGAAAAAATTGAGGGAATGTAAAGAGTTTTGTCTTTGATAAATGCAAATGAAGTGGGGTCCCAGGTGGCATAACCACGAGCCTCAAAAGTGGCTCTTAGTCCTCCGCTTGGAAAAGCTGAGGCGTCGGGTTCACTCTTTATAAATTCCTTTGCAGAAAAGTCCATTATAACTTGACTGTCTTCAACAGGCTTGATAAAGCTATCGTGTTTTTCGGCAGTAATTCCAGTCATTGGCTGAAACCAATGTGTAAAATGTGTGGCGCCTTTTTCGATAGCCCAGTCTTTCATTGCATTTGCAATTTCCTGAGCAACCTCTGTAGATAGAGATTCTTCATTTTCTATAGAATCTTTGAATAAGCGGTATGTTTCGGGACTTAAGCGTTCTTTCATCGTTTTTTCATTGAAAACGAGAGAACCAAAAATCTCAGGAACATTTATATATGACATCAATTACCTCCGAGTAATTTATTATTATACTTATATAATTTATCCGTAATTATAAGGGTTTTATTGCATTTTGTAAAGGCGAAAGAGTGTATTTAACTGATGAAAATAGTTGTTATATAGACAAATTTTTTAGCTAAAATCCGTTAAAATTCTGTTGACAAAAATAGTCAATAATGTAAAATTGAAGTAAGATATGAGGTGATGATAATGCATTTAAAATTAAATGATGAATTTCTGAAACCTTTTGTGAGCCTTGAAGAACTTGACGGGATTGAACCCGAAGTTAAGAGGGCTTTTTCTTATGTCGAAAACGAAAACGGACCGGGAAATGATTTTTTGGGCTGGAAAACTCTTCCTTTAGATTATGATAAGGAAGAATTTGACAGAATTAAAAAATGTGCCGATAAAATAAAGCAAACGGGAGATGTTTTAGTCGTTGTCGGAATAGGGGGCTCTTATCTGGGAGCCAGAGCGGCGATAGAATTTCTATATTCACAAAATTATAATGCTCTGAAAGATAAAACAAAGGTATATTTTGCTGGGAATACTTTAAGCCCTGAAAGCTTAAATGAAATATTGCAATTAATTGATGGAAAAAGTTGGTATCTGAATATAATTTCTAAATCTGGAACAACAACGGAACCATCTATTGCATTTAGAGTTTTGATAGAAAAACTCGAAAAAGATTTTGGAAAAGAAGCTCTGTCAGAGCGTATAATTGCTACTACTGATAAATCAAGAGGGGCTCTCAAACAGCTCTGTGATGAAAAAGGATATGAAACTTTTGTTATACCCGATAATGTTGGTGGCAGATATTCAGTGCTTACAGCGGTAGGACTTTTACCTATGGCAGTTGCTGGAATAGATATTGATAAAGTTATGAGTGGAGCGGCTCAGGCAGTTGCTGATTTTAGTGATGACTCCATGAATGCCTGCAACAAATATGCAGCTATACGAAATCTGTTATATAGAAAAGATAAGACTGTTGAACTTTTTGTGAGCTATGAACCGTCATGTCTTATGTTGAATGAGTGGTTAAAGCAACTGTTTGGAGAAAGTGAGGGAAAAGACGAAAAGGGAATTTTCCCCGCAGGTGCAATTTTTTCAACAGATTTACACTCTTTAGGACAGTACATTCAAGAGGGCAAAAAGCAAATTTTTGAAACTGTCATTTCGTATAAAACTGTTGATAATGATATAATAATTAAGGAAACAGAGGACAATTCAGATGGATTGAATTTCCTTGCAGATAAAAAACTCTCTGAAATCAACGACATTGCTAAAAGAGCGACATCTATTGCACATTGTAATGGTGGCGTTCCTGTAATTGAACTTGAATTTGAAAAAAGAGATGAAGCGACTTTAGGATACCTCTTTTATTTCTTTGAAAGAGCTTGCGGAATATCCGCATATATATCCGGAGTCAATCCCTTTAATCAGCCTGGCGTAGAAAGTTATAAGAAAAATATGTTTGCGCTTTTAGGTAAAGAGGGTTTTGAAGAATTAAAAGAAAAATTAGAAAAAGAATTTTAAAGGAGGCTAAAACAAATGATATCTTTAATCATTGGTTCAAAGGGAAGCGGAAAAACAAAAAGGCTAATTGAAGAGGTCGAAAAAAGATTTGAGCAATCAAACGGACATGTTGTTTGTTTGGAAGCTAAACCTAAATTGACTTATGACATAGTTAACGGTGTCAGACTTTTAGCCGCTGTTGATTATGGCATTGATTGTTATAATTCACTCTATGGTTTTTTAAGTGGTATCTGCGCTACAGATTCCGACACAACTGATATTTTAGTTGATCAAACAATTAAAATTGGTGGCGAAGACAGAGAAAAACTTCTTGAGTTTATTGAAAAAGTGGGCAAACTTTCTGAAGTTTGCAATACAAATTTTGTATTTGCAATTTCTTCTGCAGAAGAAGATTTACCAAAAGAAATTTTCTACACTGCTGAAAAAATGTAATGCAGATTTATTAAACATAATTAAATTGATTTTAGCGATGTGTTTTCACATCGCTAAAAAATATATTGACAAAAAAATCATTTAAATATATAATAACGCTTGCGATTAAGCGAAAAAGGAGGGGTTTAAGTGGCAGTACCTAAGAGAAGAGTATCATCTACAAAGGGAAAGAAAAGAAGAGCTAGTGCGTGGAAGCTTGCTGCACCCACACTTGTGAAATGTCCAAGTTGCGGGGAATATAAAATGCCTCACAAAGTTTGTCCGGCTTGTGGAAATTATAACGGTAAAAAGGTTATTGATAAAGATTAATCTTAGTTTATAATTGTTATGAGGAAACGGAAAAGCTAAGCTTTTCCGTCTTTTATTATGTGAAAGGGGGAAATATGCTACCAGTATTTGCGATAGTCGGCAGACCCAATGTCGGCAAAAGCACTCTTTTTAACAGGCTTATAGGAAAAAGAGTTTCTATAACCCATGACACGCCAGGTGTTACAAGAGATAGAATTTATGCCAAAGGCGAATGGCTCAACAAAGATTTTATCTTAATAGATACTGGAGGAATTGAACCCGGATTTGAAGGCGGAATGTCAAAGCTAATTCGTACACAAACTGCTATTGCTATTGATAGCGCCGATGTCATAATTTTTGTTACCTCTTTTCCTGACGGTATAACTTCGTCTGACATTGAAATTGCAAACTTACTAAAAAAAAGTGGCAAACCTGTTGTTGTAGCAGTAAATAAATGTGATAGTCCCGGTGAATTGCCGGCTGAATTTTATGAATTTTATAATCTTTCTTTTCCAGAAGTTTTTTCAGTTTCCTCTATTCATGGACTCGGAACAGGGGAAATTTTAGATAAGTTATTTGAACTTTGCCCAGAAAAAGATGAAGATGAAGATTATAGTGAAAAAATAAAAGTTGCTGTAATAGGTAAACCGAATGTAGGCAAATCATCACTTGTAAATGCCGTTTTGGGAGAAAACAGACACATTGTTTCCGATATTGCAGGTACTACAAGGGATGCAGTCGATAGCTATGTTCAAAACAAGTACGGAGATTTTGTCTTTATTGATACTGCGGGACTTAGACGAAAAAGCAAGATAAACGAGGAAATTGAAAAATATTCTAATCTTCGTGCCAAACTCGCAGTTGAACGAGCTGATGTCTGTGTAATTATGATAGATGCAAGTGAGGGATTTACCGTTCAAGATTCTAAAGTTTCTTCTTTAGCTTTGGAGAGCGGAAAAGGCGTTGTCATTTGCGTAAATAAATGGGATTTAATCGAAAAATCCACAAATACAATGAAAAAAGAAGCAGATAAACTCAGAGAAAAATTTGCCTTTATGTCCTATGCACCCATAGTTTTTATATCTGCTCTTAATAATTCCAGAATAGACAAGCTTTTTAATTCTATAAAAAAAGCTTATGAAAACAATAATAAGAGAATTCCAACTGGTAAGCTCAACGATATGCTAAATGAAGCTGTGCTTAGAACAGAACCCCCAACTGATAAAGGTAAAATGCTCAAGTTGTTTTATATGACTCAAGCGGGGATAAATCCTCCTACTTTTGTAATTTTTGTCAATGACAAAGAATTGTTTCATTATAGTTATCAAAGATATATTGAAAATCGTATAAGAGATGCCTTTGATTTTGAGGCGACACCGATAAGATTTATTATAAGAGAGAGAAAGAAAGCAAATTAAATTTGATTGCTTGTATTAAAAATATTTGTAAAAATATTCTTTTAATGTTATTATATAATTCGTCAAAAAACGCAGTTGAATAAAGCCGTAACATAAATACGGCAAATTTAATGTAATAGTTAGAGGTAGTAATATGCAAAAATTCACAGAATTAAAAGCGAATGTCCGTGAATCTATGAGCAAGGGCAAAAATAATAAACTTCGTCAAGAAGGTATGATTCCGGCAGTTATTTCAAATAGCGGAAAGGAATCTACTATAATTGCAGTAGATAAGAGCGCATTTTTGAAAATTCTTTCAACTGAGGGTAGATCGGCAGTTTTTACACTCAATGCTGGAAAAGTAAAATACACTGCTATGGTTATGGAAATGCAACACGATCCAATAACTGGAGAACTTCTTCACGCTAATTTCCAACATGTTTCACTTGACCAAGAAATTAAAACAGAAGTTGAAGTTAAAATTATTGGAGATGAATTACTTCCGAAGAAAAAGCTTGGTCTTATTCTTCAAGTTGAACAACTCGAAGTTGAGGGTCTTCCAACAGACATTCCAAACTCAATTGATATTGATGTTTCAAATATTGATGGAGAAACAAGTTTCCATGTTAAAGACCTTGATGTTCCAAAGGGAATTAAAGTTCTTGCTGAAGAAGATTTGTTGATATTTACAACCTATGACTTGGTTAAAGCTGCAGCAGCAGCTGAAGCGGCAGAGGAAGCTTCTGATGAAGAAACAGCAGCAGCTGATGTTGAAGTTGTTGGAGCTAAAAAAGAAGACGAAGCCGAAGAAAAAACAGAAGAATAATGATATACCGACTTTCAATTTTGAAAGTCGGTTTTTTATTTTATAAAAATTAAAATTTTTATTGAAAATAGAGGCTTTGGAGCAAAATTAATACTTGACGAAAAGTTTAAATTATGTTATATTTTGCTCACCTCTTTTCGGGGTTCTTTTTTGTTGCTCGAAAATAGAGGGAGACTTTATGACGACAGTCAAATTTTAATGGAGGTGCTCAATATGAGAACAAAAGTCACGCTCGCCTGTACGGAGTGCAAACAACGCAATTACGACACGATGAAAAACAAGAAAAACACTCCTGACAGAATAGAAATGAATAAGTATTGCAGATTCTGCAAGAAACATACACTTCACAGAGAAACTAAGTAGGGAGAATAAAATGGCAAAAAAAACCAAGGCTGCAAATTCTGCTGAAAAAAAAGGCTCAGGTATCGACAAAGATACTACGAAGACTGCAACCAAAAATAAAAAAGCCAAAAATCCGAATCCATATAAAGAAGCTAAGAAAAAGAGACTTCAAGCTGAGAAAAAATCAGCTTCTGATAAAAAGAAGAATTCTAAGGGAAATGAATCTTCTAAAATCTCAAAAAATAAATTTGTAGACTTTTTCAAGGGTGTTCGTGCTGAATTAAAAAAGATTAATTGGAGCCGACCAATAGATACACTAAAGAATACAGGAATAGTATTACTTCTTATTTTAATCATCGGAGCTTTCGTTTGGATTTTAGATTTCATATTATCTAAAGGTCTCGGAGCATTTTACAATATGGCAAACAAACAGGCGTTCATCGATCCCCTGTTTTCTGTGATGACATTTCTGAGTAATTAGATTAGAAATCATCATAACGGGAGGTAATAATGGACAGAGAAGAAAAATGGTATGTAATACATACATATTCCGGTTATGAAAATAAGGTTAAATCTCATTTAGAGAAACTTATTGAAAACGGAAGAATGGAAAACCGTCTTTTAGATGTAAAAGTTCCCACAGAAATTGTTACTGAAATAAAGGAACAGACAGAAAAGCAGACGGAAAAGAAACTTTTTCCCGGTTATGTTTTAGTTAAACTTTCAGTTTTAGGCGAAAATAATAATTATAAAATAGACGACGATGTTTGGTACATAATTAGAAATACAAGAGGTGTTACAGGATTTGTAGGTCCAGAAAGTAAACCAGTAGCACTTTCGTCTGAAGAAGTTGAAAGAATTGGAATAGAAAAGAAATCTATTTCTGTAACCTATGAAATCGGAGATATTGTCAATATTATAGATGGACCACTTAAAGATTTCTCGGGTAAGGTTGTTTCCATAGATAAAGAAAATAATAAAGTAAATGTTAAAATTTCAATGTTCGGAAGAGAAACAGAAGCAGAACTTGAACTTGCTCAAATAGAGAGCGCAGTATAAGATTTTGCGATATGCGGGAGAAAAATTTTCACTTTTACCGCAATTTAAGGAGGAAAAAATGGCTCAAAAAGTTATAGGCTATATTAAGCTTCAAATACCTGCAGGTCAGGCTACGCCAGCACCACCGGTTGGACCGGCTTTAGGTCAGCATGGCGTAAATATAATGGCGTTCACAAAAGAATTTAACGAGAGAACAAAGGCTGATATGGGACTTACAGTTCCAGTTGTTATTACAGTTTATGCGGATCACTCATTTACATTTATCACAAAGACTCCGCCTGCTGCTGTTCTTATAAAGAAAGCTTGTAAAATTGAAAAAGCTTCCGGAGTTCCAAACAAGGAAAAGGTTGCTAAAATCAGTATGGAACAAGTTAGAAAAATTGCAGAACAGAAAATGCCCGATTTAAATGCAGCAAATGTTGAAAGTGCAGCTAAAATGGTAGCTGGAACTGCAAGAAGTATGGGTGTTGAAGTCGAGGATTAGCCACTGTGTGGGAGGAAAAATCCGGTTTACCACAAATGGAGGAATTATAAATGAAACATGGTAAAAAATATCAAGAAAGCGTAAAGCTTATAGATAAAACAAAAGCATACGAGCCCGAAGAGGCTATGGAGCTTGTAACAAAGACAGCTGTTGCAAAATTTGATGAAACAGTTGAAATGCACTTGAGACTTGGCGTTGATTCAAGACACGCTGATCAACAGGTTAGGGGAGCTGTTGTTTTACCTAACGGAACTGGAAAAGATGTTAAAGTTGCAGTATTTGCAAAAGGACAGGCAGCTGAAGACGCTAAAAAAGCAGGTGCTGACATTGTAGGAGCCGATGAATTAGTAGCTTCTATTCAAAAAAATGAAAAATTAGATTTCGATGTAGCTATTGCAACACCAGATATGATGGGACTTGTAGGAAGACTTGGTAAAATTTTAGGCCCCAGAGGTCTTATGCCGTCACCAAAAGCTGGAACAGTTACGCCAGATACAGCAAAGGCAGTAACAGATGCAAAAGCTGGTAAAATCGAATACAGACTTGATAAAGCGAATATTATGCATTGTCCAATTGGTAAAGTAAGTTTTGGTGGCAAAAAATTGCTTGAAAACTTTGAAACTTTGATGGACGCTGTTATTAAGGCAAAACCAAAGGCACTCAAAGGAAATTACATCAAATCTTGTAGCATTGCTACAACAATGGGACCTGGAATTAAAGTTAATACTAACAAATTCTAAATTTATTATTTGACAAATAAATAGACTGATGTTATCATCTAAAAGTTCAAACCGAAGACAGTAGGTAATTTAAATCCTACCGAGGAATGAGTAAATAGATAAATTCTTAAACTCTTTCCTTTTTCGGAAAGAGTTTTTTAATTATAAAATGGGAGGTGAACAGAGTGGCAAGTGAAAAAATCTTAGAACAGAAGAAAAAGCAGGTATCTGAACTCGCCGATCAACTCACTAAATCAGCGGCTGGAGTTATTGTAGATTACAGTGGAGTTAATGTTACTGATGATACAATTCTTCGTCGTAAACTCAGAGAAAATGATGTTGCTTATAAAGTTGTTAAGAATTCTATCTTAAAGAGAGCTTTTGAAGCTGCAAAAATTGAGGGCTTTGAAGATGCAGTATTTGAGGGAAATTCAGCAATTGCTATTTCTGATGAAGATACTACTGCTCCCGCAAGATTTTTACATGATTTTGCAAAGGAACATAAAAATTTCAAGCTCAAGGCAGGTTATGCGGAAGGCGCTGTATTGACAGATGAGCTCCTTAAAAGATACGCAACTCTACCGAGCAAAGAAATCTTGCTTGCAACTGTATGCAATGCATTTAACGCTCCTATTGCCGCTTTTGCAAGAGTAATTCAAGCTTTAGTTGACAAAAATGGAGAAGAGGCACCCGCTGCCGAAACTGCGGAATAATAATTTATAAAATTCTATTGGAGGAAAATAAAATGGCTGATAAAGATAAAGTAACCGCAATTATTGACGAACTTAAAAAATTAACTGTTGTTGAACTTTCTGATCTTGTTCACGCAGTAGAAGAAGAATTTGGAGTATCTGCAGCTGCTGCTGTTGCTGCACCTGCTGCTGGTGGCGCAGGCGGAGAAGCTGCTGAAGAAAAGAGCGAATTTGATGTTGTTCTTGCTGAAGTAGGCGCTGCTAAAATCAACGTAATCAAGGCTGTAAGAGAAATTACAGGTCTTGGACTTGCTGATGCTAAAGGTCTTGTTGACAAGGCTCCAAGCAAAATCAAAGAAGGAATTTCTAAAGAAGACGCTGAAGCTGCAAAAGCTAAACTTGAAGAAGCTGGCGCAAAAGTTGAACTTAAGTAATTTAAGTAAAGTAAAAGGCTCTGTTGTTACAGAGCCTTTTTTATATGAGTTTTTTACCTTTTCCAATTTGTTTTGCATTCTTCAATTTAGAATAAAGATAATCTTTAGAAATTGAAACTGAATCAATAATATTTTTACCTAAAGCAAGATTGGATGCTATTGCAGAAGACAAAATACAACCTGTACCATGAGGATCGCAGTTTGGAAGTCTGGGATTTGAAAATATATATTCTTTTCCCTTATATGAAAGTATATCAAGAGCTTGTTCATCATTTAAATGTCCGCCCTTAATCAAAACTGCAGTTTGGTGCCTCTCAGATAATTTTCTACTTGCTAATTTAGCGTCATCAATATTTTTCACTTCCATATGAGCAAGCTTTGAAGCTTCACTGGCATTGGGGGTAATGAGAGTACAGATTGAAAAAAATCCATCATCAAATACTTCTCTTATTGTGTCTTTGGTTAAGACTGTTCCGGTACCGGAAATTAAAAGTGGGTCTAAAACTATATTTTTAATATCATATTTTTTAAGTTTTTCATAGACAGCTCTTGCCATTTCAGAATTATATAACATTCCAATTTTTACAGCATTTGGAATAATATCTTCAAATAAATTATCCAGTAAATCTGATGTAAATTCAGGTGATATGGGATAAATTTTTTTTACCTTGCAGGTGTTTTGCATTGTTAGGGCAGTGATTGCTGTCATAGGGTGTAAATTAAAATCAGTAATAGTTCTTATATCAGCTTCAATGCCAGCTCCGCCACAACTATCGCTTCCTGCAATTGTAAGCACAGTTTTCATTTAATCACATCTTTTAATTCAGTTAAATTTTCTATAAAGAAGTCTGCTTCTTTTTTGATTTTTTCACGATCTTTTTCTGCATTTTTATCTGCAATTCCAACGGTTATGAAACCATATTTTTTTGCAGTTTTAATAGCATATAGGGAATCTTCAATTACAAAAGTGTTTTCTGGCTCTGTTTTCATTATTTTCGCACATTCATAAAAAATATTTGGTTCTGTCTTATAATGCCCAATTTCACCACAAGTCAAAATCGGATGGAAAAAATCAAAAATTTCGCAGTGTTTCAAAGCCCCAACAGTATAGTGTTTATTTGTTAGTGTTGCAACAGACATTGGTACACCTTTTTCTGAAAAATAGGTCAAAACTTCTTTTGCATTTTCTTTTGTCTGTACTTTATTAAAGTAAAAATCTTCAATATGCTTGTGTATCATATCTAAAACTTCATCTACAGATTTCGGTATGTTGTAGAGGTCAATGAAGTACTCGGCGGCTTCTTTAAGGGACATCACTGAAGCAATGTCATAAATTTGTTCTTTTGGCGTTATTCCAAGCTTTTTTAACATATCATCGGCAAGATTTATCCAAACATGCATGGAATCTAAAAGTGTGCCGTCCATATCAAAAATTATTCCCTGTTTATTTGTCATCGAATTTCTCCAATAAATCTACTATTTTTTTTGTTGCATTCAAAGGATTTTCTGCGTTGAAGACCGCCCCTATAACGGCAATTCCATCACAGTAATTGCTATTTAATAGGGGAATATTCTCAATGCTTATTCCTCCTATAGCATAAATGGGTATTTGAATTTGACTTTTTATATTTTTGAGTTTTTCTAAATTTATTCTGTGAGTGTCACTTTTTGAAGCTGTGCCAAAAACATCTCCAATTCCCAAATAATCGGCACCAGCAAGTTCGGCAGATTTAGCTTCCTTTAAATTGTGAGCAGTAGCTCCTAAAATAAAATTTTTGGGAATTATTTTTTTTGCTTTTGCAATTTCAAAATCATCTTGTCCCAAATGAACTCCATTTGCCTTGATCTTAAGGGCAATATCGAGTCTGTCATTTATAATCAAAGGAACATTAAAGTCATCACAGAGTTTCTTGAGTTTAATTGCAGTTTTTTCGTATTCCAAATCAGTTTTTTCTTTATTTCTAAATTGCAACATAGAAACACCACCTTTTAGGGCAGTGTTTACAATATTTATCATCTTATCATCATCTTGATTTGAAGTAATTAAATAAAATTTTTTATTCATCTTCTCCGATTTTTATATCTTCGCCTTTGAGAATTTTATTCATATTCTTAACGGCACACATTTCGCCACACATGGTACAAGTATCTTCTTTTTCTGGAGGAGAATTTTTTCTGTATTTTTCGGGTTTTTCTCTATCTATTGCAAGCTCAAACATCTTTTCCCAATCTAAAACTCTGCGAGCTTCATTCATTTTATAATCCCAGTCAGCAGCACCTTTTATTCCCTTTGCTATATCTCCAGCATGGGCGGCGATTTTTGAAGCTACTATTCCTTCTTTTACATCATCTGCATTAGGTAAGCAAAGATGTTCGGCAGGGGTAACATAGCATAAAAAGTCTGCGCCTGCAGCTGCGGCAATTGCACCGCCGATAGCACTTGTTATGTGATCGTATCCGGGAGCTATATCTGTAACCAACGGTCCGAGTACATAAAAAGGCGCATTGTGGCAAAGTCGTTTTTCAAGTAAAACATTTGCCTCAATTTGATTTATCGGCATATGTCCAGGGCCCTCAATCATAACTTGAACATCTCTTTCACGTGCTCTCTTAGTGAGTTCACCTAAAGTTATTAACTCGGTTATTTGAGAAGCGTCGGTAGCGTCAACTCCACCACCTGGACGCATTGCGTCTCCTAAAGATATTGTCAAATCGTATTCTCGGCAAATTTCAAGTAATTCATCATAGTATTCATAGAAAGGATTTTCCGCTTTATTCATATACATCCAGCCGAATAAAAGGGAACCGCCACGAGAAACAATATTCATCATTCTGGGATTTCTCATAAATACAGAGGCTGTGTTTTGGTTGATTCCTGCATGAATTGTCACAAAGTCAACGCCGTCTTGGGCATGTTTTTTCACAACTTCTAAAAATTCTTCGGCTTTTATTTTTTGCAGACCCTTATCTAAATATCCTACTGCGTCATACATTGGAACAGTTCCAATCATAGCAGGGGACATTTCAATTAATTTTTTTCTAAATTCTTCCGTTTTTCCGAAGTTACTGAGGTCCATGATAGCATCAACATCCATATCAATGGATTTCTGTACTTTGGAAAGTTCCAAATCTATATCAGCGACATCTTTAGAAATACCTAAATTGACATTGATTTTGGTTTTCAGTCCAGTTCCAATGCCTTTTGGGTGTATGCTTTTATGATTTATATTTGCCGGAATAACGATACTTCCATTTGCAACATTTTCCAATATATATTCTTCGGAAACATTTTCATCTTTGGCAACTATTTTCATTTCGGGGGTAATAATTCCCTTTTTAGCAGCCTCTAACTGTGTTTTGTAATTTCTCATTTTTTTCTCCTTAAAAAAATAGACCCGCAAAGCAGGTCGCAAATTTCCTACGTTGGCATTATCCAAATCAGGTCAAGGGTCAAGGTTGTAAACCTACTCTCAGCAAACAGCTCCCCATAAAAGATAAAATTTTATCTAATATTTAATTCCTATAAAATTTAGCACAAAATTTAGTTTTATGCAAATATTAAATAGTTTTCAGTTATATTTTTCATTTTGTTGCGCAATAAATAATTATTCAAATTTTTGAAATATACAGTAATATGTTAATTTGTCTTTATTTGAAAATTACAGCTAACTGGAAAAGTTATTAAAAGGCGTCCCTCTTTAACACAAATAGTAGATGCTCTATTTTGAAATTCATTGCTCACGCCTATGGGAACAGACTGAGTCAACTTTGCATTTTTAAGATTATATTTGAGCCCGTCAACAGTAACGCCAGTTGCTTTTTCAGTAAAGGAAAAAATTGAAATTAAACCTCTACAATTTTTTTCAAATAAGATTTTTTCTTTTTCTATTATAGTTATGATTTCTTTTTCGCTGATTATAAAACCATGAGCGTTATTTTCTCTGATAAAATTTAATATTTGTAAATTTGCAAAAGAATGATCTACTCTGCCACCCAAAGCGCCATATATTTTTATAATCTTAAATCCTAAATCCAAGGCTTTTTTGACGGCTAAAAACAAATCGGTGTCGTCTTTTTCAGTAGGATATGAAATAACATTTTCAAAATTTGGCGTTTCTCCGAGTGAATCAAAATCTCCTATAATATAGTCGGGTTTGATTTTATGTTTTTTTAAATTTAACAGACCTGCATCGGCAGCAATTATTAAGTCGCCGTCTTTTTTATCAAAGGCGTCGACATTAAAATTCATAGGACCTACAATATAACAACAACTCATATTTTCCCCCATAAAAGTATAACATTTTCAATAAATTTAATAAAGCTGTTACAAAAATATATGAAATTTTTATTTTTCTTATTTGTAATTATTATCATTATGAGTTATAATCAGCTTAGTTTGTTAAAAAAAAGGAGGCATGTAAATGAGCGATAATAAGGTCGATAATAAGGCTTTACACAAAATTGGATACGGACTTTATATAGTTTCGTCAAACGACAAAGACAAACACAATGCTTTTGTAAACAACACCTTTGCTATGGCGTCTACAAAAGGTCCCATTGCGCTAATTACAATTAATAAATTGAATTATACGCATGAACTTATTTACAGAACTAAGAAGTTTAATGTTTCTATGCTCGATGAGACTTGTTCTTTTGATCTCATCAAACGCTTTGGTTTTCAAAGTGGGAGAGATACTGACAAATTTGAAGATTTCAAAGATTTTAAACTCGATGAAAATGGTTTACCATATTTGACACAATCAACAAACTCTTACTGCTCATGTGAAGTTTTTGATATGATAGATGTGGGAACTCATACATTATTCTTAGCTAAGGTCGTTGAAGCGAAAGTTATAGGCGATGAACCCTCTTTGACTTATGCTTACTATCATGAAAATATAAAAGAAAGCAAACCAAGTGAAGAAAAGGGTGCTAAAAAAGGTTGGAGATGTACCATTTGCGGATATATATATGAGGGCGAAGACTTACCCAAAGACTTTATCTGCCCGATTTGCAAACATGGTGCAGAAGATTTTGAAAGAATTGGCTGAAAAATAAATTAAATCATTTAATTTATTTATTTTATAATTTAAATTAAGGAGGACAATATGGAACTCAAAGGATCAAGAACGGAAAAATGTTTACAAGAGGCTTTTGCAGGTGAATCTCAGGCTCATACTAAATATCAATACTATGCTTCACAGGCAAAGAAAGACGGATATGTTCAAATATCCAAGATTTTCGAAGAAACCTCAAGAAACGAAAAAGAACACGCAAAAATTTGGTTTAAGAAATTACATGAAGGTGGTATTCCCACAACTACTGTTAACCTTGAAGATGGAGTATCTGGAGAACACTATGAGTGGACAGATATGTATCCTGGATTTGCTGAAATTGCAAGAGAAGAGGGCTTCAATGACATAGCTGCACTCTTTGAAGGCGTTGCTGCAATTGAAAAACATCACGAAGAAAGATATAAGCAATTGCTTGAAAATATTGAGGGTGGACTTGTATTCTCAAGAGAAGGCGACACAATTTGGCAATGTGATAACTGCGGACATATTTATATTGGAAAGAAAGCTCCGGAAGTATGCCCTGTATGTGAACATCCAAAAGCTTACTTTATGATTAAAGCTGAAAACTATTAATTCAGCCATTATCAAATATTAAGGAGTTGATATTATGAAACTTGAGTTTTTTAAATGCGAAGTTTGCGGAAATATTGCTGTAAAAATTGTAGACAGTAAAGTACCGCTCGTATGCTGTGGACAAGAAATGACTTTACTCAATGCAAATACTACAGATGCAGCTCAAGAAAAACACGTTCCAGTAGTAGAAGTTAATGGAAATATCGTTGAAGTTACTGTTGGCGAAGTTGAACATCCTATGGTGGAAGAACACTATATTCAATTCATCACTATTGAAACTGAAAAAACAGTTCAAACAGCTCGTCTGCAACCTGGTGAAAAACCCTATGCAAAATTTGCACTTGCTGACGACGATAAATTGGTGGCTGCTTATGAATACTGCAACCTCCATGGACTTTGGAAAAAACAATAAAAGGAGAAACTGCTATGGTATATGTATGCAATATTTGCGGATATCAGTATGACGAAGCAGCTGGAGATCCAGATAACGGAATAGCTCCAGGAACAAAATGGGAAGATTTACCCGATGATTTTGTTTGCCCGCTTTGTGGTGCAACCAAAGATCAATTTTCAAAAGCATAATATGTTTTGATTTTAACACTCGAGAATGTTCTCGAGTGTTTTTTTATAACTTTGATTTTATAAAAAATCTCAGATAATTATAAAAACTCAATATCCAATTTTTTCAGATTAAGAAAAATAAAAGCGTCTGTATTATCAGACGCTTTATTTTAATACTATTTTTTCTTGTTGTTGGAAGCCTTGTTCTTTTCCGTTTCATCATATTTATGACAACTATTTGCCATGGGGCAACCTGCACAACCGCCACAACAGGAATTTTTTTGATTTTTATGTTGTTTTATCATATATATTACAACTGACAAAACAAGACTGAATACTATAATTGCAACAACAATAGTTCCTAAATAATCCATTAAAATCACCTTTTTCTTAAACTTTAATTTTTTCGGGCGACTTATTCTTTTTTTGTGGACGCAAAAGCAAGTAAATTATAGTGCCTAAAGTTATAATTGCCGCAACTAATCCAGCAATATTTAAATTTTTAGAAAAGGCTTGCCCGAATTGGTAAATCATCAGCGAAACGGCATATGCAAATACAGTTTGATATGCGACTGCAAATAGAGTCCATTTTTTACTGTTCATTTCTCTTCTTATAGCACCAATAGCGGCAAAACAGGGTGCACAGAGCAAATTGAAAGTTAGGAAAGAATATGCTGCAAGTGGAGTCATTCCGTTAAAATCTAAAACTCCGAATACGGCAACAACTTCTTCTTTGGCAACAAATCCCATCATTGTTGCAACCGCAGCCTTTATGTTTGCAAAGCCGAGTGGAATGAATACAAAGGAAATAGCTTTTCCAATATATCCTAAAATACTGACTTCAAGGTCCATATTAGGATCAAAAGCAAAGGAACCGTTTACTATTCCAAGTTTGGAACCAAGCCAAATAATTATTGACGAAATTAAAATAACTGTTCCAGCTCTTTTAATAAAAGAAGAAATCCTTTCCCAAACACGAGTCATTACATTTTTAAAAGTTGGTAAATGATATGAGGGAAGCTCCATTACAAAGGGGGCGGGGTCTCCTGAAAACATTTTAGTCTTTTTGAGTATTATTCCAGATACTATAATTGAAATGATACCAAGAAAATATGCGCTCGGCGCAACCCACCATTTACCGTCGAAAAGAGCCGACGCAATAAGAGCAATTATTGGAAGCTTTGCACCACAGGGCATAAAGCTTGTTGTAATAATTGTCATACGACGATCTTTTTCATTTTCAATAGTTCTGGAAGCCATAATTCCGGGAACAGCGCAACCAGTAGAAATTAGCATGGGTATAAAAGATTTTCCAGACAATCCAAATTTTCGGAAAATTCTATCGAGAATAAAGGCGATTCTCGCCATATATCCTGAACCCTCTAATAGTCCAAGCAAGATAAAGAGAACAAACATTTGTGGTAAAAAACCTAAAACCCCACCGACACCTGCGATAATACCGTCGATTATAAGGCTCTTTAGCCAATCTGCCGTATTTATTTTATCGAGCCCTTTTTCAACTAATACTGGCACTCCCGGAACCCAAATACCAAAATTTTCAGTGACGGGGACATCTTCTCTTTCTAATGCTGTATCGACAGTTTTAGAAATATCAAATCCTTTTTCTGTAAGTTCGTCTGAATAAGTGGAGTAAGCTTCTTCAAATTCTCTAAAATCTTTGTTTTGTATAGATTTTAATATTTTATCTGCGCCAATTACATTAGCTTCATCGGCTTTTTTTACAGTATTTGTCAGCTCTTCGGTAAAAATAAATTTTTCAGAAAACTCGTCCATTTTAGATTCATATTCTTTTGTGCCTATACCAAAGAGATGGTAACCCTCTCCAAACAATCCGTCATTTGCCCAATTTGTAGCAAAAGCACCTACCGTAGATATAGAAATATAATAGACGAGAAACATTATAAGAATGAAAATTGGAAGCCCAAGCCATCTGTTTGTGACAATTCGGTCTATTTTGTCAGATACAGAAAGACTTCCTGTACGCTTTTTGACATATACACTTCTAAGCAGTTCTGAAATATAAATATATCTTTCGTTGGTTATAATACTTTCCGAATCATCGTCCAGTTCTTCTTCAACTTTCTGTATATCTTTTTCAATATGATTTAAAATCTCTGAATTGATATTTAGAAATTTAAGAACTTTTTCATCTCTTTCAAAAATTTTAATTGAATACCAGCGTTGTTTGGACGGATCCATATCATGTATAACAGCTTCTTCTATGTGAGCCAAAGCATGTTCAACAGTACCTGAAAAAGTAGACACTGGAACTTTTCTGCCGTTTTTGGCAACATTTTTTACAGCAGTCATAAGTTTATCTATACCTTTTCCTTTGAGAGCGGAAATTGGTATAACTTCGCAATCCAGTTGCTTTGATAGGGCATTTATATTTATCTTGTCTTTATTTTTTTCTACGACATCATACATATTTATAGCTACAACAACGGGAATTCCAAGTTCAATAAGTTGTGTAGTCAAATATAAATTTCTCTCTAAATTTGTGCCGTCTACAATGTTTATAATGGCATCTGGATTTTCATCCAATAAATAATCTCTCGCAACAACTTCTTCAAGTGTATATGGAGAGAGAGAATAAATTCCAGGTAAATCAGTTATAGTAATTTCTTTATCGTCTTTGATTTTACCCTCTTTTTTTTCTACGGTAACTCCAGGCCAATTTCCAATATATTGGTTCGAGCCTGTTAGTTTGTTGAAAAGTGTAGTTTTTCCACTATTGGGATTTCCAGCAAGTGCTACTTTAATTTCCATATGCTTTTATTCATACTCCACTTCAATAATTTTTGCGTCATCTCGTCTAAGCGAGAGCTCATAACCTCTAACTTGCAATTCTAAGGGATCACCAAGGGGAGCAGGTTTTCTAACAAAAATAGAAACACCCTTTGTAATTCCCATATCCATAATTCTTCTTTTAATTGCGCCTGCGCCGTTTATTTTTTTTACAACTACGGTTTCGCCAATTTTTACATCGCTAAGTGTCATATTTTTCCCTTTCTATTTGTCAAACAAAAATTTTTCGAGCAATTTCTTTGTCTATGCCAACTCGGCTTTCTCGTATGTTGACGATAATATTTTCGCCAAAGGCAGACACAACAGTTACATGTCCACCGACAGTAAATCCCAAGTCGGTAAGTCTTTTTTTGACTTTGTCATTTCCACCAATTTTTTTTACTATGTAATCAGTTCCTATATCTGCAAGAGATAGTGGCAACATAATCTATCATCTCCTATATGTTAGTCTCATCTAACTTCAAATGTATTCTAATTAATAAATGTAAATTTGTCAAGCTTTTTAGTAAAGTTTTTTCTTCTCTCTAAAAGCTTGATAATAGGGGATTGACATTTTTTCTTAAATATAAAGAGAATATAAAAAAGCACCACGATTTAAGTCGTGATGCTTTGCAATTGAAAAAAATTTATTTCATTGAGGCGTAGATTTCATCTGCAATTTTATCTAAAATTTCAAGTTGATCTTTTTTCAACGCCGATTTAATTGTGAGTTTTGTTTCAGTAAAGGTAAGGTTTTTAAGATCTGAAAGCAATTCTTCAATTTTTTTGCCAGCTTGAGGTACCCAAGAACCATTTTCAATTATTGTAACAGTTCTATTTTGAATGTTATGAGTTGTGATATGTGCAAGAAGTTCATCCATTTTAGCAAAAAGTCCATTGTTGTAAGTTATGGAAGCTAAAATCAAGTTTGAAGCATAGAAAATATCTGACAAAATATACGAATGATCAATTCTGGATACATCATACATCTGTATATTTCGAACTCCTCTTTCTTCAAGTTTTGCAGCTAAAATATTACATACATTTTCGGTATGACCATAAACTGAAGCATAAGCTATACAACAAGATTTCTCTTCGGGTTCAAATCTGCTCCACAAATCATATTTTTCTATATATTTTTCTAAATTTTCATTTATAACGGGTCCATGGAGAGGACAGAGCATATCAATATCTAAATTTGCAGCTTTTTTAAGAAGATTTTGTACCTGCATACCATATTTTCCAACAATATTTGAATAATATCTTCTTGCATTTGGCAACCAAGAATCTTCAAATCTATCGGGATTTGCAAATATATCTCCGTTAAGACCACCAAAAATACCAAAGGCGTCACCTGAATAAAGAGCTTTAGTTGTCTTATCGTAAGTTACAATTGTTTCCGGCCAATGTACCATGGGAGCCATATAAAAAACAAATTCGTGTTTGCCTGTATTTAAGGTATCTCCCTCATTGATGATTTTAATTTTAACATCGAGATCTTCAAAGAATTGATGAATTAAATTTTCTGCCTTTTTATTACAAACTATTTCTACATCGGGGTGTTTAGCACAAACTTCCCCGATTAAAGCACAGTGATCAGGCTCCATGTGATTAATAATCAAATAATCGAGTTTTCTTCCGTTTAATACATGATCTAAGTTTTGGAAGAATAAATCTGCTATAGCCTTATCGGAAGTGTCTATCAACACAGTTTTTTCGTCGTCAACAAAGTATGAATTATATGAAATTCCATCTGGAACTGGAAAAACATTTTCAAATAAACCTATTTTCTTGTCTTCTACGCCAATCCAGAAAGTATCTTCTGTAACATTTTTAATGTTATACACAATATCCTCCTTATTTTTTTACTTCTTATAAGTTTAACATCAGATTATAAAAAACACAATTAAAAATAGTAAATTCTATCAAAAAGCGTGTTGATGTCTGTAAATGCTGTAACTAATCACCCTCGTCAGAGGGTGGTTATTCAATTTAGTTGAACAATAAAACCTAAAATATAATATTATTTCCAAATCACCCTCGCCAGAGGGTGATAATTCAGTGGTAATAAAATCACAAGTAATGTATAATATTTTTTGAATTTTCTTATATTTAGAAAATATTTGGAGTGTAATATGCAAGATACTAAAAAATCGATAAATAAAAATAAAAAAAACAAAAAAATAACAAGTTTTCATTCAAACATATATGAGGGTGTTGGAGTTTTAATAACTGCGGTTTTTATAATAACTATTTTTTTCACGTTCATTTTTCGTGTTTTGGGTGTTAGTGGGCAATCAATGGAACCTACTTTGCATAACGGAGAATGGATTTTAGTTTCACAATATGAAGCAGATTACAAGCCGTCATATGGAGATATAGTCGTCGTTTCACAGCCGAATTATTTTCATGAAAATTTAGTTAAAAGAGTAATAGCTACTGAGGGACAGACTATTGATATTGATGAAAAAAATGCGGCAGTCTATGTTGACGGAAAAAAATTAAATGAGCCTTATATAAACAACCCAACCATTGGCGCTGGCGATGTCCATTTTCCTATGAAGGTTCCTAAGGGATATGTTTTTGTTATGGGCGATAACAGGCAAAATTCAACAGATTCCAGAAGTACCTTGGTTGGCAATATCAGAAATGAATATATTATGGGAAAAGTTAAGTACAAATTCGGCAGAGACGGATTTAAAAAAGTTGAATCGGAGTTTATTAAAAACTGATGGAGGAATTTCAAAAACAGTTTGTGCAATGGTTTCCAGGGCACATGGCTAAGGGAATTAAAAATATACAAAAAGATTTGAAAAAAGCAGACGCAGTCATTGAAGTATTAGATGCCAGAGCGCCTGTTGCCACTTCTAATCCCGAAATGAAAAAGCTAATTCAAAACAAAACATGGATATCTGTGTTAAATAAGTCTGATTTAGCTGATAATTCTGTTACAGACAAATGGGTTAAATTTTTAGAAAAAGAAAATCATTTTGTAATTCCACTAAATTTAAAAAATAAAAAAGACGGAGAAAAATTGATTTCCTTAATAAAATCCCTTGCAAAAAAAAGACAGGAAAGCAAGAGTTACAATACAAGATTGGCACTTATGGTACTTGGAATTCCAAATACTGGAAAATCAACTCTTATAAATAGACTTGCAAATAAAAATTCACTAAAAACAGAAAATAGACCAGGGGTAACAAGACAGAATATATTGAGAACACTTCCCTTTGGCGTCGATTTAATAGATACTCCGGGGATATTATCTCCAAAGCTGGACAGCGAGGAAACTGGAGAAAAACTTGCCTTTTTAGGTTCCGTTTCTACCACTGTATATGATATTGAAAATATAGCATATAAGCTTGTGGACTTTTTGCAAAAATATTATCCCAATGCTATTTCTCAAAAATATGAAATCGAAACATCAAAATCAGATTCATATCAAGTTTTGATTGATATAGCGGAAAAGAGAGCGATGAAATTAAAGGGAAATGAATACGACACACTTAGAGCCTCAGAGATGTTACTTTCTGATTTTAGAAATGGTAAATTAGGTAAAATCAGTTTGGAGAGACCAGATGAATTTTGAACGAGAAAATAGTTTAAAATCTGAATACTCGAGAATTTGCGGTGTAGATGAAGCGGGCAGAGGGCCTTTAGCTGGTCCGGTTGTTGCCGCTGGGGTAATTTTGCCCACTGATTTTGATTTACAGCAAATAAATGACTCTAAAAAATTGAGCCCTAAAAAGAGAGAAATTTTATTTGACAGAATAACAGCAAATGCAATAGATTATGCGATAGAATTTGTCGATGAAAAGACAATTGATGAAATCAATATTTTACAGGCGACTCTACTGGCAATGAAAAGAGTTGTTTTGAAATTAAAAGCGGACTTTGTCTTGATTGATGGAAATCAGAAAATTGACTTGAATATAGTGCAAGAAACTGTGATAAAGGGTGATTCTAAGGTTGCGAGCATTGCCTGCGCTTCGATTCTTGCAAAAGTGGCAAGAGACCGTTTTATGGTTGAACAGTCAAAGCTCTATCCAGAATACGAATTTGAAAGACACAAAGGGTATCCAACTAAACTTCACCGTGAAAAAATTTTGGAATTTGGCGCTTGTGATATACATAGAAAGAGCTTTTTGACTAAGATATTAAAAAACGGAGTTTAATTTGAACTTAAATAAAAAGGGAAAAGCTGGCGAAAATGCGACCGTACATTATCTGCGAAAAAAAGGATATAAAATTTTAGAGCGAAATTATTTTTGTAGATTTGGAGAAATTGATATAATTGCGGAAAAAGGGGATTATTTGGCTTTTGTAGAAGTGAAGACAAGAAGTGAAAATTTTTTGTATTCCCCACTGGAAGCGGTCACTACATCTAAGCAAAACAAAATTTTGAAAACAGCACAAGTTTATTTATCTAAAAATAATCTTTCTGAAAAACAACCAAGATTTGATATTGCTGAAGTGTATTTAATTGACAAAAAAATAAATAAGATAAATTATATAGAAAATGCTTTTTAAGGAGAAATCATGGAATATACAAGCACAAGAAATAGCAATTTGAGAGTTAGTTCTGCATATGCCATTCGAAATGGAATTTCAAGTGATGGTGGACTATTTGTTCCAACAACTTTGCCAAAACTTTCCGATGAACAAATAAAGTCTTTTGCAGATATGTCTTATAGGGAAAGAGCTATAAATATTCTTTCGCTTTTCTTGACTGATTTTACAAAAGACGAAATAGAATTTGCCGTCAATAATGCATATACAACAGAAAATTTTATAAGTGAAGAAATTGCCCCGATTCAAAAAATATCAAATAATAGATATGTACTTGAATTATTCGGGGGACCGACTTGCGCATTTAAGGATATGGCTCTGCAAATTCTTCCATATTTGATGAAAATCAGTTCCGAAAAAGTAGACTCTGATAAAGAAATAGTAATTTTAACTGCCACTTCAGGAGATACAGGAAAGGCTGCTTTAGAGGGATTTAAAAATGTGGATGGAACAAAAATTTTTGTTTTTTATCCAGATACTGGCGTCAGTGTAATGCAAAAGCTTCAAATGGCAACTCAAGATGGAAACAATGTTCAGGTTTACGGAATAACAGGTAATTTTGATGACGCTCAAACTTCTGTAAAAAAAGTTTTCACAGATAATTCTGTAAAAACTATGTTGAATGAAAATGGCAAAAGTTTTTCTTCTGCCAATTCAATAAACTGGGGAAGACTGTTACCTCAAATTGTTTATTATTTTTCTGCTTATTCTGATCTTGTTAAAAGTGGAGAAATAGAATTTGGAGAAAAGATAAATGTTGATGTTCCAACGGGAAACTTCGGAAATATCTTAGCTGCATATTATGCATTTAAAATGGGACTTCCAATAAAAAAATTGTTGTGTGCTTCAAATAAAAATAATATTTTAACTGATTTTATTAAAAGTGGTATTTACGACAAAAATCGTCCGTTTTATACTACAAAATCTCCGTCTATGGACATTTTAATTTCATCTAATTTAGAAAGACTTTTATTTGAACTCTATAACCACGATGATGAAAAAGTTAAAAATTTAATGGAGTCTCTAAACAAAGATGGGAAATATGAAATAGAAAAAGAAATTTTAGATAGATTAGACGAAGTTTTTGACGCAGAATATGCAACAGAAGATGAAATGGCTCAAGCTATTTCGGATACATACAGAGAAGACGGTTATTTAATCGACACCCACACTGCTGTTGCTATAAAATGTTTAACAAAATCAAAGTTATTGGGAGAAAAAACAGTAATTGCATCTACTGCTTCTCCATTTAAATTTCCTAAAAGTGTGCTTTCTGCTCTCGGCGAGGATGCCGATTTGAGCGATTTAGAAGCTTTAGATAAATTATCTGAAATTTCAAAACTTGAAATACCTAAACCGCTTCAAAATTTAGATACAAAACAAGTTAGATTCAATAAAGTTTTAGAAATATCTGCCATTAAGGATAAGATTTTAGAGGATTTGGAGATAAAATAAATGAGCATTTTTGCAATCTCGGATTTGCATTTATCTCTTAGCGTCGATCATAGAATGGATATTTTCGACGGTTGGGCAGATTATGATAAAAAAATTAAAAAAAATTGGTCTGAAACAGTTTCTGAAAATGACACAGTAATTATTCCTGGAGATGTTTCGTGGGGTATAAATTTAGACGAGTCTAAAGAAGATTTTAAATTCATAGAAAATTTACCCGGTAAAAAAATTATCATAAAGGGAAATCACGATTATTGGTTTTCTACGCATAGGAGAATAAATAATTTTTTTGATGAACATGATATAAAGACAATTAAAGTTTTGAATAATGATGCCTTTGAAGTGGAAGATAAAATTATTTGTGGAACGAGAGGCTGGTCAATCGCTCTTTCTGATGACACAGCTACCGACAAAAAAATCTTGCGACGGGAAGTCATTCGGTTTAAAAATTCGGTTGAATTTGCACAAAAAAATTTAGATGTTCAAAGCAAAGAAATATTGGCTTTTTTTCATTTTCCTCCAGTTACTATACACAGGGCTTTTGGAGAGATGATAAACATACTCAAAGAAAATGAAATAAAGAGATGTTTTTACGGCCATCTGCATGGAGATATAAGAGATTTGAAATTTGAAGGCAAATATGAAGATATTGAACTTAAATTAGTAGCTGCCGATCATCTTAATTTTAAGCCAATTAAAATTATTTAATAAAATTGCACTCTCAGTAAGTGGAGAGTGCATTATTAAAATCTAACTGTAAATTGGTATAGAGAAAACACATAACATTTGTGCAGTTTTATTTATCTTATGATATTATTATATCTACTTTATATAAAAAGATACGGTAACTGATAGTCGTATCAATAACCGTATCTATTATGGTGCGGATGACAGGGATCGAACCTGCACGGTTGCCCACTAGATCCTAAGTCTAGCGCGTCTGCCAGTTCCGCCACATCCGCCTGCACGACGGTAATTATATCAAAAAGAAAAGAGCCTTTCAAGAACTTATGAAACCTTATGAAAAAGATTTATTTGAAATAAAGGAAAATTATAGAGATAAAAAACCTACTCTGCTACTTCATAGTTGTTGTGCCCCTTGTAGTACACAGGTAATAGACTTTCTCTATGATTATTTTGATATTACAATTTTTTACTACAATCCCAATATTTATCCTGAAAAAGAATATTTAACAAGGAAAAATGAACAAATTAAATTAATTGAACTTCTGAAAAAAGAGGGAAAAAACATAAAATTTATAGACGCCGATTATGATTTTCAAGCTTTTGATAGCGTTTCAACAGGACTTGAAAATGAAAAAGAGGGCGGGCTAAGGTGCCAAAAATGTTTTCAAATTAGATTAAAAAAGACTGCTCAAGTGGCAGAGAATGAAAAATTTGATTTCTTTTCAACTACTTTAACTGTGAGTCCTCATAAAAATTCTAAAATTATAGAAGCAGAGGGTAGAAAAATAAATACAAGCTCAAAATTTTTCTTCTATGATTTTAAGAAAAAAGACGGATACAAAAAGAGTATTGCTTTCTCTCGACAATACAATTTGTACAGACAAAACTACTGTGGTTGTAAATATAGCTTGCCAAAGGAAGAAAATAAATGAAAAACTTAATGATAAAAAAAGAAGATTTAAAGAGATTTCTTTTATTTATATCTTCATCTATGCTGATTTTATTTATAGTTGCCGCCTTTTATTTTATCTGGTCGGAAAATTATACAGAAAATCCCTTTTATCAAAGAGGCGATTATTTAATTGCTGCTGTCTATGGGATAATTGCCATTATATTTATAAAAATGTATGACGGTTTTGAAATTGGATACTTAAAAATGCCCGATATAATTTTTTCACAATCTCTGGGAATTTTAGGTGCCGATATACTGTTATATCTCATTACTTGTCTGGTTTTAAAAGACATTGCACCAATATTGCCAATAGTCAAATTGATAATAGTGGATGTAGCTATAATAGTTGCGTGGACATTGGTTTGCGATTATCTATATATAAAAGTTTTTAAACCGAAAAAACTTTTAATTGTATATGCTTACCATAATGCAACTGATTTGATAACTAAAATGATAGAGCGACCCGACCAATATGATATTTGCGAAGCTGTAAATATAAATGAGGGGTCAAAAACAATTCGTGAAAAAATACAAAAATATGAGGGCGTAATAATTTGTGATATTCATGGCAGTCAAAGAAATGATTTGCTCAAATACTGTTATAGTCAAAATAAGAGAGTGTATATAACACCAAAAATTTCAGATATTTTAGTGCGACATATGCAACCAATTCACTTAATTGATACACCTCTTTTTATTTATAGAAATCAAGATTTAACTTTAGAGGAAAGAGTTTTAAAAAGAGTTTTTGATATAGTATTTTCTTTGATAGCAATCATACTCACTTTTCCACTTATGATTTGTGTGGCAATAGCTATAAAAGTCCATGACAAAGTTCCTGTTTTCTATTTTCAAGACAGAGTTACAAAAAATGGAAAAATATTTAAAATATATAAATTCCGAAGTATGATTGTTGACGCAGAGAGATTTGAGGACAAAAAAGCTGAAGAAAATGACGAGAGAATTACCCCCGTAGGAAGAATAATTAGAAGACTTAGAATAGATGAATTTCCTCAATTTTTTAATATTTTAAAAGGCGATATGAGTTTCGTAGGTCCAAGACCTGAAAGAGTGAGCAATACCAAAGAATATGAAAAAACTTTGCCAGAATTTGAACTCAGACTTCGTGTAAAAGCGGGACTTACTGGATATGCACAGGTACATAGTAATTACAATACTTCCGCATATGACAAGCTTAGACTCGATATATTTTATATTACAAACTATTCTTTTTTAACAGATTTTAAGATACTTTTACTCACAATAAAAGTGCTCTTTAATAAAAAGAGCACTGAAGGATTTATTCCGATAGAAGAAACGGATGCCAAAATTGAGGCTGATGGAGATTTATTTACCCTTGATGACGAGAAATAACTTCTTTTGTTTCAAAGGCTATTTCTAATTCTTCATTTGTTGGAAGTACATATACTTCAATTTTTGAATCGTCTTTTGAAAGTTTAGCTTTTACTCCGTAAGCGTCATCATTTGTCTTTTTGTCATAAGTAAGACCAAAGGGTCTTAAGTAATCCATTACAGCTTCTCTCACAAAAAATGAGTGTTCGCCAATTCCACCAGTAAATATAATTGTGTCCAAACCGCCCAAAGCAATCATAAAAGAGCCAATATATTTAGCTACTTGATATGAGAGCATATCTATGGCAGTTTGGGCTCTTTTATTTCCCTCTGTAGTGGCTTTTTTCAGTTGACGCATATCGTAAGAAATGCCAGAAACAGAGCGAAGACCCGATTCTTTATTTAAGATATTCATCATTTCTTTAGGTCCTATATTTTCGAGTTGTTGTAAAATTAAAACGGCAGCGGGGTCAATAGAACCACATCTTGTACCCATAATCAAGCCATCTAAAGGAGTGAGACCCATTGTTGTATCTATAGCTTTGTGGTTTGTTGTTGCTGAAATAGAAGAGCCGTTACCCAAATGACAGGTAATAACTTTTAAATTTTCAGATTTCTCTCCTTTGATTTTAAGATATTCGTCATAGACATATTTATGGGAAGTACCATGAAAACCATATTTTCTAATTTTATACTTTTCATAATACT
Organism: Clostridia bacterium; assembly: GCA_030532035.1. Taxonomy (GTDB): domain Bacteria; phylum Bacillota; class Clostridia; order Oscillospirales; family Acutalibacteraceae; genus JAUNLX01. Next base: position 30,507 of record JAUNLX010000008.1, on the reverse strand, counting down.
CATATGGAATTCCATAAAGATAAGCTTTTTCTGGTAAATCTTTGAAGAAAACATTATCAAAAACTGCAACTTGAGGTATTTCGTTTCCGAAAACTTCAAAACAAGCTTTTATAGCCTGTAAATGAGCTTTGTTGTGTAAGGGAGCAAGAGTTGCAAGCTCGTCAATTTCTTCCATTACTTTTTCATCTATTAATACCGATTCTCTGAAAACGGCGCCTCCTTGAACAACTCTGTGTCCGATGGCAGCAATTTCGCTTAAGTCCACGATTTTTCCTTCATCAGAAGTCAGTTTGTCTTTCATCAAGTGAAAAGCGGTAGTGTGATCGGGTAGTTCATCTGAAAATCCGATTCCCTCATAATTTCCCTTTGCCAAAACCTGTTCGGTTTCAAGTTCAATGACTTGATATTTCATAGAAGAGCTTCCGGCGTTTATTACAAGTGTTTTCATAATTCCTCCGATTTACTTATTATTTAATCAGCATTTAAAACCGATATAATTGAAAAATACGAGTGCCTATGATAAAATTTTTACCCGCATATAATGGGAACATTATATCAAAATGGGAGTTTACAGACAAGAGAGGAAACAGATGAAAGTTTGTGGAATAATTGCGGAATTTAATCCCTTTCATTTAGGACATAAATTTTTGATAGACAGCGTAAAGAAAGATTTTGACGCTGTAGTTTGCATTATATCTGGAAATATTGTTCAAAGAGGGGAGCTTTCGGTAATAGATAGAGCACTGAAAACACAGATTGCACTTGACAGTGGTGTAGACTTAGTTTTAGAGCTGCCGCTTCCTTTTTCTGCTCTTTCTGCAGAAAAATTTGCCTCTCGAGGTGTCTATATCTTAGATTCTCTGCAAATTATAGATAATTTGGCTTTTGGAATTCAAACGAAAGATACAAATTTGTTGACGAAAGTTGCAAAACTTGGAAATACCGATGAGGTAAAGACTCTTATTGAAGCAAAAGTTCGTGAAAATATTGGGTATCCTATTGCATTTGAAGAAGTTATTAAAGAAAAATTACAGTTAAATTCAACTGATATTTTCAAAAAAGGGAATAATATCTTGGCTTTAGAATATTTAAGTGCCTTAGACAAATTCAATTCAAAGATTGAGCCTTATTTTGTTTACAGAGATGACAATAATTTCCCCTCTGCCAAAGAAATTAGAAAAAAAATGATGTCGGGAGAAGACATAAAAAAATATATGCCTGATTTTGCCTATAACAGACTTCAAACAGAAATTGACAAAGGCAATGCACCTGTAAGCTTAAATCAATTTGAAAGAGTTTTTATGGCAATTTTGAGGCAACTCAAAATTGAGGATATAAAAAATGCTCCAGATGTAGTTGGAGGTTTGGAAAATAGAATTAAAGATGTTATAGAAAATTCAGATAATATAAAACAAGTGATTGAAAAATCGAGCTCAAATATTTTTACTCATTCTCGAATAAAAAGAGCCTTAGTCTGTGCTTGCCTTAAAATAAATAAAGACGATGCAAGTCAAATGCCTACATACATAAAGGTTTTGGGTCATAGTCAAAAGGGGAGACAGATTTTAAGTAATATTCAAAACACTTGTAAACTTCCGATTGTTATGAAGACGGCGGATGTGAAAAAACTGCCCTCTTATTCACGCAGAATATATGAAATAAATGCAAAAGGTGATGATTTATATAATCTTTTCGTGCCTAAACTCAAGCCCTGCAATACTTATTACAGAGAGAATATAATCGTAAAATGAGATTTTTTATTTATAATTTAGGTTGCAAAGTAAACGGATATGACGCGGCGATGATGTCAAAGCTTTTAACGGATTTAGGGCTTAAAAAAACTGAAAAACCGAGTAAAGCAGACTTTATCATCGTCAATTCTTGTACAGTTACTTCTAAGAGTGATTCAAAGAGCAAGAAAATGCTGCGTCATTTTAAAAAAGAAAATTCAAAAGCAAAAATCATTTTGTCGGGCTGTATGCCTCAAGTTATGAGTGCAGAAGAAATTGAAAATTTATCTGCTGACTTTGTAATTGGCAACAACAATATATCTGAACTTTCAGAGATTGTTCAAAATATCCCTGAATCAAAAAATGAAGTTAAAGCTCATAAAAATGACGAAGAATTTTATGAAGATGATATAAAATACGAAAGTGAAAAAACCAGAGCAAAACTTAAAATTCAAGACGGATGCAATCAATTTTGCTCATACTGTATTATCCCCTTTGCCAGAGGTCGGGCAAGGTCAATGCCACTTGAAAAAGTTTTTCAAAAAATTGATTTGATTGACGCAGAGGGATTTAAGGAGCTTGTCTTAGTTGGGATAAATTTATCTCGATATATGGAAGATAAATGTGAAAGCTTGATTAAGGTAATTGATTATGCAAATGGTAAAAAAAATATTGAGCGTATTCGACTTGGCTCTTTAGAATATGACAATATCACTGATGAATTTTTAATGTCTTTGAGTAAAATCGAAAAATTTTGCCCACATTTTCATCTTTCACTGCAATCGGGTTCAGATAAAATATTAAAAAATATGAATAGGCACTATACTGCTTTAGATTATGCGAAAAAAATAGAAAAAATCAGAAATATATTTGATGACCCCGCAATCACAACAGATATAATAATTGGTTTTCCTGGAGAAACAGAAAAAGATTTTGAAGAAACCTTAGATTTTGTCAAAAAAATTCGCTTTGAAAAAGTACATGCTTTTCCATATTCTCTGAGAAAGGGAACGAAAGCTGCAAAAATGCAACAGGTTCCCGACGATATAAAAAAACAGAGGACTAAAGAGCTAATTGGAGTTTCTGAAGAAATTAGAGAAGAATTTTTGAAAAATCAAATTGGAAAAAAGCACCTTGTCTTAACTGAAAAAGTATCTCAAGATTCTATCTTTGGATATACAAAAAACTACATTCCCGTTAAAATTTATGGGGGAACAATGGAACGTAATCAGCTTGTTGAAGTTGTTATAACAGGTGTGAAAGATGGATTTTGTATATCTGAAAACAAATAAATACAATTTATAATGATTGAACTTGAATTATTATTCTTCCTATGTTACAATGTGCAAGCAAAATTTACCGAGAGACAAAATCCTGTCTTTTAGGGGTTTAAAGATTAAAGCTGAGTGGTCCTCTGACTTTTTGTTTACGAACGCTCTGAGGAAATGAGGAAATAAAATGAAAAAATTAGAACTAATCACAGATGAATTAATCAAAAAAGATGCTCCAGAAGTTAAACCTGGTGATGTAGTAAAAGTGCATGCCAAAATTCGTGAGGGCGAAAGAGAAAGAATTCAGATTTTTGAGGGAACTGTAATTGCCATAAAAGGTAAGGGCATTTCCAGAACTATCACAGTTAGAAGACTTTCTTATGGAATCGGTGTTGAAAAGATTTTCCCGATTCATTCCCCAAATGTTGATAAAATCGAAATCTTAAGACGCGGTAAAGTTCGCAGAAATAAACTTTACTACTTGAGAGATAGAGTGGGTAAGGCTGCTAAAGTTAAAGAAAAGATGTAATAAAGATGGTGTGCGAAAAGCACACCATTTTTTTTGTATATTTATCAAAAACATATTTTGTATTTATTTTAATTTTGTGTAAATTGTGAATATTGTGAATAAATTTTTCTATAAATTCACAAACCTTGTATAAATAAACCAATACTTTACCTACCTTAAATATGTTATAATTTGTAAAGATATGCAATTAATAAAAATTAATTATAAAAGGAGAAACTTATGAGCAAAAAATTCGTTTACCTCTTTTCAGAGGGAAATGCAAGTATGCGTGAGCTTCTTGGAGGAAAAGGTGCTAACCTCGCTGAAATGACTAATCTTGGTTTACCTGTACCTCAAGGTTTTACTGTTACGACCGAAGCTTGTACGCAGTACTACGAGGACGGCGGAAAAATTAATGCCGACATTGAAAAGCAAATCTTAGAAAACCTTGCAAAACTTGAAGAAATAACAGGTAAAAAATTCGGAGACAAAGAAAATCCTTTGCTCGTATCTGTTCGTTCAGGTGCCAGAGCTTCAATGCCCGGAATGATGGATACTATCTTAAACCTTGGACTCAATGAAGATGTTGTTGAGACAATGGCTCAAAAATCAAATAATCCTCGTTGGGCTTGGGACTGTTATAGAAGATTTATCCAAATGTATTCCGATGTTGTTATGGAAGTCGGTAAATCATATTTTGAAGAACTCATAGATCAAATGAAAGAGGAAAAGGGCGTAAGTCAAGATGTTGATTTAACTGCTGATGACCTCAAAGAACTTGCATATAAATTCAAAGATGAGTACAAAAAAGTAATGACTCAAAGAAAAGAAGAGGCTGAAAAACAGGGCGAAAGCTTTGAAGAAAGCGTTGAATTCCCAGATGATCCTCTTGCACAGATGATGGGTGCAGTAAAAGCTGTTTTCCGTTCTTGGGACAATCCCAGAGCAAATATCTATCGTCGTGATAACGATATTCCATATTCTTGGGGAACTGCAGTAAATGTTCAGATGATGGCTTTTGGAAACATGGGCGATGATTGTGGAACAGGTGTTGCTTTCACAAGAAATCCAGCTACAGGCGAAAACAAGCTTATGGGAGAATTCCTTATCAATGCTCAAGGTGAAGACGTTGTTGCAGGTATTAGAACTCCAATGCACATTGATGAAATGAAAAATAAATTCCCAGAAGCATATGACGAATTCATTCAAGTATGTGAAAATCTTGAAAAGCATTACAGAGATATGCAGGATATGGAATTTACTGTAGAAAACAAAAAACTCTATATGCTTCAAACAAGAAACGGTAAGAGAACAGCTAAAGCAGCTCTTAAAATTGCCTGTGATTTAGTTGATGAGGGAATGAGAACAGAAAAAGAAGCTGTTTTGATGATTGACCCAAGAAACCTCGACACTCTCTTACATCCTCAATTTGACGATAAAGCTTTGAAAGAAACAAAGCCCTTAGGTAAAGGACTCGGAGCTTCTCCAGGTGCTTCAAGTGGTAAAGTAGTATTTACTGCTGCTGATGCAGAAGCTTGGGCTAATAAAGGAGAAAAAGTTATTCTCGTTAGACTTGAAACTTCTCCTGACGATATCAGAGGAATGCAAGTAGCTCAAGGTATTTTGACTGTTAGAGGCGGAATGACTTCTCACGCAGCCGTTGTAGCAAGAGGAATGGGAACTTGCTGTGTTTCTGGTTGTGGCGACATCAAAATGGACGAAAAGAATAAGAAATTTGAGCTTGGCGGAGTTACTTTCCACGAGGGAGACGAAATCTCAATCGACGGAACAACAGGTAATATTTATCAGGGAACTCTTCCAACTTCTCCTGCAACCATTGTTGGCGAATTTGAAAGAATAATGGACTACGCAGATAAATACAGAAGACTTAAAGTAAGAACTAATGCAGATACTCCAAAAGACGCAAAACAGGCAAAGAAACTCGGTGCACAGGGAATTGGACTTTGCAGAACAGAGCATATGTTCTTTGAAGCAGACAGAATTGAACCATTTAGAGAAATGATTCTCTCTGAAACAGTAGAGGAAAGAGAAAAAGCTCTTGCAAAAATTCTCCCAATACAACAAAAAGACTTCGAGGAAATTTATGAGTCCCTTGAAGGTCTTCCAGTAACAATTCGTTTGCTTGACCCACCTTTACATGAATTCTTGCCTAAAAAAGAAGATGAAATTGAAAATCTCGCTAAAAAGACAAACAAAACAGTTAAACAAGTTAAAGATAAGATTGCTTCAATGCATGAATTTAACCCAATGATGGGACATAGAGGATGCCGTTTGACAGTTACTTATCCTGAAATTTGTAAAATGCAAACAGCAGCAATTATAAAAGCTGCAATCAAAGTAAATGAAGACCATCCAGATTGGAATATTGTTCCTGAAATTATGGTTCCTCTTGTTGGAGAAATCAAAGAATTCAAATTTGTAAAAGATATAATCACAAAGACTGCTGAAAAAGTTTTTGAAGAAACAGGTAAAAAATTAGAATATCTTGTAGGAACAATGATTGAAATTCCGAGAGCTGCATTACTTGCAGATGAAATTGCACAAGAAGCTGATTTCTTCTCATTCGGAACAAATGACCTCACTCAGATGACTTTTGGATTTTCCAGAGATGACGCAGGTGCTTTCCTTGAAAGCTATTATAAAAACAAGATTTACGAAAACGATCCTTTTGCAAAACTCGATCAACATGGCGTAGGAAAACTTGTTAAAATGGCTTCAAAACTTGGAAGAGAAACAAATGAAAATCTTCATCTTGGAATTTGTGGAGAACATGGCGGAGATCCTTCAACTGTTGAATTCTGTCATAATATTGGACTTGACTATGTTTCTTGTTCACCTTTCAGAGTGCCTATTGCAAGACTTGCTGCAGCACAGGCAGCTATCAATGCTGAAGCTAAATAAAATCTGAAACAAGAATAAAAAGACTAAGAAAATTTTCTTAGTCTTTTTTATTTGATTTTCTTATATAAAAACTACAAAATAAACACTATTTAGCTTAATTTTATCTGTAATATAAAGAAGTTGAACAAAGATAAAGTAAATTTAATATATAGATTTTTATTTTTGAAAAGCTATGTTACAATTTATAAAATGTGATGAGGAGAATATATGGGTATCACTTTCTTTTTACAAAATCTTTTTTTAGGCGTCGGTTTAGCAATGGATGCTTTTTCAGTTTCTGTGGCTGATGGTTTGAACGAGCCTACAATGAAAAAATCAAAAATAATTGGTATATCTGGAACTTTCGGTATATTTCAGTTCTTAATGTCTTTTATAGGCTGGGTCTGTGTATCTTATTTAGCAAAGTCATTTGCAATTTTTGCACACCATGTTCCGAAAATTGCTTTTTTCCTATTGCTCATTATCGGTGGAAAAATGATATATGAGGGGATAAAAAACAAAGATGAAGAAAAGATAGAGCAACTTGGATTTTTTGCACTGATGTTGCAGGGTGTCGCAACTTCAATAGACGCATTATCTGTAGGATTTACAATATCTGAATATTCTCTCTCTCAATCTCTTATTGCAACTCTTATAATCGGCATAGTAACAGCTTTAATTTGTTTTATTGGAGTGATTGTCGGGAAAAAATTTAAGACTGTATTTTCAGATAAAGCAAATATAGTCGGGGGAATCATCCTCATTGCAATTGGTCTTAAAATACTTATTCCAACTTTAATAAAAAAATAAAGCGACGAAAGTCGCTTTTTTTATCTTGTATTTACTCTGTAACGCACTGTGCGTATAGGTTGATATGAATTTGTGTGATAGACGGATAATACAAGCCCAATAGCTAAATACATACATAGCGTTGAGGAGCCTCCGGCACTGAAAAATGGAAGTGTTATTCCTATTACCGGGCCCAACCTAAGAACCATAGACACATTTATTAAAATTTGAATTGATATTAAAAATGCGACGCCATAGCAAATCATTTTTGCAGAAAAATCTCGAGCTTTTTTTGCGGTGAATAAAATTTTTAATATGATTAAAATAAATAAAAGTAAAACGAACAAAGCCCCAATCATTCCCGATTCTTCGCAAACTACTGAGAATATAAAATCATTTTCTGCTTCAGGTACTAAATAATTTTGCGTATATATGCCTTTGAATAAACCACTTCCAGTAAAACCACCTGAGCGCAGAGCGTCGGCAGCCCGGTTCTGTTGATAGGCTACATTTGGATATTCTTCTGGCTTAAATAAAACATAAAATCGTTGTTTTTGGAAAGTGCTTAATTTTAGCCATAGAAGAGGCAGAGCTGCTAAAATCAATACTATAGATGACACCATATATTTCCAATTTATTCCTGCTACAAAAACCATCGCAACTGATAAAAGTAAGAAAACTAAAGCAGAACCGTCATCGCCTGAAATAGCTACTAATCCGAAAGGAACAATTGCATGTAAAAAGATTAAAAATACATTTAGTGGGCGGTTGAGATTGTCTTTTATTTTACCTAAGTGATAAGAAAAACTTAGAATAAAAGCAACTTTCAAAAGTTCTGATGGTTGAAAATAAAATAATTTGAGATCGAGCCAAATTTTAGAGTCTTCACGACCTTGTGGGGCAACACCGAAAAGCATTACAGCTATCATCAAAATTATACTGACTGCAACAATAAATGGCATTAGCTTTAAGTATATATCACTGTCGAGCAAAGACATTATAATTGCTATTACAAATCCGAGAATTACAGCGGCGAGCATAGTTCGAACATCACTGGAAATCACACCTTGCCCTTTGTATCTTGTTGCACTCGATACAAACAATATACCGAGCGATGAAGCTAAAAGGCACAGAAAAATAAGTAGGTGATCTGTCCTCTTGAAAAAAGATTTGATGAGTCCTAAAAAGTTGCTCATAGTTTACCGTCGCTTTCTGAAATTTAGTGATAAATCAATTTATTCTATACAATTATATTATTAAAGATTATATTTATCAATAAAGAGAAAAGTCAAAGAAGAATATCGCCCGCGCCAGCGGGCGAACTCTAAATTATATAAAAACAAAAATTAAAAACAATATCGCCCGCGCCAGCGGGCGAACTCAAAAATATATAAAAACAAAAATTAAAAACAATATCGCCCGCGCCAGCGGGCGATATGTCCTATCCTTCTATGATTGAATCTTTTTTCAAAATTTTTTCATTATAATATTCATACAGTTCAATAAATAAAAATCCACCATTTATATTTTTAACATTTTCATATCCTCTGTTTTTTAGAATCATCGTTGCAGTGTAACTTCTTTGAGCAGAGCGACAATATAGATAGACGGGTTTATCTTTTGGAATTTCATCTAACCTTTCTCTGATTTCACTTAAGGGAATATTTATTGCATTTTTAAGATGACCATTTGCAAATTCAAATTTTTCTCTGACATCTATAATGACTGCGCCTTGATCAACCAAAGTTCTAATATTTTTACATTTTTCGTGTTCATATTTTCCCTCTAAAACATTAGCAGCGGCATATCCAGCATAATTTATAATATCTTTAGCTGTTGCAAATGGGGGAGCGTAGGCAACTTCTATATTCTGTAAATCATAAACTGTGCCACCAAAATGTATTGCAGTTGAGATTACATCAATTCGCTTTGTTACATCTCCCGTACCTATTGCCTGAGCGCCTAAAACTTTACCGGACGGAACTTCAAAAATCAATTTGAAAATCATATATGAAGCATCTGGCATAATTGAAACTTTATCACTCAAAACAAGATTTATGCTGTCATATTTTATTGGAAGAGCCTGCTTTTCGATCGCACTTTCCGAAAGCCCCGTAGCAGCTGCGTTATAGTCAAAGACCTTTATTGCAGAACTGCCAATATAAGTATTCTTAATTTCTTTTGGTTTTTTACCATTTATCAAATCAGCCACTATATGTGCTTGTTTTAGTGCAGGTCCTGCCAGAGTAAGATTGATTTTTTGTCCGTCGAGTTTGCTTTCAACTTCTATTGCGTCGCCAATAGCATAAATATTAGGGTCATTTGTTTTGTAAAATTCATCTGTTTTAATAGTGGATCTTACACCCAGTTCAAGATTTGCAGACTTTGCCAGAGAATTTTCCGGAGAAACTCCTATTGCCATAATAACAGCTTGAGCTTTTATTATTTCATCATTTCCCAATAAAACTTCATCTGATTTAATTTCTTTGACAGGAGAATTTAAAAATAAATTTATACCTTTGTCTTCAATATTTTTATGCAAGATTTGCACCATATCTTCATCATAAGGGCGTAAAATTTGACTGGTAGCTTCAATTAAACTTACATTTTTACCGGCGTGATTTAAATTTTCAGCGGCTTCAACGCCAATAAATCCTCCGCCTATAACAGTTATGTCTTTAGCATTTTTTACGCCATCAAGAATTTGCTCAATGTCCTCAACATTTCTAATTGTGAAAATCGGCATAGAATCATCAATTTTTATGTTGGGAATAATTGGATGAGCTCCAGGAGATAAAATGAGAACATCATATGCTTTTTGATAAATTTCATTATTCAACAAATTTTTTACGGAAATTTGTTTATTCTCTCTGTCTATAGACAAAACTTCATGCCGAATCTTTACATCGATATTAAATATTTTCTTAAAGTATTCAGGACCTGAAAAAATTAAATCTTCTGTGTTTTTTATGATATTTCCAAGTCTATAGGGGAGAGAACAATTTGAAAAAGAAACATCTCTTCCTCTCTCAAAAACCGTTATTTCGTCGCTTTCGCTATTTCTTCTGAGTCTTGTTGCTGCAGAAAGTCCTCCAGCGACTCCTCCAACTATCAATATTTTCTTAGACATAAGCTCTCCTTTCTGTCAATTTATACCTTAATATACATTAAAAATTTTTTGTTGTTTGTAACAAAATCACCAAAGGGAAATTGCGCTTTTAATTAAAAATATAATTTTTTAGATTTGTATAAAATTTTATATGTAATATAATGTATGTGCGGGAAAATTATATATATTAAAAATCAATTTCGACTTTTTGCCAAAACAACAAAATTGTTGTTATAACAACTTATAGTATTTAGAATTATTGTATAATAAAGTTGATGATAAGGAGGTCGTTAATATGGCAAATAAAATAAATTTAAGCAAGACCGTTTATGAACTTATAGAAGAGTTTCCTCAATTAGAGAAAATTTTATCCGATTTAGGATTTACTGAAGTTACTAAAAAATCTATGTTAAATACGGTTGGAAAGATGATAACCATACCAAAGGGCGCTGAAATTAAAAATATCCCGATGATTGATATTATCTCTGCCTTGATGTCAAATGGTTTTGAATTAGTAGGGGAAATGCCTCTTGATAAAATTTCTGATGACAACCCCTCTGTAGATAACTTTAACACACGCAAAGAACAACTTAAAGACTATTTAAGAAGACTTGGTCAGGGAGAAGATATAGAATCTGTAAGAGCTGATTTTGTAAAGCACTTTAAAGATGTAGATGCTTCAGAAATAATGGACGCTGAACAAGAATTATTGGAAGAGGGGACACCTCTATCTGAAGTTCAACGCCTCTGCGATGTACATTCAGCACTTTTTCATGGAAAAACTATCGAAGAGAATATTTCAAGCTCAGAAAATATTGATGATGAAAAACAAAATACTGTTGAAAAAGATTATTCTGATAAAAATAAACTGGCAGCAGATTTAAAGAAGATAAAAGCTCATCCTCTATATACTTTTGCCAAAGAAAATGAAGCTTTGGAAATTTTGCTTGATAAATATAAGGAAGAAAAAACAATTGAACTATTTAATAAAATTCGTGAACTTTCTATTCACTATGCAAAAAAGGGAGATCTGTTATATCCTCTTCTAAAAGTAAAATATGAAATTTCAGGCCCGTCTGATGTTATGTGGACGGTCGACGACGAGATAAGGGATGAACTCAGCAGTATAGCTAAAACTAACAGATTTGATGAAGATATAAAAGAGCGAGTAGACGCAGTTTTCAAACGCGCCGAAGAAATGATATATAAAGAAGAAAATATTTTATTCCCAATTTGTGCTGTTAATTTTACTCAAGATGAATGGTTCGGAATATATCAAGATTCTAAAGATTACGACGAGTGCTTTGGTGTTGAACAAGAAGTTTGGGAAGAGGCGGAAAACAACAAAAAAGCAGAAATTATAGAATTGAACGATGAAATTGTAATGCCTGGCGGACATATGACAGTGGAACAAATGACAGCCATGTTAAACACAATTCCATTAGAAATTACCTTTGTAGATGATAAAAATATAAATAGATATTTCAACGAGGGTCCCAAAGCTTTCAAAAGACCTGGAATGGCAATAGACAGAGATGTATTTTCCTGTCATCCACCTAAAATTGAGCCTATGGTAAGGGCTATAATTGAAGATTTCAGAAATGGTACTCGTGATACAGTTGCTCTGTGGTCTGAAAAAGCTGGCAAACCTATGGCTGTTACATATATGGCTGTTAGAGATAAAAAAGGTAAATATTTAGGTACAATGGAAATTGTACAGGATATGGATTTTGCAAAAGAACATTTTCAAGAATAATTTATAGAGCCGTCTTGTGTATCAAGACGGCTCTTTTTCATTTTAATTTTTCTTTTTTTACAAATCATTTAGCACAAAATCATTTTTCTTAAATGTAATTAATCCCTCTTTTTGCATTTTACTCAGTTCATTTGAAAGGGCACTTCTGTCTACACCTAAATAGTCGGCAAGTTGTTTTCGATCAAAGGGAATCTTAAAATGAGTGCTCCCATTTATCATAGATTGTTCGGAAAGATATGAAATAATCCGAGATCTTATACTCCTTGAAGCTGTATGCATAATTCTTCCCAAAAGATTTAAATTTTTTTGAGCAGATATTTTGAGCAGATTATAAATGAGCTGTTGATGAAAACTACAACATCTCTGACAAGTTGTCATAACGCTGCGCAAGTTTAAGAATAAAATTTCACAGTCCTCGCAGGCTGTTATGTCGCAAATTAATTCTTTGCCAACAACAGCTGCATAATTTTCTGCAAAGACTTGTCCTTTTTCGATATGACCCAAGATTCTACTGTCTCCCCAATATAAATTCATAACGACATTGACACTACCAGATAAAACTAATCCAATCTCATTTACTGTATTGCCTGCGTTAAATATAATTTCGTTTTTTTTGTAAGTTTTTTGTCTTGCATTAAGGCATTTTAATGCATATTTTATTTCATCTTCACTGATACCATGAAATAAATTAGTGTTTTTTAAAAAAGAATAATTCATAAAAATCCCTTTCGGTTGTCATAACAACATAAATGTTGTAAAAATTATAGTAATCTTTAATCACAAAGTCAATAAAGGAGGAAAAATTATGAAAAAAATGTATGTAGATAAAGATATGCTTATAGGGGATATTGTAAATACTTATCCTGAAAGTGCAGAAGTTTTAATGGAGATAGGTATGCATTGTCTTGGTTGCCCTGCTTCTCAGGCAGAAACACTCAAAGACGCTTGCGCGGTTCATGAAGCGGATGTAGATAATGTTATAAATTTGTTGAATGAAAAAATTGCGGAAAATAGAGAATAAACCTTTGGCAAAATAATTATAATGTGATAGATTATAATTAAATATAAATTTGTTTTGTACGATTGATATTATATAAATTTGCAAATTGAAAGGAGACCTAATTATGAGTAAGTATTTATGTGAGCCTTGCGGTTATATCTATGACCCAGCACAGGGAGACCCAGATGGAGGAATTGCTCCAGGAACTGCATTCGAAGACATACCAGAAGATTGGGTTTGTCCAGTATGTGGTGTTGATAAAAGTCTATTTGTTAAAGTTGAAGAATAGGAGATTAAATTATGGAAAAACATGATATGTTTTGTTTTCAGTGCCAAGAAACAGCAAGGGGAACAGGTTGTACCAGAGTAGGTGTTTGTGGTAAAAGACCGGAAGTTGCCGCTATGCAAGATTTACTTATATATGTAACTAAGGGACTTTCTTTTGTTACAACGAAACTTAGACAAGAGGGAAAAACTGTTGATAAAGAAGTAAATCATCTTATAACTCAAAATTTGTTTACAACGATAACTAATGCGAGCTTTGATAGAGAAGCGATAATAAAGCGCATTGAGAATACTGTTAAAATCAAGGACGATTTAATTTCACAGTTGGATGATAAAAATAATCTTGTTGAAGCTGCATTATTTAATGACAGTGTTGAAAATTATGATGAGGTTGCTGCATCTGACAAAGTCGGAGTTCTTTCTACAGAAGATGAAGATATAAGAAGTCTTCGTGAAATGATAACCTATGGTCTTAAAGGTCTTGCTGCATATACAAAGCATGCCAATACACTTTTATATGACAATGAAAAAGTTGATGAATTTATTCAAATGGCTTTGGCAAAAACTTTAGATGATTCTCTCACAGTAGAAGATTTAGTAGCTCTTACTTTGGAAACTGGTAAATTCGGAGTAGAGGGAATGGCTCTCTTAGACAGCGCAAACTGTGGAACATATGGAAATCCTGAAATTACAAAAGTAAATATTGGTGTAGGTAAAAATCCTGGAATTTTAATTTCTGGTCACGATTTGAAAGATTTGGAAAATCTGCTTGAACAAACACAGGATAAGGGAATAGATATATATACTCATTCTGAAATGTTACCAGCACACTATTATCCAAAATTAAAGAAATATAAGCACTTAGTTGGAAACTACGGCAATGCTTGGTGGAAACAAAAAGAGGAATTTGAAAAATTCAACGGTCCTATTTTGATGACTACTAACTGTATAGTGCCACCGTCTGATAGCTATAAAGATAGACTCTGGACAACGGGAGTAACTGGTTATCCGGGTTGCAGACATATTGACGGCAAATATGGAGAAACAAAAGATTTTTCCGCAATAATCGAACAAGCTAAAACCTGTGCACCTCCTGAAGAACTTGAAAATGGTAATATAACTGGTGGTTTTGCACATGAACAAGTTTTCGCATTGGCAGATAAAATAGTTGAAGCAGTTAAATCTGGAGCAATTCGTAAATTCGTAGTTATGGGCGGTTGTGACGGTAGAATGAAATCTCGTGATTACTATCGTGAATTTGCTGAAAAATTACCAAAAGATGTTGTTATTCTCACAGCTGGCTGTGCTAAATACAGATATAACAAGCTCAATTTAGGTGACATTGATGGAATTCCAAGAGTGCTTGACGCAGGACAATGTAATGACTCTTATTCACTTGCGCTTATTGCACTAAAACTCAAAGAAATTTTTGAACTAAATGATATAAACGAACTTCCAATCATTTTCAATATCGCATGGTATGAGCAAAAAGCTGTAATAGTTTTATTTGCACTGTTATATTTAGGTGTAAAAAATATTCATCTTGGACCAACCTTACCTGGATTTCTTTCTCCAAATGTATTGAAAGTATTGGTAGAAAATTTCCAAATTAGCGGAATTCAGACCGTTGACGAAGATTTGCAATTATTTTTCGATTAAAATAATTCTATAGCTTATTTATCAAATATAAATATTCATTTTTTTGTGGCGTCCACTTTCTTGAGTGGGCGTCGCCTTCGTGATATAATCGACGCCATGAAGAAGTTTGTTGCAAATAATCTTGAAGATACACTGATTTTAGCTGAAAACATAGGCAAAAAATTGAAAAATAAAAAGAAACTCATAGCTTTTTATGGTGGGCTTGGAGCTGGAAAAACTGCTTTTGTAAGAGGCCTTTCAAAGGGGCTTGAAATTACTTCTCCCATTTCCAGTCCAACTTTTTCTATTGTAAATGTATATAAAGGTCAAACTCCACTTATTCACTTTGATATGTATAGAATAACAGGGGAAGAAGACTTAGAGAGCACAGGTTTTTTTGATTATCTTTCTGAAAATGCGATTATTGCTGTTGAGTGGGCAGAAAACATAGAACAATTTTTGCCAAAAGATAGAGTGAATATAAAAATAACAAAGGAAAACGAAGACAAAAGAATTTTTGAAATTGAGGATTTGAACGGTGAAAATTTTAGGAATTGAATGTTCATCTAAGGCTGTGGGATGTGCTATTTCTGAAAATGAAAATATAATATACTCGAGTGGTGTAGAAGACGGGAAAACTCATAGTCAAACCTTAATGCCACTTATCAATGAAGTGATAAAGAAATCTAATATATCTGTAGAAGATATAGATCTCTTTGGAATAAGTGCTGGCCCCGGCTCTTTTACAGGACTTAGAATTGGAATTGCTAGCGTCAAAGGTTTGGCTTTTGTTGATAATACGCCCTGTGTACCTCTTTCATCTCTTGAAATTATGGCTAATACAGCAACCGGTAATGAAGATATAATTGTTCCCATGATTGACGCAAGAGTAGGGAGAGTTTACTCAGCATTATTCGAAAAAAATGAAGACAAGATAACAAGACGCAGCGAAGATAAAATCTGGGATTTGGATAATCTTTTAGAAACAGTAGATCAGATATCTAAAAATAGCTTTTTTCTTTGTGATAAGAGTGATTTATGTTATAATATTTTGGATATAAAAAAGGCTTGCGAAGCAGTCTGTAAACTGTCATATGCAAGATATAATGAGGGTAAGTTTGTTCTTCCCGAAAATCTTTTGCCTGTTTATTTGGCAAAACCGCAAGCACAAAGAGAAAGAGAAAGGCGGACATTAAAATGATTTATGTAGGCTCTGATCATGGTGGTTTTGAATTAAAACAACATGTAACTGAATATCTCAAAGAAAAAGGTTTGGAATTTGAGGATTGTGGAACATATTCTGCTGATAGTTGTGATTATCCAGATATAGCTGAAACTGTTGCAAATAAAGTGGTATCAGACAAAGGTTCTTTTGGAATTTTAGTTTGCGGAACAGGAATCGGAATATCAATTGCAGCAAACAAAGTCAAAGGTATAAGAGCAGCTTGTTGTTCCGATACATTCAGTGCGAGATATACAAGAAAACATAACGACGCCAATGTTCTCTGTTTTGGTGGACGAGTAATAGGAGCTGGAATGGCAGATGAACTGATTGACGCTTTCTTAGAGTCTGATTTTGAGGGCGGACGACATGCTCAGCGTGTAGCCAAAATAACCAACTTGGAAAACAAGGAGTAATTATGGGCAAAATAACTATTACAAATCATCCGTTGATTCAACATAAATTATCTATTTTAAGAGATAAAAATACTGGATCTATGGAATTTCGCAAATTGGTATCTGAAATATCAAATTTAATGTGCTATGAGGCAACTCGTGATTTGCCCTTAACTGAAATAGAAATTGAAACTCCTATGGCTCCTATGAAAACAAAGGTAATTGCAGGCAAAAAATTAGCCTTTGTTCCCATTTTGAGAGCGGGTCTGGGAATGGTTGACGGTGTATTAAACCTTGTTCCCTCAGCAAAAATTGGCCATGTAGGTCTATATCGCGATCCTGAAACCAAAAAGCCAGTTGAATATTACTGTAAATTGCCAAATGACATCAATGAAAGAGATGTAATAATTTTAGACCCAATGCTTGCAACAGGTGGTTCTGCTATTGACGCAATAAGCCTTGTCAAAAAAAATAACCCAAAATCAGTTAAATTTATGGGAATAATAGCAGCTCCAGAGGGCATAAAAGAACTTTCTTCTGCTCATCCCGATGTCGATATTTTTTGTGCAGCTTTAGATGAAAAGCTCGATGAAAATTGTTATATTCTTCCAGGTCTTGGAGACGCAGGAGATAGAATCTTTGGAACACTTTAATTATTTTTATATTAAAAACGGATCTATTTAGATCCGTTTTTTCTTATTTGACTTTGTAAATACTTATATGTATAATTATTTCAAAATATTACAAAATTGTAACCTGTTGAAAGTGGAAATTTTCTTAGTAAACAGATTTGAGGAATAAATAATATGGATTATAAAAAATCAAATGAAAAGGAAACTACAAAAACTTCAGATATAGATAAAAAGCGTAGTATAAAAATAATTAAAAAAAATACTGATAAAAATGAAAAGAAAAATAAGATAAAATCAGTTGGAGAAAAGAAAGACAATAAGAATACAAAGCCAAATGAATCTAAATTTAAAAAGATTTATGGTCGTTCTGTTGCAAAGAGAAATCGAAAAAAAGAAATTCTGGAAAACAAATTTACTGAATTTCGACCCGAACTTTTACCAAATGATTTTTTTAACTTTATATATACCATAGGTTCTATTTTTGGTAGGGCTTTTGTTGAAACCTTTGATTTTTTCAAAGCTCTAATTTTATTTACAGCATTTGCAATATACTATTCTTTCAAAAAGTTATATTTGAAAATTGGAAAATCTTATTTGCACTCTATCAACGCATTTAAGAGCGAACTTGCTTATTTTAATACAGAAGTAAAATCATCTTTTAAAAATATTTATTCTGGTGAATATCGTACTTTTGACGAAAGAAAGACAGTGTTCAAGGATTATGTAAAAAAAGCCTTTGACAGACATCCCAAAATGCTCAAAAAAATTATTACTGTTGTTTCGCCAGTTTTAGTTGCAGTTGTTTTAATGAGTAGTCTTGCTTATTGGAACAATGTTACCTTTGCGCTTTGCGTTAATTGTAACGGTAAAGATATAGGATATATACCCGATGAAACCACATATATTGACGCAAAAAAAATGATAAATGAAAGTGTTACTGAAAACGACAATGAAAATTTAAATGAAGCTCTAAATGATGTTAAACTCAAGATTGCTTTAGTAGATTCTGAAAAACTCGAAGATGCTAAAAGTATAAGCGATAAAATAATTTCTAACTCATCAGACAAGATAACGCAAGCCTGTGGTGTCTATATAGACGGAAACTTTGTATGTGCAGTTAAAAATGAGATGGACGCAGTACAAGTTTTCAACAATATACTTGAAAAGCATGAAGAAGAAAATCCTGATGATATAGTTGGATTTGTGGAAGATATTGTATATGTTCAAGGTGTATATGAAGACGATCCCACAGTTTTATGGGATTCTTCCAAGCTTGCTCAAAAACTCAAGACAAAGCGTGACGCCACTTCTGTATATACTGTTGAAGAGGGAGATACTCCCGAAGCAGTGGCAAAAGAACATGGACTAACGCTTTCTCAATTGGAAAAATTAAATCCTGGAGATTTAGATATTATAAGAGTTGGGCAAAAAATATTTGTCTCAGATAAAGTTAATTATGTCAATGTTAAAGTGACTAAAACGGTTGTCGAAAATGCAGAAATTGACTTTGAAGTTGAAAAAGTTGACAATCCGAAAATGCTTAAAGGCAAACAACAGGTTATAAAAAAAGGAAAAAAAGGCTCTGTTCAAATTACATATTTAGATACCTATGTAGAGGGTAAGCTTTCTTCTCACAAAGAAGTTTCCAGAAAGATTCTTTCGGAACCTGTAAAAGAAGTTGTAAGTGTCGGAACAAAGAAACCGAGTTATTCGTCAAATTCATATTATGGGCCCTATACTTTTGAACAACGAGGCTCAATGGTATGGCCTGTTATAGGCTTACATACAGTAACTTGTCATTTCAGAGGTTACTATGGACATACTGGAATGGATATAGCTGGTGGGGGAAATGCTTACGGAAAAACTGTAGTTGCAGCAAAAAGCGGAACTGTTATCGCTGCTGGCTGGGAAAACGGTGGAGCAGGTAATAGAGTCTTAATCAACCATGGTGGTGGACTTCAGACTTTGTATGCGCATTTATCTCATATAAATGTTAGAACAGGTCAAAAAGTCAGCGCTGGTCAGGCAATTGGAAAAGTCGGATCTACAGGAAGATCAACTGGACCACATTTACATTTTGAAGTTAGACAAAATGGTAGAGCGGTAAACCCGATGTTATATTTTTAATGATGATTATGAAAATAGGAATTGTAATACCCGATAAATTAGAATATGCTCCCTTTTTGCACTATATTAAAAAAAATAACGGCAAAATTATACAAGATAAATACTATGATGTTTGCTCGGTAGAAATTGATGAAAAAGAAATATTTATTTTACAATGCGAAATTGGTAAAGTCAGAGCGTCTGCAGCAACAGTTTATTTATTAAATAAATTTAATGTCGATATTATAATAAATACAGGTCTTGCAGGCTCTCCACTCAGTAAAATTAAAAGAGGAGCGGTTTGTGCTGGCTCTAAATATGTGGAAGCTGATTTTGACTTAACTGCTCTAAATTATAAATTGGGCGAAAAATCGGATAAAACTTATTTTAATTTAGCTGATAAAAATTTATTGAAAATAGCTAAAGAAAAATGTAATCTTCCAATTGGAATTTTTGCATCTGGAGATTTTTTTCTCAATGATGAAAAGAAAGCAGAATTTTTATCCAGAGAATTTAATCTTTCAGTTTTTGATATGGAATCAGCTGCTGTGGCTGATGTATGTAAGATTTTCAAAATTCCATTTATTTCTATAAGAAAAATTTCTGATGACGGTTCGGCAAATGCAAAGGAAGATTATGGAAAAGAAAATGAGGGCAATAAGAAAGATTTAGTCGATACGGTAGTAGATTTTATAAAAAAAATAAATTGAAAAAAGCTCACTTTTTAAGTGAGCTTTTTTGTTATATAAAATCTATTTTTGCTTTGATAAAATTACAAAATCAATCGGATTTACGATTATATTATCTTTGTCTTGTTTTTCTCCGACAATTACTTCATAATCACGATATTTTTCAGAAAGATGATAGACAATTTTATTTTCGGCACGATTTGCGATTAAAACAACGGTATTTTTTTCATCTTCTCGCAAGTAAGATATGCAACCGTCTGCGGCTGAAATTATAGATAAAATTCCCTTTTCAAAGCATGAGAAATTTTTTCGTAAATTTCCCAAAAAGATAAGATGATTATATAAGAGATTGTCATTTGACGGCTTTTCGAATGGCTTTCTGTTGAAAGGATCTCTGTAACCGAACATTGGAGTTTCATCTCCATAATAAATGGCGGGTATTCCCGGAAGTGTGTAACTTATTGTAAAAGCAAGGCGAAGCCTTTTTATTGCTAAATTCTTTTCTTTTTCTGTAAGAACGATATTAGCTTGCTCATCTCTGTTATTTAGATCGGCTTTTCTGCCACTGAGCTCGGTTGCAATTCTGACAGTGTCATGAGTTCCGAGTGGATTCATAAGTATATCGAGTATTTTTTTAGGATAGTGGTCAATGATATTATTTATCTTGTATACAGCTTCTTCAACATCGTCATTTATTATAAAATCTAAAATCGCTTGACGGAAAGGGTAGTTCATTACGCTGTCAAGTTCATCTCCCCAGAGATATTGTTTTCTCTCGTTATAACTAATTTTATTTGAAGCATCTTCCCAAACTTCTCCGATAATCAGGGCATCTCTATTGATAGACTTTACCTTTTGGCGAAATCTCCTCAAAAATTCATCTGGAAGTTCATCGGCAACATCTAATCTAAATCCATCGGCACCTGCATTCATCCAAGTTTCAATTACGCCATTTTTTCCACAGATAAATTCAATGAAATCTGCGTTTGTTTCATTCAAATCTGGAAGAGATTTAAAACCCCACCAACTTGAATATTCATCAGGCCAATTTATAAATTTGAACCAAGGATAATATTTAGATTCTTTACTTTGATAAGCTCCAATATTTTCATAACGATTGAATTTATTAAAATATACACTGTCAGCTCCAGTGTGATTAAAAACTCCATCTAAAATTATTTTAATTTCATTTTTATGAGCTGCATTGCAAAGTGATATGAAATCTTCTTTTGTTCCCAAGAGGGGATCTATTTTTAGATAATCGGCAGTGTCATATCTATGATTTGTATGTGATTCAAAAATGGGATTTAAATAAATAATGCCCACATTCAGAGTTTTCAAATAGGGAATAGATTGTTCGATTCCCTTTAAATCGCCAGCATAGTAATCGTTATTTAGCATTTTTCCGTTTTGTAGTTCCCATACAGGCTCTTCATCAGTACTTTTATGGATAATTCTATCAGAGGGAACATTGTATTTTGGAATTTTAGAATTTTTGAATCGGTCGGGAAAAATTTGATATATAATTTTTCCCTGTAATTTTGGAACCTGCATATTTTTATCATATACACCGAGCTGGAAAAAATTGACAGAGTCAGAAAGTTCTCCTTGATGATATCTTCCAAGAGAAATATATTGTTTGCCGTTATCAGGATAAATAACTTCAAAATAGTAAAAATATATTCCTGTCTTATTTAAGGAAATATCAAATTTGAAAAACTTTCCGTCATCAATTCCTTTGAGTGCATAAAAATATTTATCATTATCATGCCTGATTTGCAGATAAGCTCTGTCTGCAACATCAGGCTTTTTAATTCTAAGCACAAGGTTTTCGCCCTGAGCAATTGCTCCTATTGTCGATTTGTATTCTCTTTCAAAGGGATTATAAAAAGACATATTTTATAACTTCCATATCTTTTCAGCATATTCTCTTATTGCTCTGTCGGCTGAAAAATTACCTGCTTTGGCGATGTTTACAAGAGATTTTTTAGCTCTCTGTATTTCATTTGGATAATCTTGCATAAGTTTATTATGAACCCGTCTGTAATCATCAAAATCTTTTAGAACCATATAAGGATCATAATTTTTTGTGTTTTCAATATCTGGGCTACAATACTGTCCCATTTCTTTTCCAATAAAATCAATTATTCTACGAATTTGAGGATTGGTCATATAAATTTCCATTGGATTATAATTTTTTGCAGCTTCTTTTGCCTGTTCTGCACTCATGCCAAAGATATAAATATTATCTTCTCCAACTCGCTCAGAAATTTCTACATTGGCACCGTCCATAGTTCCGATAGTTACAGCACCATTAATCATTAACTTCATATTGCCAGTACCGCTTGCTTCTTTTCCAGCAAGTGAAATTTGCTCACTTATTTCTGCGGCAGGCATTAGGGTTTCTGCCATTGTTACATTGTAATCTTCTAAGAAAACAAGCTTTAATTTGTTTTTCATAGCGGGGTCTTCATCTATCATTTTGCCGAGTTTCCAAATAAATTCAATGATTTTTTTTGCAATGTAGTAACCGGGTGCAGCTTTTGCGGCAAAAATATATGTTCTTGGTTGGAAGTTCGCATTGGGATTATCTTTTATATATAGATAATCAGCCACTATATTTAGAGCATTCAAATGTTGACGCTTGTATTCGTGCAAGCGCTTAAGCTGAACATCTAAGGCAAAATCGGGGTTGAGCTCGATTCCTGACTTTTTTAAGGCAAAATTACAGAAAGTTTCTTTGTTGTGTTTTTTTATTTCAAGTAATTTTCTCAAAAAGCTCTCGTCATCTATATATGTCATAAGTTTTTCGAGCTCATTGTAGTCGGTAATGAATTTATCTCCGATACTTTCTTTAATTAAATTAGACAGTTCTGGATTGGATTGACACAACCATCTTCTATAAGCAATACCGTTTGTTACATTTTCGAATTTATCTGGATACATTCCATAAAAATCAGAAAACAAATCTTTTTTCAAAATTTCAGAATGCAAGGCAGATACTCCATTTATCTTAAAAGCAGTAAAAGAAGATAAATTTGCCATTTTGACCATACCATTATTTATGATAGAAGTTTTTGCAATTACATTTTGATCGTCGGTATGCGTCTTGATTTCTTCAATTTCTCTATAATTTATTTCGCGTAAAATCTGATAAATTCTCGGTAAAACTTTTTCTAAAAGTTCTTCTGGCCAACTTTCTAAGGCTTCAGATAAAACTGTGTGATTGGTATAAGCGAAGGTCTTTGATGTAACACTCCAAGCGTCATCCCAAGAAAAGCCACAATCATCTAAGAGAATTCTCATAAGTTCAGCAATTGCAAGAGCTGGATGAGTGTCATTTATATGAATAACCATTTTATCGGGAATGCTCTTTGCGTTTTTAGTTTTTCTTATATGTTTTTGAACAATATCTTGAATTGAAGCCGAACAGAGAAAATACTGTTGTTTTAATCTTAAAATTTTACCCTCAATGTGATTGTCTGATGGATAGAGCACTTTAGTTATTATCTCTGACATAGCATCTCGCTCGACAGATTTCATATAATTACCTTGATTGAATTGTTCCATATCCATTTCAAGCGAAACACATTTCCAAAGACGAAGAGGAGCGACGTTTTTGCCGCCATATCCGGATATGTACATATCATAGGGGACAGCGTAAACTTCGTCAGTTTCTATTCTTCTTGAAGTATGATAATGACCGTCCCAAAATTCTTGAACTTTTCCACCAAATTTAACAGTTACCTGTTCTTCCAATTTCGGTGCTAACCAAACACTTCCGCCTGGCAACCATCTATCTGCGTATTCTTTTTGCCAACCGTCAATTATCTTTTGATTGAAGATTCCATATTCATATAAAAGGGAATATCCGTATCCCTCATAATCTCCTGAAGCGAGTGCATCTAAATAACAGGCTGCAAGTCTACCCAAACCGCCATTGCCTAAACCAGCGTCGGGCTCTCTTTCATAGAGATTTTCAAGTTTAACTCCGTATTCTTCGAGTGCCTGTTCAGCAACTTCCTTTAACCCAAGATTGTATAAATTATTTTTTAGAGAGCGACCAACTAAAAATTCCATACTCAGATAATGTACTGCTTTTTTATTCTTTGGTTTTTTACGATTTTCAAAGTTTATTTCTCTGAGAATATCTTTGCAGATAAGGGCCATTGCCTTATAAAACTTGTCGTCACTCGCTTCTTCTGGACTGACGCCAAGTACAAATGATAATTTATTTTCTATTTGTTTTTTTAAATTTTCAACAGTAATTTCAGATTTCATACTTACCTCCATAAGTAAAAAAATTATAACATTGAGATTTTTTTGCTTCAAGTCATAAAACAAAGGACGATAGAATTCTACCGTCCTTTTGTTAAATTTAGATATACTTTTATTTAAGCATGAGATTGTTGCGAATGAAATCTTCAATTTCTTTGATACTGAAGATATGTTTTAGAGGATAGGTGGGAACAATTTCTTCGTGGCAACGAACTGCAATCATCGGAATATCTTCTTCCTTGATACAATCAAAGCCCTCTGGAATATCCATTTTTTTATTGAGCTCTTTGATTTTGTCAACAAGCTTGTGAGCTTTTTCCTTATCATCTTTACCACTTAAACCAACATATTCGGCAATCTTAGCGAGTTTATCATAAACATATGGTCCAAGGAAATTATCGCTGAATACATGCGGTAAAATAATTGACATAGCAAGTCCGTGAGGAACATGATAGAGTCCGCCGAGTCTATGTCCTATACCATGTACATATCCTACACCGCCTCTTGTAAAGCAGAGACCAGCATAATAGGAAGCGAGTAATAATTGACTTCTTGCATGTAAATCGTCGGGATGTTCATAGGCTGTAAGCACATTTTCAAAAACAAGCTTTGCAGCTTTTAATCCATAATCATTGAATTTTTTATTGTTATATAAAATGTTTGTATATCCTTCAATTGCATGAGTTAAGGCATCGATTGAAGTAGTTGACGTCATTTTTTTCGGTAGTGTTGCAACTAATTCAGGATCTAAAACTGCGTATCTTGGACGGATAAATGGATCCATGATAGAGAATTTGTCTTTTGTCTCTGTATTAGTTACTACAGCTGCGATAGTTGTTTCGGAACCAGTTCCATGAGTTGTAGGCACAGCGTAAATTGCAGGAGGGATAAGGTGAGCCATTTTGAGTGATGGCATAATAACTTTAAATGTACCTTTGAATTTTTCAATAGGTCTATCAGGACGAGCGACCTTAGCTACGATTCCTTTGGCAGTATCTATTGGAGAACCACCACCAAAAGCGATAACTGCTTGACAACCAGTTTTTGCATATTGGTTTACGGCAGCTTGAATTGTTTGAATTGACGGGTTAGGTTCAACTTTATCAAAGATTTCATATTGAACACCAGCCTCATCGAGAGCTTCCATTAGTCCGTTTAAGTTTCCGAGTTTCATCAACATTTCGTCGGTCAAAAGTAAAACTTTCTTAACCTTCTTTTTCTTCAAAACAGCGGGCAACTCTTTGACGCAGCCTGGGCCAGTGAGAAGTTTGGGGTCTGGGAAAATTAATCCCCAAGCATACATCAAAACTGTGTAAACAGCCTGAGTAGCTCTAATGAGTACAATGTTTGTCATCATAAAAATACCACCTTTTTAATATAATGAATTATTAATATTAATAATTGCCAATAATTTGTTACGGAAGCAATCAGCGAAATAAAATTCACTTATATCCGTTAGCTAATTTTCGAACATTTTAAGTCATTTGTCAATACCTATAAAAAATTAACTCGAGATAGTCTATTTTTTGTCATAATATTACTAAAAATAAAGTGAAACAAATGAAGAAAAGAAGAAATAAAGTCTAAATTAGGATAAATTATAATAGATTGATTTAATTTTAACAATTATAATTATACTAAATTTTTGCAAAACAAAACATACAAATTAATTTGATATATTAATAAATTTAATATACAATGTTTCTAATATTTAGTGGCGTGTGCCAAACGGACAAATTTAATTTATCGATTTTTAATATCTGTCCGTTTTTTCGGAGGAATAATGTTAGGAAAATTTGTCCGAGTCAAAGTGGTCAATGAAATTGATTCCACAGATGACAAGGGGAATTATTACGGGCTCAATCATGGGCTTGTTAGATATGAAAATTCTTTTGTTAAAAGAACATATAATGCTTTTATAATTGGAATGGACCATCCTGTCTTTGTATTCGACGGGAGAGTTATAGCTACTTTTAGAAAATACGATAAGACTTATCTTGTCGTTGCTCCAGCTAAACGCAAATTTATAAATCATCAAATAGAAGATAGTCTATCTTTTCTTGGTAAAATTTATTCTTTGAGATGTTTATATGAAATCTCTTGTGGAGCTATAGTTTATAAAGAAACTCCGAGCGGTCCAAAATTTATTCTCATTAAAAATAAAAGATCAACTCACTGGAGTTTTCCCAAAGGACATGTAGAGAGAGGGGAAACTTACGAGCAAACCGCTAAGCGTGAAGTTCTGGAAGAAACTGGATTGGATATAAAAATTTTAAATGGTTTTAGAGAAATTTCAGAACATAAAATCTTAAAAAAGATAGAAAAAAGCGTATATATTTATGTGGCGGCCGCTAAAAATAAGGATGTTCATATTCAAAAATCGGAAGTTGAAAAATATGGTTGGTTTTCTTACGACGATGCTCTCAGAAGACTGAAATTTCAAAATGACAAAAAAATACTTAAATCAGCCAGAGAATTTTTAGATGACAAAATAAATTTTTTGGAAGAAGAAATAGCGAATTAACAAAAAATTAACAATTTCTAAAAGCCTTGACTAACAAGGTTTTTTTTGATATAAAAAAATAAGTCGGTCGTTCGACCGATTTTGTGATTGACTTGATATACAAGGGTTGATAAAATAACTTTAATAAAAATTTATTAAAAAGGAGAATTAAATGAGCGAACTTAAAGAAAAGCTTTCAAAATTAATTTCACCTGAAAATGTAAGTGATAACGAAGCGCTTAGAGCGCAGAAAGCTGTTGATTTATATGCTTTGAGAATGTATCAACAGAATATAGGTTGGAAACCAACTTTGCCACAACTTGTTGTAACTCCTGAAACTACGCAGCAAGTTGCCGATGTGCTTTCATATTTAAATGAAGAAAATATTAAAGTAGTTCCACGAGGCGGAGGCTCAGGCGTTTTAGCTGGAGCAGAAGTTAGGGATGAAGAAGTTGTTGTTTTAGATGTTTCTAAGCTTACCTCCATTGGAGAGATAAATGATGAATCTCTTTATATTACTTGTGGAGCTGGTGTTTACCTTAAAGATTTAGAAAAACATCTAAATGAAAGAGGTTACAAAACAGGACATTATCCTCAGAGCTTTGACCTTGCACAAATGGGCGGGCTTGTTTCGACAAATTCCATAGGACAATTTTCTTCATACTATGGTGGTATAGAAAATCTTTTACTTGGTATGAAAGCAGTAAATGTTGACGGTACTATTGTTGAGATTAAACCCAACCCAAGAAAAGCAACAGGTCCCGATCTCAGACATATATATATGGGCGGAGAGGGAGCTTTTGGAATTGTTACTGAAGTGACAATTAAAATTTTCCCAATGCCAGAAGAAACATGGATGCAAGCATATCGAGTAGAAGATATGGACGTAGGTCTTGAAATAATCAGAAAGATTATCAGAGATGGTGCACAACCACCAGTTGTTAGACTTCATGATTGGCTTGAATGTGAAAAACCCTATGGTCAATATATGGAAGAAGATGAATGTATGCTTCTTTTCTTGACGGAGGGTTCTACTGAAAAGGTAGCTGCTGATAGAGCTATAATCGAAAAATATGCTGGAAAAGAAGCTATTGCTTCTGCTGGAGAAAAACCAGTTGAACATTGGCTTATTCACAGAAATGATGCTGAAGAAGAATATGAAGAATATGGCAAACAGGGTCTTTTAGTAGATACAATTGAAATTTCTGCAACTTGGAGCGATATTCATAAAATTTATAATGAAACAGTTGACAAAATTTATATGGATATTCCTGAAATTCTCTATGCTTCGGCTCACTCTTCACACAGTTATATGAATGGAACAAACCTTTACTTTATGTTTGGCGCTATGCCCGGAAGTGATATTGATACTGCTGAAAAATTGCATAAAGCTATTTGGGATGTAGTTATGGAAGTTACTGTAAAATATAACGGAGCTATTGCACATCACCATGGTATTGGAAAACACAGAGTTCCATATCTTAGAAACGAACTCGGCAACGGTGTTGAAGTGCTTAAAGCTATGAAAGACGCACTTGATCCTAAGCACATACTCAACCCTGGTTCTCTTATAGCAGAATAAATGAAAGCGCTTGTTTTAGTTAAACAGGTGCCTGACACTAAAGAAATCAAAACGGACGAAAAGACGGGTTCTCTGCAAAGAGATACCGTCGGCTCCGTTCTAAATGAAGCGGATAAAGACGCACTGATAATGTGCAGGAACTTGAAAGAACAGGGAAAGATTGTTTTCGATTCTATGACCTTAGGTCCTGTACAATCAAGGGCGGCGCTCAGACAGGCACTTGGATACGGTGCTGAAAATGCATATCATATATGCGATGGAGATTTTGCGGGTAGTGATGTTTTGGCGACGGCTAAAACTCTGAAATCTGCAATCGAAAATAAAGATTTAAATTACAAAATAATCTTTGCTGGATTTAAATCTTCAGATTCAGATACTGGGCATTTACCTGCTGAACTCTCGGCGATTTTAGATTATACTTATCTTACTGGAGTTACTGAAATTACTGATATTGATGAAAATTTTATTACCGTTGTTTCGCTATCGGACAACAAAAAAATATATCAAAAAGCTAAATTGCCTGTTGTAATTTCAGTAAATCAAAATAATTTTCCGCCTGAATTTCCAAATTTAAGACAGATGATGCTTGCAAGAAAAAAGCCACTGCAAAAAATAACTAATGAAGATCTGATGATTGAAAAAGATAAATGCGGATATTTGGGATCTCCAACTAAATTTGTGAAAATGCGTGCGGCCATTTCAAGTCGTGAAATTGAATTTTTAGATGATTTTAATCCGGAAAAAGATATTCCGAAATTTTTAAAATTAGCTCAAAAAGAAGTAAAGAGCGATAAAAGGCAACTGTTTTCTACTGATAAACCTCAAAAAGTTCTTGTTATTGCCGATAAAGATGAGCTCTCTGTTTCTAAGGAAATGGCGTCATCACTTTTGTTGAAACCTGAATGTTTAGATTTGACGCTTGTTACAAATTCTGAAAAAGTAGACAACTTAATAAATTATTTTGATGAAATAATTGTCGCAGACAAAGCTGTTTCTTACGATCAGATGTCTGAGTTTTCAATGAAACTTATAGAAAAAGAAAACTTTGATATTGTATTATGCTCATCAAATGACTTTGGCCGTTCTACGGCAGCAACTATTGCGGCAAAGCTTGAAACAGGACTAACTGCGGACTGTACAGAATTTGAATTTTTTGACAATCAATTTATAATGACTAGACCCGCATACGATAACAGACTACTTGCTTCAATAAAAATTCCGGACAATTTACCTCAAATGGCAACGGTGAGACCAGATGTATTTGAAGTATGCGAGTTGGAGAAAAAGGCAAAAATAAAAAAATCTAACGCCGAAATAATCGAAAGTAAAATACAAATACTTAGAGAAGAAAAGACAGATATAAATAGAAAGACAAAAAAAGATATATTATTTGTTGTTGGAAATATAATTTCTTCTAAAGAGGAAGTTGAATATTTCAAAAAGCTTGCAGACAAATACAACGCTGATTTGGGTTGTACAAGACCTGTTGTAACAGGTCAGCTTATGAATAGTGATGAGCAAATTGGAGTCTCGGGGCATATAAGCGACGCTGATTTAGTTGTTTTAGTGGGAGTTTCGGGAACCACACAGACAATGACAGGCGTTAAGAGATGTGGCAAAATAATTGCAATAAATAATGACCCGAATGCGGAAGTATTTAACCATTCCGATTACGGAATAGTTGACGATTATAAAACTGTATTTAGAAAGGATGAATGAAATGGCAAAATTTAAAGACGCAGTATGGCTTGGCAATTCCAAAAAAATGTTCGACGAAATTATGGATAGCCTCAAACCTATGTATAGGGCAGCTGTAAAGAAAAAGGTTGAAATCGAATTCAAGAGAAGAGACATTGTAGAAATTCACGAAAAAGACATCGCTGATACAATTAAAGCTTCTGCTCCACCTAAGTATGTAGAAATGCTTATGCCCATATACGAAAAATATAAGTCAGAAGAATAAAATTCAAGAACACAGTGGTTCAAGCCACTGTGTTTTTTTGTTAATTTCTATTGAAACAATAGTGAATTCAATGGTTTGAGTCCTTTTACATATAACAATCACCCGGCGGGGTGTTAGCTAAAGGGAAAGAAAGAGATAAAAAAAGGAAAA
>JAUNLX010000007.1 GCA_030532035.1 Clostridia bacterium | reverse complement strand
CCCGAGCAAGATTAAAATCTCCCGGTAATGACGAAAGATCAAATGTAAGGGTATTTTCGTCTACTTCAATATTATATTGTTGATCAGCTGCATCAAAGGTAGTAAGATTTGCATTGGCGCTGACATCTAAACTGGTTAACTGATTGTTTTTACATTTCAACGTTTCTAAAGCGGGATTTTGACTGACATCTAAAGTGGTCAGTTGGTTGTTTTGACATTCAAGGACTGTCAAAGCAGTATTTTGGCTGACATCTAAATTAGTCAGTCGGTTGGTATCACAATAAAGGAATGTCAAAGCAGTATTTTGACTAATATCTAAATTAGTAAGTTTATTGTTCTCGCAATATAATTTGTCAAGTTTAGTAAAAAATTCTATGCCTTTAAGGTCTCTTATATCTTTGTTAGAAACAGTAATAGTAATTTTATCTCTTTCTTCTGTAGAAAGTCGTCCATCCTTATTATGATCAATATCACTTGTGACATAAGCTCTGAAATTAGCGTCTGGGAAGTTGGTTTCATTAATTTCTACAAAATTATCCCACATCGCTTTAACAGTTGTATCTTCATTGACAGTAATTACATCTCCTACTGCTTTTTCAATTCCATTTACTTCCCAATAGTAAAACTCCTGTCCAGCAGGTGCAGTAAATGTGCTTTCAGGCAAGGTATAGTTACTTCCTTTGTTTATAATTTCACTTTCCATTGTGCCTGTACCACCATTTGCGTCAAAGCTTATGGTTACTTGCTCAACAACTTTATCTTTCCATACAGCTTTAACAGTGGTATTCGCATTTACGGTGATAACATCTCCTACTGCTTTTTCAATTCCATTTACTTCCCAATAGTCAAACTCCTGTCCAGCAGGTGCAGTAAATGTGCTTTCAGGCAAGGTATAGTTACTTCCTTTGTTTATAATTTCACTTTCCATTGTGCCTGTACCACCATTTGCGTCAAAGCTTACGGTTACTTGCTCTGTACCTGTATAAGTTACATTCAAAGTTACATCAAAAGTCTTATCATTGTCTACTGCATTGTAGTAATATTCAATTTGATCAGGTTTAGACTCATCAATATTCAATGTAGTGCCAGAAACACTTGCTCCTCTCCACTGATGTGCCCGAGCAGGATTAAAATCTCCCGACAATGAAGAAAGATCAAATGAAAATGTTTCCATATTTACTTCAATATTATATTCTTGAAAACGTGCATCAAAGGTGTCAAGATTTGAATTGGCACTTACATCCAAACTTGTCAACTGATTATTATAACATTCCAATTTTTCTAATGCAGGATTTTGACTGACATCTAAAACAGTTAGCTTATTCGTCATACAGCGCAATGACTTCAAAGCGGGATTTTGCCGAACATCTAACTCTGTCAACTGATTAGAATAACATTCCAATCTTTCTAATGCAGGATTTTGACTGACGTCTAAGGTAGAGAGTGCAGTGTTGGCACAATTCAAAGTCTTTAAATCTGTATTTTGTGTCACATCTAAAGTAGACAATATATTATGACTACAGTCCAAAAGAGTCAAAGCTGTATTTTGAGTCACATCTAATTCCGTTAGTTGGTTTTTATAACACGAAAGTGTTGTCAAATCAGTATTCTCAGTAACATTCAAATTTGTTAGATTGTTACTTCCACAATCAAGATCCGTCAAAGCTAAATTTTTACTGACATCTAAACTATCAAGCTCATTTACTCTACAGCGTAAATTTTCCAAGGCTGTATTTTGAGTAATATTTAATGCAGTTATATTATTAAATTCACAATTTAAGTTTTGCAAATTCAAGTTATTGCTCACATCAAGCCCAGTTAATTGATTTTTATTACAAAACAAGGCATTCAAAGCGGTATTTGCACTTACATCTAAATTAGTTAGCGAATTTTCACTACAGTTTAGTATTGTAAGATTGGTAAAAAACTCCACTCCCTTAAGATCACTGATACCTTTGTTATAAACAAAAATTACTGTTACTGCATCTCTTTCTGCTTGAGATAGCACCCCTTTAGTTTCATCTGTATCAAAACTCTCTACATATTCTCTGAAAATAGCATCGGGGAAGTTAGTTTCGTTAATTTCCACATCTCCCTCTAATGCTAAGGCGCTCATCATTGGGAAAATACTAACTACCAGTACAAAGATCAATGACAATATCAAAGCTCCAATACTTTTTGTCTTTTTACCTTTCATTCCATTTTCTCCTTTTTACTTAGTACTTGTTAATAATTTAGGCTCATAAATTTTTTTATTTTATGATTTTTTAATAAAATTTCCAGAACCATCAACAATAAATTTTATAAAAAATGGCAAAAGAACAATCCTGCATATCAGGAATGTACTCTTGCCATTTAAAATAACGAGCAACACAAAAAGATTGATTTATAAGTATTTAAGCAGTTTATGGGAGAAGCTCTCATTACTTATCAACTCTTTTCATATAATATTATGTATATAATATCAAAAAATCATTATTTATGCCAGTATTATTTGTAAAATTGATGAACTTTATTTGCCTTTTTGTAAAATTTGTCAAATATTTATCTATGTTTCAGTCTTAAATATCATTTTATGAGCCAATTTATTATATTTAGCAAAAAAATACAGCAGATTTTTACTAAAATCTGCTGTATTTATGGTGGACCATCAGGGACTCGAACCCCGGACCGACCGGTTATGAGCCGGTTGCTCTAACCAACTGAGCTAATGGTCCATTGAGTTGTCTTTTCTGACACCTCGTTATTATATTAAAACTACAATGAAAAGTCAAATTATTTTTATTGAAAATCAGTCATATACAAAAGGTATAAATTTTAAATAACCTGACTCTTCCATTTCATCTAATGGAATAAATTTTAATGCCACTCCATTTATGCAATATCGAAGACCGCCTTTTGCAGTAATGCCGTCGTCAAATACATGACCCAAATGACTATCAGAAATTTTTGTCCTAACTTCTGTTCTTATCATATTATGACTATAATCGGAATTTTCCTTCAATAAATCAGTTGTAATTGGTCTTGTAAAACTGGGCCAACCACAGCCTGCGTCAAATTTATCAGAAGAAGAAAATAGTGGCTCTCCGCTTATTTTATCTACATAAATCCCCTGTTCTTCATTATTATTAAATTTGCTGGTAAAGGGAAGTTCCGTTTTATTCTCTTTCATAACGGCATAAGACTCTTCATCTAAAATATTTTTCAAATCTTCTTTTCTGATTTTTTGAAAATCTTTATCATCCCAAAGTGGCTCTAATATATCATTTGGATTTATATGACAGTATCCAAAGGGATTTTTATCTAAATAATTTTGATGATATGCTTCAGCAGTAACATAATTTTTAATTTTTTCTACTTCAACAAAAATTTTCCTATTATAAATTTTTTTCATAATTTTCATTGAACGGTCTATTATTTTCAAATCTTCGTCATCTTGATAATAAATACCGGTCCTATACTGTGTGCCAAAGTCATTGCCTTGATTGTTTAGTGTGAATGGGTTGATTATTGAAAAATATCTCAAAATCAATTCAGAGAGTCTGATTATATTTTTATTATATTCTATTTTAACAACTTCGGCATGATTGGTCTGCGAAAGATTTTGATATTGTGTTTTTGAAGTATTTCCATTTGCATATCCCACTTGAGTGTCTACTACACCAGACAGCAACTTAAAAGCGGACTGTGTACCCCAAAAGCACCCTCCACCAAAGTATATTGTCTTTATATTTTGATTTTTAGTTATATTATTCATTTATTTAATAATTCTTCAGCCGCAGCTATTTCTATACATAAAATCAATAATTGCGTTGCTTTTTTCAGTTCTTCAACTGTGGGATAAGTAGGTGCAATTCTGATATTTTCATCTTTAGGATCTTTACCATATGGGAAAGTATCTCCACAATTTGTGAGTTTTACACCCGCCTGTTTGCAGAGTTCAAATACCCTTTTAGCACTTCCTACAGTAACATTTAAGCTTATAAAATATCCACCGTTAGGATTTGTCCAATTTGCAATTTCTTTATCTTTCAAATTTTCATTTAAAAGATCGAGCACCATATCAAATTTGGGTGTAATAAGCTGCGCCTGTTTTTGCATATGCTCTTTTACCCCATTTATATCTTTGAGATATAAAACATGGCGGAGTTGATTTATTTTGTCGTTTCCAATCGTCTGCTTCTTCATCTTAGCTTTTATGAAATTTAAATTGTTTTCTGATGATGCTACAGCTGAAATACCAGCACCAGCAAAAGTGATTTTTGAGGTAGAGGAAAACATAAATACTCTATCTGCATTTCCTGCTTTTTCACATTCATCTAAAATATTTAATAATTTATCTGATTTATCTAAAAGATCATGTACAACATAGGCATTATCCCAAATAATAACAAAGTCTTTTGCCTTTGTCTCCATTTTAGCAAGTTTCTTTACAACTTCATCAGAAAAAGTTATGCCGGTTGGATTAGCGTATTTCGGTACACAAATCATTCCCTTTACGGTTGGGTCTTTAACTAATTCTTCTATTTCTTCTATAGACGGTCCGTCTGCAGTCATGGAAACATTTATCATTTTTATGCCAAAATGCTCTAAAATACCAAAATGTCTGTCATATCCTGGAACCGGACAAATGAATTTCACTTCGGATTCGTCTTTCCATGCTCCCTCTCCTCTATCTTCAAACATAAGTTGAGAAACAAGGTCAAACATAAGGGTAAGGCTTGAATTTCCGCCGACAATAATCTGTTCTTTTTTGACATCCATAATTTCAGCCATAAGCTGTTTTGCGGAATCTAAGCCAAAAGGAACACCATAATTGAAAATATCGTCAGATGAAATTTTTTCAAAATCCGTCTTTGAGTTTATAACATCGAGCATATCCAAAGACAATTTTTCCTGTTCCTTTGAGGGTTTACCACGAGACATATCTAAAGTTAAATTTTCTTTTAAAATTTCATCGTACTTTGCTTTACAATCATTATAAATTCTTGAAAGCTCATCTTTATTCATATTAGCGTAACTCATAATTCCTCCTGTTTATGCAACTTGCAAATGAATTTATTTATAATGATATTCTTTATTGATTATATTTTCAAGAATTAGATGTTTTTTATTTATGACAATTTACTGTTCTATTCTTAATATGTAAGTAACTGAACATTTTTATTGGAATTAAAATAAAAGAAATGGTATAATTTTCGACATGGAAAAAATAAAAGAAAAAGTTTGGAAAATTTTTAATACTGTAATTTTTAGTACGCTGATAAAAATAGATACTGAAAATATATATCACATCAATTCTGCAACAGAACCCATAATTTTCATTTGCAATCATCTATCTAATTTTGACGCTGTTGCACTCAATAGAGTTTTGTCTGTAAAAAATCCCTATTATGTTTCTGGAATAAAGCTTTCAAAAAACAAAAAAACTAATTTTGTTTTAGATTTTTTCAAAACAATTAAAATCAAACCTGAAAGTGTAGATATACAGGCAATAAAAAAGATAATTGAAGTTGTAAAAAATGGAGATAATGTAGTTATTTTCCCCGAGGGTACAAGGTCTCGAACGAAAGCTTTGATTGAGGGCAAAAGAGGCACTGCCTATGTTGCAATTAAAACAAATGCAACTATAATCCCCATAGGAATTACAGGCACAGAAAAAGTTTTGCCGATAAATGACAACGATATGGGAGCTGAAAAACTCCACTGTGGAAAAATTAAAATTAAATTTGGCAAGCCTTATAAAATACCGAAAAAAAATCCCGACATTTCAAAAAAGCAATTTGAAGCCGAGATAACAGATTATATGATGAATAGCATAGCAGAATTACTCCCCGAGGAATATCGAGGTTTTTATGCTTAATTTTTAAATTCTCGTGGATAAAATTTCATAATTATTAGAATAAAATTCTGAGAAGCAATCATTTTTGATGGCTTCTCTTATTTTTTCCATAAGAGTATTATAAAAATATAAATTATGCATAACGCAAAGTCGCATTGCCAAAATTTCCTTAGCTTTGAATAAATGCCGTATGTATGAGCGGGAAAAATTAGAGCAAGCGGGGCAATTACAATTTTCATCAAGTGGTTTTTTATCTAATTCATATTTTTTGTTATTCAAATTTATTATTCCTTGAGAAGTAAAGACTTGTCCATGCCTTGCATTTCTCGACGGCATAACACAGTCAAATAAGTCTACGCCTCTTTTAACGGCACTCAAAATATTTTCAGGCGTTCCAACTCCCATTAGATACCTGATTTTATTTTCCGGCATATGAGGCTCTACGACCTCAATTATGTGGTACATTTCGTCGACAGTTTCTCCGACAGCTAAACCACCGATAGCATATCCGTCTAAATTGAGCTTTGCAATTTCTTGCATATGAGCAATACGCAAATCTTCATATGTTGAGCCTTGATTTATACCGAACAACAGTTGTCCCTTATTTATTGTATCCGGCAAAAGGTTTAATCTATCATGTTCTTTTTTACAGCGTTCAAGCCACCTATATGTTCTCTCAATTGATTTTTGAGCATATTCATATTCGCAGGGATTTTCAATACATTCATCAAAAGCCATAGCTATATCTGAGCCAAGAGCTGATTGAATTTGCATACTTTCTTCAGGTCCCATAAAAATTTTTCTGCCATCTATATGAGATGAAAATTTTACACCCTCTTCACTTATATCTCTAAGTTTAGAAAGTGAAAAAACCTGAAAGCCTCCGCTGTCAGTCAAAATCGTCTTTTCATATCCTGTAAATTTATGCAATCCACCCATTTTTTTTACAATAGATTCTCCAGGGCGAAGATGGAGATGATATGTATTGCAGAGCTGAACTTGTGAATGTAGACTGTTTTGTAAATCCAAAGCAGATACCCCACCTTTTATAGCTCCCGCAGTTGCAACATTCATAAAAGCAGGCGTTTTAACTGTACCATGCGGAGTTACAATCTCTCCAAGTCTTGCTTTTTCTTCTTTTTTTATTAGATTAAACATAATAATTCCTCAAATTAAATTCGATGATAAGTATAACAAATTAGAATGAAATATTACAGATATAATATATTCAATTTAAAAAAAGCTGTAAAAATAATTTATTTGTAAAATAGTTTACTTTATTACTTGTTTATTACTTTAACGCTTTACTTTCTGAAAATTTAGTGATAGAATTGAAAAATAGAGGTGTTTATAATGAAAAATTTAAATGATAAAAATATTGAATTTTTAGTAAAATCTGTTCTCGCCATTGAAAATGAGGAAGAATGTTATAACTTCTTTGAAGATCTTTTTACTATCAACGAATTAAAATCCATTTCACAGCGTTTAGTTGTTGCTAAAATGCTCACTGAAAGGCATGTCTACAACGATATAGTAAATAAAACCGGAGCTTCAACCGCTACTATTTCGAGGGTAAATCGTTCGTTATCATATGGTACTGGTGGCTATCAAAAAATATTTGAAAGACTCAATGACGAAGAATAAAATTTTAACATTATA
Organism: Clostridia bacterium; assembly: GCA_030532035.1. Classification (GTDB taxonomy): domain Bacteria; phylum Bacillota; class Clostridia; order Oscillospirales; family Acutalibacteraceae; genus JAUNLX01. The sequence continues at coordinate 63,967 of JAUNLX010000007.1, read as the reverse complement.
TTTTTAACCATTATATAAATTTAGAAATATATCAAAAAATATAAATATACTGACCTCCTCAGCATTCACTTGAGAGGTCAGTTTTTTTATAAGAAAATATGTTCAGTCTAATTTAAATAAATTATCATTTTTAGTAAATTCAACACCGTCATTTGATGTATATAATTCATACACAAGCTCGTTAAAATATTTTATCGGGTCTTTGAATATATCTTCTTCATCTCCGTCATATTTGGGAACAAAATATGCATATAATTTCCCACTGACTAAGACGCCCGAGGCATTTTTGGCAATCTCTTTCGGTTCTGAACCTGGTTTTACAACAAAAACTGTCCCCTTTACACCTTCTTCTTTGTCAAATTTCGTATAAATCAAAGTTCCGTCTTTGTTCAACATGGCATTGATAGTTTTTTCAGCATATTTTTCCGGTTCTTTGTTTTTATATGAATAGTACAAATCATTGTGTTTGTCAATGTAATAATAGGCAGTGCCTGAAGAATTAGAAATAAAACTATAACAATCTTTCGCAAGTAATTGTTTGTTTTCTGGATCTCGTTTGAATAATTTATATAAATTTTTATCGCTGTCAATATAAAATAGTGAGTCTAAATTATCAGTGATTTCAGCTTGAGTTACTTTACTTGCAAGCTTTTTAGAGTGTTCTACATTGTCAATGTAATATATGGTATTTGAAAGGGAATAATAATAATTTTTCAGTACAGTTGAAGTCGATAAGACAATTTTTTGATCGGGAAGATTTGAATATCCGCCTGCTTTGAGTTTGGGAATCATAATTGCCGACTCTTCGTCTAATATTTTTTTTGCATTCTTTTCTTCTTCGCTAAAATAAAAAGTTCCATGCTCGTTGGAAAAAACAACTTCCTCCATGCTATTGTTGAAAAATATTGGAAATTTTCCAAGAGAAACATCGCTCAATTTAATGAGCTTGTTTTTCTTTTCATTTTTATCGGGTTTCAGATAATATAATTCTTCTTTGGGAGATATTAAATAAATACTACTTGCGTCATCATTTACTGCAATGGGGAACATTTTTTCCGCTAATTTTCTTTCTTTTCCATTAGTATTTACATATACAAAGGCTTCATTTAGATTTTGCTTATCTGCATATACTATGGATTTTCCCGACGGACTTATTTCAAATGCAAGAGTATTGTCTAATTTATCTCTAATCAACTTAGATTTATTGCTATCAACATCTTTTAATATAAGATTTTTATCAGAATTGATATATGCAACATATTTACCATTTGCAGAAACTTTGAAACTTACAACTTTTTCATCTATTTTTTTCGGATGATTTAGATTATTTATTAAAAATAAATCTCCGGTGCGATTTAGAATAAATAACTTAGACATTCCTAAATCAAAAGTGAAAACTGTATTTCCGTCTGTATTGGGAATTTTATATTCACATTCTTTTCCGTCAATAAAAATAACGCTTTCGTTTTCTTTGGTTTGAAAGACTTCAAATTCTTTAATTGGGTCTTTAAAAGTATCTGGAACTCTTATTTTATATATTAAAACTACAATTAAAATTATTGAAACTAAAAGACAGGCAGCAATAAGTAAAAATTTTTTTGTTTTTGCCTTGGGCAGAGATTTATCCATTATATCCTCCCTAAATTTAATAAATAGATTATACTAATATCAAGAAATAAAAGCAATTTTAGTAATTAAAATTTACCAAAGCTTAATTTGCAATTTAATTTGACTTTACCTTAAAAATCAATCTAAAAAAATATAAATAATTATAAATAAGAAAAATGCTCTCGCCTATTGAAAAATAAACATAAAAAGGGTTCTTGCTTATTAAAAAATAAAATATAAAAATGCTCTTGCCTCTGGCAAGAGCATAAATATTTTACCTTAGATTATTCGTTAATCTTTGTAACAACACCTGATCCTACTGTGTGACCACCTTCACGAATAGCGAATCTGAGTCCTTCTTCAATAGCAATAGGAGTAATGAGTTCAACGCTCATTTCAACGTTATCTCCAGGAACGCACATATCTACGCCTTCAGGAAGTGTGATTATTCCAGTAACGTCTGTTGTTCTGAAATAGAATTGTGGACGATAGTTGTTGAAGAATGGTGTATGACGACCGCCCTCTTCCTTCTTAAGAACATAAACTTGTCCTGAGAACTTCTTATGAGGATGAATGGTTCCGGGCTTAGCAAGAACTTGTCCTCTTTCGATGTCTTCTCTTGTAATACCTCTTAAGAGAGCACCGATGTTATCTCCAGCTTCTGCATAGTCAAGAGTTTTATTGAACATCTCAATACCTGTGCAAACTGTTTTCTTTGTTTCGTCAGTAAGACCAACGATTTCAAGTTCTTCACCAGTTTTAAGTTGTCCTCTTTCAACTCTACCTGTAGCAACTGTTCCACGACCTGTGATTGTGAAAATATCTTCAACAGGCATGAGGAAAGGTTGGTCAGATTTTCTATCAGGAGTAGGAATATAAGCGTCAACTGCTGCCATGAGGTCATAGATTGGTTTGAGTTCTTCTGATTCAGGATCGTTGCCTGTATATTCGAGAGCTTTAAGAGCTGAACCTCTGATTATCGGCACGTCATCTCCTGGGAATTCAAATTCGTTGAGTGTTTCACGAATTTCCATTTCAACAAGGTCTAAAAGTTCTGGGTCATCAACTTGATCGCATTTGTTCATAAATACGATGATGTAGGGAACGCCTACCTGACGAGCAAGAAGCAAGTGCTCTTTTGTTTGAGCCATAGGACCGTCTGTTGCGGCAATAACCAAGATAGCTCCGTCCATCTGAGCAGCACCTGTAATCATATTTTTAATGTAGTCGGCGTGTCCGGGGCAGTCAACGTGAGCATAGTGGCGTTGTTCAGTTTCATACTCAACGTGAGAGGTATTAATTGTAATTCCTCTTTCTCTTTCCTCGGGAGCCTTATCGATGTTTGCATAGTCAACGAATTTAGCTTCGCCTTTCATCGAAAGTGTTTTTGTTATAGCTGCGGTAAGAGTTGTCTTACCATGGTCAACGTGACCAATTGTTCCAATATTAACATGTGGCTTGGTTCTTTCAAACTTTTCCTTTGCCATGAATATCCTCCTTATTTAAAGCTTTACGCTTTCTTGACATCAATTGTAATTATTTTATCAAACTTAAATAATAAATTCAAGTAGTCGTTTTACTACTTTTCAGCGTGTTTATCGCTGACAATTTTTTCAGAAATAGACTTCGGAACTTCTTGATAATCATCGGGTTGCATGGAGTACTGTCCTCTACCTTGAGTCTTGGAACGCAAGTCTGTTGCGTAACCAAACATCGAAGCAAGCGGAATCTTTGCATTTACCTGAACTGCACCGCTTCTGGATTCCATTCCCTGAACAAGTCCTCTTCTGGAGTTTATGTCTCCGATTACATCTCCCATATACTCTTCTGGTACTACTACGGCAACTGCCATAATTGGTTCTAAGAGAATTGGTGCTGCCTTTTTCATAGCATCCTTAAATGCCATTGAACCGGCAATCTTAAATGCCATTTCTGAAGAGTCAACCTCGTGGTAAGAACCGTCATAGAGTGTAACCTTAACATCAACAACATTGTATCCTGCTAAAACACCTGAAAGCATAGCGCCTTTGATACCGTCTTCAACAGGTCCGATATATTCTTTCGGAATAGCTCCTCCGACAATTTCATTGACAAATTCGTATCCTTTGCCTGGATTTGGTTCAACCTTGATCTTAACATGACCGTATTGACCTCGTCCTCCTGATTGTCTTGCATATTTGCAATCTACATCTGCAAGCTTGGTGATGGTTTCTTTGTAAGCAACCTGTGGTTTACCGATATTTGCTTCAACCTTAAATTCTCTCAAAAGTCTACCGACAATGATTTCAAGGTGAAGTTCTCCCATACCTGCGATAATAGTCTGACCAGTTTCTTCATCTGTATAACATTTGAAAGTGGGATCCTCTTCTGCAAGTTTTGCAATTGCAACGCCCATTTTTTCTTGTCCTGCCTTAGTTTTCGGTTCAATAGCAACACGAATAACTGGCTCTGGGAAAACCATGGACTCTAAAATAACTGGTGTACGCTCGTCGCAGAGTGTATCTCCAGTAGTAGTGTTTTTAAGACCTACTGCAGCAGCAATATCTCCAGAATAAACATAGTCAATGTCTTTTCTTTCATTTGCGTGCATTTGAAGAATGCGTCCCAATCTCTCTCTGTCGTCTTTTACAGAGTTATATACAGTGGCGCCTTTTTCGATTTTACCGGAATATACTCTAAAGAAACAGAGTTTTCCTACATAGGGGTCAGTCATAATCTTAAATGCAAGAGCTGAAAAAGGCTCTTCATCAGAAGAATGTCTTACGATTTCTTCGCCTGTTTTAGGATCCACGCCTTTAATAGCTGGAATGTCTGTCGGTGCAGGCATAAAATCGATAATAGCGTCAAGCAAAGGCTGAACACCTTTGTTTTTATATGAAGTACCGCAAGTTACAGGCACCATATCATTGTTGATTGTAGATTTTCTAATGCAAGATTTAATCTCATCAATTGTGAGTTCTTGTCCATCTAAATACTTTTCAAGAAGTTCTTCATCTTGCTCTGCAACATGTTCAAGTAATTCTAATCTGTATTTTTCTGCAATTTCCTTGTAATCTTCAGGAATATCAACAATTTCAAAGTGCATGCCCTTATCTTCGACATTTTCATCATACATAATTGCATTCATAGCAACTAAGTCGATAATTCCTCTAAATTCTGATTCTTTTCCTATGGGAAGTTGAATCGGAACAGCGTTGCACTTAAGTCTTTCTTTAATCATAGTGAGAACATTGTAGAAGTCCGCACCTAAAATATCCATTTTGTTTACATAAATCATACGGGGAACCTTGTATTCATCTGCTTGTCTCCAAACAGTTTCAGACTGAGGTTCAACTCCGCCCTTAGCACACAAAACAGTAACCGAACCGTCTAAGACCCTCAAAGATCTTTCAACTTCAACTGTGAAGTCAACGTGTCCGGGGGTATCAATTATATTGATTCTGTGATTTTTCCAATAACATGTGGTGGCTGCTGAGGTAATTGTAATACCTCTTTCCTTTTCTTGAGCCATCCAGTCCATAGTGGAGGCACCGTCATGCGTTTCTCCGATTTTATGGTTGATTCCGGTATAGAAAAGGATACGCTCGGTTGTAGTAGTTTTACCTGCGTCAATATGAGCCATAATTCCAATGTTACGAGTCTTTTGTAAAGAAACGTCTCTTGGCATCTGTTTCCCTCCGTAATATTACCATCTGAAATGCGCAAAAGCTTTGTTTGCTTCTGCCATTCTGTGTGTTTCTTCTCTTTTCTTGAATGCAGCACCCATGCTGTTTGTTGCATCCATAATTTCGCCTGCAAGTCTCTCTTTCATAGTCCTTTCGGATCTTTGTCTTGAATAGAGTGTAATCCAACGCAAACCTAAAGTTTGTCTTCTTTCAGGTCTAACTTCAATCGGCACTTGATAAGTTGCACCGCCGACACGACGAGCTTTAACTTCAAGTTGTGGCATAACATTTTCCATAGCTTCTTCGAAAACCTCAAGTGGTTCTCTTCCTGTTTTTTCACTTATTATAGCAAAAGCGTCATAAACTATTTTTTGAGCTATACCCTTTTTACCGTCGTACATTACACTGTTGATGAGTCTTGTAACAAGCTTTGAATTGTAAAGCGGATCTGGCAAAACATCTCGTTTTGCAATCTGGCCTCTTCTTGGCACTTCGCTTCCCTCCTTCATAATAATGATATCATTGGTACTCGAGTGACTTTATCCCGTTGCGCCAATGAGGCTTTGTAGCTGTAATATATAAATCTCATTGGTTGCGATTTCTCGCGACACTCCAAGAAAGTCAATTGTTACCTTGTTTATACGACTGATTATTTTGCGGCTGACTTAGCTTTTTTCGTTCCATATTTTGAACGAGATTGCTGTCTGCCATCCACTCCCTGCGTATCGAGAGTTCCTCTGATAATGTGATAACGCACACCTGGTAAGTCCTTAACACGACCACCTCTGATAAGTACCACATTATGCTCCTGCAAGTTGTGTCCTACGCCCGGAATATATGCTGATACTTCAATTCCGTTTGTAAGTCTTACTCTGGCAATTTTTCTAAGAGCAGAGTTCGGCTTTTTAGGTGTAGCTGTCTTAACTGCTGTACAAACACCTCTTTTTTGTGGTGAGTTGTGGTTTGTGATTATGTTTTTCTTCGAGTTAAGATTTTTTCCGAGAGCCGGTGAGCCAGATTTTTTCTGTGAGCTCTTTCTTCCCTTGCGGACGAGTTGGTTAAAGGTTAACAATCATTTCACCTCCTAATGAAATTTATATATTTGTTTTTTGCAAACAGAGTGATTTTATCACTCGTTACACCATATGTCAATAGTGTCTATCCCTTGTAAAATAGACACTAAAGGTAGGTTAAATCAATTTGAAAATTCTGACATATCTATATCAATTGTGTTAAATGAGCCTGCTTTTTTATTATTTTTGAAAACATCTACATTGTTGTATTTTTTCATACCTGTTCCTGAAGGTAAGAGTTTTCCGATAATAACATTTTCTTTTAATCCAGCTAAAGAATCCACCTTGCCCTTAATGGCAGCGTCAGTGAGAACTCTTGTTGTTTCTTGGAATGAAGCTGCAGACAAGAATGATTCTGTTGCAAGTGACGCCTTTGTTATACCTAAGAGCATTGGCATATATTCAGCAGGTTTTGCGTCTGGTTTTTCAGAAAGAAGTTTTTCATTCTTTTCTTTGACAGCGCTCTTTTCAACTACAGTTCCAGAAAGTAAATCTGTATTTCCACCGTCAGTTATAGTAACTTTTTGCATCATTTGACGAACGATTACTTCAACATGTTTATCGTTAACATCAACACCCTGCATTCTATATACTTTTTGAACTTCGCTTATGAAGTAATCACGAACAGCGTCAATTCCCAAATTATCGAGAATATCGTGTGGGCTCTTTGAACCCTCGGTTAAGGGGTCTCCCTTTTTAACTTCATATCCCTCAACGATTTCTTTTCTCAAAATCGTACCGTATGGAAGCAGATATTGTTTCGTTGTTTCATCTCCAGTTATAACACAGTAATTACTGTTTTTGATTTCTTCAAATGAAACAACACCGTCAATTTCACTTAATATAGCAAATCTCTTTGGTTTTCTTGCTTCAAATAATTCTTCAACTCTGGGAAGACCCTGTGTAATATCTGATGATGAAGCGTCTCCACCGGTATGGAAAGTTCTCATCGTAAGCTGTGTTCCAGGTTCTCCGATTGATTGAGCTGCAATAATTCCAACTGCTTCGCCTATGTTGATATGTCCACCTGTTGCAAGGTTTTTACCGTAACATTTTTTACAGATACCATTTTTAGCGTCGCAGGTCAAAATTGAACGAATTTTGATTTCGGCACGAGATTCAGCAGACAACAAGCCTTTTTCAACATCTTCTCTGTGATATTCTTCAACCAAAGTGGCAATTTTTTCAGCGGCTTCATCGGTGAGCATTTCATCTTTGCTATATAAAACTTTATTTGTTTTTCTATCAATAAAGTCTTCAAGCAAGTATCTGCCAACAAGTCTTTCTGAAAGTTTTTCAACTGGATGACCCTCGCCATCAGTAATTTCATATACTGCAAATCCGTCAGAGGTATGACAGTCATCTTCTGAAATAACAACTTCCTGACTGACATCTACAAGACGCCTTGTCAAATAACCTGAGTCAGCTGTTCTCAAAGCAGTATCAGCAAGTCCCTTTCTCGCACCTCTCGAAGCAATGAAGTATTCCAAAATATTAAGACCCTCTCTGTAATTTGCCTTAATTGGAACTTCAATTTCTTTACCAGAAGTATTTGCAAGAATTCCTCTCATTCCAGCAAGCTGACGAAGCTGTGAGTCCGATCCTCTTGCTCCGGAATCAATCATCATAAAGATAGGATTGTATTTTCCGAGACCGTCTTTTATTCCCTTTGAAACGGTATTTGTACATTCTTTCCATCTATCAATGACTTTTTGTCTTCTCTCATCGTCACTGATAAGACCCATAGAATAATATGATGTGATTTCTTTGATGTCTTTTTCTGTTTCTTTGACAACATCTTCTTTATTTTGAGGAATTTTAGCGTCAAATACAGAAACTGTGATACCTGAGCGAGTAGAATATTTGTAACCCGTTGCTTTAATATCATCAAGAACTTTTGCAGTTTCTGCTGTTCCATGCATTTTGATACATCTATCTATTATCTTTCCTAAAGTTGATTTAGATACCAAAGTATCAACTTCAAGTTTAAAAATGTTTTCGGGTTTTGTTCTATCAACGAATCCGAGGTCTTGAGGAATTATTTCATTGAAAATAATTTTACCCAAAGTCGTTTGCAATACTTGACTGCGTTTTTCTCCATTTATCTCTTTTTCAAATCTTACATTTATGATTGAATGTAGAGTAATGTCTCCTGATTCATATGCAAGTCTTGCTTCAAGCGGAGAAATAAAGCTTTTTCCCTCGCCTTTTTCGCCCTGTTTATTATTAGTCAAATAGTAGCATCCCAAAACCATATCCTGAGTTGGAACGGTTACAGGTCTTCCGTCTGATGGTTTTAGTAAATTGTTTGTTGCAAGCATTAAAAATCTTGCTTCTGCTTGAGCTTCAGCAGAAAGCGGAACATGGACAGCCATTTGATCTCCGTCAAAGTCTGCGTTAAATGCTGTACAAACTAAGGGGTGTAATTTTATGGCTCTTCCCTCAACTAAAACAGGTTCAAAAGCTTGAATTCCGAGTCTGTGCAAAGTTGGCGCACGGTTGAGCATTACGGGGTGATCTTTGATAACTACTTCCAAAGCGTCCCAAACTGCGTCATTGCTTCTCTCAACCATTTTTCTGGCTGATTTAATATTTCCAGCAACTCCTGTTTCATATAACCTTTTCATAACAAAAGGTTTAAACAATTCGAGTGCCATTTCTTTGGGAAGTCCGCATTGATAAATCTTGAGTTCTGGCCCAACAACGATAACTGAACGACCTGAATAATCGACACGCTTTCCGAGTAGATTTTGTCTAAATCTTCCCTGCTTACCCTTTAACATATCTGATAAAGATTTAAGAGGTCTATTATTGGGGCCAGTAACGGGTCTGCCTCTTCTGCCATTGTCAATTAAAGCGTCAACAGATTCTTGAAGCATTCTCTTTTCATTTCTGATGATGATGTCTGGAGCTCCAAGTTCGAGTAATTTTTTCAATCTGTTATTTCTATTTATAACTCTTCTATATAAATCATTTAAATCGGAAGTGGCAAATCTTCCACCGTCAAGTTGTACCATTGGTCTTAAATCTGGTGGAATTACTGGAATACAGTCTAAAATCATATATTCAGGCTCATTTCCCGAATACTTAAATGCGTCAACAACTTCAAGTCTTTTCAAAAGTCTTGTTTTCTTTTGTCCAGTAGCAGTTTCTAACTCTTCTCTGAGTTCTTCATCGAGTGCATTTACATCAATTTCTCTTAAGAGTTCACGAATTGTCTCTGCTCCCATTCCAGCTTTGAACTCATCTTCGTATTTATCTCTCATATCTTCATATTCTTTTTCAGTGAGAGTTTGATATTTTTCAAGTGGTGTGAGTCCTGGATCAGTTACGATATATAAAACAAAGTACAAAACTTTTTCCAAAATTCTGGGAGAAAGGTCAAGCATAAGTCCGATTCTTGAGGGAATTCCTTTGAAATACCAAATATGAGAAACGGGAGCAGCAAGTTCAATATGCCCCATTCTCTCTCTTCTAACTTTGGATTTTGTTATTTCAACTCCACATCTTTCGCAGACTTTACCCTTGTATCTTATTCTCTTATATTTTCCACAATAACATTCCCAGTCCTTTGTAGGTCCAAAAATTTTCTCGCAGAAAAGACCATCTTTTTCTGGTTTGAGAGTTCTATAATTTATGGTTTCGGGTTTTGTAACTTCTCCATGCGACCATTTTCTAATAGTGTCAGAGGACGCCAAACCGATTTTTATAGCATCAAATTGAAGTTCTTCGTCTTCAACAATTTCATTTTCTTGTCTAAAAATATAATCTGCCATCTGCTAACCCCCTTACTCTTCTTCTGTATCATCTTCGGAATCATTTGCACCGAAAATTGATTGTGAATTGTCCATTGTATAACCGTCGTAATTTTCTTCTTCTGTATTTTGAACACCGTAATCGTTGATTAGACTGGATATTTCACTTTCAAGTTTTTCTTTTTCTTCCAAAAATGCGACTTGTTCGTCATTTATCTGTTCTTCTTGTTGAAGTTTTTTATGTTTTGAATATACAGAATTGCCGTCATCAAGATTTTGTTTAATTTCAACTTCTTGTCCATTTTCATCCAAAACTTTTACATCTAAACTGAGAGCTTTTAATTCTTTCAAAAGAACATTAAATGATTCAGGAACACCAGATTTTGGAATGTTTTTGCCCTTTATGATTGCTTCATAAGTCTTAACTCTTCCAACAATGTCATCTGATTTTACGGTTAAGTTCTCTTGCAATGTATAAGCTGCACCATAAGCTTCCAATGCCCAAACTTCCATTTCTCCGAAACGCTGTCCGCCAAATTGTGCTTTACCACCAAGAGGCTGTTGCGTAACAAGTGAATATGGACCTGTTGAACGAGCGTGAATTTTATCATCTACTAAGTGATGTAGCTTTAAGAAATACATTATTCCTACAGTTATTGGATTTTCAAATCTTTTTCCGGTTCTACCGTCATAAAGCGTAATCTTTCCGTCATTTGAAAGACCTGCTTTGTCTAACATTTCTCTAACATCTTGCTCACTTGCTCCGTCAAATACTGGAGTCATAATTTTCCAACCGAGAGTTTTAGCAGCAATACCGAGGTTAACTTCAAGTACCTGTCCGATATTCATACGAGATGGTATTCCGAGTGGATTCAAAACTATATCGAGTGGAGTTCCGTCAGGCAAGAATGGCATATCTTCCTGTGGTAAAACTCTGGAAACAACGCCTTTATTTCCATGGCGTCCTGCCATCTTATCTCCAACTTGAATTTTACGCTTTTGAGCAATATAACATCTAACTACTTTGTTTACGCCCGGGCTGAGTTCATCGCTATTTTCTCTTGTGAAAACTTCTACATTTGCGACAATTCCATATTCGCCATGCGGAACTCTCAAAGAAGTATCTCTAACTTCTCTCGCTTTTTCACCGAAAATTGCACGCAAAAGTCTTTCTTCTGGTGTCAGCTCTGTTTCTCCTTTTGGAGTAACTTTTCCAACTAAAATATCTCCAGAATGAACTTCTGCACCAACTCTTATAATTCCCTCGTCATTTAAATCGTGGAAAGCGTCGTCGCCGACATTCGGAATATCTCTTGTTATTTCTTCGGGTCCGAGTTTTGTATCTCTGGCTTCAACTTCATATTTTTCGATATGAATAGAAGTGAAAACATCATCTCTAACTAATTTTTCATTGAGTAAAACGGCGTCTTCATAGTTATAACCTTCCCAAGTCATAAAACCTATGAGAACATTTTTACCAAGAGAAATTTCGCCCTTATCGGTCGACGGACCGTCAGCTATAACTTCTCCTTTTTTAACATTTTGACCTACGGAAACAATGCTTCTCTGATTTATGCAAGTTCCTTGGTTAGAACGCATAAATTTGATTAAATCATAATCATCAATTCCGTTTTTAGTTTTAATTTTTATGCTTTCTGCATCTACTTGTATAACTTTACCGTCATTTTTCGCTAAAACTACAACTCCGGAGTCTGTGGCAACTTTGTATTCCATTCCTGTGCCAACAATTGGAGATTCTGGTTTTAAAAGCGGTACTGCTTGACGCTGCATGTTAGATCCCATCAAAGCTCTGTTAGCGTCGTCATTTTCCAAGAAAGGAATCATTGCCGTTGCTGCAGAAACAAGCATTTGAGGAGAAACGTCCATAAAATCAACATCTTGAGCTGAAACTTCTTTGAAATCGTCCTTATATCTAATAGTTACACGATCATTTATGAAATTATTTTTTTCATCGAGAGGTTCATTTGCCTGAGCGACATTCAAATCGTCCTCTCTGTCAGCTGTCATATATTCAAATTCATCTAAAACTTTACCGTCTTTAACTTTTCTAAACGGAGCCTCGATAAATCCATATTTATTTATTCTCGCATATGTAGCAAGATAAGATATAAGACCAATGTTTGGACCTTCGGGGGTTTCGATAGGACACATTCTGCCATAATGAGAATAGTGAACATCTCGAACTTCAAATCCTGCACGATCTCTGGAAAGTCCTCCAGGGCCCAATGCCGAAAGTCTTCTCTTATGAGTTAATTCAGCAAGTGGATTTGTCTGGTCCATAAATTGTGAAAGTGGAGATGAACCGAAAAATTCTCTGATTGCCGCACTAACGGGTTTGATATTTATAAATTGTTGTGGTGTGATATTTTCTGTTTCAGAAGACTGAACATTCATTCTGTCTTTGATTGTCTTTTCCATTCTTGCGCAACCAATTCTGAATTGATTTTGCAATAATTCTCCAACACATCTAATACGACGGTTACCCAAGTGGTCAATGTCATCAGAAACGCCGATATTGTGTGCAATACAATTTAGATAATTAATTGAAGCAAAGATGTCATCAATAGTTATGTGATTTGGAACGAGCTCATGAGCTTTTTCCCTGAGAACTTCCTTCATCTTCTTTTCGTCGTCCAAAACTTCGTCTAAAATTTCTCTCAAAACTCTAAACTGCACTTTTTCATTGACGCCGATTTCTTCAAGATATTCTTCATCAATATATGGAATATATGGCTTTATGTCGACTGTGCCATTTGAAACAACTTTAACTTCTGTTTCATCTGTCTTTACATATGCGACAGTTACGCCCATTTGTTCAACTTCTCTGGCTTTTTCTGCTGAAATAATCTCGCCAGCTTCCGCCAAAACTTCGCCCGTAATAGAATCAATAATCGGTCTTGCAAGTTCTTGATTTTTAATTCTTGTAGCGAGGTCTAATTTTTTGTTGTATTTGTATCTTCCAACTCTGGATAAATCATATCTTCTTGAGTCAAAGAAAAGATTTTCTATATGTTGTTGTGCTGGTTCAAGAGTTGGCGGTTCTCCGGGTCGGAGCTTTTTATAAATTTCAAGTAAGGCTTCTTCAGAATTTTTAGTTGTATCTTTTTTCAAAGTCGTTAAAATTCTCTCGTCTTCGCCGAAAAATTCTAAAATTTCTTCGTCGCTTGACAAGCCGAGAGCTCTTATAAATGTTGTTATCGGTATTTTTTTATTTTTATCTATGCGTACTTGGAAAATATCATTTTGGTCGGTTTCATATTCAAGCCAAGCACCTCGGTTTGGAATAATTGTTGTGGAGAAAAGCTTTTTACCTGTCTTATCTCTATCTATTCCATAATATACACCAGGAGATCTAACTAATTGAGAAACAATTACTCTTTCAGCACCATTTATTATAAAGGTACCGTTGTTAGTCATTTTCGGAAATTCTCCCATATAGACTTCCGAACTTTTAATTTCTCCAGTTTCTTTATTTGTAAGTCTAACCTTTAAGTGAAGCGGTTGTGAATATGTCGCATCTCTTTCTTTACACTCTTTTACCGAGTATTTTGGTTCTCCGTCCATTCGATAATCAAGAATTTCAAGAACTAAATTTCCCGTAAAATCTGTGATTTCGGACATATCTCGGAGAACTTCTTTCAGTCCTTTTTCCAAGAACCACTTATATGAGTCCTTTTGAATATCAATAAGATTAGGCATTTCCATAACTTGTTCAAGCTTTGCAAAGCTCATTCTTTGGTTATTACCTAATTTTACCGGCTTAACATTTACCATATACGCTATCACTCCGTTCAAAAAATACGACAAAATCTCGTGGCTTTCACTTGATTTTCTGTTAACTTTCAAGGGTTTTGGTCTCTTTTTAAAAGGTCGCACAGAAACACTTACCCACTATAATGCAAGTATATATTGTATATAGACAAAGAGCTAAAGTCAAGAAAAAGTTTTAGAAATTTACATTTTTCTTATTTGTAATATAATATCCATATGAAAAAGTTAAATATTGCCGTAATTGGTGGCGGCGCTTCGGGAATTTATTTTGCGTTAAATTGTAAAAAAAGTCTTCCACAATCGAAAATTACAATTTTCGAAAAAAACGAAAGACCTTTAAAAAAAGTAAAGGCCAGCGGAAACGGAAGATGTAATCTTTCTAACGAAAATACAGATATTAAATTTTATAATACAGATAATTTTATAATCGCAAATGCTCTCAAAAAATATGGTTTAGCTGTTCTTATAAATTTTTATAACGATTTGCATTTGCCATTAACTGTAGAAGATTCCAGAGTTTATCCCGCGACGGAAAGCTCTGAAACTGTCGTGCGTACACTAAAAAATGCCTGTGAGGCCAATAACATTAAAATTATAACTGATACAAATATTGAAAATTTAACTGGATATAATTTTGATTATATTGTACTGGCTACTGGCTCAAATGCTGGGACAATGGGCTCAAAAGACGCATATAAATTATGTGAGGGTCTGAAAATAAATCCTGCTTTCCCCTCTTTGACTGGAATTTCAGTTGAAAACGAAAATTTTGAAAATATAAGTGGTATAAGGACAACCGCAAAAGCATCTTTGTATATTGACAGAAAAGAAATTTATACTGAAATTGGTCAGATACAATTTAACAAAAATGGCTTGTCAGGAATACCAATTTTGCAAATTTCTCATTTCATAACAGAGAAAAATATAAAAAAGGCTAAAATCTTTTTAGATTTTTTCCCATTTACTGAAGAAAATAATTTAAGAAAAATTTTATATGAAATAAAAAAAGATTTTGCCAAGCTTTCTCTTTTTTCTCTCTTAGATTCATTGGTACATCATCGATTGGGAATGTTTTTATCTAAGCAAGCTAAAATAAAATGTAAAGACAGACAAATTTCAGATTTAAGCGACAGTGAAATTGAAAATCTTATAAAAATATTAAAATCTAAAGAATTTACGATAGGCAAATTAAATGATTTTAAATCTGCACAATGCTCGAAAGGTGGAATTGATTTAAGTGAAATAAATGATGATTTTTCACTTAAATCGAATAATAAAATTTTCGTAATTGGAGAGCTTTTAGATGTAAATGGAATGTGTGGCGGATACAATTTACAATTTGCTTTTTCGAGTGCAAAAGCTGCAGCAGAGGGAATAAAAAACAGATATGATTAGAATAAATGAAATAAAATTGTCTTTAGACGAATCAGAAGAAAATTTAATAAATAAAGCGGCAAAGAAATTGTCTATTGCAAAAAAAGATATTTCTTCAATTTCAATAATAAAAAAATCCGTAGATTCCAGAGATAAAGAAAATATTTTTTTTATATACAATGTGGATGTACAACTTCAGATAGACGAAGACAGAGTTTTGTCTAAAAATAAAAATCCTAAAATTTTCAAAAATAAAGATGAAAAATATGTTTTACCTGAATTAAAACGCAAGTCTTTGAAAAGACCTGTGGTTGTCGGTTTCGGTCCCGCAGGAATGTTTGCTGCTTTAATGCTTGCAAGACAAGGGCTAAAACCGATTGTCGTTGAGCGAGGCAAAAAAGTTGAAGAGCGAATTTTAGATGTGAAACTTTTTCAAACAAAACACAATCTAAATGAAGAATCTAATATATGCTACGGCGAGGGTGGAGCTGGCACCTTTTCTGACGGAAAACTCAATACAGGTATAAAAGACAAGAGAGTAAGACATGTAATTGATACCTTTGTTGAATTGGGAGCACAAAAAGAAGTTGCTTACTCATACACACCCCACATAGGAACTGATCGACTTCGCAAAACAGTTAAAAATTTCAGAAAAGAAATAATAAACTTGGGCGGAGAAATTCTTTTTCAAACAAAAGTCATTGATTTAATTGTCGCAAATGAGCAAATTTATGGAGTAAAAGTTTTATCAAATGGAGAAGTTTTTGATATTGAAACAGATACCTGTGTTTTGGCGACTGGACATAGTGCAATTGATATATTTACTATGCTCAAAAAATATAATGTTAATTTAATGCAAAAGCCTTTTTCAATTGGGCTTCGTATTGAGCACAAAAGAGAAATGATAAATCGCTCTCAATATGGTAAATTTTATAATCATAGCGCTTTGGAAAGTGCAAGTTATAAATTGTCTTGCCATTCTAAGCACCAGCGAGGGCTCTACACTTTTTGTATGTGCCCTGGCGGAGAAGTGGTCGTTTCTTCAAGTGAAAAAGGTAGGATTTCTGTAAATGGTATGAGCAATTATGCTCGAAATGCTGAAAATTCTAATTCCGCTCTACTTGTTGGAATAGACCCCGATAAATTTCCGACTTCTGATGTTTTATCGGGCTTTGATTTACAAAGTCAAATAGAATCAAAAGCATTTATAGAAGCTGGCAAAACTTACTCCCCTCCCTGTCAGGTGCTCTCTGATTTTTTTGAAAATCGAAAATCAACAAAATTCAAGAGTGTAGAACCGAGTTGCAAAAATGGTACTTCATTTGTAGATATAAATAATATTCTTCCCAATTTCGTAACTGATATGATAAAAAAATCAGTTCCACTGATGGCAAAAAAATTAAAGGGATTTGACTTACCTGATGCAGTTTTAACAGCTCCCGAAACGAGATCTTCATGTCCAGTCAGAGTTGTAAGAAATGAATATATGCAAATTGAGGAAATCAAGGGTCTATATCCTATTGGCGAGGGCTCGGGACACAGCGGAGGAATAACAAGCTCTGCAGTGGAAGGTATAAAAGCGGCAGAAATAATCATTACAGACCCTGTTTGGACTTGAAATTATATGCTTTTTTATATTATACTTTTTAGGATTAAATTAAATGGAGGAACTAATGGAAAAAACATTTGTTATGCTTAAACCGGATGCTCTCCAGAGACATCTTGTCGGTCAAATAATAAGTAGAATTGAAAGTAAAGGATATAAAATTACACAATATAAAAGTGCCCTATTGACGGAAGATTTGCTAAGAGAACACTATGCTCACATAGTAGATAAGCCGTTTTTCCCACAAGTTTTAGAATATATGACTTCTGGACCCGTTCTCTTGATGAAAGTAGAGGGCGAAAATGTGGTTTTGGGAATAAGAAAACTTATGGGAGCTACAAAATTTGAAAATGCAGAACCGGGAACAATTCGTGGAGATTTTGCATTATCGACGGAAGCGAATGTAATTCATGGATCTGATAGTGTAGAAAATGCAGAAATAGAATTAAAGAGATTTTTAGATTAAAACTAAAATTATAATAAAATTCCCTTTTTACTATTAACAGTAAAAAGGGAAATTTTTATTTAATATTTAACTATTACAAAACTCTATAACTTTGTTCATTAGAGGCTCAAAGCTAACGCCGCGCATTAAATGTCCATCTAAGTTTACTGAATATTCAATGCAATCATAGACAAAATTTCCAGCAAAATCGGCTGAATCTTTCAAACTGTGTCCACTATAAAGTCCAGCGGTCAAAGCAGAGGCAAATAAATCTCCAGTTCCATGTAAGGCAGTTTTATGTATAGGATTTGAGACTTCACAATATTCCATATCCTTTGCTCCGACTGCGTTGTATATAGCATCTCCACGCCTTATGCCCTTGAGAACAACTGATTTTGCGCCCATATCCATAAGTGCGTCAACAATTTCTTTAGTTTGCTCTTTTGATAACTCATCCCCTGGATAATCTATTCCCAAAAGAATTGACGCTTCCGTAGTATTTGGAACAAGTACATCTGCATATGGAACAAGTTCTTTCATTGCTTCACACATTTCTTCAGTATATGTCGGATAAGCTTTTCCATGGTCTCCCATAACAGGGTCAATTATTCTATAAGCTTTGGGATTTTTTTCAAAATAATCTTTAATCAGACTAATCTGTTCAGATGAACCTAAAAATCCAGTATAAACACCGTCAACTTTTATATTTAACTCTTGCCATGTGCTTAAGTATTCTGGCAAAAATGAAGTTGTATCTAAAAAAGCAAACGGCGATAAATTTGTCTGAGCAGAAACCAAAGATGTTGGAATCGGCAAAACGTCGACTCCGGCACAAGACACAATCGGCATTACTATTGCCAACGAACAATTTCCATATCCGCAAAGATCGTGAATTGCAGCAATTCTCGACTGATCATTTTTGTTTATTTGGGGTAAATTAAATTTTTCAGATGACATTTCTAATAATCTACTTATATATTTTAGATAATTATTTTAGAAAATCTCAGTAATTATATTATCGCAAAAAGAAAAGGTCAAATATATGAGATCTTTCAACTTAGAAGTTCAGAAATTATAGAATTAGAAATCAAAAAACCTTTAGAATTGAGACAAACTCGGTTATTTCTTATTTCAAAAAATTCACGCATATCGTCAATTTTTTCTTTATATTTCTCTGCTTGATTAAGTGAAATTCCTCTTTTCAGTCTCAAATTAAGCATTAATTTTTCTTCTTCTCCACCACCATCACAGTCAAAAATAGGTGGTTTATCGTCAAGATAGTCTTTGAGATTATCTGAATAAAAATATCTCTTTCCGTTTACATAAAAGTGAGCAGAGGGTCCTAAAGCGTAATATTCCCCACCTAACCAATAATTCAAATTATGTTTTGATTCATAACCGTTTTTTGCAAAATTTGCTATTTCATACTGTTTCAAATTTATCTTATCAAAAAAAGAAACCGTTTTCAGATACATATCTGCAATTTCATCGTCATTTGGAAAATTTAGAGTTTTTCTCATTTTATAAAAAGCAGTTTTAGGTTCTATTTTCAAAATATAAACACTTATATGAGGTATATCTAAAGCTTTCATCATATTCAAATCTGCCTGTAAATCAGCAAGAGTTTGATTGGGTAGTCCAATAATTAAATCGGCTGATATATTTTTAGTGACAATTTTTTTCAAAATAGAGACAGCATTAAAAATATAAGTACTATCTCCCTTTCTTCCTAAAACTGTTCTAAATTCAGGATTAAAAGTTTGAACTCCTAAAGAAATTCTATTTATATCAACTTGTTTCAAAGCTTTTGAAAGATTTTCATTTACCTCTACGGGATTGAGTTCAATCGTCTTTTCTCCAGAAATTTTATAACTTTCTGTCGCCGTTTTAATTATATTTTGCAAATCTTTATAAGGCAGAGAGCCTGGGCTTCCGCCACCTATATAAAGCGTCTTTGCGACTTTATTTTTATTGCTTTGTAAATCGGAGATAATCTTTTTTGTAAATTCAGATTTTTGCTTTTTTTGTTCTCCATAAAGCGAATAAAAATTACAATAAGAGCATTTTGATTCACAAAAGGGAACATGAATATAGAGTCCTCTATTCATCATCATCTAATTTCAAAATTGAGAGAAAAGCCTCCTGTGGAATTTCGATATTGCCAAATTTTTTCATTCTCTTTTTACCCTCTTTTTGCTTTTCAAGGAGCTTTCTTTTTCTCGTTATATCTCCACCATAGCACTTTGATAAAACATCTTTTCTCATGGCTTTTACGGTTTCTCTGGCAATAATTTTAGAACCAATTGCAACCTGAACAGGTACTTCAAACATCTGTCTTGGTATATGTTTTTTCAATTTTATTGCAGTTTTTCGAGCAATAGTCTGAGCCTTGCTCTCGTGCGCAACAAAGGAAAGTGCGTCTATGACTTCAGAATTAAGTAAAACATCTAATTTTACAAGTTTAGATTCTCTATATCCTGCATTTTCATAATCAAAAGAAGCATAACCTCTTGTTGCAGATTTCAGTGCGTCAAAGAAGTCAAAAATTATTTCATTCAAGGGCATTTTGTAATTTATGTCGACTCTCTCTTTTGTCAGATAAGTCATTCCGATATATTCTCCACGCCTATCTTGACAAAGTCCCATAACAGTTCCGATATATTCAGGCGGTGTATATATATGAATATCTGAAATAGGTTCTTGAGTTCTCTTGATAACAGAAGTATCAGGCCAATCGCAAGGGTTATCAATATTCAGAAGTTCCCCATTTGTAAGTTCTATTTTATAAATAACACTCGGAACAGTCGTTATAAGTCCTATATCGTATTCTCTGTCTATTCTCTCTTTTGTGATTTCAAGGTGCAAAAGTCCTAAAAATCCACATCTAAAACCAAAGCCCAATGCTTTAGAAGTTTCGGGCTCATAAAATAATGAAGCGTCATTTAATTTTAATTTTTCTAAAGTTTCTTTTAAATCTTCATAATCTTCTCCGTCAGACGGATAGACGCCACAGAAAACAGCGGGATTTACTTCTTTATAACCAGGCAGAGGCTCTTTAGCAGGATTATTAGCTAAAGTTATCGTATCTCCCACTCTTGTACTCTCAATATTTTTTATAGAAGCTGTTAAATATCCTACTTCTCCAGCTTTCAGAGAGTCTGTTTTTTCAAGTGAATTTGCTTGAAGATAACCAATTTCAACAATATCAAATTCCGCTCCTGTCGCCATAAATTTTATTCTGTCATTTTTCTTTATTTCGCCGTCACGAACTCTGACATATACTATAACGCCTTTATAAGGGTCATACATAGAGTCAAACACCAGTGCTTTGAGCGGTGCTTTTAAGACCCCGCTCGGCGACGGGATTTTATTTACAACAGCTTCTAATACATCTTCGATATTTTTGCCTGTTTTAGCAGAAATTAACGGAGCGTCCGTCGCTTCAATTCCTATGACATTTTCAATTTCTTCAATTGTATCTTCTGTTCTTGCAGACGGTAAATCAATTTTGTTGATTACCGGAATAATCTCTAAATCATTTTCAAGTGCAAGATAAGTATTGGCAAGCGTTTGAGCCTGTATTCCCTGAGTTGAATCTACAACTAATAGCGCACCCTCACAGGCGGCAAGAGAGCGTGAAACTTCATAATTGAAGTCCACATGCCCTGGAGTATCTATTAAATTCATCTCATAGTTTTCGCCGTCTTTGGCTTTATAATTTAATTTAACAGCTCTTGCCTTTATGGTAATTCCTCTCTCTTTTTCCAAGTCCATATTGTCAAGCAACTGTTCACGCATATCTCTCTGGGCTACGGAATCTGTTTTTTCCAAAAGCCTATCCGCCAAAGTCGATTTTCCATGGTCTATATGCGCAATAATTGAAAAATTTCTTATTTTATCTGCGTTGTATCCCAAATTATCACCTCTTATGAACGCAGTCTTTTTTTCATCATATCTGGATTTATCGCCGTTCTCACAGCTTCGTCAAAATCTATCATTCCCTTTTTATAGAGTTCTAAGATTTCATTATCCATTCCCGTCATTCCCTCTTTTGAAGAGGTGTGAATCACTGAATCTATTTGATGAGTTTTGCCTTCTCTAATCATATTGGCAATTGCGTTATTTACTTTCATAATTTCAAAAACAGGCATTAATCCCCCGTCTTTTGTTCTCAAAAGTTGTTGAGATATAACAACTTTTAATGTTTGTGCGAGCTGAACTCGTATCTGCTGTTGAGCTGTCGGCGGAAAAACATCTATTATTCTGTCAATGGTATTTGCAGAACCCAAGGTATGCAAAGTCGATATTAAAAGATGTCCTGTTTCTGCCGCTGTCATAGCAGTTTTTATTGTTTCATAATCTCTCATTTCTCCAAGTAATATAACATCAGGAGATTGTCGCAGACAAGCCCTCAAAGCAGTTAAATAATCGGCAGTATCAGTTTCAATCTCTCTTTGAGAGACAATGGATTTATCATTTTTATGTAAATATTCGAGTGGATCTTCAACTGTAATGATATGAGCTCGTCTATTTTTATTTATTCTATCAATTAAACAGGCAAGCGTCGTTGTTTTACCAGAACCTGCTGGACCGGTTACAATTATAACGCCCTTTTGTAAATCTGCTGTTTCTAAAACCGATTCAGGTATATTTATTTCTTTTGGATTTGGAACATTGAAAGAAACAAGCCTTATGACACTTGCATAAGAGCCCCTCTGTCTATATGTGCTAATTCTAAATCTGGAAAGTCCTGGAACAGAAAGGGAAAAATCGTCATCTCCGGTCTCTTTGAGTTTATCAATAGTTCTGTTTGCCCGTGTATAAATTTTTTCAATTAAAGTCAATATTTCTGTGCTACTGAGTTTCTGATCGTCAAAAGTAGTCATTTGTCCCTTTATTTTGTATGTAATTGGAAGATTTGAAAGTATAAAAATATCCGAAGCTTTGTTCTCTACGGCAATTTTTAATATTTCATTTATATCTGTCATTGTTGACCTCCAGCAAATTCTGTAACCTCTTGCGGTTCCCATTTGTTTGTCATAACTGTTTTATGTTTTATGATTTTATATTCTCCGTTGACCTTTTGAGCTACAACAACGAGTTCTGATTTATCATCAATTTTTTCTCGTACTGTCAAAATTTCGGGGCCAGTCTCTGTCATAGAGGATATTTTTTCTGTGGCTTTTAAATCTGCCTGATAATAATTTTTTGTATTCTGTATATTTATCTTTGAAATGTCTGCTTCTCTTTTGGCATTTATAAAAGTAAGAGCGGCAAATATAGTTAGACAAAAAATTGTAAAGACCATAATAAGCGAGGCAGAACCTGGACTTATTCCCGTTCTCCTTTTATTCACTATTTTGTCCTCCCTTTAATTTCCCTACCTGCAAATCAAAAATCAATTCATCTGATTTTATTCTTTTAATTTCAACCGTTAATTTTTCTAAATTGTCCTTTTTCTCAATTTTGGTATTTGACTTATATATTGCGTTTTCCAAATTCTGAATTTGATTGAAATTTTTATCATAATATCTTATTTCTAAGATTTTTTCATCGTCGCTTGCCTTAAATTCTTCTGCAATATTTGACGCTATCAATGCGGCATTATCATTTTCAGTTGCCTTTATAACCATAAGTCTTGCACTGGAAAAAGTTTTCATACAGACTGCCGCTGTGATAGATAAAAACAATATTACAATTACAATTTCAATCAAAAATAAATTGGATTTTGAATGAGTAATTGTTGATTTTTTGCTCATCTTGATTCACCTCCGTAAAGGTAAAGAATGAGATTGCTTTCTTGTTCGTCTTCATCTTTTGCATTTAACTTTAGTAAATTATTTTCAATCTCAAAATCAAATGATTTTATGGGCACAATTTTTGTCGGAAAAACATCTTCCAAATTAGAATTTTCACTTATATAAAATTCACAGAGATAACCTTTTTCAAAGAAAATAAAATTTTTATATGTTTTACCATTTTCGTTATTCTCTATGACAAGACAGCGTCTGCCTCTGAAATTTTCTTCCGTTAAATTTGCCTTTGAATCAGCACTTCTCACTTTTTGTCTAACATACATAATTGCAGTAGATGAATTAAAATGATTATTTCCAAGCTCAACTGTCTTTTTATAGACACCCACGCCCGATAATATAACAAATAAAACTGTTATAACATAAATGAGCAACAGTAAAAAAGCAAAAAGATTTTCGACCGAAAGTTCATTTTTATTTCTCATTTTCGGTCTCCTTTTCCGTAACTGTTATATCGGGATAAATATTTGAGGCAAAAATATTATATTCTACATCATATTTACTTCTGTCAACTTTGACATGATAATTTTTTTCTATATATTCCAAAGTATCTGGGTATCTTCCCTCGGAAGCATAGCAAGTTACAACAGCTTTATTTATACTCTGTTCTAAAATTTCTCTGCCCTTTGCTTTACTTTGATATGAGATTTTAACAAAAGACAGCAGTAAAATTACGCCGATTACTGTAAATAATAAGATATTAAAAATTGTTGCAAAAGAAAATTTTGATTTTGAACGATACATAATAAATACCTATGAAATTGCCGTCATTATTCCCATAAGTGGGAGCATAACCGAGAGCAATACAAGGCCAATAATGAGCGACATAACTATTACTATCGTGGGTTCTACTCTTTCAGTCACATGAGTAATTGACGCTGACAAATCTGACTTTGTACGCTCTACTATCTCTTTCATCACTTCATCTGTTTTTCCAGTTTTAAACCCAACAGAAATCATTCTCGAATAAAGAGGAGGAAAAAGTCCTGCTGAACTTATGGCTTCAGAGATAGATTCTCCTGAATTTAAGTTTTCTATGCACTTATCAATTTTATCTATTACAAATTTATTTGTCGTATGTTCTTTTATTGTCTTCAAGCTTTCATCTATATCCATTCCCGAGGACAAAACCAATTTTAGAGAAGAGGCAAAATTATATATAGCGAGTTTTTTACCTATGTTAGTTCCAGAAAAAAATCCGTCTAATTTATCGGTAATTTTTATACGCAGAGAGTCATTTGCATATATTAAAAGAGCAATAAGGCAAAAAACTAAAATTAATATCAAAATTACAGAAAAATACTTTGTGAAACCCAAGCCAAAATTCATCAAAGACATCGCAATGGGCGACATTTCAAGTCCAAGATTGTTAAAGGTATCTTTGAATATCGGAAGTACTTGAGAAAGTAGCACAAACAAAACGATGAGAAGCATTATAGCTATAACCGCCGGATAGGTAAAAGCACTCTTAAAAGCTGACTTCGTCTCTTTTTTACCGTTGTAATATTCAGATAAGACCATAAAGACCTTATCGGCATTTCCAGTCTTTTCTCCAATGCTTATCATATCTATCATATGAACTGGAAAAGCTTTTGAATCCTCTAAAGCTTTGGTCAAAGAATTCCCATTTTCAAGAGATTTATAAATTAACATCATCTGTTCTCTCTCTTTTTTTCCTTCTTCTCCCTCGCTCAACATATAGATTATTTCATTTACGGGGATTCCAGAATTCAATGATAATCCAAGTTCGAGACAAAAGACTGCAAGTTTATCGTCTTTCCAAACTTTATTTGCCATATTCTCCTCCTTAATAATAAAACTGAGAATGATAGTTGTTAGAATTATTTATATAACTTGAGGGAGTTCCCTCTGAGGCAAAGGTTGGATCCATTCGTTTCCAACCACCGTTATAATAAACTTCAACCCAAGCATGCTGTCCTTGAGGTGTGGCGCCCGCAACAACTCTGCATGGTATTCTTTGACTTCTACACATAGCTGCCATTAAAGCCGCATAATCAAAACAAATTCCCCTTTTAGAATTAAAGGTTGCAGAGACACTCGGAATATATCCTGATTGCACACTGGCAGCTTTGCCGTGGTCGTATTTTATATTTTTTACGACATATCCATATATAGCATTTACTTTTTGAGTATCGTTTGAAGTACCCCTTGTGAGTTCTGCCGCATATTTTACGGCATTTGTGCCAGAATAATAGCTAACTATTTGATTGGGGCGAATAAATGGAGAAGCATTTGCAATACTCGCACTAACATTTTTAGAAATTATAGGAGTGTAGGTGTCTCCAGATATATTTTCGTAAACAATTACTGAATATTCTCCGCTTCCCTGAGAAAGTGGAAAAGCTTCGTAAGAGCCTCGTTTTCTCGTTATAAACTGATGTCTTTTTAATCCAGATCTTGAATTTTTTATAAGCGTCTTAACTTTGGGATTAGAGCCATTATAATTGAGCATAACATAGCCAGAATTTGCATTTGAATAATCTAAAATTGAAGCACCAGATGAGCTTGTTTTTCCACCAGTTGCAGAATTTGTCAAAACATAGGGCGGATAATAGGTTTTTGGTTTCGTTGGATTTGTTGTTTTTGCTGGTGGGCTTGTGGGCGTTTTTTCTTTTTCAATTTTTATGGTTGTAGTCTGTATCTGTTCATTTCTCGATTTAGAAGCACTTTCAATCGATTTTTCTTCTTTTACTTGTTTTTGCTTGTACTCACTATACAGTTCAACACTAAGGGGCTTTTTATTGTCGACTTTTTTATTCTTAATTATGTTTAATTGCAAAAAAACAAGTCCCGCTATCAAAAACACGAGAATTACAACAATACTTACAATTTTTTCCTTATTTTTTTGCATAAAATTATTTTATCATAAACCGCTTTGCGTTTCTATACTCTGAAATATCTACGATTACAAAATATATATAAATAAAATTATAGATGTCTGTTCATCGGGCAATCTATATTGTAATAAAAGGCGTTTTCTGATACAATTTTTAGTGATAATTTGGAGGCGAATATGGATATAAAAGGTTTTGACAGCGATAAATATATTAAATTGCAATCTAAAGAAATCAAAGAGAGAATAAACTCTTTTGGAGGTAAACTCTATTTAGAATTTGGCGGTAAATTATTTGATGATTACCACGCTTCAAGAGTTTTACCGGGTTTTAAGCCCGACATTAAAATTAAAATGCTGTCGGCTCTGCGAGACGAAATGGAAATAATTATTGTTGTCAATTCCTCTGATATAGAAAAAAACAAACTGCGTGAAGACCTTGATATTACTTATGATTTAGATGTTCTTCGTCTTATTGATTCTTTTAGAGAATATAAACTTAGAGTGTCGTCTGTGGTAATTACAAGATTCAACGACCAACCTGCTGTATTAAATTTCAAAAAACGCCTTGAAAATCTCGGTATTTGCGTATATAAGCACTACAATATAGATGGCTACCCTCACAACCTCAAAAAAGTTATAAGCGCGGATGGATTAGGGAAAAATGAATATATAAAAACTACTTCTTCACTGATTGTGCTAACTGCCCCCGGTCCTGGAAGTGGAAAAATGGCAACTTGTTTGTCGCAGATGTATCAAGATAATCTTCGTGGAATTAAATCTGGATATGCAAAATTTGAGACTTTTCCAATTTGGAATCTGCCTTTAAATCATCCTGTAAATCTTGCATATGAATCTGCAACTGCCGATTTAAATGATGTAAATATGATTGACCCTTTTCATTTGGAAGCTTACGATACAACAGCCGTAAATTATAATCGTGATATTGAAGTTTTCCCTGTACTCAAATCAATCTTTGAATCAATTATGGGAAAATGCGATTACAAATCTCCGACAGATATGGGCGTAAATATGGCTGGTTACTGTATAACGGACAACGATATTGTAGAAAAATCTGCAAAACAGGAAATTATAAGACGATATTACAGTGCTTTGGTTGATAGAAAAAAAGGACTTTCCTCATCGGAAGAAATTTTCAGACTTGAACTTTTAATGGAAAAAGCTGGAGTGAGTGACTCCGATAGACCGGTGATTAAGGCAGCGGAAAATAAAGCTCAAGAAACCGGAGCCGAAGCTTTTGCAATTAAAATCAGCAAAGATAATATCGTCGTCGGCAAAACATCCGAGCTTATGAGCCCCGCCTGTGCGGCAATACTCAATGCACTTAAAGAAATTTCAGGTATAGACGACCATATTCATTTGATAGATCCAAAAGTTATAGAACCTATACAAAAATTAAAGAGCAACAATCTTCATTCAGACAGTCCAAGATTGCATGTAAGTGAAATGTTAATAGCTTTGGCAATCTCTGCTGTAAGCGACACCTCTGCTTCAAAGGCTTTCGACAATTTAGCTGAATTAAAGGGCTGTGAAGCACATTCAACAGTGATTTTATCTTCTGCTGAAACACAAATTTTGAAAAAACTTGGAATAAATACAACCTTTGAACCCAAATACGAAACTCAAAGATTTTTCATGAAATAATGAAAACAAAAATTATAATTTCTGAAAATACAAAAGAAAATTTTGATTTGATTTATTCTTCATTTCCAAAATCAAAAATTGTAGTTGTTTCTGATAAAACGGTAAACGACTTATATGAAGATTTTTTCCCTTTTCCAAACCTCGTTTTACAAAGCGGAGAAAAAAATAAAGA
The DNA here is from genome assembly GCA_030532035.1 of Clostridia bacterium. Taxonomy (GTDB): domain Bacteria; phylum Bacillota; class Clostridia; order Oscillospirales; family Acutalibacteraceae; genus JAUNLX01. The sequence goes on along the minus strand of JAUNLX010000007.1, from coordinate 36,145 downwards.
ATTTTCAAATATAGAGATAGTCTTAAATTTTTTTATAAAAAATAATTTATCTAAGTCTGACACCGTAATAGCTTTCGGCGGTGGTGGAATAATTGATTTAGTTGGGCTCTGTGCCACAATTTATAAAAGAGGCATTAATTTAATAAATTATCCCACAACTTTATTGTCTATGACAGACGCTGCAATCGGCGGAAAAAACGCCGTTAATTTTAGTGGCATAAAAAATTCCGTCGGTGCTTTTCTGCAACCGACTTTTGTTTTTTCAGATATTAATTTTTTAAAAACTTTGGATCAAGATGATATTTTAAGTGGTATTGGAGAGATTATAAAATATGCTGTCTTAGGTGCTGAAAATCTCTATGAATATCTTGAAAATTTTGAAGCAAATAAAAATAAAATAATTCAATCCTGTTCCTCTTTCAAACTTGATATAACAAGCCAGGATCCATTTGATAAAGGCAAGAGAAAATTATTGAATTTGGGGCATACTTTTGGTCATGCAATTGAGAGTGTAGAAAAATTAAAATTAAGTCATGGAAGTTCTGTCATTAACGGGATTTTAATGATCGGCAGATTTGCTGTAAGCCAAAATCTGCTTTCAAATGAAGATTTCAAAGCGATACAATCACTTATAAATAAATTCGATTTTCCGATTAAAGAATATGATTTTCACAAACTCTGGGAATATGTTTTAGAAGATAAAAAAATCAACTCTGATATGATAAATTTGGTTATTCCAACGGCGAAAGACCACTGTATTATAAAACAATATTTTATTGATGATTTCTATGAGGCGTTAAGATGTATTTAGCTTTTGTCAAAAATTTAGAGGGAAAAATTTATGTGCCGTCTTCAAAGTCGGAAATTTTACGCTATCTTTTTCTCTCTATTTTGCAAAATGAAACAAAGACTATTTATCACAATAATCTCTGTAAAGATGTTATGTCCGCACTCAAATGTATAAATAATCTTGGAATAAAAATTCAGTTATCTCAAACAGGTATCCGAATAATACCGAATATAAATTTTGATAAGAATAAAATTTATAATTTCAATCCTGAAGATTCAGCCTTTGTATATAGATTTTTTCTGTTATTTTGTGCCTTTTTTGAGCTCAAAGCAGTCTTTCATTTAAGCGACAGTTTAAAGAACAGACCAATTTATGACATCGAAAAAATCTTTGATGAAAACCATATAAAATTTGAAAAAAAATCAAATCTTTTCATAATCCAAAGTGGAAAAATTGAAAATAAAAATTTCAATATGAAAAATCCACTCACTTCTCAGACAATATCTTCCCTTTTGATTTTACAGACTTATTTTGACGATATAAAAATCACCGTCGATGATTACAAAAACGGATATATAGATTTAACAAAAGATTTGATTAAAAAAATTTCAAAGAGCAATGAGGTTTTAGCCGACGGAGATTTTTCTTCAGCAAGTTATCTTATGTCAGCCTCTGCACTTGGTGGCAATTTAGAGTTTGCAAACTTAAATCTAAATTCAAAACAACCTGACAAAAAAATAATTGATATATTAAAACAATACGGAGCAAAGATAGAGAAAAATCAAGACAGTATTATAATTTCAAAAGCTCAAGATAAAAAAGCTCTAACTGTGGATGTAGACGATTGCATAGATCTTTTTCCAACGCTTGTAATGTTGTTTGCCTTTACAAACGGCGAATCAACACTTAAAAATATAAATCGAGCTAAAATAAAGGAGACAAACCGAGTTTTAGCTGCGACAAAAGCTTTAGAAACTTTTGGGATAAATTATAATTTAACTGAAACAGATTTAATAATTGATGGTGTCGAAACCTTGAAAGAAAAGCAGTTTGAGCTTCCAACTTTTTTCGATCATCGTATGGCTATGTCTTATTTTATCCCGACTGTTTTAGATAAATATATAATTTTAGATGATATAGACTGTATTCAGAAATCGTATAAAAATTTCATTCTCGATTATCATAATTGTAAAGGAGAAGTCCTTGCCAAACTATAAAGGCCAAAATTTGCAAATTGAATTAAATGGATCTTCTCATTCTGATTCTATGACTATTAAGTTAAAGGGCGTTGAATCGGGGCAAAAAATAGATTTTGATTTTATAAGAGATAAGGTCAATAGAAGATGTGCAAAATTTTATGAAAAAGATTTAGTTACCGGCAGAATGGAACCCGATAAATTTAACATTCTTTCTGGAATAGAAAATGAAACAACCACTGGTGATGAAATTGTTTTACAGTTTGAAAATGTAAATCATAATAAATCTGAGTATTCAAAAAATGCCGATTTACTCCGTCCATCTCATTCCGACCTTGTCAGTTTTTTGAAATATGGAAAAATTGAGAGCGGAGGAGGTTGTTTTTCGGGCAGAATGACAGCTCCGATAAATGCAATTGGTGCAATTTGTGAAAATATATTAGATAATAAAAATATAAAAATAAGATCTAATATAATTCAAATTGGTGCTATTAAAGGCACAGAATTTAACAAAGAGATGAAAGACGAAATCAAAAAGGCAAAACAACTAAATGATTCTGTTGGCGGTATTGTAGAATGTAAAATTTCAGGCCTCCCCGTCTGCCTTGGAAATCCTGTTTTTCAAAGTATTGAAAGTCGCATTTCTGATTTAATTTTTTCTATTCCCGGAATAAAGGGAATTGAATTTGGCAAAGGTTTTGACAGTATTGACCTTTATGCAAGTGAATACAATGATGAAATATATATAAAAAATGGAAAAATCAGAACTAAGTCAAATAATGACGGTGGAATAAATGGCGGTCTATCTAATGGAGAAGATGTATATTTTAGAGTGGTTTTTAAACCGACGCCGTCAATATCTAAAGAGCAAAATACTGTAAATATAAAAACTCAAAAAAATGCAAAAATTAAAATTTCTGGAAGACACGATCCCTGTATTGCGGTACGAGGCGCTGTTGTAGTTGAAACTGTCTGCGCTATTGCTATTTATGACTTGCTTTTAGGGTAGAAAATGAATGGATTAATTGGACAAAATATAGGATATTCTCTCTCAAAACAAATTTACAATGAAAATCTTATACCATATGAAATTTATGATGTAGATGAAAAAAATGCAAAAGACTTGATTTTATCAATGTCAGACGGCGATTTTTTCAACATAACTACACCATATAAAAAACTTGCTCTTTCGCTCTGTGACAGCTTAGATAATACCGCAAAATCAGTTGACAATGTAAATCTTATAATAAAAAAAGACGAAATAATCTACGGAATGAATACCGATTATTTTGGCTTACAAGAAATATTTAGCAAAAATCAAATAGATATATTTGATAAAAATTTTGCCATTTTAGGCGACGGAGCTGTTAGCAATACTGTATATCAATTCTTAAAAGACAATAAGGCGAAGAATATTGAGATTTTTTCTCGTAAAAAAGGAAATTTGCAAAATCTAAAAAAGCAAACTGATTTTTACTGTGTTATAAATGCAACTTCTATCAGTCCAAATATATTTGACAAATTTGAAAATTTAAATGTAGCAGTAGATTTGAGATATTCTCCACTCAATTCTGATTTTTTGATAAATGCAAAAGAAAAAAATTTAAAAGTTGCAAATGGCTTAGATATGCTTTTATCTCAAGCAAAGTTGAATGTAAATTTAGCTCTTAAAAAGAATTTAGATCTTCAAAATACTAAACTGAAAATTATACGAAATAATTTCAACATAGTTTTAGTCGGTATGCCAGGTGTTGGCAAAACTAAAATCGGCGAAATATTGTCGAAAAAACTTGAAATGAATTTCATTGATACAGATAAACTCATTGAAAATAAAATGAAAGATCAGAAAACATATGAAATTATAAAAACATATGGCGAAAGAGTTTTTAGAGAAATTGAAAGAGAGCAAATAAAAAATCTTGAATTTGTCAAAGGCTGCATTATATCTTCTGGTGGCGGAGCTGTCTGTGATGAGCAAAATAGAAAAATTTTAAGAAAAAATGCCTATGTTTTTTATTTACATCGAGAACTTGAAAAATTGGAAACTCTCAACCGTCCACTCTCTAAAAATTTAGAAAATCTTTTTGAAAGCAGAAAACCTTTTTATGATATTGTCTGCGACGAAAAAATATTTAACGAAAGAATAGAAGATACTGTCGAAAAAATAATCTCTTTGGTGATAAAATGAAAATTATAATAATAAACGGTCCCAATATGAACTTACTCGGTAGTCGTGAAACGGATATTTATGGCAATTTAACTTATGACAATTTACTTCAAAAAATCACAAATTATTGTGAAAAAAAAGATATAGAAGTTGAGTTTTATCAGTCCAACCATGAGGGAAATTTGATAGACAAAATTCAGCAAACAAAAAGCGACGCAATTATAATAAATCCCGCCGCATATTCTCATTATTCAATTGCAATTTTAGACGCTTTGAAAGCGAAAAATCTTCCCTATGTTGAAGTGCATTTAACTGACATTTCAAAAAGAGAAGAGTTTAGACAAAAGAGTATAACCGCTCTTTCCGCTATAAAAACAATATCAGGCAAGGGTTTCGACGGTTATTTAGAAGCGGTCGATTTACTTGCCCGATATTTAAATTTTAATTAATAACTTTCATTTTCCAAACAGTCGATTTTATTATCGTCTGTTCTTTTTACGCTCAAATTTTTCATCATATCAAAGAACAGAGTCAAGCAGACAATCAAACAAATAACTTCAGATATTGGAAAAGCTGCCCAAACTAAGTCTAAGTTTCTTTTGAGTGATAAAAGATACATAACTGGCATTAAGACAACCATCTGTCTTATGAAAGAAATTAAAAGCGCTCTTAGTGGTTTGCCGAGCGATTGAAAAGTAGAACTCAAAATTATATCGATTCCAGCAAATAAAAAACTGAGCCCGATAATTCGAAAAGCAGGTATACCAATTCTCATCATATCGGCATTTGCAGAAAACATACCGAGTAATTGTCTTGGAAGTAGTTCTACAATTAAAGTTCCTATAACCATAAGGATAAAAGAATATAAAACTGCATATTTGATAACATCATCTATACGCTTTCTTTTTTTGGCACCATAGTTGTAAGACACAATCGGTATCAAGGCCTGATTTATTCCAAAAACAGTCATAAATATAAAGTTTTGAATTTTGAAATATGCTCCTAAAACTGCAATTGCCGTCTCTGAAAAAGTACGCAAAATTCTGTTTGCAAGGAAAAGCATTACAGAAGTTATGGAAATCATAACAGCTGAGGACAACCCAATTTCAAAAATTTTCTTGATTATTTCTAAATCGGGTTTAAGATATTTCAATTTAAATGAAAGTTCTTTATTAAATTTAAGATTAATTATAAGACCAAGTATTGCCGCAAATGCTTGAGCTGTAACAGTTGCAATAGCCGCACCTTTGACTCCCATTTTAGGAAAACCAAAAAGTCCAAAAATCATAATTGGATCCAAAATTATATTTATTAAAGCTCCCGTTACTTGAATAATGGTAGACAACATCGCTTTACCAGTAGCTTGTAAAATACGCTCAAATATGATTTGTAAATATGGAGCGACAAGTCCTATCATACAAATAATTAAATATTCTCTTCCGTATTCAAAGGTCTGCTGACTTGAAGTCTGCAAACGCAAAAAGGGATTTATAAGCAAAATGGAAATGACTGCCGCAATGACTGCTAAAATTAAGCTCAAAAAAATACCATTGCCCGCAGTTTTATTTGCCCTCTCGTAGTCCATTGCTCCAAGCGCCTTAGATAAAGTTGAAGTTGTTCCGACAGCTGTACCGATGATAACGCCCATGGTAAGATTCTGCAAAACTAAAGAGACGGAGATCGCTGTAAATGCCTCTTGTGATATCTTAGCGATAAAAACTCCGTCTACAAAATTATAAAGGGCCTGTATAAGCATTGAAAACATTAGGGGTATTGCCATTTTTAGTAATAGAGTGCCAACCGGCTCTACCCCCATTTTATTTTCTTTTATTGCCATTAAGTGTTGTTTTCCTCTTTCTATTATTACTTAAGTTTAGTATATACGAGCAAAGACGCAATGAAAGTAGAACTCATAACCCAGATAATTGCTCCAATATTTTGATAAGAAAGCGATTTTGCCTTTCTATTTCTCTCTTCTTCTGAGTCAGTTGACTCGTCTTCCCAATAAGAATCTCTCTCAACGGTACTCGGAGCAGTAATATCTATAAGACGCCTTTTTGTTGTAGTATTTGGATCTTCTCCCGTAGTAAGCTCATTTTTCTTGTCTTTTGTAGCCTGTTCTAATGGTTTTGGTGCTCCCTCTACAATAGGAGCCATATTTGCATTATTTGGTTTAGTCGTTTTATTGGGAATAATTCCGCCAGATGTCGTATTTGAGCCTGTTCCTGCTGTTGTAGGTGCCTTAGTAGTTGTTGTAGTTGTAGTAGTTGTTGTTGTGGTTGTAGTGGTAGTCGTTGTTGTAGGCGGTCTCTTTTTATATATAACTGTGGCATTTTTTGGAAAAGCATTCGCCCCAACTCTTACATCTTCCTTATAATTGTCAATTCTAACAACGCAACCCTCAGCACAACCTGAAAAAGCATTGTCTCCTATATCTTTACAAGATGAGGGAATATAAATATTTTTAACGAGTCCTCCTGGAGTTGAACGCACTAAAGCTCTTGTCCACCATCTATAGTCTTTTCCCTGTCCAAAAGCATTCGCTTTTATACCATGGACAGTTGAAGGTACTCTAATAGAACCTGGCAAATAACAGTCCGACCACCAACGAGAATCAACTATATATCTTTTGCCATTTACAGTGCCGAATTCAAACATAATCTCTCGACGCAATTGACACTGGCCTTTTTCATTTTCCGGTACCTCGTCTTTACACTCATTTCTATCAGAAAATAAGACATATCCATTTTTGTTTTGAGCGTCTTTTGACCCCCAAGCTGCCGCTGTAATTATAGTTTGCATAAATCCAACTATAGAAAATACAAAAGCCATAGATAAAATTAAAAGTTTATTTCTCTTTTTCATACCTCAAGCACCCCTTCTTTGCAAGGCTCTGCCAAATATACTTTTTTATATTGTTTTTTTAGTTCTTCATAACAATTTTTAGCCTTTTGTCTGTCATCAAAGACACCAAAAATTGCCGTTCCGCTTCCACTCATACAGGCATTTAATGCCCCCATATTCATCATTTTAAGTTTAATATGAGGCCTGTTTGGCACCTCTGTAAGTTGTTCAAAAACATTTTGTATAAGATTCACTGCTGTTTTATGATCTTTTCTTGCATAAGCAGACAAAACTTTTGCATTATCGAAATGATAAATGGAATCTTTCTGTCTGTCAAATTCCATATATGCCTCTTTAGTGGAAACACTGGCGTCTGGTTTCAAAATTACAAAAAAGAAATTTTCAAAATCTGGTAATTCTGACAAAATATCTCCCGTATTCTGTACAAGTGAAGTTCCCCCTCTAATACAAAAAGGCACATCAGAACCTACTTTTTTCCCTATTTTTTGTAGTATTTTTTCATCAAGATTTGTTTCAAAAATTTCATTTAATGCTTTCAATGTCGCTGCTGCGTCTGCACTACCTCCAGCAAGCCCAGCCTGAGACGGAATGTTTTTTTCAAGATAAATATCTAACCCTGGATTTTCTAATTTAGTATATTCAAAAAAATTGTCAACTGCCGATTTAATAGTATTGTCATCATATTTTGAAAACTTCGGCTCATTGCAGGTAAAATTTATTTTTTTATCTTTTCTCGTATTTATTCTAAGTTTGTCAAATAACGACACCGACTGCATTATGGAAAAAATCATATGGTAACCGTTGTCGTCAGCACATAATATATCTAAAGCGAGATTTACTTTCGCTGCCGCATTTAATTTCATATTTCCCCTCAATCAATTGGTATTCTAAGTGATTCTCTATTTTGATAAAGACAGATATGACTAAATCCTATATTCAATGCCATAGACATACATTCCTCGATACCACTGCCGAGGTCTTCTGTTCTATGGGCGTCTGAGCCTATCGTTATATTTTGTCCACCCAATTCTCTATATCTCTTTATAATATCTATATCGGGCATAGGTTTTCCAATTTTTTGTCTAAGTCCAGATGAATTTATTTCAAGAGATTTTTCTCTATCTATAACAGCTCTTAAAATACCGTCAATTATATCTTTATATTTACTCAAATCAACATTTATTCCGTATTCTCCAACAATATAGCGAAGAGGATAGGTCAAATGTGCTAAAACATCATAGTTTGCTACACTCGCCATTTCTAACTCTTCATTGAAATATTCTTTTAACAATGAGTCAATATCGAGTTTAGAATAATCCATTTGTGAAAAATCTTCTCTATCTCTCAAATTATGAACAGAAGCAAGAACAAGGTCATAGTTGTATTTACCTAAAATTTTCTGAGAAAGTTCCATATTATAATGAGGTTGTCCCATTTCAATTCCTGCTGCTACAATAACAGAACCTATATAAACATCTCGTGACTTTACAGCGTCAAAATAAGCATTTGTCAGAGTTCTGAAATCTTCTATCGGTACAAAAGAATCTACTTCCAAATGATCAGTAAAAGAAACCGCTCGCAAATGATTGTCATATGCTCTTTCGCATAATTTTATTGCGGCGTCACTGGCGTCAAAAGAATTGTCAGTATGAACATGCATGTCCATTACATTCTTGAATTTCAATTATTGCTCCTCATATAAGATTTTTAGACAAATAAAGTTTATAATTTCCCTATCTATTAATTATACAATTCAAATCGAAACTTATCAAGAAAATACAAGTATAGTATAAGTAATTTAGTTTAATAAAAATCTCTTTTTTTGTTAAAAATTTTTCTAAATTTATCTCTGAAATTCAAAGAGCTTTTACCTTTTGTACGGATATACAGACGAAAAAATATTTTTCTTCTTATTTTGTCTGATTTTACAAAGAAATTTCACGCCTTTTATGGTATAATTTCAGAATATTGTAAAAAAAATAACTATGTAAGGAAGAACCCTATGCGAGCGATTATTACAGTTGTTGGACATGACACAGTTGGTATACTTTCAAAGGTATCTACTGAATGTGCAGAAAACAATGTAAATGTTATGGAAGTAACTCAATCTATTTTAAGCGATTTATTTTGTATGATTATGCTTGTAGATGTTACTAATTTGAAAAAACCTTTCGGTGAATTTTCGGATTTACTCGGTGAATTAGGCGAAAAAGAAAACTTAAACATCAGAATTATGCGTGAAGATCTCTTCAATTCAATGCACAGAATCTAAAGGAAAAAATGATAAATACAAAAGATATATTAGAGACAATTGAAATGATTGACAACGAAAATCTCGATGTGCGAACAGTTACAATGGGAATTTCTCTTTTTGACTGTGCGTGCGCTGATATTGACAAGAGTTGTCAAAAAATCTATGACAAAATCACAACTAAAGCTGAAAATTTGGTTAAGGTTTGTCATGAAATAGAAAAAGAATTTGGAATTCCGATAATCAACAAGAGAATTTCAGTTACTCCTATTGCCCTTTTGGTAAGTGCTTCAGGTGGAGACCCAGTAAAATATGCTTTAACTCTTCAAAAAGCCGCCGACAAAACTGGCGTTGACTTTATTGGTGGTTACAGTGCTCTTGTTCAAAAAGGCGCTACCCCAGGAGATTTGGCTTTAATAAACAGTATTCCAGAGGCGCTTGCACAGACGGAAAATATTTGTTCGAGCGTCAATTTGGCTTCAACCAAAGCTGGAATAAATATGGACGCTGTCGAAAAAATGGGTCATATTATTAAAGAAACTGCCATATTGACAAAGGATAAAAATTGTATAGGAGCTGCAAAATTAGTTGTATTTTGCAATGCTCCAGAAGACAATCCCTTTATGGCAGGTGCCTTTCATGGACCTGGCGAGGGAGATAGCGTTATCAATGTCGGTGTTTCAGGCCCTGGCGTTGTTAGAGCCGCTCTTTCAAAGCATAAAGACGCAGATTTTTCCCGTTTAGCAGAAATTATTAAAACTACAGCTTTCAAAATTACCAAAATGGGACAATTAGTTGCTCTCGAAGCTTCAAAGAGATTAAATGTTCCCTTTGGAATTGTAGACTTATCTTTAGCTCCCACTCCCGCTATTGGAGATTCTGTAGCTCATATTTTAGAGGAAATGGGACTTGAAAGTTGTGGCGCACATGGAACTACTGCCGCTTTAGCAATTCTAAATGACTCGGTTAAAAAAGGCGGTGTTATGGCTTCAGGTCATGTAGGCGGTCTTTCAGGTGCCTTTATCCCTGTTTCAGAAGACGCTGGAATGATTGACGCCGTTGAATCTGGTACTTTATCAATCGAAAAATTAGAGGCTATGACTTCAGTTTGTTCCGTCGGTTTAGATATGATTGTAATCCCTGGAGACACTCCCGACGATATAATTTCTGCAATTATAGCAGATGAAGCGGCAATAGGAATGATTAACTCTAAGACAACAGCCGTTCGTGTGATTCCAGCAATCGGTAAAAGTGTAGGAGACAGCTTACATTTCGGTGGACTTTTAGGATATGCTCCAGTTACGAAATTGAATTCTGCTTCTCCCCTTAAATTTATAAATAGAAAAGGACGCATTCCCGCTCCTTTGAACAGTCTTAAAAATTAGTAGTCAGCAGGAGGTTTATTTTGGATAATTTAAGTAATAATTTTATCAATATGGAAGACGACATCCTAAAATTTTGGGATGAAAACGAGTGCTTCAAAAAATTAAAAGAAAAAAATGCAAATAATGAAAGATTTAAATTTATCGACGGTCCCATTACAGCAAATAATCCTATGGGTATTCACCATGCTTGGGGTCGCTCACTCAAAGATATATTTTTAAGATATAAAGCTATGCAGGGTTATGACTGTAAATATCAAAATGGCTTTGATTCTCAAGGTCTTTGGGTTGAAGTAGAAGTCGAAAAAGAACTTGGATTTAAGACTAAAAAAGATATTGAAGAATACGGGCTCGATAAATTCACTGAAAAATGTAAAGAAAGAGTCAATAGATTTTCTAAAATTATTACAGAACAATCAATTCGTCTCGGTCAATGGATGGATTGGGATAATTCATATTTTACAAATACTGATTTAAATATAGGTGGAATTTGGCATTTTTTAAAAACTTGTTATGAAAAAGATGCCATCAAAAGTGAATACAAGCCTATGCCTTGGTGTCCTCGTTGCGGGACCTCACTTTCAGAACATGAGATGACAGGCTCTTATAAAAAAATCACACATAAATCTGTTTTCTTTAAACTACCTTTAGAAGACGGCAGAAGAGCTTTGGTTTGGACTACAACACCATGGACCTTGAGTTCAAATGTGTCTTTGGCTGTAAATAAAGACTTGGATTATGTAGAAGCCAAAGTAAAAAGCTCTGATGACATTTTAGTTTTAGGTAAGAATGCCATTGATTATTTAGGCGACGATAAGCTTGAAATACTAAGGGCTTTCAAGGGCGAAGAACTCGTTGGATTAAAATTTGAAACCTGCTTTGAAGATTTTGAAGCTCAAAAAGGCGTTGAGCATAAGGTTGTAAATTGGGAAGATGTTGACGCAGATGAGGGAACTGGAATCGTTCACATTGCTCCAGGTTGCGGTCTTGAAGACTTTGAACTTGGTGAAAGACTCGGACTTGCAAAAATTATGCCAGTCGACGACTCTGGAAATTTCTTACCCGGCTTTGGTTTCTTAACTGGAAAAAATTCACACGATGTCGCTGATGAAGTCTTTGAAAATCTTGATAAACAGGGAAAATTATATAAAATTATGCCCTATGAGCACAGCTATCCCGTTTGCTGGAGATGTAAAAGCGAAGTTATCTTCCGACTTGTGCCATCATGGTATATAACAACTGAAAAATTAAAACCCGCTCTGTTGGACGCTTCTTCCAAAGTGGATTGGCAACCGCAATCAGGTGGAAAAAGAATGTCTGACTGGCTCACAAATATGGGCGATTGGAATATTTCAAGAAAACGATTTTACGGTATGCCACTCCCCTTTTATAACTGTGAATGTGGCAAATTGACTGTTGTAGGTTCCAAAGAAGAACTCATTGAGCTTGCAGCCGATAAAGAAAAAGCTAAAAATTTAAAAGAATTACATAGACCATATATTGATGATATTGAAATCCTCTGCCCAGATTGTGGTAAAACAGTTAAGAGAATTCCTGAAATTGGAGATGTTTGGCTTGACGCAGGCATTGTTCCATTTTCTACAACAGGATATTTTACGGATAAAGAAGAATGGAAAAAGAATTTCCCAGCTGACTTAGTCGTCGAAATGCACGAGCAAATCAGACTCTGGTTCTATTCTCAATTATTTATGAGTACCGTTTTAGAAAATCAGGCTCCATATAAAAAGGTTCTAACTCATGGTTCAGTTGTTGCAGAAGACGGAAGTAAGTTTTCAAAAACTGGTTTTATGATTCGTTTTGAAGACGCCGTCAAAAAAATTGGTGCAGATCCTATTAGATACTTATATGCTTCAAATCCCATAACAAATGATGTTCGTTTTGGATTTAATCTTGGAGATGAGGCAAGAAGAAAGATTTTAAGTTTTTATAATATCTTTACTTTTTATCAGACCTATGCATCAATTGACAAACCTCATTTTGACAATTTCAAACCAGACAAATCAAAGCTTGATATTACTGACTTATGGCTGATAAATATGACAAATGAATTCATTATAAAAGCCAAAGAATATATGGATGATTTCAAACCTTATCTTCTTATTCGTGATTTTGAAGCCTTTGTTGACAGCGTTTCAAACTGGTATATTCGTTCAAACAGACGCCGTTTCTGGAAGTCTGGAGATACAGACGACAAAAAGATTGCATATTTTGTACTCTTTTACGCCTTAAAATCTCTGACAAAAATTATGTCTCCCATCATTCCATTTATGACAGAAACAATTTGGCAAGAACTTATAAGAAAAGTAGACGAAGGTGCGGAACTCTCAGTTCATTTAAGCGATTGGCCTGAAATAATGACTGGATATGAAGATGATTCCATTGTAAATGACACAGATTTTGCAAGAGATATTATTCAAGCTGCACTCCGTCTTAGAAATGAAGCACAGATTAAAGTTCGTCAGCCACTTTCAGCTATGTATGTTTGTGCCGAAGAAGAGCAAATAAATAGACTTGAAAATTTTGAAAAAATCATAAAAGATGAGCTCAATATCAAAGAACTCAAAGGAATAAATGATTTTTCTGTTTTAGAAGACAATTATCTGACTGTCAATTTCAAAAACGCAGGTCAAGTTTTAAAAAATAAAGTAAATTCACTAAAGGAAGTTCTCTCCAATCTAAATAAAGAAGAACACCAAAAGTTAATTGATTCTCTCTCTAAAGACAAGGAAATTTCTATTGACGGATTTGATATGCCTCTTGGAGAAAATATTTTCAATATAGAAAAAAGAACAAAGGAAAATTATACTTCCTGTGTATGCAACGATCAAAAGACTGTTGTAGCTCTTGACACTGAAATTTCAACTGAACTTGCAAAAGAGGGTATTTTGCGTGATATTGTTCGTTCCTGTCAGGTTGCAAGAAAAGACGCAGATTTTGATGTTTCACAGAGAATAACTTTAGCTCTTATCAGTAAATCAGAAAATTTAAATCAAATTGTTGAAGAAAATCTTGAACATATAAAATCTGAACTTTTGGCAAATGAAGTTTCACAAAATGAGCTTCCTATGGCAGACTACAAAACAAAAATTTCAATAAATGAAGAAAGCTTAGAAATTCAATTAAAAAAGGATACGGTGAAAATATGATTACAAAGGAAACTAATATAGGCGAAATTTTAGAAATCAAACCCGAAGCCGCTGAAGTTCTCATGGAAATGGGAATGCATTGTCTTGGTTGCCCTGCTTCTCGTGCAGAGTCATTAGAAGATGCTTGCGCTGTTCACGATGTAGATGTGGATGAAATTCTCGATAAAATAAATGCGCTTTAATATGAATATATGTTAAAAGCAAGACTGCAAAAAATTTCTAACTTGGTCCGTGGCGGTGCGGTGCTATGTGATATTGGCACTGACCATGCGGACCTTGTTGTAGATTTATTAAAAAGAGATAAAATAAAATTTGCCTATGCCTGTGATTTAAGAGAAAAACCACTTCAAAATGCAAAAATGAATCTTGAAAATGCTGGGCTCTATGGCAAATTTTCCTGTATATTAAGTGACGGATTTGAAAATCTAAAAGACAAAGAAGACATTACAGATATTGTCATTTCTGGTTTAGGTGGAGAAACAATAATTGATATTTTGAAAGATTGCCCCTTTCTCAATAAATCAAACATAAATTTTATTTTAAGTCCACAGTCAAAAGCTGAAAAATTGAGAGCCTTTTTAAATGAAAACAAACATCAATTTACAGAAGATACAGAAGATGATAGCGGAAAAAAATATTTGATTATAGTTTCTAAATACAGTGGTAAAAAGGAAAATTTAGATTTAAAAAGAGAATTTTTCGGTACTACAAATGACTTGCAGTATAAAAAATCTGTCTATAATATGATACAAAAGCGTCTAAAAAACAAAGATTATGAAAAAGACAGACGAGAAGAACTTATAAATTTACTTAAAGAGGTGAAAAATGATTACAGTTAAAGAAATTTATTCATACATTGATACATTCGCACCATATGACACTCAAGAATCTTGGGATAATTCCGGATTGAATATTGGCAGTTTTTATAGAGAAGTTAAGACCGTAGGTTTTGCTCTCGACGCCACTTTAGATGTAATACATAAAGCTTTTGAAAAAAAATGTGATTTAATAATCACTCATCATCCTATAATTTTTAAACCTCTGTCGTATATATATGATAAAAATCCCGCTTATAGTGCAATTTATAGAGATATTGCAATTTTATCTGCTCATACAAATTGGGACGCCTGCGACGGTGGTGTCAATGATATTCTTGCAAAAAAAATTGGCTTAAAAAACATAGAAAAAATATCTGAAAAAGAATTGTCTATTGTTCGCACAGGTAAAACCAACTTAGACTTTTCCTCATTTGTAAATAATTTAAATCTCAGTCTCGATACAAAAACTCTATGTAATACAGTTAATAGAAAGCCTGAAAATATTGCTGTTTGTGGTGGTTCTGGTGGAAGTCTTGTAGAAGATCTCTATAATTCTGGAATTGATACACTTGTTACCGGAGAAGCAAAACACAGTGAAATAATACAGGCTAATAATTTAAATATGAATTTATTTATCTGTGGCCACTATGAAACTGAAAAAATCAGTATGCCTGTATTAAAATCAAAAATTGAAGATAAATTTTCAAATTTAGATTGTTTCTTACTCGACGACAAATTATCCAAATTACAAAGATAATAAAGGAATAAAATGGCTTTTGACGGAATCTATTTGCATTTTATTGCAAAAGAATTAAATGACAAATTAAAAAATTCAAGAATATATAAGCTGTATCAAATTTCGAAAAATGAACTCATAATTATTTTTCGTGGAAAAGAACAGTCTAATCAAAAACTTTTGATAAGTACGGATAGAAGTTTTTGCCGTATTCATTTGACTACTAAGGAGTATGACAACCCCAAAAATCCGTCAGTTAAATGTATGTATTTACGCAAAAAACTCTTGGGTGCAAGATTTACAGGTGCTTTTCAAGTTTCTAACGATAGATTTTTAAAAATTAATCTCAAAGCTACAAATGAAGTCGGCGATGTAGAAAATCTTGAATTAAAAATTTCTTTAATTTCCGCAATTCCATATTTTCATATAAATAACAATGGCAAAACAATATTTTCATTAAATGATAGTCAAGAATATGAAATATCTAAAGATGAAAAACTGAATATCTTTCAAGATGATTTAGATAAAATTGCCGACATGATAGCAGGTCACAAAAAGGGAGATTTTACTGATATTTTGAATTCAATTCAAGGTATTTCTCCAAGTAATGCTAAAACCCTTTACAATCATTTTGATTTTGAAAATTATAAAACTATCGCCTTTTCCCTGCTCGAATTTAAAAAATACTTAAGCTCTGATAATGTTGTCTTCAATATCCTAAATGACGACAACAAATATACAGATTTGACTTTTTTATCAAATAATTATTTTGATGAAAAAGAAAATCTAATCACTTATTCATCTCCGAGTGAAGCTGCAGATGATTTTTATTTTAAAAAAGCAAGAGAAAATAGCATAAAAAATAAAACTGCAGATTTACATAAAAAAATTCAAAATCTTATAAAGAGAAAAGAAAAAAAAGTGAAAACTCAAAAAAAAGAGCTTTCAGAATCTAAAAATCGTGAAAAATATAGATTATATGGAGAACTTTTAACTACATATAATGCGAGTTTGCCCAGAGGGAAAGACGAATATACGGTCTTTAATTATTATACAAATGAAGAGATAAATATACCTGTAAATCCAGCTTATCACGCCTTAGAAAATGCCCGTCGATATTATAAAAAATATCAAAAGACATATAATGCGGAAAAAGAATTACAAAAACAGATTAAAATAACAGAAAAAACTTTAGAATATCTTTATTCTGTTGAAGATTTGCTCAGTCGCACTTATACAGAAGATGAAATTATAGAACTTAAAAATGAACTCATCAGTCAGAAAATTCTCAAAAAATCATCTATTAAAAAACATCAAAAAAATACAAAGCTATCTCCTCTGAAATTCACGACAGACGACGGATTTGAAATTTTTGCTGGCAGAAATAATATTCAAAATGATAAATTAACTCTTAAAAAATCAGAAAAAACAGATCTTTGGTTTCACACTAAAGATTTTCCCTCATCTCATATTATTTTGAAATCAAAAAATGGTAAATTTAGCGACGAAGCTATAAAAAGAGCAGCCGAAATCACTGCTCTGAATTCTAAAGCTCGTGAAAGTTCAAATGTACCAGTAGATTATACTCTTGTAAAATATGTAAAAAAGCCTGCTGGAAGCCCGCCTGGAAAGGTTATATATACTAATCAAAAAACAATTTTTGTAAATCCGATGGAGAGCAAAAGTTAAAAATATCACCTCACAGAGAGGTGATATTTTTATTTATCGTCTTTTTCCTCGATATGCAAGGGCGTAATCTGATTTATCTTTTTTATCTTGCTATGCGAAAGAGATATACTGATTTATCTTTTTTCTCTTGATATGCGAAAGAGAGGTATACTGATTTATAATTTACCTCCTCCGCTTGCGGAGGAGGTAATACAGCCGCTTATTATTTTAAATTGTTTAGCATATCTACAAGATTTTCATAAAACTTTATAAATTGCTCTGATTTTCCGACAAATTCAAAGGAACCACCAATTATTTTTCCATGGTCGGCATGCTGAACTGGCATTACATACCAAATTCCCTTTTCAAATTTGCCAGTTTTCTTTGTCTCTTCATAGTCAGCAAAGGGTTCATCAAAGGGATGTAAACCAGAAATTGTAGGAAGACAACCGTCGTTTTCGCACCATTTTTCATCTACTGGAATATCATTTACAGTATTGTGGTCGTACTTACCCATAGCATGAGCAAGAGGCCATAAAAGTGGGAACATATGTCTTGAATGGTGCTGATGACCTGTAAGCATATCATCATCAGTCATAGAGCCTGCAAGTGAGAAATAATATGTATCTTTATTACAATTTATTTTTTCGTTGACTTTTTTAGCTCCTTCAAGAGTCAAATCATACCAAAGATTGTCTTTAGAATCTAAAACTTTTTGAATTTGTTTGAGATTAAACATTTTTTTCTTGTCGGGAAGTTCTTTTCTTGGAACAGAGCTCAGACCCCATTGATCGAGTAACCAATCATATCCCTCATTCAATTTTGTATTTCCCAAAACATTTGCTATCAAGAAAGTTCCCAAAGAAGCAACTGTATAAAGTGGCGGAACAGCATAAAATAATGTTGTACCCTCATGAGGTGCCGATACAGCTATAATCGCATGTACTAAGTCTCCTTTTCCTCCAGTAAATAGAGGGCTTATATCGTCTTTATCTGTAGCTTCCATTTCCTCTTTGGAACCATTTGTCAAAAGTTCCACCAACATACGAATTGTGGCACCACCAAAAGAATGTCCAATTAAATTTATTTTCTTTATACCCTCACCTGATTCATAGGGCTTTCCCCAATCTTCGATGAGAGGTTTCTCGTAAGTTCTTCCATATCTGCTGTGACCAAATTTTTCACTGTGAGCTTTCCCGTAATCTGTTTTCGTTCCCGTCAAAACTGCATACAAATCACAGGCTCTGTCCCATGCACTCGATAAAGGACCAACTTTTACATTGTAGCTTTCTCTGCCATTATCGGTAAGTTTTTCGGTAAGATTTCCGCAAAGCATTCCCCAATATGGCGCTTTTTTGTTGAGTCCATCATCTCCTGCCCAACCGAGCATACCATGTACAAAGACATTTGGATACGAGTGTAAATTAGACATAATAAATTCCTTCTTTCGTTTTTATAATAAATTTTCAATAAATTTTGCTAAACCGTCTTTATCAGTATGTTCAATTATTAAATCTGCACCCTCTTTCAATTTTTTGTGGGCGTTTCCCATTGCAACTGAAAGACCAGCATATTCATACATTGAAGCATCTCCGATTGAATCACCAAATGCTGCTGTCTGCGATAAATCTACATCATTTAATTGTGAGTAAAGTTTTAATGCTTTACCTTTTGAAGCTTCTTTATTTGTTATAGCAGTCAAGTGATTGGAACATATATGTATTCCGTATTTATCTTCAAACTTCGATTTGAAGTTTTTAGCAAAATTAAAATTGCCTGAAGCAGTTATGCTTCGACATAGAACTTGAATTGGATCTATTTTTTGCATATCTTCAAAAAATGTTTTATATGATTGATTTTCAAAATTAAAACCAATTCTTTTAGAAATACTCATAAAAATTGGTGTTGTTCTATCTGTAACGAGTTCATAATCGGAGGCAACAATAGTATAGTAAGTTTTTTTGGAAGAAAATTTTACAATTTGTTGTAAGTCCTCTTTTTCAAGCATTAATTTATTCAAATATTCATCTGTTTTCAAGTTGATAATGCTTGCTCCCTGCGAACAGATTATATCTCCATCTAAATTCAATTCTTCAGCATGATTTTTTATCATCCAATATGGTCGGGAAGTCGTTATAATAAATTTCCCACCTGCATTTATATAATTTTTAATAGCGGTTTTAGTTCTATCTGTAACTTTTCCCTTTGTATTTGTAATTGTATTGTCATAATCAACAAAAAGTATCTTATATTTCATGGGAATAATTATATCATTATACGAATCAATTTCAATCTAATTATTTATTGTTATAAAAAATATGCAAAAAACGCTGTGAAAATTTATTCACAGCGTCTATATTTTGCTCTGTTTTTAATACAGATTTTTATTTTTCTTTGATGTACTTGTCGATAGCTGCTGCAGCACCTTTTCCTGCACCCATTGCAAGAATAACAGTTGCCGCACCTGTTACTGCGTCTCCACCTGCAAATACGCCCTCACGACTTGTTTCGCCGGTAGCTTCATTTGCAACAATACATCCCCATCTATTTGTTTTAAGCCCGGGAGTTGTGCTCTTTATAAGTGGATTTGGGCTTGTTCCAAGTGCCATTATTACACAGTCAACATCTAAAACATGGTCAGAGCCAACAACTGGGATTGGTCTTCTTCTTCCAGAATCATCTGGTTCGCCAAGTTCCATATCAACAATCTTAAGGCCCTTTACCCATCCGTCTTCTGTTCCCAAAATTTCTACTGGAGAGCAAAGATATTTAAATTCAATTCCCTCTTCTTTTGCATGATGGATTTCTTCTCTTCTTGCAGGCATTTCTTCATCGCTTCTTCTATAAACAATGTAAACTTTTCCTGCACCCATTCTCTTTGCACAACGAGCTGCGTCCATGGCAACGTTTCCGCCACCGATAACAGCAACAGCTTTATCGTGTGTGATAGGAGTGTCGTATCCTGATTTATAGGCTTTCATAAAGTTAATTCTGGTCAAATACTCATTAGCAGAATATACGCCATTGAGAGATTCTCCAGGAATGTTCATAAACATTGGAAGTCCAGCACCTGAGCCTATGAATACAGCTTCATATCCGTCTTCAAAGAGCTCGTCGATTGAAAGAACTCTTCCAATAACCATATTTGTCTTAAATTCAACGCCCTTGTCTTTAAGGTTCTCAACTTCTTGAGCAACAATTGCTTTTGGAAGTCTGAATTCTGGAATACCATAGAGCAAAACGCCTCCAGTTTGATGGAAAGCTTCAAATACAGTTACTTTGTATCCCAAAGCAGCAAGGTCTCCAGCACAGGAAAGTCCTGCAGGACCCGAACCAATTATTGCAACTCTGTGGCCGTTATTTTCAACTGGTTTTGCTTTTTCAGCACAATTTTTCATATGATAGTCAGCAACGAATCTTTCAAGTCTTCCGATTCCAACTGACTCGCCTTTAATTCCACGAACGCATTTCCCCTCGCACTGTGTTTCCTGAGGACAAACTCTTCCGCAAACAGCTGGAAGCGCATTTGTTGAGTTAATGATTTGATAAGCGTCTTCAAATTTTCCCTCAGCTGCCATTGCGATAAATTCAGGAATTCTAACATTTACAGGGCAACCATCCATACAGGGTTTATGCTTACAATTTATACATCTCTGTGCTTCGTTGATTGCGTCTTCTGCAGAGTAACCACGAGCAACTTCATCAAAGTTTTTATTTCTAATGTTAGGGTCTTGCTCAGGCATTGGGGTCTTTGTTGGTGTCATATTAGCCATTATTCCTCAACCTCCTTACTCATAAGATTACAATTTTCGTCTCTTTCACACATATAGTCTGTGAGTTGCTTTTTCTCATCGGCGGCAAACATCTTAGATCTTCTCATTGTTTCGTCGAAATCAACTTCATATCCGTCAAAATCAGGGCCGTCAACGCAGGCAAATTTAACTTCTCCGCCTACTGTAACTCTACAACAACCGCACATTCCAGTTCCGTCAACCATAACGGGGTTCATACTTACAATTGCAGGTATGTTGTGAGCTTTTGCAACCTCTACAACAAATTTCATCATTATCAATGGACCAATTGTAATAATATGACTGTAATTAGCACCCTCTTCAATTCTCTTTTTGAGAACATCTGTAACAAAGCCTTGTTGGCCGTATGTACCGTCATCAGTACAGAGGAAAAGCTTATCACTGCTTGCTTTCATTTCGTCTTCTAATATTACGATATCCTTACTTCTAAAACCAGCAATAACTTCAACTTCAATGCCTGCATCATGCAAAGCTTTTGCCTGTGGATATGCAATAGCACAACCTACGCCACCACCAACAACGCAAACCTTTGTCATTCCGTCAAACTCAGAAGCTTTTCCGAGTGGGCCTACAAAGTCAAGAATGCTGTCCCCTTGATTTAAATCTCCAAGACGCATTGTCGTTCTACCGACTTTTTGGAAGATAATCGTTACAGTTCCCTTTTCACGATCGTAATCAGCAACTGTAAGAGGAACTCTCTCTCCTAATTCGTCGATACGGAAAATAATAAACTGACCTGCTTTAGCTTTTTTAGCTACTGCAGGTGCTTCTATTTCCATTAAACAGACAGTAGGATTGAGATCTCTTTTTTTAACAATTTTGTACAAAAAATCAACTCCTATCAAAAACTACATAATTTATAAGATAATACTCAAAAAAATTGGTTTTTTCAACAAATTTTTATAAATAATATGTTACCGTTTCTATTTATATCTCATTAGTTATTAAACTATCGAGAGTTTCTCTTTTAATAATGAGTTTTACCTCGTCTTTATCGAGCATTAAAACGGCGGGTTTATTAATTTTATTATAATGCGAAGCCATAGAATAGTTATATGCACCAGTTGAAAATACGGCAATTATGTCTCCAGGTGCTACTTCTTCACAGATAACATCTTTTCCGATTAAATCTCCACTTTCGCAGCATTTGCCGGCAAAGGTGTATTTTGAATTTCTCTCTTTTCCCACCTTATTGGCAACACAAAACATATATTCTGATTCATATAAAATGTATCTTGGATTGTCTGTCATTCCACCATCAACAGAAACATAAGTTCTAATTTCTGGAATAACCTTAACCGCTCCCGCAGTATACAGAGTGATTCCAGCTTCTCCAACAATAGATCTACCAGGTTCAAGCAAAACATAGGGCAACTTTATATCGTTTTCTTTGCAAGTTTGCTTTATCATATCGGAAACTTTTTTCATATATTCATCAAAATCTGGAGATTCATCGTCATCTGTATATTTGATACCAAAACCACCGCCTAAGTCGAGTAAATCAATTTCATGATTTTCTTCTTTTTTTACCTGGGCGATAAATTCGCAGATCTTTTGTGCGGCTTTGACAAAGGGCTCTGTACTGAAAATTTGAGAGCCTATATGACAGTGAAAACCTTTCAAATCAAGATTTTCATAGACAAGAGCTGCTTTAACAGCAGAAAGGGCTTCTCCAGTTTCTAAAGCAAATCCAAATTTTGAATCAATTTGACCTGTCTGTATGTATGAATGCGTATGCGCCTCAATTCCCGGTTTAATACGAAGCAAAATCTTTTGAACACAGTTGTTTTCTTTTGCAACTTCGTTTACTTTTTCAAGTTCAGAAATATTATCTACAACAAAATATCCAATTTTATTTGAAACTGCATAATTTATCTCATGGTCAGTCTTATTATTTCCATGGAAGAACATATCTTCTGCAGGAAAATCTGCCTTCAAGGCAGTAAAAATTTCTCCCTCAGAAACAACATCTAAACCACAGTCCATACTTTTACATAGTCTGCACATTTCAAGGCAGGAAAAAGCTTTGCCTGCATATAAAACTTTGCCATGAGAATCATAATAAGCGTCAATTGAATTTTTATATTTGTTGATATTGTCTATTATTTTTTCTCTGTCATATACGATAAGTGGAGTACCGTATTCCTTTGCCAGTTCTACTAAATCGTGGCCGTTTAATGTCAAATGGCCCTTTTCGTTTTTGTTTATTCCTTCGTAAATGAACATATTATTTCTCTAAGCTCCTTTACTCCTTTTTTATTTTCAGAAGAAAATTCTATTATTTTTTCAGGATTATAATCCTTTAACTCTTCCTTTGATTCAATTCTGCGTTTTTTTAAATTGGTTGCGTTGAGTTTGTCTAATTTCGTAAGAATTATTATATACGGAAAACCATTATATTCAATAAAATTCAGCATATCATAATCGAGCGATGTAGGTTTGTGACGATAATCTAATATCTGAACAATTAAATTTATTTTTCTTTCGCTTCTAAAATATCCCTCCATAAGATTCGCCCAGCGCAATTTTTCATCATCCGAAACTTTGGCATAACCATATCCTGGTAAATCAACAAAATAAATGTCTTCTACGCTAAAAAAGTTAATAGTCTTAGTTTTTCCAGGTGAAGAGCTAACTTTTGCTATCTGTTTTCGTTCTGTCAAGGCATTGAGCAGAGATGATTTTCCAACATTTGATTTGCCAGAAAAAACTATCTCTGGTCTGTCAGATTTCGGCAACTGACTTAATATTCCACAGGACATAAGAAATTCAATTCCTCGAAAATTCATATTTTCTCCTTAATATACTTTACTTGAGATTGGGTTTTGGATTTTTAAGCTTTTAATTTTTTCAAAAAATAATATTTTGAAAATTTCTCCGATTTTTTCTACTGGGATAAATTCAATATTTTCCTTAACTTCATTTGGAATTTCAGGTAAATCTCTCAAGTTTTCTTTGGGGATAAAAACTCTCTTTATACCGTTTTTATAAGCTGCAAAGGACTTTTCTTTAAGCCCTCCTATTGGCAGAACATTACCCAGTAAAGTAATTTCCCCTGTCATAGCTACATCTGACGGCACTTTTTTGTTGAGTAAGGTTGAAAGTAGTGATGTTGCAAGAGTTACACCAGCAGATGGGCCATCTTTAGGCGTTGCTCCCTCAGGCACATGAATGTGAATATCATTATTTTTGCTAAACTGTGGGTCAATGCCAAAAAGATTTGCTTTCGACCTTATATATCCCACTGCTATTGCAGCACTCTCTTTCATAACATCGCCTAAGCTTCCCGTTATTTTCAGCTCTCCCTTTCCAATCATAAGCGCCGACTCAACTGAAAGCATTGAACCACCTACGCTTGTCCAGGCAAGCCCATTTACTTTTCCGACTTCAGCAACATTTTTATTGTCGTCTACGAATTTTGGGATACCTAAATAATCAGAAAGATTTTTTTCAGTTATAGCAATTTTTTTCTTATTTCCCGAAACAATTTCTTTTGCAGCTTTTCTACAAATTTTAGAAAGTTGTTTTTCCAGTCCCCTGACACCTGCTTCTTTTGTATAATCAGAGATGATTTTTGCCATTGCTCCGTTGGATATAGTCAATCTTTTACCGTCTAATCCCGCATTTTTTATACTTTTCGGCTTTAAAAATTTCATTCCTATATTCATCTTTTCTTCTTCAGTATAGGAAGAAAGTTCAATAATTTCCATTCTATCAAGTAGTGGTGCTGGAATTGGAGAAGTGTCATTTGCAGTAGTAACAAACATAACTTGACTTAAATCAAATGGAATTTCTACATAATTATCTACAAAAGTTTTATTTTGTTCGGGGTCTAAAATTTCCAACAAGGCAGAATATGGATCGCCTTTATAGTCGTTTCCAAGTTTATCCACTTCATCTAATAAAATAAGTGGATTTTTTGTTTCCGCTCTTGAAATCGCCTTTATTATTCTACCTGGCATTGAACCTATGTATGTTTTACGGTGCCCACGAAGTTGCGCTTCGTCTGAAATTCCTCCGAGCGCTATTCTCTGATATTTTTTATTCATTGCTTGAGCAAGAGATTTTGCAATAGAAGTCTTACCCACTCCAGGAGGTCCTACAAGGCAAATTATCTGTCCTGTAATATCTTTGTTCAGAATTTTAACTGCTATATATTCTAAAATTCTTTCTTTTACAGTTTCTAATCCGTAATGGTCTTTATCTAAAATTTTCTTTGCCTTAGAAATTGAAGTTTCATCTTTACTAAATTTATCAAAGGGCAAAGACAAAACCGTCTGTAAATAAGCTCTCGTAACATTGCTATCAGCAGTTAAGGCAGAGCCGTACTTTAATAACCTCGTACACTCATTTAAAAGAGAGGTGCGAGAATTTTCATCGATGTTTTCTATTGCGAGTATCTGCTCTTTATATTTTTCAACTTCCTGCTCTATATCATCGTTGCCAAGCTCTCCGTAAATTACTTTAAGCTGTTCACGCAAAAAATATTCTCTCTGATTTTCTGTCAATTGATCTTCTGCATCTGCAACAATTTCAACTTCTAATTTTCTTATCTGCGTTTCTCTTGCCAAAATTTCATTCAATTTTTTTATTCTTTCCGCAACATCTGTTGTAGATAAAATTTCCATTTTTAATTCTGTGGAAATTGGCAATATAGAAGCAAGATAATCACAGAGTTCTTGAGGGTCTTCTGTAGATAAAACTGTTGCCGGAATATCTGGTGGCATTTGAGGTGATACATCTAAATATCTATCAAATAAAACCTTTGTTTGACGGCTGAGCGCAATCAAATAATTTTCTTCTTTAGAAAATTTATCGTGAAATTTATTGTATTTTGCCAAATTAAATTCGCCATGTTCTTCTATGGAAACAAGGCGGACTCTTTCCATTCCCTTTACTGCAAGATGAAGATGATTTGGCTTTTCGGGGTCAGATATAATTTGACGAATATGAGCTTTTATGCCAACTTTATAGAGATCGTCGATTGATGGATTTTCAATACGAAGATCTTTTTGAGTGAATATTAAAAGTGGAAGCCCATTTTTTGAGGCATATCTAACTGCTTCAACTGATTTTTTTCTGGTAACATCAAAATAAAGTGGCATATCTGGGAATAAAACCAGTGAACGCAAACTCAATACAGGCAAAAAATTATTTTCCAAGGACATCTTTACTCCTTTTTTATTCATTAAAATGAAGTCATAATAACTTATAGATAATAACATAAATCAGTGGTATATATTAATTAAATTTTAATTGTTTACTCACTTTTCTTGTGTTATTATACGATTTGCATATACATTATATATGATTTTAAATTTACTTTGGGAGAAAACCTATGTTTAGCTTAAAAGAGCAATATCAAACGGCATTATTTATGCCCTTTTCGGAGGATTCGGAATATTACAGCCTTGTCTCCGATTTATTTGCGTTAAAACAGGTACAATCTCTCGATGATTTTGAACAACATGCTCATATTTCAAGACTTCGGCACACATTTTGTGTTTCTTATTTGAGTTACAAATACTGCCAAGAAAAAAATTTGAATTATAAATCGGCTGCGAGAGCTGGACTTTTACACGATTTGTTTTATTATGATTGGAGAAAAGCCGAAGACAACTCTCATAGATTACACGGTTTTCGTCATCCTGGTTTTGCATTAAAAAACGCACTTGAGATAACAAACTTATCTGCAATGGAACAGGATATAATAAAAAAACATATGTGGCCTCTTACTGTCGCTTTGCCAAAATTTAGAGAATCGCTTGTCGTGTCTTTAATAGATAAATATTGTGCGACAATGGAAGTCATATATTCAAAAAATACATTTAACTTGGAAAAAAAGATATGAAATTAATTATAGAAATAATAACATTTTTTATAACCTATAGTTTTTTAGGTTGGATAATCGAAAGCCTTTACTGTTCGTTTGGAAAGATGAGAAAAACGGGTAAACTGGCTTTTGTAAATCGTGGATTTTTAACTGGTCCTATGATTCCCATTTATGGCGTAGTTGCGACAATATTCATCTATGCTCTTACCCCAGTAAAACACAATGTTTTTCTGACAATGATTGTCGGAATTTTAATTGCCGATACTATAGAATATTTGACGAGTTACGGTATGGAAAAAATCTTTCACACTCGTTGGTGGGATTACTCAAAATTCAGATTCAACTTAAACGGCAGAATTTGTCTTACACATACAATTTATTGGGCTGTTTTGTCAGTTGTATTTATAAAATTTGTCCACCCTGTTGTCGCAAAAGGCTTGCTGACTATTCCTCATAATCTAAAATCTGTGGTTTTAGTAATTTGTATTTGTATTTTCATCATAGATTTTTCAGATACAGTTGTTACTACTCTAAAACTCAAAAATATTGAAAAAATCTTACATAAACTCGCAAATAATATGGTTAAGGGAATTAAATTACCGACAAATATCAACTTAAATTATCCAAAGGCAAAGAGAATTTTGAAGCATTATTCTGGATTTGCAAACAGAATGAAAAGGGAAGCTTCCGAGATAAAGTTTTTACTTAAAAATTCTACAATGGATATTTCTCAAGACTTTGAAGATTACAAAAAAAATCTGAATGAATTTTTGATTATGATTGAATATATGTTCAAGAGAAAACCTTAAAATTTTAATATATATACATAGCGTCGCCGAAAGAGAAAAATCTGTATTTTTCTTCGACGGCGTTTTTGTATGTCTTCATTGTAGTTTCATAACCTGCAAAACTGGAAACTAACATTATAAGCGTACTTTCTGGCAAATGAAAATTAGTTATCAAAGCATCTATTGTCTGTACTTTTTTCGGTGGATAGATGAATATCGAGCTATCAGAGTCGTCTGCTCTTATTTCGCCATATTTTTCATATATCGTCTCTAAAGTTCTAACGACTGTTGTGCCAACAGCTATAATTCTGCCACCACTTTTTCTCGTTTCATTTATTATCTCTGCCTGTTTTTCTCCTAAGTTATAGTGTTCTGAATGCATTTTATGTTGTTCTATATCATTCGTTTTAACGGGTCGAAAAGTTCCAAGTCCAACATCTAAAGTCAAAAAGACCTTTTTTATCCCCTTTTTTTCAATTTTGTCTAAAAGCTCTTTAGTAAAATGAAGTCCAGCAGTCGGTGCTGCAGATGAAGTAGGTTTATCTGAATATACAGTTTGATACTCTTCTTCATTTTCAAGTTTTTCTTTTATATATGGCGGAAGTGGCATTTGCCCAACTTGATAGAGTGCGTCATAAAAATTGCTATTTTCAGATTTAAATTTAACTTTTCTCAAACCCTCTTCTTTAATTTCTAAAATCTCGCAAAATAAATTGTCACTGAATTTAAAAATATCTCCGACCTTAGCTCGTTTTGCCGGTTTACAAAGACAGTCCCATACACCGAGACCCATTTCCTTTGCGAGCAAAAATTCTACTCTGGCACCAGTTTCTTTTTTTCCATATATTCTTGCCGGCAAAACCCTTGTATCGTTCATAACAAGACAGTCTCCAGCATTTAAAAAATCAATTATATCGTAGAATTTTCTGTGCTGAATTTGTTTTGTTTTTTTGTTTAAGCAGAGTAATTTAGCCTCATCTCTTTTTGAAGCTGGGTGTTGAGCGATGAGTTCGTCTGGCAAATCATAGTAAAAATCTTCAGTTTTCATAGGTTCCTTTCAGTCATTTTGTGTGTAATATCCTAATTGACAGTATAATTGTAATATGTTAATTTATCATTATTAAAAATTCAAGTCTTACAAGGCATTCGGAGGTTTTTATGAAAAATTATAAAGTAGGAATTATAGGCGCTACCGGAATGGTAGGACAGAGATTTATCAGCCTGTTGAACAACCACCCGAATTTTAAAATAGTTTTGCTTGCTGCAAGTTCAAAAAGTGCAGGAAAAACTTACGAGGAAGCAGTCAAAGGTCGCTTTTTGATTGATGAAGATATACCTGAATTTGTTAAATCTATGAAAGTTTTAGACGCCGAGGCAGACAAAGAATATATAGCAAAAAATGTTGACTTTGTCTTTTGTGCTACATCACTTTCCAAAGAAGAAACAAAAATTCTTGAAGAAAGTTATGCAAAATTAGAATGTCCCGTTGTCTCCAATAATTCAGCTCATCGTCATACAAAAGATGTTCCAATGATTATTCCGGAAATCAATCCCGAACATGCAGAAATAATTATATCACAAAGAAAACGCCTCGGAACCAAAAAAGGCTTCGTTGCAGTTAAATCAAATTGTTCACTTCAAAGCTATGTTCCGGCAATAGCTCCCTTACTTGACTTAGGCGTTGACAAAGTCGCTGTATGTACATATCAGGCTATTTCAGGTGCCGGAAAAACTTTTGAAACTATGCCTGAAATTTTAGACAATGTAATACCTTTTATTTCAGGTGAGGAAGAAAAGAGCGAAATTGAGCCCCTTAAAATTTTTGGAAAAATAAAGGACAATGAAATTGTTCCGAGTGATTCACCTAAATTTACTTCACAGTGTATAAGAGTTCCCGTTTCTGACGGTCATACTGCTGCTGTTTTCTTCTCTCTCAAAAACAAAGTTTCAAAACAAGAGATTTTAAATCGTTGGGCAAATTATAAAAATCCAATAGCAGAGCTAAATTTACCGTCTGCACCCAAACAATTTTTACATTATTTTGAAGAAGATAATCTTCCCCAACCAAAATTACAGAGAGAACTCGAAAATGGAATGGCAATTTCCTTAGGTAGATTAAGAGAAGATTCAATTTTCGATTATAGATTTATCGGGCTTTCACACAATACAAAACGAGGTGCCGCAGGTGGTGCGGTCTTACTTGCTGAATTGTTATGTGAAAAAGGATATATTTAGGAGATAAAATGAAAAAAACTATATTTACAGGAGCTGGCGTTGCTCTTGTTACACCTTTTAATGATGACGATACAATAAATTTTGATAAACTTGGCGAGCTTATCGAGTTTCAAATACAAAATAAAACCGACGCTATAATCGTATGTGGAACAACTGGAGAAAGTGCTGCACTCAATCACGAAGAACACTCCGAAGTGATAAAATATGCTGTCAAAAAAATTGCGGGGCGTGTTCCAGTTATTGCTGGAACAGGAAGTAACGATACAAGATACTGTCTAAAGCTCTGTAAAGAAGCCGAAAACGCTGGCGTTGACGCTTTTTTGATGGTTACACCATATTATAACAAAACCTCTCAAGACGGCTTATTTGAGCATTATAAATATATTTCAGACAACACCAATACGCCTATGATTATATATAATGTTCCAAGTAGAACTGGGCTTGATATAAAACCTGAAACTTATTACAGATTGTCTAAATTGGAAAATGTTGTTGCAATTAAAGAAGCTAACGGAGATATTTCTGCTCTAAGCAAGACAATTGCCCTTTGTAAAGATAATTTGGACTATTACAGCGGAAATGACGATCAAATTGTTCCATTTTTATCTTTGGGAGCAAAAGGGGTAATTTCCGTAATGTCAAATATTCTCCCGTCACAGACACATAAAATCGTTGAAGATTATTTAAATGGCGATGTAAAATCTGCAAGAGACGCTCAAATTTATTATACAAAACTTATAAATACTTTATTTTCCGATGTTAATCCCATTGTGGTAAAAAGTATTTTAAATTATGCCGGTGTGGATGTCGGTCATTTAAGACGCCCTTTAATCTCGCCTAATGAAGATCAGAAAAAACAAATTTTAGATGTAATGAAAGAATACAATTTAACGGAGATAAAATGAAAATAATCTTATGTGGCGCCAACGGACGCATGGGGCAAGTAATTTGTTCAATAGTAGATAAATCAGAAAAAAATGAAATTGTTGCAAAAGTTGATACTGACTTTGATTTTAGTGAAATAACTTCCAATGGAGATGTAATTATTGATTTTTCTAATCCATCTTCACTCGATGATTTGTTAAAATATGCGACCCAAAACAAAATCCCAGTTGTTTTAGCAACTACGGGTTACAGTGACGAACAGCTCAAAAAAATTGAAGATAGTTCTAAACTTATCCCGATTTTTAAATCGGCAAATATGTCTTTGGGCGTCAACTTAATTGCAAATTTAGCTTCAAAAGCTGCAAAGATTTTAAAAGACGATTTTGATATAGAAATTATTGAAGCTCATCACAATCAAAAATTAGACGCACCCTCAGGGACTGCACTTTTAATAGCAGATAAAGTAAATAATGAATTGTCCAATAAAATGAATTACGAGTATGATAGACATACAAAATATGAAAAGAGAGAAAAATCAGAAATTGGAATTCATTCTGTACGAGGTGGTACAATCGTTGGAGAGCATGAAATCATTTTTGCTGGTCCCGATGAAATAGTAAAAATTTCACATTCTGCAAGATCCAGAGAAATTTTTGCCAATGGAGCCATAAAATCAGCAGAATTTTTAATAGATAAAAATCCAGGAATTTATGACATGAACGATCTTTTGGAGGTATAAAATGCTGAATATAGAAGTCAAAAAAAATGTTTCAATGGTTTCGTTGAGCTACGCTTTATCCGACAGCGCAAAAGCACTTTCTGCACTCGCTCTTTTGGGTAAAAAATCTATAAATATAGATATGATTTCTCTATCTCCCACAGGTGCTGGAAAAGTAAGCCTTGCATTTTCATTTGATGATGAAGATTTTTCAGATTTACTTGCCGTTTTGAGTGAGTTTAGAAGAGATAAATATGATCTTAAAATCTCTGTTAGAAATGACAACGCTAAAATTTTAATTGTAAGCGAAGAGATGAAAAATCAAAGTGGAGTTGCAGAAAAAATCTTAAATTCACTTACCAATGCCGGAATTGAAGTAATTATGGTTACAACTGCCGAAACAGAGATTTCTGTTCTTGTAAATTCAGATGATGTGGATAGAGCAATTGAAATAATAAAAGCTTAAAGGGTTTTTTATAACTCCGCCCCGCGTACGCGGGGCGGAGTTATTTTATATTTATTTTTGCCCCCATTTACGCGGGGCGATGATTTTTATATTTATTTTTGCTCCATTTATGCGGGGCGGAGTTATTTTATATTTATTTTTGCCCCATTTATACGGGGCGGTGATTTTTTAATGTGCAAAAAAAGGGCTGTTTTTTGCACAGCTGTTTTATTTGTAAATTTTTTGAGGCTGTGCAACGCACAGCCTCTTATAATATATTTTATTTATCTTCATATATTAAAAATCCAGCTCTTTTATGCTCACTTTTACTGTGAAAAGCTTCAATTGTTTTTCTGTCCTTTTCAGAGACTGTTTCCCCTCTTAAATATGCGTCCACAGATTTATATGTTACTCCCATATCATCTTCATCTGTTTGACCTTCAAAAAGCCCAGCAGACGGCGCCTTTGTCCGTATATTAAGAGGTGCATCAAAATATTCAAGAAATTCATAAATTTCTTCCACTCTCAAATCGGCAATAGGGTTCACATCAAAAGCTCCGTCGCCCCATTTTGTAAAATATCCGAGATACCTTTCACTTTTATTGCCTGTACCAACAACAAGTTTATTTTCTGCAGCTCCAACTGCATAGAGCGTAGTCATTCTAAGTCTTGGATTTATATTAGTTAAAGCAGGATTGTTCAATTTCGTGATTTTTTCTAAATTAGAAACTAAAGTTTTTTTAGTCTGTGTCAAATCAACAGTCCGCATTTCTATATTGAATTTTTCGCCCAATTCTAAAGCATCTTTTTTATCTGATGTATAATTTTGCTTGGATTCGCAGGGCATAATTATTCCAACCGTATTTTCGCAAGCTTTTTTACATAAAATTCCCACTAAAGCACAGTCTTTACCACCACTATTTCCAAAGACAAATCCGTCAGAATGTGCATTTTTCAATACACGGCGTAAAAAATCTACTCTCTTTTTTTCTTCATTTGCCCAATCTCTCATTTTTCTCCTCCGCTGTTTTGCCATACTGCAAAATTTATAGATTTATTTTGTTTAACAAATTTCTTTTCATATTCGGTCGGTATATTATCAGACAGATACGGACTTTTATATAAATCTCTACAGCAAATTTTATTTATAAATCCCAATTCAGAAAAGCTTTCATTTGAATATTCAAAAAAACTGTCATTGTCTGTTTTTTGAAAAATAAGACCGTCTTTTTTTAAAATTTCACTGTAAATTTTCAAAAATTTAGGGTTGGTCAATCTACGATTAGCATAAGATTTTTTGGGATAAGGACAAGAAAAATTCAAATAAATTCTATCAACGCTATTCGGTTTGATAAATCTTAAAAGATAACCTGCGTCAACTGCCATAAATAAAATATTTTTACAGTTATTTTCCTTTGCAATTTCCGCTGCTTTTACAATTGCATTTTTTTCCTGTTCAATTGCGATTATTTGGACGCTTGGATTCTGTTTAGCAAGTAAAGTGGTAAAGCTTCCCATACCACAACCTATTTCGATGAAAACCTTATCGGCTAAAGACTCTTTTATTATTTCACTGCCTATTAGTTTTCTATGATCCGGTTGCGTTATTTTGGGAATATACATTATATCAGATACTTTTTCCAATCTTGGAGTTAAGTTTTTTTTGTTCCTAATTCTCAATTAAATTCTCCATTTTGCTCTATTAAATGCATTTTTCAATCAAATAATTTCGGTTTATCATAACATATAACAAAATTTTTTGAAACAAAAGAGCTAAGCTCTTTTAACAATAAATAAAAAGACATCAGTCAAAACTGATGTCTTTTTGGTGCCGGTGGTCGGAGTCGAACCGACACGGTGTTGCCACCATCGGATTTTGAATCCGACACGTCTACCAATTCCATCACACCGGCGTATTTATTAAATTTTTCTGCTTCCAGGTTTTATAGGAGGTAAATTTCCCTCTTTACAGAGCGGACAATTATCTTTTTCATAGCTTTTTACTTTTGCACTATATACAGATTCAAAACGGCAGTCGAAAACTTTTTCTCCACCAGTTCTGTCAACTATGGAACCCACACCTACAATTTCTGCACCACAATTTTCAACTAATTTCAAGACTTCTTTTACAGAACCACCTGTAGTTACAACATCTTCAACAACTAAAACTTTTTGACCAGGCTTTAATTCAAAACCTCTTCTTAAAGTCATCTCGCTATTTGTATCTCTTTCGGCAAAAATATTTTTAACGCCCAAAATGCGGCTCATTTCATAAGACATTAAAATGGCGCCGATTGCAGGTCCTATTACTATATCTATCTTTTCATCGTCAAATTTTTCAGCAAGGCTCTTGCAAAAAATTTCACTGAGTTTCGGATCTTGAAAAACTCTCGCACATTGAAGATAAGTGTCGGAATGTCTTCCGGAAGTAAGTAAAAAATGTCCGTTTAACAATACGGAATTTTCTTTTAGTAGCTTTTCTGCTTCTGCATTGTTTAGCATTTATACCTCCGAAAAATATTTTTTTATTATTGAAACGATTTTTTCCGATGAGTGTCCGTCTCCGAAAGGCTCTTTATTTTCGACAAAGACAATTTTTTTATTTAACTTTGTAAGTATATCATTTTTTTCAGCTTTTGCAAGCTGATTACAGTCCTCTGGTGGAGGTAAGCGGGGTCGAACCGCTGACCTCTTGAATGCCATTCAAGCGCTCTCCCAACTGAGCTATACCCCCATATGTTTAACGCCAACAAATATATCACAAATTGACTTCTTAGGCAAGTATTTTTAACTTCTAAAAAGAAGCTTATTTTTTACTTGCCGAGTTGCGTTTTTTATGTTATGTTTATAGAGCATTATTGCAGAGTAGACAGCAATGCGTTTTCACAATGAATACAGTGCCTTTTGAACGGGGAGTTGTCAAGAGGACGAATGATGAAAATCAGCGGTGTTGTTGTCGCATCCCGCTGCTGCATGTAAATATATAACTTTCATGTAGCAACATAGCAATCATGGAGGTTTTTTTATGTTTAAAAATGCAATCAAAAATTTAAAAAATTTACGGGCAATAACTGGTACTGCCATTTTATCTGCGCTACATACCGTTTTACATTTTTTCACAACGGTACTGATTTCTCAGACAAGTCGCATAACTCTTGGCTTTCTAACTTTTGCTCTATGTGGTTATCTTTATGGACCAATACTCGCAGGCATAATGGGTATTATCGTCGATTTACTTGATTTTGCCATAAAAAATGACGGCGGTGCCTTTTTCGTCGGATTCACTTTCAATAATTTTCTGAATGGCTTTTTATATGGCTTATTCTTGTATCAAAAAAAATTAACTCCCCTTAGAATTTTCTTAGCCGTACTCACAGTAAATGTAGTAATTTCACTTGGACTCACTCCCCTTTGGTTGTCCGTTTTGTATGGCAAAGGTTATCTGTTTTATGTTTCACAGAGATTTGTAAGAATTCTTATCACTATACCAATTCAAACAATTGTCTTAAATATCGTCTTAAATAAGGCAGATGAAATGGTAAAGAAAATAAATAAAAAATTGCCTACAAATTAAATTTTCAAAAAAATAAAAAGTCCTTTACTAATCAAATAGTAAGGGACTTTTCATTCTTCTACAATTTCTCCATTCGATACTCTTATAAGTTCTAATGTTGCTCCAGATAAGAATTTTCCCGTATTTACTGATATTTTCTTTATCATATTTACTGATTCTGTTTGGATATTAAATGTACTTCTTACTGGGTCGTCTGCATTTCCAAAGATACAATTTTGGTTATCGTCTGCCTCTAATAAAAACATTCCCTTTGAACTTTTTGCTTTTGGTACGGTTGTTTTATTTGCATTTACTCTTAAAGGTGTTTCTATTATTCTTGTACTTTCAATTTCCAATGCATTTCCGTTTTTCTTCATTGTTACACCGTTTACTTTACTTATTGAGAAATTTTTAAGTTCATTATTTGTATCTGTTATTTTTCCCTTATATGTTTTTGTATTTTTATCCCATTTAAGTTCTACGGTTTTATTATCAAATGACGGTACTCTACTATGTTCATTCATTCTGTCTTTTAGTCTTTGATATGCAATTTTTGATGAATTACTTCTAAGCAAATCATCTCTAAAATTTCTACCCTTTTCTATTTCCCATATCATACACTGTGTTGCTACATATTCATCACAATCAGGTAAATCAGAATTATTGAAGTTTGGATAACCATATAACAAAGCTATCTTAAATAATTGTCGTTTTTGATAATCAAATTTTTGCCAATATGGGCTTTTTTCCCAATCATAAACAGTCATTTCAACTCTTCCATTTGCTGGTGTATCGTGTTCAATGCAATATCCAGTTATACCAGTATTAACATCACT
>JAUNLX010000020.1 GCA_030532035.1 Clostridia bacterium | reverse complement strand
GGCTATATTACAAATGAGGAAAAGACAGATGAACAAATCTTAATATCCGAACACAAATGCAATTATTTAGATGCTCATTCTCAGTTTATGAGAACGAGAGAAGAGAATAATGTTAGAGGAACGGTGCTTGCAAGACATCTTATTCAATCCTTTTTGCCTGGCGAAGCTACACCTGAAATAGCTCATCAAATAG
Organism: Clostridia bacterium; assembly: GCA_030532035.1. GTDB lineage: Bacteria > Bacillota > Clostridia > Oscillospirales > Acutalibacteraceae > JAUNLX01. Next base: position 1,611 of record JAUNLX010000020.1, on the reverse strand, counting down.
GTCTTGACCTTTGCAAAAAGATACTCAAAGACGAGTACGAATTTGTATTATCCACTCACATAGATCGAGGGCATATCCACAACCATATCATCTTTAACAATGTAAATATGGTAACAGGCAAATGCTATCAGTCCAACAAGAGAAGCTACCATCAAATCCGCTATCAAAGCGATAAACTCTGTAAAGAAAACAACCTTTCTATTGTTGACGAATACTACGAAAAATTTAAGAAAAAGTATAAAACTAACGGCAAGTCATGGTATGAAAACGATCAGGCTAAAAAAGGCACTTCATGGAAAAGTAAGCTTCAGTTTGATATTGACAGAATGATAAATCAGTCGAAGGACTGGGACGAATTCCTAAAGAAAATGGAAGATCTCAGATATGAAATTAAATACGGTAAACACATAGCATTCAAGCATAAAGACAAAGAAAGATTTACAAGAGCAAAAACTATTGGAGAAGATTATACCGAGGAAAGATTAAAAGAGCGTATCGCAGAAAATGCAAATCAGAGAATTTTTACCGTCAAAAAGCGTGTCGGAAATATCATTGATATTGCAAATAATGAAAAAGCTCAAACAAGCAAAGGGTATGAATTTTGGGCAACCAAACACAACCTGCAAGTAGCTTCCGAGACTGTTATTTTAATGCGAGAAAAAGGCTTTAAATCACTTGCCCAGCTTGATGATTTTATAAAGAAAAGTGCAGATAAAAGGCAGAATTTACAGGACGAAATAAAGCTCCTTGAGAATGAAATTGCTACTCTTTCAGCTGCTATGGAGCAAGTCCATACTGTTACTAAATACCGTCAAATCTATCAGGAATATAAGAAAAATCCGACTGACATAGCCTTTGCCGATGAGCATAAAGCTGAAATCCGCTTATATAAAAAAGCCCTTGCAGACCTTAAAAAATCATATTCTAAAATGCCTAATTCCAAGCAGATTTTTGAGGAGCTTGAAAAGCTGAACGAAAAAAAGAATACCCTTATGCAAGAGTATTCTTCCTCAAAAACCGAGATGGACGAGCTTTACAAGATACGAAAAAATTATGAAAAGTATTTGGGGAAAGAGATGGAGAGGTAGAGTTATTTCGCCACCTCTCCAAACGAACTATCAAAAATTATCTTTCCAAAGCTTCCTTATAAATTAAAAGAAGTGTGAAATAATTTCATCATGAATCATAGATCTGTTAACATATTCTGAAAATCGTTAGAAGATTCAGATTGATGATTTCAATTATCTTTTCCGATATTCTGCTTAGCTTAGTTATTGATATTTTACTTTCTTTAAAAATCCTCCTTATTAGTATTTATGCAACTTTAACTAGGAGGATTCATATACAAAATATTAAACTGTATCGCATTTATTAGAAAGAAAATTCCTGCTCTCTGAAAAATTATATTATTTACGAGCATTATTTTAAGAACTTCTTAACTTAATACTTAAATATAATTTTTATAAATATCAAAAATGTAATTAAGCATATTGTGACAATAATAATTTTAAAATATTTATTATTTATAAATTCATATTTTTTTATATGAGTGTGTAATATTAAAGCTGCACATAATGCTAGTAAAAATAATAAGTATACCCACCATTTCAT
>JAUNLX010000017.1 GCA_030532035.1 Clostridia bacterium | reverse complement strand
CAAAAACAATATTCATCAGACGCACCATCAAGACCTCGACAAAAACAAAATTCAGCAGACGCACCCCCGGCAGGGGGTGCGTCTGCTTCCCAACCTGTGTTATAATCAAACCAAAAGAATATAATCAAATTTCAAAAATTAGTGTATAATTAAATAGAAAATCAAAACATCAATTTAATGACGAACAAAAACCAATAATCAAAAATTCAATAATATATTTGAATTTTTGAGGACACATTATGTATTAAAGCTAAGAAGGGTAAAAGATGTCAGACAACAAAGATAACAAAAAAAATTTAACTGTATTTGACAAAAGAGATACAAAAAAAATTAAACGAAATGCTCCTAAGCGAAAAAAAATAGAACCTAAAAACAATCAAATAATGGCAGATAAAAAAAAGAAAAATACCAAAATAGTTCTTATAATTATATCTATTTTAGTTTCTCTTGCTCTTATAGTCGCAGTTGTTTTACTTTCAAAAAAACAGCAGACAAAACAAAGTATTACACCTAATTTGCCAACAACAAAATATACTACAATTGATAATATAGAAAAACTAAAAGAATTTGATAAACAAAATTCAGATGCAGTTGCTTGGCTTCGACTGACTAATACTGCTATTGACGACCCAGTTGTTCAAGCAAAGGACAATGATTTTTATCTTCGTAAAACCGAGCTTAAAAAATATAATATCTATGGTTGTTATTTTGCAGATTATGAATGCAAAATGGGTGATGATAGAACTTCTCTTTCAGAGAATACAATAATCTATGGTCATTCTGCACCGAGGGAAAATCCGAACGGTAAAAAATTTGAACAACTGTTCAAATATCGTGATTTGGAATTTTTGCAAAAAAATCCAATAATATATTTATCTTTGCCAAATGAAAATATATCTTTTGAAATTTTTGCAGTTTTTTATACAAATACAGATTTTTATTATATTTCTCCACAGCCATTGACTGAAGATTTTGAAAATTTCACAAAAGAAATTTATGATAAAAATGAATTTATCTTTGAAAATGGTAAAATTTCAAAAAATGATAAAATTCTAACGCTTTCAACTTGTGCATATAGATATGATAAGGCAAATAAAGGTGATCATCGATTTGTAATAATGGCGAGAATGCTTGATAAAAATGAAACTCCAAAGACTACAAAGATAACTGTAAATCCGAACCCCCAAAGACCGTCTAATTGATTTATAACAACTAAATTTATTTTCACTCAATTTACTGTATAAGTCAGTAAATTGAGTGTTTTTAGTTTTATGAATATAAGAAATATAGAAATTTGAATTTAGGTTTCATCTTGATATAAAAGGCGTAATGAAGTAAAATTATAAGGAATATCAAATAGGGAGAGTATTGAATGAAAGCTCAATATAATAGAATTTTGCTCAAGATAAGCGGAGAAGTTTTAGCTGGAGATAAAGAGTTTGGAATTGACTATAAGACGGTAAATTCTATAACTCAAGCTATTGCAAAAGTTTCTGCCTTAGGTGTAGATGTTGGAATTGTTGTTGGTGGAGGTAACTTTTGGAGAGGTCGTACCAATCCCAATATGGATAGAGTGAGGGCAGATCACATCGGAATGCTGGCAACAGTTATGAATGCTCTTGCAATAAATGACGCTCTTGAACAGGCAGGCGTTGAAGTTAGAACACAGACTGCCATTGAAATGAGACAAATTGCTGAACCTTTCATTAGAAACAAGGCAATAAGACATATGGAAAAAGGCAGAATTGTTGTTTTTGCCTGTGGCACAGGAAGTCCATATTTTTCAACAGATACAGGTGCTGCATTGAGAGCTGCAGAAATAGGTGCAGATGTAATATTCAAGGCAACTAATGTAGAGGGAATATATGACTGCGATCCCAAAGAAAACCCGAACGCCGTAAAATTTGACAGCATAACATACAACGAAATTATCGCTAAAGGACTTCATGTAATGGACACTACTGCAACTTCACTTTGTATGGATAATAATATTCCGATAATTGTATTTAATTTAGATAACCCCGAAAATATTATAAAAGCTGTTTGTGGAGAAAATATAGGAACAAAAGTTGTTTCAGAAAAAGGAGAATAAAATGAATCAGATATTTGATAAAGCAAATGAAAAAATGGGTAAAACAATAAGCGTTTTTGAATCTCAACTTGCTTCAATTCGTGCCGGTCGTGCCAATGTCAACATATTAGACAGAGTGGAAATCGATTATTATGGCACTCCAACGCCAGTAAAACAAGTGGCAGCCATTTCTGTATCTGAAAATAGAATTCTCAATATTCAGCCATGGGACGCAAGTATGATAAGCGAAATTGAAAAGGCAATAAATATTGCCGATATAGGAATAAATCCTCAAAATGATGGAAAAACAATACGCCTTATTTTCCCACCTTTAACTGAAGAAAGAAGAAAAAAGCTCACAAAAGAAGTGTCTCAAATGGCAGAAGATTCTAAAATTTCTATTCGCTCAATTAGAAGAGAGTGCATTGATGATTTGAAAAAGCTTGAAAAAAACAGCGAAATAAGTGAAGACGAGCTCAAGAAAGGCGAAGACAAACTCCAAAAGATAACGGATAATTTTACTGACAAAATTGACGAACTTAATTCTGAAAAGCAAAAGGAAATAATGGAGATATAAGATGTCGCAACAACTACCTGATCGTAGTCTGTTTCCGAAACATATAGGTGTGATAATGGACGGAAACGGAAGATGGGCGAACGAAAGAAATTTATCCAGAACACAGGGACATAAAGTTGGCGCAAAGGTTTTCGAAGATATAACAAGATATTGCGCTAAAATTGGCATAGATTATATTACTTTTTATGCTTTTTCAACCGAAAATTGGAAAAGACCTCTTAAGGAAGTTAATTTTCTTATGAGTCTTTTTGATAATGAGCTTACAAGAGCCTTTAAGCTAAAAGCTCAAAATGAAAAAGACGGAATTTGTATGAACTTTATTGGAGATATTGAATCTTTGCCGAAAACTTTGCAAATTTTAATTAATAAAACTCGTACTGAAAAAAAAGAGACGACTAAGACTGTTTCAACCATTGCTATAAATTATGGTTCTCAACAGGAAATTCTAAATGCAACAAAAAAGATTTGCGAAGAATATAAAAATGAAAAAATTTCTCTCGATAAATTAGATGTATCGAATTTCAATAATTATTTATATACAAATGAAATGCCACCAGTAGATCTAATGATAAGAACAGGGGGCGAAAAGCGTCTCTCAAATTATCTTTTGTGGCAGTCGGCATATTCAGAACTCTATTTTACAGACGTTTATTGGCCTGACTTTGATACTGATGAGCTCGATAAAGCAATAATTGAATTTTCAAATCGCAACCGTCGATTTGGAGATGTCAAGGAGGACAAATTTGAAAGTTAGAATTATTTCAGGAATAGTAGTCGCTGCAGTTTTAATTTCTTGTTGGTGGTTTTTAGATACGCCCGCATTTGGAATTTTAATTGCTCTATTGTCTGCTGGAGCTTGTTTTGAAATATTAAAAGTTACAGCTGTTAAATCTAAGGCTTTCAAAGTTTTTTGCATTATTTTTGCTCTTTTCTTGCCACTTGTAATTGAATATGGGCATAAAATTCCTTTGGGAATTATCTTGATGGTCTATGTGATTTGTCTTTTGATTTTTTATTTGGCAGATTATAAAAAAATCAGCTTTCATGAACTTACTTCGGCGATTTTTGCATCTGTAGTTGTGCCTATTGCATTTGCAACGCTCACTTTAGTTTCTGATTTGCATAAAATGTACCCCGACATCACTGTTAAACACTGTAAATATTTGGTGTGGTACATAGGCTCAACAGCTCTATTTACCGATGTTTTTGCATATTTTACAGGTTATTTTATCGGGAAACATAAAATGTCGCCTGTTATTAGTCCAAAAAAGACAATTGAGGGGGCTGTTGGCGGAGTTTTAATTCCGATATTATTAAATATTCTCTTTTATTATTTATTTACTAATTTTTATTTTGATAAGCCCTTTGCTATTCCACTTTATTTTATCTTGATACTGTCTGTGATTATTTCCATAGGTGGAATAATGGGAGATTTAATATCTTCACTCATAAAGAGAAATTTCAAAATTAAAGATTACTCAAATTTAATTCCAGGACATGGTGGAATAATGGATAGATTTGACAGTATTTTATTTGTTTTTCCGATTTCGTACATAATAATTACTTTGTTTAAGATTTATAGTTGAGGAGAAGTATGGTTAAAGATTTAACTCTTTTAGGCTCAACGGGCTCAATTGGCGCCAAGGCTGCAAAAATTTGTAAATTACATGGCATAAGAGTTCATGCACTTACAGCCAGTGTCAACTATGAATTACTTGAAAAACAGGCAAGATATTTCAAACCTCGAAAAGTAGCTCTGCTTTCAGAAAATTCTGCTAAAGAGCTTAAATTGCGGCTTTCAGATACAGATATAAAAGTTCTCTCAGGAATTGAGGGCATTAGTGAATGTGCTGTTTTAGAAGAAAGTAATACAGTATTAAATTCAATCGTTGGAATTGCAGGACTTGTACCGACACTTGATGCTATTGAAGCTGGCAAAAATATTGCTTTAGCAAACAAAGAAACTATGGTAGCTGGCGGAACTTTAGTTAAAAAACTCGCAGAAGAAAAAAATGTTAAAATTTATCCTGTAGATACAGAGCACAGTGCTATATATCAATGCTTGTCTGGTAAAAAGCCAAATTCTCAAGTCAAAAGATTGATTTTGACGGCATCTGGTGGAGCTTTTTTCGGAAAAAAAAGAGATGAACTGAAAGATGTAACTATAAGCGAAGCCTTGAATCATCCAAATTGGTCAATGGGTCAAAAAATAACCATTGATAGTGCTACTATGATGAATAAGGGACTTGAAATAATTGAGGCTGTTCATCTTTTTGATGTAGATGAATCTAAAATTGATGTTTTAATTCATCCTCAAAGCATAGTTCATTCTATGGTGGAATTTTGTGACGGTGCAATTATGGCGCAGCTTGGTCCAGTCGATACCGGACTTGCTATTCAGTATTCACTAACTGCACCAGATAGATTGCCATCTTTTTATGATAGTCTGACTTTTGAGCAAATTACTAAAATAGAATTTTTAAAACCAGATAATGACACCTTTGACGCAATGGATATTTGCAGAGAAGCTATAAGACGGGGAGGTCTTTATCCAGCAAGCTTAAATGCCGCCAATGAAATGGCAAATATGCTCTTTAGACAAAATAAAATTTCATTTTTAGATATATCTTATCTTTCGGCAAAAGCAATGGAAAAAACAGAAAACAAAGAAAATTTCACTTTGTTAGATGTCCTCGCTGCTGATAGAATTGCCAGAGAGTATGTGAAAGAAGAAGCGATAAAAAGATAATGATTTTGTTATATATATTTTTTTTCGGACTATTAATTTTTACACATGAATTAGGTCATTTTGCTTTAGCAAAGGCTTTTAAAGTAAAAGTAGACGAATTTTCTGTCGGTATGGGTCCGAAATTGTTTACAAAGAAAAAAGGGCAGACACAGTATTCAATTAGACTTTTTCCCATTGGTGGATTTGTTTCAATGAAAGGAGAAAAGCCTTTTTCTGACAACGAAAACAAAGAGGGTTCTTTTCATTTTTTGCCACCCTATAAAAAAGCTTTGATCCTTGTTGCTGGTGCCTTTGCCAATATAACTATGGGAATTATTTTGATGATAATTTCTGTTTCTCAAACTCCCGCTATGGGGTCGACAACAATTGAAAGTGTTACTACAAAAGATACGACTTCACTGCTCAAACCTAAAGATAAAATCGTAGAAATAAATAATAATAAAATTTATGATTATTTAGATATAAATTTTTTCTTTGCCTTAGATAAAGACGGTATCGTAGATATGCAAGTTATACGAGATGGCAAAAAAGTGGAATTAGAGTCAGTTGATTTTAAATCAAATGGCATAAAATTGAAAACTGTAAAAAAGACGCCCTTTCTTGTATTAAAAAAGGGATTTTACAATTCTTTTTCTGTTATAAGGCTTGTCTTTGCAAGTGTTCAGAAAATGATTGTAGGAGAGGTCAAACTCAATGATATGGCAGGGCCCATAGGAACAATAGATGTCTTAAATTCTGCTTCTAAAACTGCAAATATAGGTGGAATTTTATTTTTAATGGCACTTATTTCTATAAATATAGGAGTTTTTAATCTTTTACCAATTCCGGGGCTTGACGGTGGAAATTTATTTTTTGTTGTAATTGAGGGAATCAGAAGAAAACCTGTCAGCCTAAAAACACAAGCTATAATAAATACAATCGGAATGTTGCTTTTATTCGGACTTATAATTTTAATTAGTATGAATGATTTAATCAGAATAATTCAAAGATAGGAAGATTTTGTGGCAAGAAGAATAACTAAAGAAATTAAAATTGGCAATAAAAAAATCGGAAACGGCAATCAAATTGCCATTCAATCAATGTTAAATATTCCTGCTTATGATGTTGAAAAAAATATAGAGCAAGCTATAGAGCTTGAAAAAGCAGGTTGCGATATTTTGAGAGTAGCTGTTCCCACTTTAGAAGATGTACGCTTGATAGAAGCCATTAAATCTAAAATAAATATCCCACTTGTCGCTGATATTCACTTTGACTATCGTATAGCTTTGGAGTGTATAAAATCAGGCGTAGATAAAATAAGGATAAATCCAGGAAACATAGGAAGTAAAGACAAAATACAGGCGGTTGTAAATGCTTGCAACGAAAAAAATATTCCCATAAGAATAGGTGTGAATTCTGGCTCACTGGAAAAAGATTTGCTTGAAAAATATAAATCACCAACAGCAGAAGCACTTGTACAATCGGCTCTAAGACATGTAAAAATTTTAGAAGATGAAAATTTTTATAATATCGTCATTTCAATCAAATCTTCCGATGTTAAAACTGCTGTGGAAAGTTATAGATTAATTTCATCTAAATGTGATTATCCACTTCATTTAGGTATAACTGAAAGTGGCACATATAAAATGGGAATGATTAAATCGTCTATTGGAATAGGCGGACTTTTACTTGACGGAATAGGAGATACGATAAGAGTTTCTTTGACTGATAATCCAGTAGAAGAAATAAAAGCGGGAATAGATATACTTTCTGCACTTGGACTTCGCTTAGATAGACCCTCGCTGATTTCTTGTCCGACCTGTGGTAGAACTAAGATTGACCTTATAAAAATGGCAAGTGAAGTAGAAGAGAGATTGTCAGATGTTAAAATTCCTATAAAAGTGGCAGTTATGGGTTGCGTCGTAAATGGACCAGGAGAAGCAAAAGAAGCAGATATTGGAATTGCTGGCGGAGATAACTGCGCGATGATTTTCAAAAATGGAGAAGTTTTACGCAAAGTATCAAGTGAAAATGCAGTTGATGAATTATTTAAAGAGATAGAGAGGATAACAAAAATTGAAACAACTTCGTGATGTTTTTTCGGGAGTTCTTAATAACCATTACAGCAGTCAATTAAAAAATGCTTTTATTGAAAAACTCGATGTCGACAAAACGGCAAAGACTTTTTTTCTTAAAATAAAATCGGAAGAATCAATTTCGCCGATAGAAATTGATTCTTTTAAAGCAGAGCTCATAAAAAGTTTCAATCTCTCCAATGCCACCGTTGAATATTCAGAAATAAAAGAAAAAAAAGAAGTTAAACATCAGATGTTAGAGGGTTTTCCCATATATTTTGAAACAAGAAGAGTTTTATATGGAAAGACAATAACGAAAAAACCTCGCCATATTTCCCAACTAACTATGGATTTAGGGCGTGCTGTCGTATGGGGCAAAATCTTCGATTTAGAAATAAAAGAGAGTCGTGGTGGAGAATACTACATTATCACCTTTATGATTTTTGATAATACAGGTGCTTATTGTGTCAAAGTTTTCGATAGAAAAAATAAATGTAAAGATTTAAGCGAAAAATTGAAAAATGATATGACGGTTCTTATTTCTGGCGTTATCAAAAATGACAGATATTTTTCAGATTATGTAATTGAAGCAAATGATGTTTCTTCTATAGAAATACAACAGGAAACTGACGACGAAACTATAAAAAGAGTTGAATTACATTTGCATACAAATATGTCTGCACTTGACGGGATGGCAGATGTTAGAGATTTAGTCGCACGAGCTTCTTCATATGGACACAAAGCCGTTGCTATCACAGACCATGGAGTTACTCAATCTTTTCCGGACGCCTATCAAGCTGGAAAAGATTTTGGAATAAAAATCATTTATGGATTAGAGGCATATTTTTTTGATAATGTTGTATATGAAGACGGAGAAAGAAAAAATTTGACTTGGGACGAGTGTTTGACAAAACTCAAGTCGAAAGACATCGATGTAAAACAGAGAACTTATCATCAAATTATTTTAGTAAAAGACGAAAAGGGCCTTAGAAATTTATATAAATTAATTTCGTATTCTCATATTTATAATTTTTATAAAAAACCTACAATTTTGAGAAGCCTCTTAGAAGAACACCGAGAGGGCTTAATAATCGGCTCTGCCTGTGAGGCGGGCGAACTTTATAGAGCTGTTTTCGATAGAAAAATGATGCAAAAAGCTGGAAAATCTGAAAGTGAGATACAAAAACAAACAGATAAAATATTAAAAATAGCAAGTTTTTATGATTATCTGGAAATTCAACCAATTGGAAATAATTTTTATATGGTTCAGAATAATTCTCTCACTGTAGATGAATTAAAAGATATAAATATGGAAATATATGAAATTTCCAAAGATCTTGGGCTTCCCTGCGTTGCGACAGGAGATGTTCATTTCTTGAATAAAGAAGATTCTAAATATCGTGCAATTATAATGTGTGGCAGTAAGTTTTTGAATTATGATGACCAACCACCTCTTTATTTTAAGACTACAACTCAAATGCTCAAAGACTTTGATTATTTAGGCAAAGATATAGCGTATGAAGTAGTTGTTGAAAATACGCAAAAAATTTCAGATATGGTTAAAAACATAAAACCGATTCCCGATGGTTCCTATACCCCTGTAATTGAGGGTGCCGAAGAGGAACTCAAGAATTTATGTTATAAAAATGCAAAAAATTGGTATGGCGAAGATCTTCCTGAATATGTTAAAAATAGATTAGATAAAGAACTGAAATCCATTATAAAAAATGGCTTTGCAGTTTTATATATTATTGCAAACAAGTTAGTTAAAAATTCTGAAGAACATGGATATTATGTTGCTTCTCGTGGTTCGGTCGGCTCTTCCTTTGTTGCCACTGTTGCCGAAATTTCTGAAGTAAATCCTTTGGCACCTCATTACAGATGCCCAAATTGTAAACACTCAGAATTTTTCTTAAAGGGTGAAGTTGGTTCTGGCTATGATTTACCTAAGAAAAATTGCCCTATCTGTAACACGCCAATGAAAAGAGATGGTCAAGATATTCCCTTTGAAACTTTTCTTGGTTTTAACGGAGAAAAAGCTCCCGATATTGATCTTAATTTTTCAGGCGAATATCAGGAGCGTGCACATCAATATACAATTGAACTTTTTGGTAAAAAACATGTTTTTAAAGCAGGTACAATTGGGACAATTCAATCTAAAATAGCTTACGGCTATGTTATGAAATACTTGGAACAGAAAAATATAAACTGTAATAAAGCCGAAATTCAAAGACTTGTAAACGGATGTACCGGAATAAAAAAGACCACAGGGCAACATCCTGGAGGTATGGTAATTGTGCCGTCCGATTATGAAATCTTTGATTTTACACCCGTTCAGTATCCAGCTGATGATAAAAATAAAGAGATGATGACCACTCATTTTGATTATCATAAATTAGAGGGAACTATATTAAAGTTAGATAATTTAGGGCATGATGTTCCCACTATGTATAAACATTTAGAAGATATGACGGGACTTTCTGTTATGGAAATTGACATAAGCGACCCTAAAATTATGGATATGTTTGCCACATCTGAGGCAATTGGGGTAAAGCCTGAAGATATAGATTGCGATACAGCTTTGCTCACAATACCTGAATTTCAAACTCCCTTTGTAACTGGAATGTTAAAGGAAGCCAAACCGAAAACTTTTGCTGATTTACTTCAAATATCAGGCCTTTCTCATGGAACGGATGTATGGAACAATAATGCCAGAGAGCTTATAAAAGATAAGGTTTGCACAATTTCAGAAGTTATTGGAACAAGGGATAGCATTATGCTTTACCTTATGGAAAAAGGTGTAGACAGTGCACTCGCATTTAAGATTATGGAAATTGTGCGAAAGGGTAAAGCCGAGAAAAAATTAACCGAAGAAATGGTTAATGAAATGAAAAAACACAATGTTCCTGATTGGTATATAGATTCTTGTTATAAGATAAAATATATGTTCCCCAAAGCTCATGCAGCTGCTTATGTCAGTGCTTCGCTTAGATTATGCTGGTTTAAATTATATCGACCACTTGAATATTATGCTGTATATCTCACAGTAAAAGGTGGAGATATGGACGCAGAATTATTCAATTTGAGCGTAGATGAATTAAAGCTTAGAATGAAAAATATGAAGCTTGCCAATGCCTATGATCAGTCAAAAAAAGAAAAAGATGAATATTTGGCAATGCAAGTCTTAGTTGAAATGAAACTACGGGGAATTGAATTTTTAAATATAGATTTATATAAATCGGACAGCACAGTATATCTTGTTGAAGACGGAAAAATCAGGCCAGCTCTTTGCAGTGTAAAGGGTTTGGGTGTAAAAGCTGCTCAAACTGTTGTAAAAGCCAGAAAAGAATCTTCTTTTTCTTCACAGGAAGATTTGAAGCAACGCGGAAAATTGAGTGAAAGCGTTATATCTGTTTTAACAAAAATAGGCACACTCGATGGTGTGCCTGCAACGGATCAAATTTCCTTTTTTGATATTTAATTAAACCCAATCTTGAAGATTTGACGGATCGTCGAAGATTTCGTCAAGTCTTTTTACAAATGGAATGATGTCATAGGCGTCAAGTGCTTTATGGTCAAATGCAATACATAGTGGAATTACCGATTCAACAGTTATTTCATCATTTTTATTTACAACAGGTTCTTTGTGTATAGACGAAATAGCGATGGCAACTGTTTGAGGTGGAATTACTTCTAACAATGTACATTCTCCACGCCAATTTTTATAAAGTGAGCCAACATTTGAAATTGTAATAGTTCCCTGTTCAACATCTTTCATTGTGAGTCTATCTTTTTCGGGAATTGCATAATAGTCTTTCTTTTCTTGACCTTTGAGTTCGTGGAGTTTACCCTCGCCAAATTTTGCGCCGATTACTCTGCCTATTGTTTTCTTAACTTCACCTTTTTTGAGCTTGCCGATAGTATTATCTAAAGAAACATCGAGTAAAACTTCATTTATATCAGAATTATTACCTCGTCTGATAATATCTTCAATCGTACTTTTGATTTCAGACATATTTTTATTTCCGACATCTCTAACATTGAAGCTCATCATAGCTCCGTCGGGAAGTGAAACTGGCATAGTAACATTGATTTGATCATATACTTTTAATTTTCCAGTTACGGTAAATCTGTCAAAGTCCAAATGTGAATTCATCAGAGGAGCTGCTTTCAATGCTTCAGATATTATTTTAAGTAAAGCAGTATTGATTGTAATTTTATTATCTGCGGGAAATTTCTCATTTATTTTTTTCAGTTCTGCCAGAAATTTAGTGATAACAGGTCTGTAAGTCATACAGGAGTGGGGGATTTCATCCCAACCCTCCAAGGTCATATTTGCTACAACCTTTCTGTACATATCGAAAGTAATTTCCTGTACAGGTTTAAGGTCTGACATTGCTGTGTGCTTAAAACTAATTTTCATATTAAATCTCCTTATTTGATAAGATTATATATAATTCGTTTATACGAATATAATAAATGAAAAATATCTAAAGGTGGTTAATTCGGAATAAAAAGAATATAAAAGAAGATAAACAATTTATAAATTAAATTGCCTTAAATCTATATCCAGCGCCCCAAACCGTTGTTATGTATTCTGGTTTTGAGGGATTTTTTTCAATTTTTTCACGAAGTCTATTTATGTGCACTGTAACGGTCGCTAAATCTCCAAAAGCGTCAAAGCCCCAAATTTTTTCGTAAATTTCTTCTTTTGAAAATACTTTGTCTGAATTCATCATTAAAAATATTAAAAGTTCATATTCTTTATTTTTAAGTTCTATTTCTTTATCTCTAACTAAAACTCGTCTGGAATCTGTATGCACTTTGAGATCTCCAATTTCCATTACTGACGGTTTGCGATTTCCTTTAAGTCTGTTATATTGTGCAATATTGGCCTTTACCCTCATAACAAGTTCGTTGGGGGAAAAGGGCTTTTCTATATAATCATCTGCGCCAAAACCAAAGCTTTTTATTTTACTGATTTCCTCATCTTTTGCGCTAACCATTAAAATTGGCAAATCAAGTTTTTCACGAATTTTTTTACAAACTTCAAATCCATCCATAGACGGCAACATAACATCTAATAAAACAAGGTCGTAATTACCTTTTAGAGCTTCATTAAGTCCCTTAAGACCATCTCTTTCGATATTTACATCGAAACCATTTACTTTTAAATAGTCTTTTTCAATTTCTGCAATATCATTATCGTCTTCGATTATCAAAATATTACTCAAATTAACCCCCAACTTCAGAAACGGATATATCAATAATAAGTCCGCCTGAAATTTTATTTTTAGCTTTTATCTTTCCGCCCATAAGACTCACTGCTCGAGCAACGATAGAGAGTCCTAAGCCACTTCCTAAATTTTCGGATTTTCTGGCTTTATCTCCTTTGACAAAGGGTTCAAATATGTTGTTGATTATTTCATCGTCAATGCCAGAGCCATTGTCAGAAAATCGAAGCAAACAATCTTTTTGTCTTTTATGCACAGATATTTCTAATTCGGGATTTTCATTGTCGTTGTATTTTATACAGTTTTCGATTATATTTGCTACAATTCTTTGAAAAAGTTTTTTGTCGCCAAATACGACAGCTTCATTCAAATTGAGTTTTATCGAAAGACCTTTTAAGTCTTCTTTGGTATAGTTGTTGTTTATGATTTCATAAATTAATTTATCTAAACGAATTTTTTCAAATTTAGTTGGAATGCCATTTAAATCAAATTTTGAAAATTCAAATAATTGATTAGTCAAGTCCTGCATATTTAATGCTTTTTTCTTTATTGTCTGGAGATATTTATTTTCAAGTTCCGGTGAATTTGCAATGCCCTCAATAAGTCCATCGACATAAGCTAAAATAGAAGTGAGGGGAGAGCGTAAATCGTGTGAAATAGCTGCTAAGAGTTCCTTGCTTGAGCGTTCTTGATATTTGACAACCATAGTATTTGTTTCTAAGTGATCAATTGCAATATCGAAAGTGTCAAAATAGGGTTTAAATTCATCGTCTTTTTGATAATTTATTCTGTATTTTAAGTTTCCTTTTTTAACTTGCTCAATACCTTTTTGTAGCAAAGTCAAAACGTCATCAATCTGAGACCAGATAAATTTTGTCAAAAATCTATTTGTCAAAAGTATTGTGATAAGTGCAAATACGATTATAAAAATAACAGTTATTGTAATTGTCTTATATGCGTCTTCAAATGAAAGTATATCTTCAAAGCTAAAAATATATAATTCTATATTTTCGTTGTCATCTGCTTTTCGAGAATATAGGAGGTATCGTTCGTCGGTTGAT
Source organism: Clostridia bacterium (assembly GCA_030532035.1). Classification (GTDB taxonomy): domain Bacteria; phylum Bacillota; class Clostridia; order Oscillospirales; family Acutalibacteraceae; genus JAUNLX01. The sequence goes on along the minus strand of JAUNLX010000017.1, from coordinate 556 downwards.
GTTAAAGCTGTGTCGCTGTTTAGAGTTTTAACTGCCTGCATAAGATTTTTATCTTGAGGCGAATTATGGCCGTATCGGTAAATTTCTTCGCCATTTACAAAAGTTATAACTCGAGCTCTATATTTATCAAAAAAGTCTTTATTAGACTTCAAATATGCGATTTTTTGTTCTTTAGTTTCTGCTTTATGTAGGTTTTCTTGCATAATTTCAGCTTTTTTTGAAGTTATGATATAGAAATCTTCTGTCTCCGAAAACCCTTTATTTTTACCGTTTAACACGCTCGAAATAATAAATAATACGCTCGCCAATACCAAGACAAAGGTTAGAACAATTGGAATAACCAACATTAGAGTATTCGAGATAATCAGTTTCTTTTTCATAGTCATGGTATTCACCACCTTATTATTACATTAAATTATATAATAAAACTATATAAATTCAAATATAGTAAACAATTTTGTTAAATTTAGAGAAGTATAATTTTTATCTGCAGTGTACAAAGGAAAAACAAACAACCCAAATTGTAATTTTTATCTGTAGTGCACAAAGGGAAAAC
>JAUNLX010000019.1 GCA_030532035.1 Clostridia bacterium | reverse complement strand
TAAATTATTGTTTATCTTATTATTAAGTTCAATTTTGCTATCTATTCTCCCCAGATACTCAGCTATTTCTTTTTGTTCCTTTAATGAAGGTATTTTTATCTCAACTGCTTTTACTGTTTCTGATTTTAAGTTATTTACAACAGATCCAGTTGCAACAGCTCTGAACTGATTTTGAGCTAAATCAGAACTTAAAAAATAATATAAATATTCCTTATCTATCAATTCTTCATTATTTCTAATACGTAACCAACCATCATGGATATATCCATTAATTTTAGTAATAAACACTCTTCCATAACTCATAGAATTAGAAAGAATTAAATCTCCATTTCGTACTTCTCGAGTTTTAGTTATTCCACTTTTTTTAATCTTTTCCTTAGCATGACAAAAATACTTATCATTTTCGTTCACATCGCCAATTTTTAACCAGTTTACTCCGTCTGGTTCATCGGTAATATAATCAATAATAGGTCTTGGAGAGCCACCACGAACTACTTCACATAAATCACCTAATTTCATAGTTTTCCATTTACTCATATACTTCTTCCTTTCTACCCTATATACCTTTTATGTGCTATCTTCACATTACTTTGTTTAACCATTGCATACTGCAAGGTCGTATCTATTCGTCTATGCCCTAAGAGTTGTTGTAATTGCTCTATTGGCATTCCCTTATCTATTGCCATAGTTGCAAGTGTACGCCTGAACTTATGCGGGTGTACCTTGTTAATTCCTAATTGCCTTCCAAATTCTCTAAGGCGAACCTCAACTCCGCCGATTTTCAGTCTTTCGTGCGGCGATTTCAGCGATACAAACAGTGCTGGGTTATCGTCCTTTCTGCTATCCAAGTAGTTCTGCAAATGTATCTTTGTGCGAGCATCAAAATAAACCACTCGTTCTTTGCAACCTTTTCCGAAAACAATACATTCTCTTTCATTAAAGTCAATATCATTTCGATTTAGCAGTACCATTTCACCAACACGCATACCCGTTGAAGCCAGCATATCTATAATTGCCAAATCTCGAATCTCTGTGCAATTGTCCCTCATAAGTTCTAACATTTCATCAGAATAAGTTTCCTTTATATTTGTACTAGTTTTAATTTTATGTATGCGCCTGACAGGGCTCTTTAATATGTAATCCTCATCCTCCAGCCACGAAAAGAAGCTTGAAAGAATACGGCGGATATTGTCTATCGTAACTTTACTTGATTTTTTCTTTTCCTGATAATCGGTCAGATATTTTCTTATGTCGTCAGTTTCAATATGTTTAATGCTTTTGCCGACAGTCGCAATCATCTTTTCAATAGTTGCTCTGTAGTATTTAAGAGATTTTTCAGAACAGCCCTCTACACGCTTTGCAGATATGAACAAATCCATATAATTCTGTTCAGAATCATTTTCTCTATTTTGATTTTCGGTTACCTCATATTTTGCAAGTGTGTATTGTAACACCTCTTGCAGTTTTTCATTTTGGGCATTATTCAAGTAAGGTAACATTCCTTGAATAATATCTTTGATTAAATCTTGTTTCACAGTCAAATCTCCTTTGAATTTTTCTTAGAGAACGACTTGCAACGGCAGTTCCTTTGCTTCCTTCGCCGTTGGTGGAGGGTATATATTTATAATTGCAAGTAAAAATCACTTGAACAAATCAAAAATACTGAATGAAGTCTTTTTGTAAACCTTGTTATGTGCCGCTTTCTTGGGATTTTTAATCCAACCGACGCCTTTCTTTCCATAGCCGGGGATAACCGTTTTTTTCACGGCTCTTTTCGCCCTTCCGGTTGTTCTTGCCTTAATAGATTTCTTAAGGCTTGGCGTTCTCATTCCAAATTTCATAAGTTCTTCCTTCCTTCAAGACGTTATACGCTAAACAATAATTTA
>JAUNLX010000006.1 GCA_030532035.1 Clostridia bacterium | reverse complement strand
GACAGATTTAATAACTAATTCTGATGAGGACTTCAATGACTTCTTGAGGTATATGGGTTATAAAAGAGAATAGGCTCTTTTAATTAAAAAATACAAAGAATTAATTCCATGGGAAAGACCACAAAGCTCGAAATAAAAGAAAGGAAGGGAAAAAATATTTGACAAGAAAAAATACAAAAATTTGGTTAATGAACGAGTTAACACAGAACGGGAATTTAAAATAGATGAAATTTGCAAAGAGTTGTTATTCATGATTACAGACAATGAAGTTGTATTTGACGAATTTATAGAATACATGAAATCTGAGATGACAGCAGAGGAATATGTGTATTTATCTGAAATATCTGATGAGATATCACAAAAAAAGCCTTCACACAAATTTGTGGAAGCGTATAAGTTTTTGGCAAAAAAATATCCAGCAGAAACAGAAGACTATCATATACAAAGTTTTATTGAAGTTGCAGAAGCTTGGGCAGAAGATGAGACATAAAAAATAATACAGAACCAGAAGTAAATATGTTTCCACACACTGATTTTGCTTAAAATCTCAAATGTTATCCATACCGTCCACTCAAGCCACGTTGAGTGCGTGACGTTGATACAAAGACACAAGTAGTCAAAATCTTACATTGTAAGCTTTTTTACAAGCATTTTGTCTTTTATAAAAGATGAAAATGGATGACAAAAAAAGTTCTAAAAAATGATATTGATTCGAATGTTGTATTAATATGGTATGTGGGGGCACAGAGAAGGACATCAACGAATAAAACTTAATATTTAACAAAGGCGATAGAAATTAAAACTATCGTCTTTTTTCATTTGGAAAGGAAGATAACAATGGTATAGAAAAAAGAACAAGAGATATAATGCTGAGTAGAATTTATTCAAGGATAATTGAAATGTGCTTACTTTTTAGAATTGTAGGAAAAGATAGAAGAAAAGTATTATCGAAAGATAAGATGAAGAAAGCACAGTTGTTGATGGAAGAATAATAATGGTTATAAAGGAACTACTATGTAATTTTTAATAAAATATGGTTTACTTAGAAGTGATTTTATTATTTTAAGTAAAATAAACGATTGAAAATTTTACTTATATAAGTTATGATTTTTTAGAAATTGTTTTAAATTTTATATTGAAAAGGGAACTAAAGAATTTTGTAAAATGAAAATCCGAAAAAACAAAAACCGTCAGATTTAATCTGACGGTTTTAAAATACTTGTAAAATAATAAAAATAAATATTATTTAAAAAGATAAATTTCAGCATTATCAAAAGTAAGATTATTTATATTTGTAGTACATGAAATCGATTTGTCGTTTACAATAAGGTCTAATATTAAATCATCTTTTTTTATATATCCAAATTTATAATTCATATCATTTGAAAAGCTGATTTTTTCAAGCGCCTTATTTCTTTTTATATTAAATTCTTTTAATCCCAAATTTGAAATTTCTGTATCGATTTTATCATCTTTATAGAGCTTTGCTGGCAGTTTTATATATTTGTATTTAGATGTTTTAATAACTTCTTCTAAAGGCGGATTTAACTTTTTATTAGCAAGTAGGGTGGGGTTATAATAATTTGGACGAATTGTATGCTCGGCAGAAAACAAAATGACATATTCTGGTTGAAAAATATTGAAGTAATATTCAAAATTAAGCAAATTTTCATAATTGTGAATAGAGTACGATTCTCTGAAAGCGGAAGTATAAAAATCTCTGTTTCTGTTGTAATAGGAGCCTGCAAAAACTAAAACTTTTGGCAAATTAAGTGAGGTATGAGCTTGCATTTTATGTACATTGAAAGCAGGGTGTTGTGGATGTAACTCAATTTCTTCAAAGTCTTTTGTATCATTTTGAATTTTTTCAGTTTCTTTGTTACGAAATTCTGGAACCCATTCATCTATCTTAAAATTAGAAACGGGCAATTTAGTAACATGCACTTTTTTTGAATCAAAATCAGAAACGGATTTAGTCTGTATATCTGGATAATCTTTCTTCATATGTGACAAGACTCTGTTTGTTCCATACATAGCACCTAAGTCGTTCCAATGACCAGGATCAAATTTTACATTATATATTTGCTCTTTTTTTGCAATATTCCTCAAATATTCAATATTGGAAATATAATTTACTCCCAATTCATCTAATTTATAAGTAAGATATGAAATATTCTCATTACTTCGGTTATATCCATTTGGTAAAAGATGCGGATAAACGCTTTCTTTGGATGGATTTATGCAATATACAAACGGTACATCTCTTAATTTACAATAATCCTGAATGTTTTTTAAGTAAATTGCAAAATCATCTATAAATTTTTTGTCTACAATTGACTCATTTGGAATACCAAAAATATATCCATCTTTTCCATATGAATAGCTTGGATGAAGTAGCTCTTTAAAAAAGATATCATTGAAATTCAAGTAAAAATCAATGCTTTTGTCATGAAAACCTACTCTTTCTGTAATATAGTCATTCAATTTTCCTCTATTAAAAATTTCTTTACCATGCAGTTCTGGAAGATTTGTATTATTTATTTCTGAACGCACGCCACTTTTGTGGTTTGTGAAAATTGCAGGTAACAAAAAAATTATTATACATAGGAAAACAAAAATATTTTTAATTTTTTTCATTTTCTTACCTCAATATTTAAAGTATATAAACGGAGAATATCCATTTGAAATCATAAAAACATAACCCAAAGAGAATAGGAATAAGAGAACGATATTAGATATTAAAACATAACTTTCTTTCTTTTTTAATTTACTTACAAATGTTTTGTATTTATCGCTTGCGGGGATGACACTAATTGCTATCCCTAAAATGACATAGAACAATATTCTGGGGGTATAAAATAGTTGCCATCCAAGTTGTATATCAGAATAATGAGTTATACCAAACAGAACTTTAATATAATCATATAAAGCATTAGTATCTGGAAGTATAAAGCAGAGCCAACCAATAGATACAACAAACATGGTATAAATCCATCCAAAGACTGAAAAGCCTTTCTTTTGGCTTATTTTTTTGTACACTTTAGTTTTTTCAAGCATAACAAACAAACCATGAATTAATCCCCATAAAAGATATATTGAAGTATTGCCATGCCATATACCAGTTAACAAAAAGACCACTAATATATTTAAGTAAACATTACCACGACGGTTGCCGCCAAGTGGGAAATAAACATAATTTTTAAACCAATTTCCCAAAGAGATATGCCAACGGTTCCAAAATTCTGATATTGATTTACTAACATAAGGATATTGAAAGTTTTCAGGTATTTTAAATCCAAAAAATCTCGCCAAAGCTATAGCCATATCTGAATAAGCTGAAAAATCTACATATATTTGCATTGTGAAAATCAATACGCCCATCCATGCAGTCGGAGTATCAAGTTTATTTAGAGAAAAAATATTTCTTGCGAAACCTCCTAAAGTGTCTGCAACTATAGTTTTCTTGCAAAAACCTATAATAAATCTATTTAGAGCATAATAAAAATTTTCATAAGAAATATCACGATAAACAAGTTGATTTTTCATATCTGTATATCTAACAATTGGACCTTGTATTAATTTTGGAAAGAACAAAATATATGACATATAATTAATCATATTTGTTTTAGATAGATACTTTTCCTGTTTATCTAATTTATATAAATCTACAATGTATGATATACAGTGAAATATAATAAAAGATAGACCCAGTGGGAAAATAGAGTTTATTTCATTGGGATTTTTGAACAAAAGAATGCGAAAAACAAGTTCCGGATATTTATATCTGAACAAAATCAAAACATTAATTGTAATCCCTAAAAAAAGAGCCACTTTGGAAGACTTTTGATTAATAAAATATCCTATAAAATAATTAAATAGTAATAATACAATCAAAAGGGCAAGCTCTTCCTTGTGCGCTCCATATAAATAAAAAATTAAAGATAAAACAATCAGATATATATTTTGAAGCTCGATATTTATCTTAAAAATTTTTATTAAAATGAAGTAGAGTATTATACTAACTGGTAAAAACCAACTAACAAATACAATTGAACTAAAAACCATTTAAAATATCGTCTCCTAATAAATATAATATAAGAATGTATATCTCTTTAATGCCAAGATTATACTGTTATAAATTAGAAAATTCTTTATAAAATTTCATCTTCGACTATTGAAATTTTTTCGTGTAATTTATCTAAATTTTCAGCTGAAGTTATAAAAAAGGCCTCTCTATCTCTACTGGACATAACTTCATTAATATTTATTTTGTTTACATACATACGCTCAATATTAGAAATAACTTTTTTATTCAAATTTATAAATTTATTGAAAGAAAAATATCGAATAGCAGATGCCCTATTAAATAATTTTGTTGGTTCAATATTGATTCCCAAAGAAGTTAAAACTGTTGCTTCTACCATATCAAATCCTGTAGACAATTCTACTAAATCTGTTGTGATATAATCTCCGCCTAATCTTGCTCCCAATTCAACAATTTTAGGACCGTCATCAGTAAGTTTAATTTCTACATGCGCTGGACCAACATTGATACCTAAAGCTTGCACAGCTTTTTTTGCAACATCTATTATTTTATTCTGAATATCCAAACTTAAATTCGTAGGTTGAGTATGTCCCATTTCTACGAAATGGGGTGGACCAGTAGTTATTTTATCTGTAATTTGTATAATATGAATGGTTTCATTTGAAACAAAAATTTCAACGCTGACTTCTTTACCTACCATATATTCTTCAATTAATACCAAACCGTCAGATGAATTGTCTTTCGCATATTTGTATGCGCTTAATTTTTCGCTGTCATCTTTTAATAAAGTTATTCCTCTGCTGCCAGAATTGTCAGATGGCTTAACAATAAAAGGGTAGCCAAATTCATTTGATACCTTATCAAATTCATCAAAATTTTTAATTATGTAAAACTCAGGAATTGGTACATTGTGTTCTTTCAGAGCTTTCCTCATTGCCGCCTTATTTGTTGCCACATTCGCAGCTTCAGGGGATATTGTATTTAATTTTAGCTCAGAGCCAATTTTAGAAATTATATTCATCGGTCTATCACTACAGATGGTAACTATACCGTCAATATTTTCTTCTTTAGCAACTTTCAAAACACCGTCATAATCTAAGGTGCTTATATTATAGAATTTATCAGCATATTTTATCCCAGTAGCTTCTGGATCATAATCGACAACTATTGTACGAATACCATTTTTTTTGGCAGATAAAATTGCTGGAATTTGAAGTTCGCTAGCACCTAAAATTAAAACAGATTTATTTAAATAATTCTCCACTTTTAAATCTCTCCACTATATTATTCTTCTTAACAAAGACTAATATATATATAAATATAATGATTAAGTTTATTCCTGTTATTGTATACGGAATCCAACCACTTAAAAAGGTATGTGTGGTACAGTTCAACAGAACAATTAACATAGCTATTATATAAATTTTCAAATCAAATTTATACCAAAGTTTGCGTGAAATTAGAGTTTTGCCCCAGAAAAAAGCAATATATGATAAACCGGTCGCCATTGCAGCACCAGTGCCACTAAAAATTGGTATTAAGAGCCAATTTAACGCAATATTGGTAATTCCTGCTATAAAACTCACTAAGATATTATACCATGTCTTTCTCTTGAACCCAATTCCTATACCAGTCGTTTCCGCAAGTGTATATAATACGGGGAACAACAACAAAAAGGGGAATATAGAAATGGCTTTCTTAAAGTCATTTCCCAAAATAATAGCAACTAAATTTTTTAGCAACAAAATTCCTAAGCAGATTGTTGTCATTAGCACAGTGACAATTTTACTGACATTTTCAAAAGATTTGCCTTCTTTTTTTTCCTGATACCATCTGTATGCTACCGGAGTCCAATAAAGAGTAAAACAAGCTTGCAAGACGCTCAAAACGGAAACTATCTTGAAAGCGGCAGAATAAACACCAAGTTCCTCATAGGTACACATTGTACGCAGCATAACTTTATCCATAGATGTCAGTATCCATCCTACTGCAAAAGCTGGAACAAGCGGCACACCAAATTTTAGCATCTTTTTTTGGAGTTCTTTATCAATGAGTTTGTTAGAAAATCTATTATCTTTTATTAAAAAAATGCCAAGTAAAAACCCTGTGAAAATTTCTCCAATGGAGGCCGCATATACGACGCTTCTAAACGAAGCTTCATACGAAACAAATAAAAGTATGGTTACAATTAAAATAACTGTCTTTAATAAGATTGTATAGAATGAATAGAGTAACCCTTTTTCTTCCATTCTAATTTTTAATAAAGCAAATGTTTCAATTACCATAAATGGTAAAAGAAATGCAAGTGCATATACTGCCAAAGTCTCATCAGGAGTATTAAAAAGAACTTGACTTACATTTTTAGAAAATGCTATTGAAACCAAAGCTGTTAATATTGACAAGCTTATGGGAATCAACATGGCGTTGTATAAAAGTTTTGTAATATTTTTTTTCATTATGTTGAATTCTCTGACAAAAGCCTGATCCATTCCCAAATACATTACTGCTGAAAATGTGCTTTGTGCCAAAATAAACATACTCGCTTTACCATATTCTTCGGGAGAAATAAAATGAGTAATGATTGGAACAGTAATAAAGCTGATTAAAGCCCCAATAATGGGACCAACAGAAAAACTTCCAATTTTTTTTAAAAAATTAATCATCGAACATCCTTTTCCACTTATGCTCTACTGACTTCCAAGAATATTCATTATCGAGAATTTCTTTATTTTTACATTTATCTATTGATATATTGCCTTCTAAAACATCAGTGATTTTAGAGGGCAACTGTTGAAAGTCTGCATATTTTATATATTCAACACCGTCATTATCAAATTTATCATATTTAAGCCATTCAGGATTTAATAAAATTGCTCCTGAATACACAGCCTCTCTAATAGAACCAGATAATCCGTCTGTTGTTTGGGCGTGAACAAATATATCTGTTGCCAAACGAAGTTTTGCAATTTCTTCTAAATTAAGCATTTCTTTTAACATAACATAATCAAAATTACTTTTTTGTAGAGCTGCTTCTATTTCTTTATTATATTCTGAATTTGTATTGTAACCAACGTGCAACATCAGTTGAATTTTATTTTTTAAATCGTCTTTTAGTTCAGACAACGCTTGTATTGCCAAAAGATGTTGCTGAGCTTTTCCGCCGTTATATCCAACTGCAACAGTAATTTTTTCACTGTTGAGTCCAAATATTTTTTTACATTCAGTTTTTGTTAAAGGACAATCTTTGATGTACGAAAGGGCTGGACTGCCAAATTCGACAAAAGTACACTTATCGTTGTAACTGTCATCATAATATTTTTTGAAAACTTCAAACATGTGATCGGTACCTATATTAATCCAGGTAGCTTGTTTTATTAACTTTTGCATTGATTTTGCGTCTCTTGAATTTATACGCAATATGTCGGAACCCCAAAAAGTTATTATTGATTTTGCATTTAATTTTTTTATTGTTTTATGAATTAAATATGTTTGAATGGAGTGAGGGGGACTCTGTATATCGACAATATCTATTTCATCTCGGTGTTCTTTTGCAAATTTTTTAAATTCAACAAAATATTTTATAAATTTAAATAACTTTATATCGGTAAATAAATCTATAATTTCGACATTTAAATTTTTGTAAAACTGTTTTTCATCATCGTTTAATCCATAATAATCAGTGATATAAACTTTATTATTAAATTTATAGTGAATATTTTTCACATATTCTTTTGTCCAAACTGAGTTTGCATTTGCAATTAATAAAACTTTTTTCACGAAATACTCCTTACGGTTAAGCAAAAGTCAATTATAGTTTTTGGTAATTAAATAAATCTTGATAAAGTCCAATGTCCATATCTTTTTTAAAATCAAGCATCATATCTCTGAAAGTTTTGAATTTTGGGTTATATCCAAAGTCTTTTTTTGCTTTTTCTATTGAAAAACTATAAGACAAAGAATCATTTTTTTTGTTTTCGTCATAGATTAAATTAGATTTTTGAGATTCATTTTTTGCAAAAATATCTATTATTACTTTTGCTTGTTCTTCTAAAGTAACAGGGTTGCCAGCAGTTATATTATAAAGCCCTTTTGCATTAGAACCTTTTGTAGCTTGTACAAAAGCATAAGCTACATCTTTTACATAAGAAACATCTCGGCTCAAATCTTTATCACCAAAAATTGTAATATCTTCGCCTAAGCTGGCTTTTTCCATAAATATTTGAATACCAGATTTTTTTAATTTTCCATCTACAAATAGTTCTCCATGTGGTCCAATGCCATAAACGGTCGGCAATCGAAACCAGATGTTATTCATATTGTGCTGTTGATTATAATATTCCATTACATCGCTTGCGGCATTTTTAGAAAAAGCATATACAGCATGGTCTCCTTTATAAAAGTAATTTCTGGGTTCTTTTTCAGTAATGACAACATCTTTTTTTAGTGACGCTGCAACATCGGAATATGATATTGTAGAGATTAATTTTTTTATATTGTTTTTTCTGCAATATTCAAGAGCATTTATAGTACCTATAGTATTTACTTTAAAATAATCTGCTGCATTTTCTTCGTCAATAAGATTTGCGGTTGCATTTGCAGGAAGAAGAGCGGCTAAAAGAATTACCGCATCAACATTAGTTAAATTTAGAGAACTAAAATCCTCAGATTTTGTTATGTCGAGATTGTAATATTCAATTCCTTTTTTTTCGTAGAAATTTTTGAATTTATTTTCTCGCCCTGTTACTGCAACCTCAAACCCATTTTGGATAAAGGCTTCAGCAGTATGGACGCCTAAAAAACTTGTTCCACCGATAATTAAAATCATTTTTGTTTCTCCTTTTTAATAGAAAAACCTGCCATTAAAATCCAGAAAAGTGTTGAGGGAAAATATGTAAACATCATATATCCGCCAGATGTGATTGAGAAGAAAAAGAATCCAATAGCAGAACAAATAGAAAAAATCATTCCCGGAGATACATCTTGTTTTTTAAATATATTAAAAAAGCATATAAAAGATTTTATAATAATAAAAATCATTAATAGGAGCATTGCAATACCCGCAAAGACACCAGCTGAATATGCAACTTGAATGTAGACATTATGAGAATTTGTGCCTTTGTATACACGATTTTTAACAATTATATCTCTGCCTTCTTTTGCATGTCCTGTTAATTTAATATTTTTTAGAAAATCATTCCAAATTCCCAATCTTCCAGATGTAAATGAATCTCCGTCTTTTGTATCAATACCTTTTTTTAGTGTACCCTCAATGTTATCAATTGCATTGGATACATCAGAAATTTTTTCGGAGGTATCAATTTCAATTTGTATTTGTGGCGCAATTTGAATTATTTCTTCTTTTACAAAGGTTAAAAGTACAAACAATAGGCTTATTGCAATTATAAAAGAAACTAATAAAGAAACAATAACACCAACAAATTTTTTGAAATAAACCTTTTTATTTTCAAAATTTTTTGAAAAATAGGGAATAGCAACAATAAATGCGAATATGATTTGCGCTATAACAGAAATGAGAGAGGTTCTCGATTGAGTGAACAAACATAGAGCTATAGACAAAGACATTGGAATGAAAAATTTACAAAAACTCTTTCCATTTTTTATATTGAAAAATAATAAATAGATACTTGCACTTGTTACTATAATAGAAAAAGCCCCAGCTATATTAGGGTTTATGGTAACGGCAGAATAGTGCCTCAAAGTCAACATAGGCCCTGAAATAACAGATGTAAGTATGAAAATTACATATGAGTATAATATTCCTTTTGCAAGAGGTAAAAAATAAAAATCGATAGATTCATAAGTCATAGACAGATGCCAAAGAGGAATGATTATCAAAAAAGTAAAGGCAATAATAATATAACTTAATATAATATTGTGATAAAAAGCATTGAATAAAAAAGAAATTCCTATTGTTAAAATAGCAATTAGATACTCGAGCCTATATTTTTTGTAGTTAAAAAACGATCTTCCATGAAGTAAATTGATTGCAATAGATACTAAAGATAATAATACTCCCATTGATACTGTATATTTATACACATTTGATTTGAAAATCAAGGGATTTACCCAAATCATTGTTATGAGTAATAAAAAAACGCTTGTTTGAATTGTAGAATAAAATTTTTCTAAAAAATCATAAAAGCGATTAGAACTATTGTCTTCAATTAAATTTGAATCTTTTGTCATGGAACTGCCTTTCTTGATATAGATTTAAATGGATTTTTCAAATTTTATAGAACTTATAAAATCAAAAACTGTTGTGTACATTAATATAGACCGACACTTTACCTTTCACATTATACTATTTTATTAAAAAATATCAATCTTGTAACCAATATTTCAGGAAAACAAAGAGCATATAAAAGCTTTATTTCTGGTACTTGAGTTGCCAATTTGATTGATAAATATTTTTGACTAAGTTAAAATGAAAGGGAAAGTAAATTTTTAACTGAAACGGAAAATGAAGCTTTTACACTCCAAAGGAGGACTCTATGCTAACGATTAAAATCGTAACCATCTTACTGGGCTTAGTTTTTATACTTTTTGGATATTTCATATATTTTAAGGGCAAGTACAATTTAATCAATGGCTTTGAGGACGACTATAAATCGGGTAGAAAAGATGAGTATTATGCTAAAAAAGTCGGATTAATTGAATTTATTTTAGGCTTTTTATTACTTATAATTGCCGTATTACTTATTATTTTTAAGTGATTGATAGACTCAAAATTGTTTTGTATAACATAGGAGATTGTTTTGATTTGGAAAATTGCTTTAATTTTATTGATTATTTTAATTATCTTTACCATCATCAAAAAAATTGCAAAAGCATGGATAAAGATAATTATCGTAATTATTGAAATTGTTTTTGTCTTATTTATTGCTAGTAAGCTTGTTTTTCCGTTACTTGATATGCCCGAACCTACAGGAACAAATAAAGTTAAAACAGATATGGTTTACTATGTGAATGAAACGAAATACTCTGATATGGCTACTGATGGGAATGCAAGGGAAATTCCGATTTATGTATATTATCCGGAAAATCTAAAAGATGGGGAACATCCTCTTTTGATTTTTTCGCATGGCTCATTTGGAATAGGATCTTCCAATGAAACCTTATACTCCGAACTTGCTTCTCGTGGATATGTAGTTATGTCTTTATCTCATCCACATCATTCCTTTTTTACAAAATTATCATCTGGTAAAACTGTTTTTGTAGATTCAACATTCTTCAAAGAAGTTGTAAGTTCAAAGGGCGTAAAGGAAATAGACAAGAATTTAAAAGATTTGAATCGTTGGGTTGACCCTCGAATTGAAGACATTAACTTTGTTTTAGATAAAATTTTAGATAAAAGAGAAGATAATATTTACGAAAGAAAAATTGATACAAAACAAATAATTTTATCTGGGCATTCTCTTGGTGGCTCGGCAGCACTTGCTGTCGGTAAACAAAGAGCTGAAAATATTAAAGCTTTAGTTATTTTAGAATCTCCATTTGTAAAAGACATTGTTGCAATTGATGATAATAAATATATCTTTAATAAAGATGAATATCCCAGACCCATACTTCATATATACTCTGATTCGCTGTGGGGTAAAATGAGTGAAATTACGACCTACTCCCTTAATCAAGAACTGATAGACGCAGGCAACAGAAAATTTGTAAATGTACATATTGAAGGTGTTGGACATATAGGACTTACGGATATGTCTTTAGCTTCACCATTTCTTACAAACTTAATCGACGGAGGATTGGATAAGAAAAAGGGGGAAGAGGCGCTTGTGGAAATTAACAAAGCTGTAGTAGATTTTTTAGATAATTTAAGCGAATAATTTGTGAGTTTATAATGCGGAATATAATCTGAAAAAACCGACAGATAATATCTGTCGGTTTATATTTTTATTAAAATTATTTATTATTTTATATTGCCCAAAATTTATACATATCAAACATAAATACTGCAATTAGCATGCAAATTCCGAATACTGTAGTTGAGATATATTTTGTTTTTTCTCTTTTACTTTTCGAGATTGGTTTTTTATTTTGAATTTTAACAAACAAGATATATAAAATTCCGATTATCAACATTAATGCGAGAATTCCCGTAATACCACTTTGGACCATATAAGTTTCAATTTTTCCTATTTCGCCTGTGATATTGCCTCTATTTATTCTCATAAATACAGTGACTATATTTGCAAAAATAAGTCCCATTACAGCATTCATTGCATAATTCCATTTTTTAAATGGTTGATTTACTTCAATTTTATTTCTTTTATTTCTACTTTTTTGGATAGGGCTTAAAATCAATCCGCCAAAAATAACAGTTATAATTGCATATATTCCTGCTATGATAAACAAAAGACAAACTGCAATATTTATAATTGCTTTTGGCGTTGAAATGATGTAATCGGAATAACCGCCATACACATAGTTATCATCAGCATACCACCAACTCGATAAATCTTCTTCTCCATAAGATAAAATTCCTATAGCTCCTAAAATTGAAAGTGGTCCCTCCATAATGCCTCTTGCATTTATTACAAGTCCATCGGGAATTTCTCTCTTAATTTTTGCAAGTTTTGATTCTGAAAATTTTCCGAAAATTAGTTCATACATATCGTAGTTATATATCTTTTCATGAGCTTGATTGGTCATAACTACCATTCCTATTCCAGAAATAGGATCAAATTGAAGCATGGTAGAACAGCCAAAGGTATTTCCACCATGACCTAAAGTATTGATTCTATATTGGTTGGCAAAAAAACCATGATAATTATTCCCAACACCGCTATCTCCGTAATAACTTGTAACAGTATATAATTTATCTAGAGTTTCTTTTTTCTCAAACAAGGGGCAAGGTTTGTTTGCATCTGGTGTAATTGCCTTTGCAAAGGTCAACAAATCATCTATCGTTCCTGCTGCACTTCCTGCAGGATATAGAAAAATATAATAGAGTCCTTTTCCAGAAATTTTATTTCCGTTAGCATCATAGCAAACAAGTTCATTTCGTTTTTCTTTTACTTTTGTATTGTCTTGATATGTAGCTCCAATGGAAGTGTTTTTCATAGAAAGCGGTTCAAAAATGTTTTTGTGAACATAATTTACATAATCCATACCGCTTATTATTTGAATAATATAAGCTGCGAGACTTGCACCCCAATTTGAATAAGCTGTAACCGTTCCTGGTTCATAAATTTGTTTCGGTTGATTTCTACTCAAGGCTTTATCTAAGCTCACCATTTCATCTTCTGATGAAGTTTGTATAAAATAAGTGTCTTGAAAGCCAGCCTGATGATTCATAAGATTGAGCATTGTTATTGGTTTGTCATATTTTAAATTTTTTAGAAAATTTTCAGGCAAATAATTCTTAATATCTTTTTGTAAATCAAGTTTACCTTGCTCGGCAAGTTGCATTGCAGAAATCCAAATAAATAACTTAGAAGTGGAACCCCATTCATAAACAGTATTTTTATCAGATTTTATTCCATCTTCTTTATTGGCAAATCCAAAATTATTTTGATAAATTAAACCGTTTCTATCGTATAAAGCAACATTCATTCCTGCCATAGTTTTGCTGTTTTTTGCAACATAATTTTCGATAGCAGAGGGGAGTTCTTCATATGAAAGACCAGACGGAAATTTTTTACTTTGTTCCATACCATAAGATATAGAGGAGAGATTTAGAAAAAGAAGCGAGCTCAATAAAATTAAGACAATAAATTTTTTGAAAACTTTCATCATTATCACCTAAATTAAATATTTTTAATTTGAATATTTTAATTATTTTAAATTATAAAAGAATTTTGTTTTATATAGGTAAAATCTATATGTTATGGTGGTAAAGTTATGAACAAAAAATTATTTGACTTTTTATCAAATAAAGATAATCTTAATTTATATTAATTTGAAAAATATATTGATTAAATACTTTGAGTAAAAATACGGCAAACAGATTATTATTTATCATTTTCAGAAAGGTGAATTAATAAAATGAATAACAAAAAACGCCCTAAAATAAAAATAACTATAACAGATAGGAGAGGAAAAATGGGCTGTCATCGAGGACATAAAATTGGCGACAGTTTTGATTATGACACGCAGCGTGGAGAAATTTGCCCTATGGCAATGCACTGTGGATTCCCATATATAGATATATTGAGATACGGCGGTTCTATTCCAGGACAACCTGATGGAACGGCAGAATTTTGCTGTTCAGACGCCGATGTTATAATGGTATTTAAAGCGGAGATTGAATAATAGATATAGAGGATAAACAAAAATAGGTAAGCGTCAAAATGCTTACCTATTTTTATTTGTTTTTACAATTTAAATTTGTGGATATATGCAAAAGTAAATGAGAAAAAAATTAAAATTATGATAATTTGTTTTTCTCAAAAAGTATTTTGTAATCTTCAATATTTAAAAAAGAACGATAATTTTGATTTAATTTTTCAAAAGAAAAGTCATACCAAGGATGATTAATTAAAAATTCAATATCTTCATCACTAAAACGATTGCGGATTAATTTTGCTGGGACACCGCCAACAATGCTGTGGGGGGGGACATCCTTTGTTACTAAAGCTCCTGCAGCGACGACAGCTCCATCGCCGATTGTTACTCCATTTATAATTTTTACATAATCTCCCAACCACACACCGTTACCAATATTTACAACAAAATTTTTTGATGAATGTTTGGAACTTTCGTAAATTGTCTCTTCGGCAAAATGAAATCCAGCTTGCGATAACAAAGAATAAAAAGCGGGATGTGTAGCAACATTATTTTCTATAGGATGATTGCCAATAATGACATTGCAGTTTTGACCTATTGAACAATAACGACCAATTTTGGTATATGGCAAGGAACTTCCTTGTGATATATAAGTTGCTCGTCCAATTTTTGAGGAGCGAACATCTACATTGTGATAAATTGTATTATATCCCTCAAATTCAGTGCCTCTATTTAGACGAATGTTTGCACCGAGACGAACATTTTCTAATTTTGGCAAACGAAAAATTCGATAATAAATTTCAAGTAGAAAGTCTTTTGCTTTTTGTTTGTAATAAGGATGAAAGGTTTTACTTTTCTCAACAACCATCTAAAATCTTGTCCTTTATATTATGATTTATTAATTATTATATATTATTTTTGATTTTTTTCATATTACTTTATAATGAAAATCTATTAAAACAAAAGAAGTTCTTACCTTGACATGTATTAAGCAATATTTTATATTGAAATGTGCAATTTTTGTAAAAATATAATTAAATTTATTTATCTAACATATTTTTATTTTCTTTTCATCCAAATCGAAAAAGATGAAACAATATCGAAACATATAGATGTTAGAATAATTAGATTAGTTAAATTTTTACTGTAAATACAATTATTCTGGTAACAAAATATAATGATTGAGGGAAGTATGAATTATACATATAAAAACGATTTGAATTCTAAAGAATACGATGAATTTGTGAAACATCATCCACAATGCAATCTTTTACAGTCCTCGTCTTGGAGCAAAGTCAAAGATGCTTGGGGACATCGTTTAGTTGGATTATTAGATGAAAAAAATAAAATTGTAGCGGCAGGTTTGGTTTTAATCCGACCTGTGAAATTGGGATGGACTGTTTGGTATATGCCACATGGACCTATTTTAGATTATCAAAATAAAGAATTAGTGGATTCTTTTTTTGATAATTTAAAAGAAGATGCAAAAAAACAAAAATGTGTATTTATAAAAATTGATCCACCAGTATTTGCCGATATTGCACCTTATCAAGACTTTAATGATGAAGTATCAGAAGAGGCATTGACTGCGAAAAAACATTTAGAAAATACGGGATTTATTCATCAAGGTTTCACCAAACAAATGCATGACACGATTCAACCAAGATATCACGCCATCACTTTTGCAGATGACAGAAAATTAGAAGATAGAATTAGCCGACGGACTCGACACGCATTGAAAGATTCAAAAAAAAGAAAAGTTGAAATTATACGCGGAACAGCAGATGATTTGACCGATTTTTATTATTTGATTCAAAAAACCGAAGAAGCAAAAGATATCAACTTACGAGATATAAATTACTTTCGTAAATTAATGGATGTTTACGGAGAAGATTGTTTTCTTTATTTAGCTGTTATTAACTTGAAGAATGCAATTGATGAACACGAAAGGCTAAAAGTCGATGTAAAACAGCGTATTGCCAATTTACCAGCCAAAGCTCCCAAAAAAAAGCTTGAATATGAAGATCGTTTAAATTCCTATGATAAGCTCTTGAAAACTTTTCGTGATATGGCAGAAAAAGAGGGCGATAGAGCTTTAATAGCAGGCTGTATAAGTGTTTTATATGGAGATTCGTTTGAAATGTTATATGCTGGTTATAACAGAGATTATTCATTTATTCCTGCGCAAGATCCAGTTTATCTTGCTTCAATGAATGCAGCTTTTGCAAAAGGAGCTAAATTTGCCAGTATGGGTGGTGTGGATGGCAATTTACAGGATGGTTTAATGGAATATAAAAATCATTTTGATCCCCATGTCGTTTCTTTTTTAGGAGAATTCGATATGCCGATTAATAAAATCTTATATAAAGCATATCTGTTTTTGCGTAAAATAATGAAAAAAGGTTAATTTGCCAGTTATAATTGATTAAAATATCTTGCTTTGCCAGATTAAGCAGTTCCTAAAAATAAATTTTATATAGGGAGAAGTCATGAAAATACAAGAAGTTTCGAAAGAAGAATATGATGATTTTTTAAATAAAATTCAAAATCATTCTTTTTTGCAGAGCTCTGCCATGAGTGAAGTGTTGACTGGTAGGGGAGTCCATACTAAGCTATTGGGCTTAGTTCATGAAGGAGAAATATTAGCTGTCGGACTTGCCTTATATCGTAAAATTTTATTTGGGCAAAGAATGGATTTAATGGTTGGTGCGAGTTCTTTAGAAATAGATAATGAATTTTTGTTTTATAAGCACCTTAAAGATTTTGTCGATAATTCAAATGTCTTAAAATTAGTTATAAAATCCGATCATACATATAGAGATTTTGATGGCGAGGGGTCTCCAATTACATCTGCTGACGATGATTTTGCAAACAAAATGGAAGAACTTGGTTATCTTAAAAATGATGGTTCAATATTACCAAATGACGGTTTCCCAGATTGGCAATATATCAAAGACCTGAAAAAATTTTTGCCTGAAAATTACGAGGAATTATTAAAATCTTTCAATCAAAATGCTCAGAGAAAAATAAAGAAAGCAAATGAGCTATCTATAAATGTTCGTGCAATTGATTTAGATGAAATGTCAGAATTTAAATCAGTTACATTGGAAACTGCTCAAAGACAAGGATTTTCGGACAAATCGATTGAATATTATACTGATTTTTATAAATCTTTTGCAGATAAATGTGAGTTTTTGACCGCTGAAATAGATTTCAATAAGTCCATAAAAAGACTTGAAGATATGTTAAATATCTTAGACAAAAACTCTAAAAAGAATAAACAGAGAATAAATTCTTTAAATGGCGATTTAGACAGATTAAAAGAATTTAAAAATAAATCTGGAAAAGATGTTTTGACATTAGCTAATATGGTTCTCATATATCAAAAAAATGAAGTGGTATATTTTTTAGGCGGTTCTTTGTCTGATTATCAAAAATTACCTGGAGCATTTATTCTTCAATATGAAGCGATGAAGAGAACAATGATGAGGGGAATTGAACGATATAATTTTTTTGGAATTGAAGGGGATTTTGATGGTTCAGATGGTGTTCTTAGATTTAAACAAAATTTCAATGGCCATATTATAAAGAAAACAGGAGCATTTTTATATTTCCCCAATCCTAAAAAATATAAAATGACTGAAAACTTAAAATCCTTAAAAAATAAAATAATATCTTTTATAAAATAAAAATTTTCAAAAAAAGAGATAAGCACGAATGCTTATCTCTTTTTAGTAATTTTTGATAGTTTATTGTTTTGCTTCTTTTGCATATTTTTCGCAGGCCTCTCTGACCCAATTTAATCTTGAATCATCAAAGTTTGTTGGAACTGTACAATCAGCTCCGAGCATTATTCCCACTTGACCGCTGTCATCTAAAATTTTATATACTGCGTCTTCAATATCTTGTTTATTTCCCTTTGCAATAACTCCATTTTGCTCAAAACCTCCAAAAACAGGCTTGCCGTCGAATAGAGTTTTACCCTCACGCAAAGAAACGCCTTCTGCATGTACTGCCCAGTTATAAGCTGCTGCTTCGTAGTCTTTGAAAGTTGTTAAATCATTTGCCTTTCCTCTATATCCGCATATATGAAGTAAATTCATATTACTAACTTCGTTAGCTTTTTCAAGAATAAGTTTGTCTCCAGGGGTTATAACATCTCTGTAAATTTTGCTTGCAAAAAATTCATTTTGATTGTTTACACTGAAATAAATTCCGTCAATTTTAGCTTCATCAAAAAGTCTTTTGTTAAATTCAACGACACCTTTAGCTAAATTCATAACTAATTCTTTTACTGCCATTGGATCTTCTTGCATCCACTTTAAGATTTTAGTTTCAAAAAATTTTGTGCCCGCCATTAAGTTTCCTATTCTGGCACAGCTTGAGCGCATTATGTATGCGGGTCCAAAGCTTGTATAAAATACGGGTGCATCAGTATCAGCATAAATTTCCTTTACTCTCTTTGCAAGATTAACAGACATATCAGCCCATTTTGAATCTACTGCCTGAGGTTTAACTTTAGCTAAATCGTCTACGCTCTTAACTTCAGAAATATCAATGGGCATAATCATAAGAGAATCGTTCATAATCTTCACTATATCTGGGTCAAATTTTTGCTTTGAAGTAAGATGAGCATTGATATTTTTTTCATATAATTTTGAATTTGTAAGACCTTGGTTCATATTATAGAGCATCATATCATTCAAATAGTGATGATAGAAAGCAATTGGAACTCTATCAACGGGTTTATTGTTCAAAAAATTTATAAATCTTTCTCTTTTTTCCATAAAATCACCTTGTAATTTGGTTACTTAAATCAGTTTACTTTTTATTTTCAATATTATATAAAAGAAAACTTTTTGCGAATAAAATGTGTTATATATATTATATAAAATTATAGACTGCAAAGCTACATTGTGCTAATATAAATCTATACACAGTCATTCCATTTTGTTATAAGCGCTTTTATATGCAGAATAACACTTAGGAGATAGTATGAAAATAAGTAATTTAGAACATTTTTTGTCTGTAGCTAATTCAAAGTCAATAAATGAAGCTGCAGGGAAGTTATACACATCTCAGCCCAATCTTTCAAAATCTATAAAACAGTTGGAAAATGAATTGGGCTTTCAAGTTTTTAACAGATCTTCAAATGGTATAAAGTTGACTGCAAAGGGAAAGCAAATTTTACCTGAAGCAAAACAAATTGTCGAAATATATAATTCTTGGTTAGAACTTTCCGATGAAAATAATTTAGAGTCAATCAACATACATATATATGTGTCTTTTTCGGATTATATAATACCCAATATTTTGCTTGAGTTTAGAAAAAAATATCCTGAAATTAAGATAAATTATGATGTTGGACCTAATCCAGAAGCATATATAAGCAGAAGTTTGAAAAAACCTTCAATTTGTCTTGTGATGTTAATGGACGAAAAATATAAAGAAAAGTTAATTCAAATACAGGGAAATTCTCCAATTAAATTGATGGATGGAGAATATCGTAGTTTAGTAAACAATGAAAATCCTTTTGCAGACAAAGATTTTCTGACAATGGAAGATTTGAAAAAAATGTATCTTGTCTTGCCCTGTGCAAAGAAAGATTTAGTAGATACTGATTCCATTCCGAAAGAAATGAAGCAGATGATGATTGAAAATGTTACGGAGAATTATTTGGAAGTAGAGTCTTTGTCCAATGTTCTAAATATGGTGAAAAATCATTCTGAAAGCTATGCTTTGACCTATCATCCCGCAGATACTCGATATGAAGAGATTAAAAATAAAACATTGAAAGCCATTCCAATTAAAGGAATAAACTTAAAATCATCTATATATATGTTTTATTCTAAAGAAGCATATAGAACTCACAGAGCTTTCAAATTTTTAGTAAATGCTATTCGTGAAAAAGCGGATGAGTATACTTGATTTGCTATAAAAAATTATAAATTTAAGTTTAATATTAAATTATCGTTATAACTTTAAGTTATAACGATGTTTTTTTATGTATACTTAAACCCCTTGTATATCATTGTTTTTGAAGTTTTTTTATTGTAAAGTTTAAAATGACAAGGGGAGAAAAATATGAATAGAGAGATATATGATAATTATTTAAATATATTAAAATCAGAGTTAAAACCAGCTATGGGATGTACTGAACCCATTGCGATAGCTCTTGCCGCAAGCAAATGCAGAGAGGTATTGGGAACGAAACCTGAAAAAATTTTAGCAATTTGTAGCGGAAATATAATAAAAAATGTAAAGGCGGTTTTAGTTCCAAATTCTAATGGACAAAAAGGCGTAGAAGCTGCAGCTGTTTTGGGAGCAATAGCAGGCGACAGTTCACTTGGTCTGGAAGTAATTAGCAGAGCTACCGAAGAAGACGCCAAAGAATGTAAAAGATTGGTCAGTGAAGGAATCTGTACAGTTGAACTCAAAGAAGGCGTAGACAATCTTTTTGTTAGAATAGAAGAAGAAAATGGGGAAGATAAGGCCGTTGTTGAAATTGTAACAAAACATGACAACATCACTTATATTGAAAAAAACGGTGAAGTTTTATTTGAAACTGAAAAAGATAAAGAAAAAGAAAAGATAGATACCAGCCTTTTGAATCTTAAAGATATATATGAATTTGCAAATACAGTAAAAATAAAAGATGTAGAAGAAATTATAAAAAAACAAAGAGATTATAATTTAGCTATTTCTGATGAAGGTCTGAGAGGCTCTTGGGGAGAACAAGTCGGAAAAACTTTTCTTGAAATAGGAGATAACAGTGTAAAAACTGAAGCTATTGCAAAAGCAGCAGCTGGCTCAGACGCAAGAATGAATGGCTGTGCTCTTCCAGTTGTTATAAATTCTGGAAGTGGAAATCAAGGTTTAACTTGTACCTTACCCGTTTTTGTTTATGCAAAAAACTTGAATGTTTCTGAGGAAAAACTTATCAGAGCTTTAGTTTTGACAAACCTGATTGCAATTCATCAAAAGAGATATATTGGAGATTTATCTGCTTTTTGTGGTGCCGTATCAGCGGGAGCAGCAGCGGCTTGTGGAATTGCCTATTTGCATGACAGTGACTTCGATGTAATTACTAAAACTTTGGCTAACACACTTGCGACGACTGGCGGTATTGTTTGCGACGGAGCGAAATCATCCTGCGCTTCTAAAATAGCAAGTTCTGTAAATGCGGGAATATTGGGTTTTGAAATGGCAAAACGAAACAGACATTTCAAAGCTGGAGAGGGACTTGTGGCAAGAGAATACGAAGATACAATAAAAAATATCGGTCATATAGCTAAAGTGGGAATGGAGCAGACCGACATTGAAATATTACACATAATGAATGCAAATAAGGCTTATTAAAAATTAAATTATAAATAAATAGACTTTTTACATAATATGAAATAAAACAAAGGAATTTTATTCCTTTGTTTTATTCTTTATTGTCATAAGATTTAATATAAACATATACAAGATTGTCTTTGGAGTTCATCACGCAATTTATATCGACTGTTTGGTTAGAATTTTTGCCTTTAAATGTACAGTGATAATTTGGAATATTTTCAAAGCTTTGCTTTAGCTTTCTATTACTTGTAGAATTTAAAAATTCTTGTTTAGAGTCGTTGTCTACAAGTTGTTCAAACACAAATTTTTTGATGAAACTTAAATCTAAATCTTTCTTCAAATAATTGGAGGGGACCAAGTTACCACCCAAGAAATGTGCTTTAGTATCCGGATCTAAAGAATGACAGATAATAAAATCAAAAAGAGAATAAACATTATATAAATCCTTATGTTTGTTTGTAAAAATCTCATCAATTTTATGCTGGTGTTCATTATTTCTAAAGTAAATTGCGACAGTTTTATCTCCGCTTTCATTTAGAGTTTTTGCACAGACAGTATATATTTCAGTCCAACGAAAAACGTTATCTCTACCGTCTATGGATTGCATTAAAAGTTCATTGGAAAAAGTGTTTATTTCTTGATGGTCAAAAAGTTTTTCAAGAGCCTCAAGTGAATATAGACTTTGTACAAGAGAAAAATCTTCTTTCTTAAAGAGTGTTTTGAATCTAAATTCGGGGACGAAAGAATATCGTCCAGTAATAAGACTATTGAGATTATTTTCATCAAATTTTTTAAAGTTGGTATAGAAAAAAGTATCTTTAGTGATATTTACATACATAAAAGAATCAAATTGTTCGCAAAGCAAACTGTTATGAAGTTCAAGCAAAGTTTTTAATTTTACTGTTTGAATACTGTCAACAGCTTTTGCGATAGTTATGAGGACATGTGGAATTCCTTTTCTATTTTCCTTGTATACAAACACTCTGAAAGGAATATAGAGAGAAGAGTCTATATTGAGTTTTGCATTTATAATATAATCTAAAATAAAATTCTCTTTTTCATCGAGTTTTTTGAGATTGTCAATGGATAGGCGTTCAAAATCTTTGAGGCTTTCTGGAGCAATAAGATGGCTTTTAATATAATCATATGATACAGTGAAATTTTTTAAGGTTTCTTTTTTGGGAATACCTTCTTTAAAAATTTTGTTTTCAATGATTTTTATTTTTTGTGTCTCTAAATTAATATATAGAGTACAATGTAAATTACCAGTTTTAGTAATATATGGCATTATATAAGTGGAATCAGCATTTATTTCTGAAACTTTGGAAAATTCATTGAAGTCGTTGTCATCGATGTTTCGCATATAAGCAAGTAATTTTATGTTATCGCTCTTTTCAGATCTTGCTCTCAAAATTTGTAAGCTTGCAGTAGAATATAAATCTGAATTTTCAAGATAACGAAAATTCAAAATTAATTCCCCACGATATTTGAAATGCTTGCGTAAAGCTTTGGTATTTAAATTATTTCTGAAAAGTTCCTTGTCTTCTTCAAATACATAATTTTTACAGAAAAATTCACTTAACTCGTCAATATTTGAAAATTGCGAGTTGAATTTTTGTATATCAGAATTAGAATTTCTTGGATGTAAGATAAATGAACCGTCAGATAAATTTATATGTAAAATAACGAGATATTTTTCATTCAAAACTCTGTCGAAAGGTACATCAGTCGGAGCAAGTTCAATTAGTCTATCATAGTCTGAATCATAGTCATTGTCACTTTCTGGTTCATTTTTTATCATATAGTCTTCAAATTCTTCCTGTGGCATTGGTTTTGAAAAATAGAAGCCCTGTACGATATTGCAACCGATCATTTTAAGAAAATCTAAAGTTTCTAAAGTTTCTACCCCTTCGGCAATAGTTATAATTCCCAGGGCTCTCGACATTGCCACTATATTTCTAACGATAGAGAGATTGCGAACCGAGGAAAAAAAGGAAGCGTCTAATTTAATGGTGTCTACGGGCAAATCTAAAATCAAATTTAATGATGAATATTTTTTGCCAAAATCATCGATACTAATCTTAAAACCATTGTCGTGTAAAGCGTTCATTACATGGAACGCCTGCTTTTTATTTTCTACAAATACGGTTTCTGTAAATTCTAATTCTATTATATTGTCTGGTATTTTGTATTTATTTTTTGTTTCTATACATTCTTGTATGAAGTTTGGAAAACTTAAATCAATTGGAGAAATGTTGACAGATATTGGAATAACAGGTTTTTTCATTGCTATTCTTTTCTTTGTAAGTTCACAAACTTTATCTAAAACAAATAAATCTATGTTATAAATAAAACGATTTTTTTCAAAAACATCAATGAATTGCCCTGGATTTAAGAGCCCTAATTCAGGGTCTTGCCAACGAATAAGGGCTTCACAGCCGACCAATTTTTCGTTGGAAGTTCTGTGCTTAGGTTGAATAAATACTTTGAACTCTCCATTTTTGAGAGCTTTGTGCATTTTCTGTTCAATCTTAGCTTTTTTGGTTACATATTTTTTAATATCTTCATCGTATTCAACGATACAGGAATCATAATGATTTACATTTTCTAAAGCTAAAGACGCATTGCCAATCAAAGAATAAATATCATTGTCATATCTATCTTTGGGAATTTCGTATGCACCGACTTGTATAGTTAAATTTGGAGGATTATCTCCGGATAACTTAATCTTAGATATGTTTTTTGACATATAATCCATGAAAATATCATTTTCAGCTATATTTCGTGGAGAAAAAATAACAAATTTATCAGAGTAAAGGCGAGAATGAAATTCATAAATATTGTTAAAATAACGATTTAAGTATCTGCCGATTTCAGCTAATATTAAATTGCACCTTGCATATTCAAAAATTTCATTTAAGGTTTGAAAATTGGGAATATGCATTATATAAATGTAAAAAGTTTTAGAGGGATTGCGTTTAAGTGTATTTTTTACTTTTCTTTGAAAAACATCAAAATTAATTTGGTTAGTTATTGGATCGGTTTCATAATTTTTTTTGTAATGAATGCGTATCAAAATAATTCTTATAAGAAGCAACAAAATCAAACAAAATGCAATGACATTTATAACTTGCATAAAGACAACTTGATCTTGTAGCAGATACTTCTTAAATCCAGAGTAATAAATGAGAATAAGCTCGCTAATTACGACAAGCATTAAAGTTATTAAGAGGGGAAATATCAGCTTCAAATTGCGAAGAGCTTTTTTATTTTTTGAATTATTTTTTTTCATTGTTTTTTCTTTGATTTTTTTCATACCAATCCCCAACAGCAACATTGTTAAATTGATATTAATTATATCATAAAATTTATATTAAAGACAAAATGAGTTTAAAAGATGACTTTTACATAATAAAAAGCCCCTTGCTATGCAAGGAGCTTTTGAATTTTATCAATCAATTATTTTATAAGACCGCCATATTGAGCTATCAATGGAGCGAATACTAAAGACACTATGGTCATAAGTTTAATTAGAATGTTAATTGACGGACCTGAAGTATCTTTAAATGGATCTCCAACTGTATCTCCAATAACGGTTGCGTGGTGAGTGTCAGAACCTTTTCCACCGAAGTTTCCACTCTCTACATATTTTTTTGCATTATCCCAAGCGCCACCAGAGTTTGCCATAAAGATAGCGAGTAAAACACCTGTTACAAGAGAGCCTGCAAGCAATCCGCCTAAAGCTTCACTGCCGAGAACAAAACCCACAATGATAGGAGCTGCAACTGCAATTAGTCCAGGGAGAATCATTTCTCTTAAGGCTGCTTTTGTTGAAATTTCAACACAAGATTTATAATCGGGTTCTTGAGTTCCATTAAGAATACCAGGCAATTCCTTAAATTGTCTTCTAACCTCTTTAATCATATCATTTGCAGCTTTTCCAACACTGCTCATAGTAAGAGCACAGAAAAGGAAGGGGAGCATACCGCCGATTAACATTCCGCAAACAACTTTAGAATCGAGGATATTTATAATTAAGGTTTTACCTTCTGGTGCAACAGCTGTAGCAAAGGAAGCAAAAAGAGCGAGAGCTGTAAGAGCTGCAGAACCGATTGCAAAACCTTTTCCAACTGCGGCAGTTGTATTGCCGACAGAGTCGAGTTTATCGGTAATATTTCTAACATCTTCGTCTAATTCAGCCATTTCAGCAATTCCGCCTGCGTTATCAGCTATTGGACCATAGGCGTCGACTGCTATTGTTATACCTGCTGTTGAAAGCATTCCAACTGAAGCAAGGGCAATTCCATAAAGACCTGCGAATTTATATGCTACGAAAATGCCAACTGCGATAAATAAAATTGGCAGAGCAGTTGAAAGCATACCGCTTGAAAGTCCTGCAATGATGTTTGTTGCGGCACCTGTTTGAGATTCTTCTGCAATTTTCTTAACAGTCTTATAACTATCTGAGGTGTAATATTCAGTTATAAATCCAATTGCAAGTCCGACAACGAGACCAGCCAGTACGGCATAAAAGGCATTAAATCCTTTGAAGAAAAATTTACATAAAACGGCACCTAAAACAACGACTATAGCAGAGGATACATAGGTTGCAATATTAAGAGCTTTGTGAGGATTTGAACCGTCTTTTCCTCTAACAAAGAAAGTTGCAATTATAGAGGCCACAATACCAACTGCCGACAATATGAGAGGATATAAAACAGCAGCACCGTCAATTAATCCTACAACTGAAGTAGTGAGAGCGCCAAGAGAGATTGAAGAGATTATTGAACCAACATAAGATTCATATAAGTCAGCGCCCATTCCTGCGACATCTCCAACATTATCTCCAACATTGTCTGCAATAACAGCGGGATTTCGGGGGTCGTCTTCAGGTATATTGTTTTCAACTTTACCAACTAAATCGGCTCCAACATCGGCTGCTTTTGTATAAATTCCTCCTCCAACTCTTGCAAAAAGAGCTATTGAAGAAGCACCCAAAGAAAAACCGAAAAGATAATCAACTTGCTGTCCGAATGCTATATATATTATTGAAACTCCGAGTAAACCGAGACCAACAACGAGCATTCCCATTACTCCGCCACCAGAAAAAGCGACTTGGAGAGCTTTATTCATTCCTTTTTCCATAGCGGCATTTGCGGTGCGAACATTAGCTTTTGTAGCAACACGCATACCGAAAAATCCAGAAAAAGTAGAAAAGAGAGCTCCTATTAAAAATGCAACTCCGGTTTGCCAGTTAATGGCAACTGAAACAGCGACAAAGAGAATTACAGTGAAAACACTAAGGAATTTGTATTCAGAAGTTAAGAAAGCCTGAGCACCTTCGTGAATTGCGTCTGCAATTTTTGTCATTTTTTCATTTCCGGGTTTTTGTTTTATAACTCTAAATGCAAGAAAAGCAGCATATAATACTGCTAAAATACCTGCAGCCAGAGAAACATAAACCAAGTTTTCCATTAGTATACCTTCCTTCCGACCTCGAATTTTCGAAATCTATCTTAGATGTTGTGTATTATAAGTAAAATAAGAAAAAAAAACAACTAAAAATTGCAAAAAATCAATAAAGTTCACCTAAAGTAAACAAATAATTTAAATATTTTGCAAGATTGAGTTTTCGATTTCGCAAAAACTGACAAAAAGCAAGATTTTTTGAGAAATATTGCTTCGAAAAAATTGAAAAAATATTAAATTTGTAAAAATAAAAAAATATAGAGTAAAAATAAGATTAAAAATACCGCAAAAACCTTGTGAAATCCTACAAAATTTCACTTGTTTTTTTTATGTTTTAAATTAAACCACAATATATAGAGGGGTTAGTTTTCGCAAGGCACAAGACGGCTAAAAAACCTCTCAAAAGCCCTTGCAATCAAGGAAAAACAGGGATATAATTCACTTAAGTGGAGCGAATAGTAGTAAAAAGGGTTAAAAAGGGGAACGATGGATGGCATTTTTAGGTGAATACAATCACACGATGGATCCTAAAAATAGAATATTCATTCCTGCCAAGTTCAGAACAGAACTCGGTACATCTTTTGTTTTATGTAAAGCTCCCGATGACTGTTTATTCATTTATTCAAATGAAAATTGGGATAGAGTCTGTGAAGAAATTTACAATTTGCCACCTGGACCAAAATCAAGACAAATTCAAAGAGATTTATTCAGAAACGCTATAAATGTTGAACCTGATAAACAGGGAAGAATAACAGTTAATCAAAAGCTCATTGATTATGCTGGATTGAAAGACAAAGTTACGGTTGTTGGTGCCGGAAAGAGAATTGAACTCTGGGACGCTGAAAAATGGAATGATAATTTGTCTGATATGCAAGATGTTGTAAATGACAGTGAAAATCATACAGAGGTTCATTATTGATGAGTGAATATCATACAAGTGTTCTATTGAAAGAAAGTATAGAAGCTCTAAATATCAAAGAAGACGGAATTTACATTGATGCTACTGCAGGAGGCGGTGGACATTCTGCAGAAATTCTTAAAAATTTAAGTGAAAAAGCAAAATTAGTTTTAATAGACCGAGACCCTGACGCAATATCTGAAATATCAAAAAGATTTGCTGGAGATAAAAGAGTAACCATCGTTCGTGACAATTATAAAAATATAATCTCTGTACTTAATCATTTAAATATAGAACAAGTAGATGGAATAATTGCTGATTTAGGTGTTTCTTCTCATCAATTAGATACAGACTCAAGAGGCTTTTCTTTTCATAAAAACGCCCCTCTTGATATGAGAATGTCAAAAGACGGCATTTCTGCGAAAGACATTGTTAATACATATGAACAAGAAGAAATAAAGAGAATTTTATTTGAATATGCAGATGAAAAATTTGCGGGGAAAATAGCAAACGAAATTGTGAATTATAGGCAAAATAAAGAAATAGAGACTACTTTTGAACTCGCTGAAATTGTGAAAAATGCGTATCCACAGAGAGAGAGAAGAAAATCACATCCTGCAAGAAAAACATTTCAAGCTCTTAGAATTGAAGTGAATGGTGAACTCACAGACCTTGAATTTAGTGTAAAAAATATGTTCGAAAGTTTATCGGTTGGGGGAAGACTGGCAATTATAACTTTCCATTCTGCCGAGGACAGAATAGTAAAGAATGTATTCAGAGAATTTGCTCAAGGATGTATTTGCCCACCAGAATTTCCAGTTTGTGTTTGCGGACACAAAAGTCAAGGAAAAATAATAGTTAGAAAAAAATCGCCAAGTGAAATTGAAACAGAAAAGAATACAAGAGCAAAAAGTGCAAGATTAAGGTGCATAGAAAAAATTTATAAATAGGAGGCGGGAAAATGAATAATACAAGCAACGCATATGCTTTACCAAGGATTAATCCAGTACCGGAAAGAAATCCCAAAAGACTAAATCCAAGAGTTATTAAAAAAAGCTCGAAAAACATCCGCCTTGAAAGACAGGCGGCAAATATCAAAGCCATCAAAGTGGTATTTATTTCCGCTCTTTTATTCACAATGATTGGACTTTTGTTATTCTCTCGAGTTAAAATAGATGAAATTGGAAGACAAGAACAGAAATTAAAAAGACAGACTGAAGTTTTAGCTGGAGAAAATGTACGACTCAATACAAAGTTAGAGACTGCGATGTCACTTGAAAAAGTTGAAGATATTGCAAAAAATAAGCTTGGAATGGTAAAAGTTCAAGATACGCAAATAGAATATGTTAAAATGGACCGTGAAGATAAAGTTACGGTGACTGAAAAAGAAGATAGTACAAATTTCTCAAAACTTCGAATTAAAAAGAAAAATGAAACAAATTTCGGAACAAAAAATTAAAGAAAAAAGACGGCTGAATGATGTAAGAAAAAACAAGCCCGATAAAAAAATAAAACTGAGAGCAAACATAATTGTCGCATTATTATGCGTAATTGGGTTTGCTATCGGTTTTTTAGGCATACTGAGAGCACAGTTAATAAACGGAGAAAAATATAGAAATGCTGCTCTAAGACAACAGTATTCAGATGTGAAAATTCAAGCTGATCGTGGAATGATTTATGATGCTAATATGAAAGTTCTCGCTAAATCAGCTGCAGTTTTCAAAGTCTTTGTTGATCCTCACAATATAAAAAATGAAGCAGACAGAGAAATTATTTCTCAAATTCTGTCTAAAAGACTTGAAATGCCCTATGAAGAAATTTTAGAAAAAACAAAAAATTCAAAGAGCAGATATGTGGTTATTAAATCACAAGTTGAATTTAATGTTAAAGAATCTATAGTTAAAGATTTGAAGCAACATAAAGGATTATCAAATGCTGTTGGATATGATTCTGATGTGAAAAGATATTATCCTTTTGGAAATTCAGCGTCTACCGTTTTAGGTTTTACTGGAGATAAAGACAGAGGATTAAATGGAATAGAATATTATTATGATAATGAATTAACTGGTATACCTGGTCGGAGTATAACTGCTAAAAACGCATTATCTCAATCTATAGGTTCAGAGTATGACAAAATATATAGCACACAAAATGGTCAGAGCTTAGTTCTCACCATCGATTCTGTTGTGCAGCATTATTTAGATGATGCACTTTCACAGGTTATTGTGGATAAAAAGGCAAATTATGGCTGTGGTATTGTTATGAATGTTAAAACTGGTGCTATTTTAGCTATGAGCACAAAGCCAGATTTTAATTTAAATGAACCGTCAAAGCTACAAAATCCTGTATTCATTACTAAACTTGATGAAATAAAGGATGAAGCTGAACAAAAAGCCTACAAAAAAAATGCAATAAAAGAACAGTGGAAAAACAGATGTATTACAGATTCATATGAACCGGGTTCTGTATTTAAATGTTTTACTGCAAGTGCTGCACTTGAGGAAAATGTTGTATCGATGAAAGATGAATTTTATTGTTCTGGAAAAATTCAAATTGCTGATAAAACATATAATTGTAGTAATCATAGCGGACATGGTAAAGAAAATATCAAAGATGGTTTAGTTAATTCATGTAACCCTATATTTATAGAAATTGGGCAAAAAATGGGAAGTGAAAAGTTCTTTAAATACTTTGAAGCTTTTGGATTTACTGAAAAAACAGGGGTGGATTTGCCTTCAGAAATGATGCCCATAGCTGGAAAAACATATCATGATTTTAACAATTTAGGTAAGGTACAACTTGCTTCAAGTTCTTTTGGTCAAACTTTTCAAATCACGCCTCTGCAAATCTTAACTGCTATTTGTTCTCTGGGCAATGACGGGAAATTAATGACACCTTATATAGTTGATAGAGTTCTTGATGAAAATCAAAATACAATAATTCAAAATGTACCTACGGTAAAAAGACAAGTCGTTAGTCCCAAAACCGCTAAAACTGTTGTTGATATGATGGAAGAGGGCGTAAAAAGTGGTATTGCAAAAAATGCATACATCCCCGGTTATAGAGTTGCTGGAAAGACAGGAACCTCTCAAAAACTCCTTGCAAAAGGCAAATATATCTCTTCTTTTGCAGGTTTAGCTCCTGCCGATGACCCTGAAATTGCAATTTTAATAATGGTCGACGAGCCAGAAGGAACTTTTTATGGCTCTGTTGTTGCTGCTCCTACTGCTGCTGAAGTTTTAAAAAATACACTTAACTATTATAATATAGAGCCAGAATATACCGATGAAGAGCTTGCTAAATTAAATATTAAAGTTCCAGAAATTATAGGCAAAGATTCTAAAGAAGCTGCAATTGATTTACAAAATAAGGGTTTTTCTGTCAAAGTTATAGGAAATAAGGGTAAAGTTATTGCTCAATTTCCAGCGATTAATAATTTGATTGCTAAAAATGGAACAATTTTATTGATGACAGAAAAAAATTCTAAAATACCAAATATTTCGGTTCCAAATTTTGAGGGAATGAATATGACTCAGGCTGTTAAAACAGCTCGTTCTTCTGGCATTAATCTTAAAATGAGTGGATATATAAAGGGCAAAGAAAGCTTAGTATACAGGCAAAGCGCAAAAGCTGGGACGAGCATTCCCTATGCTTCAACAGTTACGATATATTTCAAAAGTTCTGAAAATGTTGCTGATTTTTAGGAGAATATTATGGAAAAAATGACAACAAAGGAAATTGCAAAAGCAGTTTTCGGTAAAACTGATGTTGATGTAGATGTATATGACTGCGAAATTGACAACAGAAGAGTAAAACCGAAGTCACTGTTTATTTGCATAAAAGGTGAAAGATTCGATGGCCATGATTTTGCGGAATCTGCTGTAGAGGCAGGAGCTGTTGCAGTTATGTGCGAAAAAAAATTGAATTTACCTAAAAATATATCTCAAATTTTAGTTGAAAATACTTCAGAAGCTTTTTTACATCTTGCTAATTATTATCGTGGAAAATTTACCTTTCCTTTTATTGGGGTTACTGGAAGCGTTGGAAAAACTACCGTTAAAGATATGATACATACGCTTTTATCTAAAAAAAATAAAGCCTTAAAGACAGAGGGAAATTTAAATAATGAAGTGGGACTTCCCAGAACATTGATGAATATAGATTCTGAATGTGAATATGCCGTTATTGAAATGGGGATGAATCATCGTGGCGAAATATCAACTCTGTCACTTATTTCCCAAGTAGATATTGGTGTTATAAATAATATTGGAACTTCTCATATCGGAAATTTGGGAAGCAAAGAAAATATTATGTCTGCTAAATTAGAAATTTTAGACGGAATGAAAAAAGGTTCTCCGCTTGTATTAAATGGAGACGACAAGCTATTATCTTCATATAAAAATGACGATTATAAAGTTGTCTTTTTTGGAATTGAAAATCAAAAAGCAGATTACAGAGCAGAAAATATTCATTTTGAAGATGAATTTACGAGTTTTGATTTAGTCTGTTCTCAGGGAAGATATAATATTGAGATTCCTCTTTTTGGAAAACACAGTGTTTTGAATGCATTGGCTGCCTTTAGTGTTATAGGAGAACTTAAACTCAATATTGATGATTATAAAGACGGTCTTGTCGATTTCTTGAGTACTGGAATGAGAGAAAAACATATAAAAATCGGGGATATAATGTTTATAGAGGACTGTTATAATGCAAGTCCAGATAGCGTCGAAGCCTCAATAAACACTTTGGCTTCAAAGAAAAATCATAGAAAAATTTTTGTCTTTGGCGATATGCTTGAGCTTGGAGAAAAGAGTAAAGAAGCCCATATCAATGTTGGGCTCAGAGCAGCTAAAAAAGAAATTGATATGGTGCTGTGTATTGGAATATATTCTGAGCTGACGGTGGCAGCCGCAAAGGCGAATGGTGTGAAAATTTCTAAATCTTTCGATTCTAAAACTAAATTGGCGGATTTTTTGTATGAAAATTTACAGAGTGGCGATGTTGTTACTTTTAAAGCTTCGAGAGGTATGAAACTTGAAGAAGTTGCAAAAAAAGTTTATGAAAAATTGGAGGCAGAAAAGAAATGAGATTTCTCTTTATAATACTTGGTTTTGTAATATCTTTTATCATATCTGCTTTGCTTGGAATTAAACTTGTGCCAGCTTTGAAAAAATTTAAAATGGGACAAATTACCGAAGAAAGTATCTATTGGCATAAAGCAAAAAAAGGGACACCTACAATGGGTGGAATAATGTTTATTTTTACCACTATTTTTGTATTCTTTTTTATAATGATTATAGATTCTTTAACAGGTGGAGCATTAAAAAATAATACAGAAATATATTCTGGAGAAATAAATGTAAAAATTTATGCGGGAATTTTACTGGCTTTGAGTCTATCTATGATTGGCTTTATGGATGATTATTTAAAAGTTAAAAAAAATCAAAATGAGGGTCTTTCAGAGGGGAAAAAGACAGTTTTACAAATACTTGTAATTGGAGCATATATAACCTGTCTTTGTTTGGTAGGTCAACCACATCTATATTTTCCAATGATAGGCAGTTTTATGGTTCCCTATTGGTTATACATAGTTCTTTCAGTATTTGCGATTTATGGAACAGTAAATGCAGTAAATTTTGTAGACGGAATTGACGGTTTGTGTTCAAGCGTATCGATAACCTCAATAATATCATTGGCAATTATCGCTTATTTGATGGGTCTTTACTCTGTTACCACATTGGCAATAGTTGCAGCGGGAAGCGTTGGCGGATTTCTTATATGGAATGCTCATCCAGCAAAATGTTTTATGGGCGATACTGGTTCTATGTTTTTAGGCGGAATGATTTCAGCACTGTGCTTTGCGGTAGATCAGCCTATTATTATCTTGCTGGTAGGTATAGTATTTTTCATTGAAGCTCTAACGGTCTTTGTTCAGAGAATTTATTTTAAGTTGACAAAAGGCAATAGGCTTCCATTTATCACACCCATTCACCATGAATTTGAAAAAAGAGGATTTTCAGAAAATAAAATTGTATTGAGCTTTACTTTATTCAATTTAATCTTTTGCATTGTGGCAATTTTATTGTATTATTTTTCTAAAGTATGAGAGAAAAAACAGTATTAAAAGAAAACAAAAAAAGAAAAAAACAAATAGGGCTTGGCGGATTTGATATTATATTTTTTATAATTGTACTATCTCTTACCACCATAGGCCTGATTATGATGTTTTCCTCAAGTTATACATATGCATATTACAAAAGAGGGGACAGCTTTTATTTTTTGAAAAGACAGCTATTTTTTGTTGTCATAGGAATAATAATAATGTTTGGCGTTTCAACTGTTGATTATCGAAAACTAAAAAATTTCGCCTCCCTATTATTGATTGTTTCCTATGTCTTACTTGTGGTTGTTTTGATAGTACCACCACCTGCAGGATATGAAGAGTTCCATCGCTGGATAAGGTTGCCTCTTGTTGGAACATTCCAACCGTCAGAAATTGCTAAATTTGCGATTATTCTATTTTTTTCCTATCATATGGATAAATTTTATCGTCATAACAATGGTTTGGTGAAACATAATTCTAAAGATAATATAGTGAATATTGGCAGTATTAATATGGCAAGAATGTCATTTAACAAATTTCTCTATATTTTAATTTTATTATCTACCTGTGCTTTAATATATGCTGAAAATCATGTTTCGGGAGCTTTACTTGTTTTTGCAATAGGCTTTTTTATGTTATATCTCGCGGGTTTTAGAAATTGGCAATTCGTTGCTGTATTGATTTTGTTTTTATTGCTTGTAATGGCGGTAATAATAAAACCAGAAATTCTTCCAGGGCATGCTTCACCACGAATAAAGGCGTGGCTTGATAAAGACTACAGTCCTATGAAATATCGTTGGCAAACTAATAATGCCCTCTATGCGATAGCTTCAGGAGGATTTTTTGGAAAAGGTATCGGCAATTCTACACAAAAGCATCTCTATGTAAGTGAACCTCAAAACGACTTTATCTTCTCCATAGTTTGTGAAGAACTTGGATTAATTGGTGGCACGCTTATAATCGGACTGTTTATAGCTCTACTGTTGCGTGGTCTGTATATAGCAAACAGATCAAGAGATAGATTTGGTACTTTTTTATGTTTGGGAATAGTTTTTCAAATCTCTATACAAGCGGCTTTAAACATTGGCGTTGTTACCGATATGTTGCCCAATACAGGAATAAGTTTACCTTTTTTCAGTTATGGGGGAACAGCAATGATAATGTTACTTGCTGAACTTGGAATTGTTTTGTCCATTTCGAGAAGTTCAAGAATTAGGAAGTTTTAATATGAATATTATTTTTGTGGCAGGGGGTACAGCTGGACATCTAAATCCTGCTTTAGCTCTTGCACAGGGGTTTAAGAAAAAAGATTCTGCAAATAAAATTTTATTTGTCGGAACTCCTGATAAAATAGAATCTACCAAAGTCCCGCAAGCTGGATTTGATTTTAAATCAATGCAGTTAGACGGATTTAGAAGAAGATTATCTTTTGGAAATATACTTCATAATTTTATAAATTTATTTAGATTGATTAAGGCTTTTTTTACATCTAAAAAAATCATATCTGATTTTAACCCCGATTTAGTCATTGGATTTGGCGGATATATTTCATATCCACTTTTATTTGTTGCTAATTTAATGAATATTAAAACTGCCATTCATGAGCAAAATTCTTTCCCTGGACTTGCCAATAAGAAGCTTTCTAATAGAGTGGACCTTGTTATGCTGACAAATTCAGATTGCATTGAAAAAATGAAGATTAAAAATAAAGTTGTAATAACTGGACTCCCAGTTAGAAACAATTTGCTTTCAATTTCTAAAACAAAAGCCAGAGAAAAATTAAACATAACAGACGATAAAATAGTTATTTTGTCAGTTGGAGGCTCGCTTGGTGCCACTCCTATAAATAATGTTATTTCTGAACTCATTATTGAAAAATTTGAAGATGACAGTTTAGTTTTTCTGCATTCTACCGGGAATCGTAAAAATGAATTTGTTGAAAAATTAAAAGATAAAAATGTGAAATTAAGTGATAATATAAGAATTTATGATTATATTGATGATATGGATCTTGCTATGAATGCAGCTGATATAGTCATTTCCAGATCTGGAGCCTCTTCTGTTGCTGAAATTGAAGCTCTTTCTAAAGCTTCAATTTTAATTCCTTCGCCATATGTAGCTGAAAATCATCAATATTTTAATGCCCAAACCTTAGAAAAGAGAGATGGCGCTTTTCTAATAGAGGAAAAGAAGCTCAATTTAGACTCTCTAACCCAAAAGTTGAATATTTTAATTTCTGATGTTGATTTTAGAGAAAAAATGGGAGAAAATGCAAATCTGTTGTATAATAAAAATGTCATAGATGATATGATAAATAGCTGTGAAGAAATATTGAGGAATTGAGCTTGAACGAAAATAAAAATTCCAATCTTAAAGTAATTACAACGACGAAAAAAAATAAAAAAAAGGTCTCTAAAAAAGAACCTGTTCAAAAAAAGATAAATAAAAAATTTTTGAAAGCCCATTATTCAAATAAGAATAAGGGCGATGTTCGTATGTCTTCCGACGAGAAGAAGAGAGAAAAACAGATATATTATCTTAAAATGCGAAAACGCAGAAGAAGATTTTTTGGTTTTGTATTTTTAATTTTATTGATTTTAGTTGGAATTATCTTATCGCTTACAGTTTTTTTCAATATACAAAATATAAAAGTAGAAGAAAAGACAATTTATACCACAAAGCAAATCATTGACGCTTCAGAAATTAAAATTAGAGACAATCTCATTTTAGTAAATAAAAATAAAACAGCTAAAAAAATTGAAAGCAAATTACCTTATGTAGATTCAACTATTATAAAGAAAAAATTGCCGAGAACTATTGTTATCTCCGTAAAGCCAACAACTGACAAAGTTGCTGTCGAGATTAACGACGAAATGGCGATTTTGAATGAAAATGGCAAAGTTTTGAAATTTGTAAAAAAAGATAAAGTCGGAACCTTGATTTTATTTAAAAATGTAAAAGTAGAAAAAGCTGAAATTGGAGAAAAAATAGAATTTGAAAATAAAATTGTCGAAGAAGCTTTTTTAAGTATTGTAAGTCAAATTGAAAAACAAAAATTTGAAAAAATTAATTTTGTTGATTTATCGAATTTGAATGATATAAAACTTACATATGACAACCGAATAACGATTTTATTGGGGGACACAAAAAATATTGAACAGAAGCTTGCTTTGGGAAAACATGCTATTAAAAGACAAAATGAATCCAATCCACAGCAAAAAGGCAAACTTGATTTGTCTGTTGAAAAGAAAGCTTTTTTTAGACCAGAAAAATAAAATTACTTACTCTGTAAAATATATAAAATTTTAGTTGAAAAAGGATTGAATTAAATCTCTTTTATTTACAAAAATATATCTCTGAATCGTTGAGTTTTATAATTAAGTGTGATAGAATGTAACACAAAATTACGGATACATTTACAAATTATTTCTAATTATTTATGTTATATAGGAGGTTGCCAATGGGTTTTGAAATGGCGACAGGATATGAAAATATTGTCCAAATTAAAGTTGTCGGTGTAGGCGGCGGTGGAGGAAACGCTGTCAATCGAATGGTTAAGTCTGATATTCCGGGAGTTGAATTTATAGCAATCAATACGGATTTACATATTTTACAAGCTTCTCAGGCTACGCACAAATTACAAATTGGAGAAAAAATAACCAGTGGAAAAGGTGCTGGCGGAAAACCTGAAATGGGTCAGAGAAGTGCCGAAGAGAGTAAAGATAAAATTTCTGATATTTTAAAAGGCACAGATATGCTCTTTATTACAGCTGGAATGGGTGGCGGTACCGGAACTGGTGCAGCTCCTGTTATTGCCTCTATTGCTAAGGAAATGGGTATCTTAACTATTGGCATTGTTACAAAGCCTTTTTCTTTTGAGGGCGATAGAAGAATGCAACATGCAGAAGAGGGAATAGCCGAGTTAGAAAAATATGTAGATTCTCTCATCGTAATTCCAAATGAAAGACTTAAAGAATATTCAGAAGAGCCCATAACTCTTTTAAATGCCTTTGATATTGTAGATGATTTACTTCGTCAAGGCGTTAGAAGTATTTCAAGCCTTATAACTGAACGAGGATTTGTAAACTTAGACTTTGCAGATATAGACGCAGTTATGAGAGATGGCGGCAAAGCTCATATGGGCGTTGGCAGAGCATCTGGAAAAGATAAGGCAGAAAAAGCCGCTCTGGCAGCTATTTCAAGTCCACTTTTAGAAACGAAAATTTCAGGCTGCAAGGGTGCAATTATTAGTATTAAATCTTCTCCTGACATCACCGTTGATGAAGCTTATGTAGCCTCTGACTTAGTTTCTGCACAAGCTGCGGAGGGAGCCAATATCATTTGGGGTTGTATTTTTGATGAAACTCTCAAAGACGAAATGATTATTACTGTAATTGCAACTGGATTTGATGGAAAAACTCCACAAGCAGCAGAAAAAGTTATGACGAATGCTAAACTGGACGCTATGGAGGGCTCTATACTTTCAGATTTTGGAAATGATCAAGGAAGTTCTGAAATCGATGTGCCTGTTGGGAATACTGAGAAAAAAGAAACTTCTAAAGATGATGTATCAGATTCAGATTATTTTGATGATTTAGATAATATATTTAATAATAGATAAATTAGCTTGATTTTTATAAAAAACTATGATAAAATTCTTTCTCGTTGAAACGAATTGTAAAAGAAGTAATTGAGGTGAAAAAATGCAAAAAGATATACATCCGGAATACGGTCCTGTAACCGTAAAATGCGCATGCGGCGCCACCTTTGAAACAGCTTCGACCGCTAAAGAATTAAAAGTGGATATCTGCTCAAATTGTCATCCGTTCTTTACGGGTAAACAAAAACTCGTAGATACCGGCGGACGAGTTGAAAGGTTCAATCGCAGACTGGGCAAAGACGGAAAAAAATCGAAATAATAATAAACGGTGCTTGAGTTATACCTTAGGGCACCGTTTTATTTATTTTTATATGTCTTATAAAACTATTAAAAATGAAGCTTCTGCTGAATTGACTGTGAAAAAATCTAAATTTATTGCCACAATTAAACCGATTATTTCTGTAGTCGAAGCAGAAGAATACATAGATAAAATTAAAAAGGAAAATAAATCTGCAAGGCATAATGTTTATGCATACAGAATTTTTGAATCTAATGTCGACAAATACAGTGATGACGGGGAACCGGCAGGCACTTCTGGTTCGGCTATTTTGTCTGTTATGAAAAAGAAAGAGCTTTTCAATACTGTTGCAGTAGTTACAAGATATTTTGGCGGTATCTTACTTGGCACTGGTGGGCTCGTTTCTGCTTACACACAGAGTTTTTCCGCCGTTCTTGAAAAAACTAAAATAATAAATTCGATAAAACACAAAGTAGTTGATTTTGAGATTGATTATGAAACTTATCAAATAATTTCAACAATTTGTAAAAATTTGACTGCTAAAATACTCTTTAGCGAATTTACAGACAAAGTAAAACTCAAAATAGCCGTACCAGAAAAACAATTTCAATTATTTGAAAGTCAAGTTTCAGAAATAGGCGTTAAATTTTTATCAGAAATAAAAAATGTTTATATAAAGGAGAAATAAAATGAAAAAAGTTGCAGTTCTTATGGGTAGTGACAGTGATTTTGAAAAAGTAAAACCTGCTTTTAAGGTATTTGATGATTTTGGTATAGAGTTTGAAACGCATGTTATGTCAGCTCACAGAACACCTGAAAAAGTAACACAGTTTGCTCAAAATGCTATCTCCAACGATTTTGGAGTTATTATAGCTGCTGCAGGCATGGCTGCTCATTTGGCTGGTTTTATTGCTGCAAACACAGTTTTACCTGTTATAGGTATTCCGATAAAATCTTCCTTTGAGGGACTTGATTCTCTTTTGGCAACTGTTCAAATGCCATCTGGAATACCCGTTGCAACTGTAGCTCTCAATGGATCAAAAAATGCCGCTATTTTGGCAACAGAGATTTTATCTTTGTCTGATGAACAATTACAGAAAAAACTCATTGATATGAGAGCTGATATGAAAAAAGAAATTGAGAAAAAAGATAATAAAATACAAGATTTAATATAAATTAGCAATATGATAAAAGAAGAATGTGGAATATTCGGAATATATTCTAAGAATAACAAAGAAAATTCTGAACCTGTTTATGACGTTTACAATGCACTTTTGACTCTGCAGCATAGGGGACAAGTCAGTGCTGGAATAGCAGTTAGCAAAGATGGAGAAGTGACAGATTATTGTGCTGGTGGACTTGTCAGCGAAGTTTTTCCAAAGAGTAGACTTGAAGATTTAGCCAGTATAAAATCTCCAGATATGATTTTGGGTCATGTGAATAATAACACTAATTTTGACGGCGTACATTCACAACCTCTTGCGATGAGATATCTCAAAGGAAGTTTAACGATTGCCAGCAACGGAAGTTTGGTTAATTCATATGAACTCAAAGAACTTTTAGAAAAAGATGGCGCAATTTTTCAAACGGATATGGACGCTGAAATAATTGCTTATTTAATAGCTACTAAGAGAATTGAATCTTCAAGTGTTGAAGAAGCAATAAAAAAAATTATGCCCTTACTTCAAGGTTCTTTTTCTTTTGTTGTTATGACTCCACATAAAATGATAGGCGTCAGAGACCCGCTGGGGATGAGACCTCTTAGCATAGGTAAAGTCGGCGACAGTTATATGATTTCTTCCGAGTCCTCTACTTTTGATATAATCGGTGGAGAATTTATTAGAGATGTAAAACCAGGAGAAATTTTTTCGATAAGGCCTGATAATACAGAGTCGCTCGTAGCTATGAAAAGTGACAAAACTGCTTTTTGTGCCTTTGAATATATTTATTTTTCCGGACAAGATTCTGTTCTCAATGGACTCTCAGTACATAAATTCAGATATACAGCAGGTCAAAAATTATATGAACAATCTCCTATTGACGCAGACATAGTCTTTGGCGTTCCTGATTCGGGAATAGATGCTGCACTCGGTTTTTCAAGTGTGTCAGGCATACCTTTTGAACTTGGATTTATCAAAAACAAATATATCGGAAGAACTCTACAAGACGATGAATTGCTCTTAACTCAAAAAGCAGTTAAAATCAAGTTATGCATATTAAAATCTGTATTTAAAGACAAGCGTGTAGTTTTAGTTGATGATTCCATTGTAAAAGGTGTTACTATAAAACAGTTAGTTGAACTAATCAAAAAGGCTGGTGCCAAGGAAATTCATGTTAGAATAACTTCTCCGCCTTTTAAATTTCCGTGTTATTATGGAACAGATTTAGGAGATCCTGCTAATTTTTTATATAGTAAAATTGGTGGAGATATAAAAACTGTAGCAAAAAATATAGGCGCAGATTCAGTTGAATATTTAAGCATAGAAACTCTAAAATCAATATCTGAAAAAGCAAGCGTCAATATATGTAGTGCGTGTTTTGACGGCAATTATCCTACAAAACTGCCGTTTAAGACTGAACCCGACAAATATTCAGTAAAATTAAGCTAATGGAGGAAGTATGGAAAGTTTCAGCGATAGTTATAAATCGGCAGGTGTTGATGTTGAGGCGGGATATGAATCCGTCGAATTGATAAAAAAACACATAAAAAAGACCAATACAAAAGGAGTCCTTACTGATATAGGTGCTTTTTCTGGAGCTTTTAGACCAGATTTAACTGGTATGGAAGAGCCAGTTTTGATTTCTGGAACTGATGGAGTTGGCACGAAATTAAAAATTGCCTTTTTGATGGACAAGCACAATACAGTTGGGATTGACTGTGTAGCAATGTGCGTAAATGATATTATTTGCGCTGGTGCAAAGCCTTTGTTTTTCCTTGACTATATAGCTCTCGGAAAAAATATTCCGACAAAGGTAGAGCAAATTGTATCTGGAATTGCAGAAGGCTGTTCTATGTCTGGTGCCGCCTTAGTTGGTGGGGAAACCGCTGAAATGCCAGGATTTTATCCAGAAGATGAATATGACCTTGCGGGATTTGCAGTTGGGATTGCAGACAAGAAAAAAATGATTGATTCTAAAAATTTGCAAGCTGGCGATAAAATCATCGGGTTATCTTCATCCGGTGTTCATTCAAATGGCTTTTCACTTGTAAGAAAAATTTTTGATGTCAATGCGGACAATCTAAAAAAAGAAGTTGCTGAGCTTGGAAAAACTTTGGGAGAGGAACTTTTGACACCCA
This sequence comes from Clostridia bacterium, assembly GCA_030532035.1. Taxonomy (GTDB): domain Bacteria; phylum Bacillota; class Clostridia; order Oscillospirales; family Acutalibacteraceae; genus JAUNLX01. Next base: position 32,459 of record JAUNLX010000006.1, on the reverse strand, counting down.
CGAAAATTTATGTGAAATCTGTTTTAGCTTTGATAAATCAAGTTGAAGTTCATTCTATGTCACATATAACAGGTGGCGGATTTTATGAAAATGTTCCAAGAATGTTAAATGACAAATTGAGTGCAAAAATATATAAAAATAAATTAGACATAAAGCCAATTTTCAATTTAATTGCGAGCAAGGGAATAAATGAACACGATATGTTCAATACTTTCAATATGGGCACAGGATTTATGATTTGTGTTGCAGATGAAGATGTTGAAAAATCTCTTTCGATTCTCTCTGAAAATGGAGAAGAAGCAAGAGTAATCGGCGAAATTATAAACGGCGACGGCAAGGTGGAGATATGCTGAATATAGTTGTTTTAGTTAGTGGTGGAGGCTCCAATTTGCAGGCGCTTATAGATGCCGAAAAAAACGGAATTTTAAAAAGTGGAAAAATAGTAAAGGTTATTTCAGATAGAGAGTCTTATGCTGAAGTGCGAGCAGAAAAAAATAACATTCCCTTTGAAAGAGTTGTTAGAAAAGATTTTTCAAATAAAGAAGAATTTTGTGATAAATTAATTGATGAAATACAAAAAGAAAATGCAGATTTGATAATTCTTGCAGGATTTTTATCAATTCTCACAGAAAAGTTTACAAAGATATATGAAAATAAAATTATAAATGTTCATCCGTCTTTAATTCCCAGTTTCTGTGGAGATGGAATGTATGGCTTGAAAGTTCACAAAGCGGCTCTAAAAAAAGGCGTTAAAGTGACTGGTGCAACAGTTCATTTTGTCAATGCAATTACTGACGGTGGAGCCATTATTTTACAAAAACCTGTTGGTGTTATGGAAAATGATACACCTGAAACTCTACAAAAAAGAGTTATGGAACAAGCTGAGTGGAAAATTTTGCCGATGGCAGCAGAATATTTTTGTTCTGGAAAGCTTAAAATAGAAAATGATGTCGTAAAAATCAAGGAGGATTGAATGGAAAATATCTTTGAATTATTAAAACAAAATACTTATCCAGGAAGAGGAATAATTTTAGGTAAATCAGTAGATGGGAAAAAAGCTGTTGTGGCTTATTTCATTATGGGCAGAAGTGAAAATTCTAAAAATAGAATTTTTGCAAAAACAAAAAATGGAATAAAAACACAGGCTTTTGATGAAAGCAAATTGGAAGATCCCTCTTTAATCATTTATAATCCGGTTATAAAATATAAGAATAAACTTATTGTTACAAATGGAGATCAAACTGATACTATATATAAATTTCTAAAATCCAAAAAAGGCGGATTTAAAGAAGCTTTAGATACGAGAACTTATGAGCCTGATTTCCCAAATTGCACTCCCAGAATTTCTGGAATAGTGAAAATTGATGAAGATTTTTCATATACTCTATCGATATTAAAGAGCGACGAGGGAGACAAAGATAGCGTTTTGAGATTTTTATTTGATTATGAAAATCCGAGAGCAGGGCAGGGAGAATTCATTTCAACTTATGTATGCGACGGAAATCCATTGCCCTCATTTGTAGGAGAACCGATTAAAATTAAAATTTCTGAAGATGAAAAAGCTTTTGCTGAAAATTTATGGGAGAGCTTAAATCCAGATAATAAAGTTTCGCTTTATGTGAATTTCATTGACTTGAAAACTGGCAAAGAAGATGTGAAAATTTTCAACAAAAACCAATAATTACTCAAAAAAGACCTCTATATAGAGGTCTTTTTTATACATTATAAAGATATAAATTTTAATTAAAGTTTATTTTGTAAAATATATTGATAAATATAATTGATAAGTAAAAAAAGCAAAAAATCAAAACCATACGCAATTGTATGGTTTTGATTTCTTACCTACTTCCCAAATTGCAAATCAGCGTGCCAACAAGTCTAATATTGAATCAAATATTGTGTCTACGATTCCTAAATCGTGAACAGTGACACCGGATAGCTCGACTATTTTTGAAACCATTGCAAAAATTACTTCCAACATCTAAACGTACCTCCTTTAAATTTTCAGATAGCAAAAAGCAAATCTGTTATTTAAATCTAACATATAAAACAAACTAAAGCAAACATTTTTGTTTAAATTGCTTTAAAAACTATATTTTTTAATGGGAAAATTTTCGCAAAAATTGTAAACTTTTACTTTTATATAATAAGATTTTTCAGCTCTTAGGTATGATTTTTATAATATTTTTTTACTTTTATGAAATTTTATTTTATGATAGATATGGATGGTTTTATAATAAAAAGATATAAATAATATAAAAATAGAAAACAAAAAAGTGCCCCAAAGGGCACTTTTTCTTTTATGAATGTTAAGCATTTTTAAGAATATCACTTGTAGCGATGACATCTACATTTAATCCCAAGATGTTCTTTATAACTATATCTCCACGCTCAAGTTTATCTTTTACAACGACTTTATTGATTTCTTTCATTACATCGAAAATATTTTCTTTGGGAATTTCTGCTGAAACTCGTACTGGTAAGACAGGAAATTCTTCAAATTGAGTTTTTACAGTAGTACAGATTGTTCTCATAGGTTTTGTGAGCTCTGAAATAGCAAAGTCTTGACCTCTTTTGCAAAAATTTCCATCAACTTTAATTTCATCTCCTTGATTGTCAACAGTAAGTCGGCAACCTCTGGGGCAAACTATGCAAACCATTTCTTTCATTTTTGCACCTCCGAAATTGAAAATTCCAGTTTATCGTTGTCTTGTAAATTCAATGATTTGAAATCAAATGAAATTTTTTCCATCTCTGGTGGTCTTAAAAATTGATATTTTTTACTGAAAACTTCTTTGTCATTGAGATTTAATTTCAAAACAACATTATTGCGATCTTTTTTACTTCTAAAATAAATATCAACTTTTTCATCTATTTTACTTATATTTATTTTCTGAGGAACCATGTAAAGAAAGTCATTGCTGATATTTAAATCAATTTCATTTCTATTGACTTTACCTTTATTTTCGACATATGAGGCAGCATTCTTTCCGGCAATCTCGCCACTTTCTGAAACATAATCTACAAGGTCATTTACATGTAGAGCATTTCCACAAGAAAAAACTCCCGGAATATCAGTCATAAGGTCGCTGTCTACGATAGGTCCTTTAGTTTTTGGATCAAGTTTTATATCGAGACTTTCAGCAAGTTCATTTTCGGGAATCAGTCCCACAGATAAAATCAATGCATCACAATCAATAGTTTTTTGAGTGCCTTCAATGGGCTTGAAATTTTCATCTACTTGCATAATTTCAACGCCCTCTAATCTTTCATCTCCATAAACTCGTGTAACTGTATGTGAAAGATGAAGCGGTATGTTGTAATCATAAAGGCATTGATGAACATTACGCATAAGTCCAGAGGGGGTGGGTTTTATTTCGTATACGCCCTCAACTTCTGCACCTTCAAGCGTCAGTCTTCTTGCCATAATTAAGCCAATATCACCGCTTCCTAAAATTACACATTTTTTAGTAGGTAATTGACCGTAAATGTTAGTGAGAGCCTGAGCACTGCCAGCAGTATATACACCTGCCGGACGAGTACCATGTATATATATTTGTTTTGCAGTTCTCTCCCGACAGCCATTTGCTAAAATTAGGGCTTTGGCAATTATCTCATCGCATCCGTCCTTGGAGACAACTGAAATTTTGAAATCTCCATCTGAAGTTCTTTCAATTTTAGTGACAAAGGTGAGGCAGACATAGTCAATATTTTCACTGTGAATTTCATCAATAAATCTCTCAACATATTCAGGGCCCGAAAGCTTTTCCTTAAATCTTAAAAGCCCAAAACCGTCGTGAATGCACTGTTTCAAGATACCGCCTAAACGAACTTCTCTCTCAATAACTAAAACAGATTTTTTACTTTTATGTACCTGTAAAGCAGCGGCAAGTCCTGCAGCGCCTCCACCGATAACGACTACATCATAATTTTTAGTTTTCATTGATTTCACCGCCCTTTGTTTCACCATATACCAAAACAGAATCAGCACCTGATTTTCTAACATTCATCATTGGTTCATTTAAATAATCTGAAATTATTTTTGTTACAGTTGGCATACAAAATCCACCTTGACATCTTCCCATTCCAGGGCGAACTCTTTTCTTGATACCGTCAACTGTTGGAACACTGATTGGCGCATTCAAAGCGTCTAAAATTTCGCCTTTGCTGACTTGTTCACATCTGCAAATGATAATTCCATAATCGGGATTTTCTTTTATATATTTTTCTCTTTCTTCTGCAGGAAGCTCGCTCATCTGTGGAATTTGATGTTTTCTAACTGGATTATAATTTTCATTCTTTTCAATTACTTCTCCACTTTCTTTGAGTAATTCAATGGTCATTTTTTCAATGTCCAAAGCGACGGCGGGGGCTGTAGTCAATCCTGGAGATTGAATAGCAGCACAGTGTATTAAATTTTTCGTGTTTCGTCCTTTCTCGATTACAAAATCTTCTTCAAAATTGGGAGCACGAACACCAGTAAAATAAGTTATTGCTTCACTTCTGCTTAGAGATGGCATTGTGATTTGCTGTTTGTTATAGAGTGTATCCATACTTTCTGGAGTAGTTTGATAATCTTCTTTTTTATATGTTTCAACAGCGTCAGGGCCTACAAGAACATTGTCATGTGCAGTTTTTATAAGACCGCCACCCTTGCTGTGTGATTTGTTTTTAAGTTCTATTTCTTTGACAGTTGAAACTGTATCAAATCTAAGTCCAGTTTTTTTATCGAGAATTATATCTGTTCCTCTTCGTGGGTGAATTGAGTAAAATCTGTCTTCTGCCATTTTTGCTATTTCTTCAGCAAAAACACCTGCGGCATTTATGACAATTTTAGGATAAATTGTTCCTCTGTTAGTTTCTACGCTTTTTATAATTTTATTTTCAACATTTATGTCTTTTACATAGGTGCTTAAAAAGACTTTAGCTCCATTTTCAACGGCATTCTCTGCATAGGCAATCGTCAGACCGTAAGGGCAAACAACGCCAGTAGAGGGATTTGAAAGAGCGAATTTAAAATCTTTATTTAATGCAGGCTCTTTTTTTTCTATAACATCTTTGCCTACAATTTCTGTATCTTCAATACCTACAATATATTTTTTATACATTGCATAGAGCCAAACGAGAGGGCGCAGGTATCCTTTTGTAAATCCGACATATTGACCTATACGACGAAAGGGGACACCAAGTTCTTTGGAAATTTGATCGTATTTGTGATTTCCCTTTCTTATATATTTAGTTTTTAAATATCCTTTATGTAAGTCTACTCCAGGGTGAACTTCGCCGTCATTTCTACCAGAAGCGCCGAGAGCAACATCAACTTCTTTTTCAACAAGGAAAATCTTAAGATTCCATTTTGATAGCTCTCTTGCAATAGAAGTTCCGCTAATACCACCGCCAATGATTAAAACATCACATTTTTCACCGTCAAGGCTCTTATCCTCGACAGCGGGTTTTTTCATTTCGGGTATAACATCTCCCGTAAACTCAATATCATTTACGACATGAATACCGTCTTTTCTATAAACACACATCTGACATGCTTTTATAATTTCATTCCAGTCGTCAGATTTACCTGTAACTCTGATGATTTTATCTTTGAGTTCGGCTTTAAATTTTCCATTAAATTCTCTGTTTAATTTTTTATTTAATTTCCTATTAAAGCTATCAATATTCATTAGAACCTCCAAAAACAGGTTTAGTCGGACACTCAACCGACTTATTGAATAAATAATATTACAATAGTATTGTTTTGTCAACAACGGAATTTTTGTTTAAATATAAATAATCTTCATTTGAATATCTATCACAATTTGTTAAATATGTAGAATCAAAAATTTCTCTTTACTTTTGTTATTTAAAGTGATAGAATTTCTACAATTATCAAGCAGTAACAGTATAAATAAGTTAAGATATGCGAGTTTTAAGAGGAAAAAAATGGCAGCACCGAGAAATGAAGATTTAAAAAGAAAAATTATTGATGCCACTACTGATTTGCTAAAAGAAAAATCTTTCCCATACATTTCTCTCGCAGAAATAGCTAAAAATGCTGGAATTTCAAAGGGAACTCTCTATTACTATTTTAAGAATAAAAATGAGATTTTACTTCAAATTTATGACGATTATCTTGATGACCAATGGAAACAGCTAATTGACTGGACAGAAAATAAAGACAAAGATACTTCGCTTCATCGAATGTTAAAATATGTCATTGAAAGATCAATTGTTTCCCCAGAACTTAGAATGCACCTAATTCATGAGTCAATGTTTGGAAACGACGATCTAAAAGAAAAGATGAATGCGAGATATGATCAATTTAAGAAATTGATAAGCGGAAAAATCGCCGAAAGAAGTTCTGAATACGACCCCAATGAATTGTCTTTGCTGATTTTGTTCTTGTCTGATGGATTGATAGTTCAAAAAGTCTTAAATAATAAAAATATTGATATTGATACTTTTATTCAAGACTTTATTGATAGATTAAGTAAATAAAAAAAACTGGAGGATTTTATGTCGGAAAAACGAGATACTTTTTCGAGTAGAGTTGGATTCGTGCTTGCAGCAGCCGGCTCTGCCGTAGGACTCGGAAATCTTTGGAGATTTCCATATTTAGCGGCTCAAAAGGGAGGCGCAGTATTTCTTCTCGTCTATGTGATTTTTGCTTTAACTTTTGGTTTAGCCTTATTAATTACAGAAATTTCCATTGGTAGAAGAACAAGACTTTCATGTATCGGCGCATACAAAAAAATGAATTCAAAATTTGGATTCTTGGGATTGCTTACAGCTCTCGTCCCGACAATTATTTTACCTTATTATTCTGTAATCGGTGGTTGGGTAACAAAGTACGGAGTTTCATATATTGCAAATCAATCAGGCGATATTGCTAAAGATTCTGAATCTTTCTTTACTAACTTCATCACCGTTCAAGCAAACGGATTTACTAACAACGCACTATTTTGGTTCATCTTATTTATGGTAATTACAACTGTTATCGTTTTACTCGGAGTACAAAAAGGCGTTGAAAAAGCAAGTAAAATAATGATGCCTCTTTTGATTTTGCTCTCAATTGGAATTGGAATTTACACCATTACAATTCCTGGAGTTGTATCTGGACTCAAATATTATCTTGTTCCTAATTTTTCATTTATCAAGTCATTTAAAGATGTTGCAGATTTATTCCTTTCGGCTTTGGGTCAATTGTTCTACTCATTGTCGCTTGCTATGGCTATCATGCTTACTTATGGCTCATATATGAAAAAAGATGATGATATTCAAAAATCATCTGTTCAAATTGTAGTATTTGATTCACTTGTAGCTTTCCTTGCTGGATTTATGATTGTTCCACCAGTAGTTGCTTTCAACGGTGGAGATCCTACAAAAATCAATGCAGGACCTGGACTTATGTTCGTTACTCTTCCTCAAGTATTTGCACAAATGCCTGGTGGAAAAATCGTAGGTGCATTGTTCTTCATCTTGGTATTCTTTGCAGCTCTCACATCATCTATTTCTCTTATGGAAGCTGTTGTATCTGTTTTCCTTGATAAATTCAAGATTAACAGAACAGTTGCAACTTTGATTGTATTTGTAATTTCAATTGTACTTGGAACACTTTCATGTCTTGGATATGGACCACTTGGACACATCAAGCTTCTTGGTAGAGAGTTCTTAGACTTCTTTGACTTTATTACAAACTCAGTTATGATGCCCATAATTGCAATCTTAACCTGTATCCTTGTTGGATTCATTGCAAAGCCCAAATTTGTTGAAGAAGAAGTTCTCAAATCAGGGGAATTTAAGGCTAAGAAAGCTTATGAAGTTATGGTTAAATATATTGCACCAATTTTCCTTGCAGCAATATTAATCTCAAACCTTGTAGTTTCTTAATAGGCAAACAACAATATTTCATACGGATGAAACTTGTTTTCATCCGTATTTTTTATTTGTATTATATCTTTAAGAATTGGAATTTTAATAACTCTTATGATAAAATTATAATCAGGAGGAAAGCTTATGAATACTTTAAAAGCTCGTTTCATAGAAGAATTTAAGAAAAATTTCAAACAAATATTAAAAGCTCAACTGATAATTGCTGGCATCGCATTTGTTATTTTACTTATTGGATTTTCTATAATGAAAATTGAACATATATTTTGGATTTCTTTGGGTATAGCTGTTGTCGATTTATTACCCTTAGTTGGTTCTGGAGTTGTTTTAGTACCTTGGGCTATTTATGAGCTCTTTTATTTAAGACATCCACAGACAGCACTCGGACTCATACTGATGTATGTAATAATTGCGATTATACATCAAATTTTAGAGCCGGTTTTAAGAGGCAAGTCAGTTGGTTTGGCTTTTGTTCCCACAATTGTTTCGTCCGTTATCGGATATGCTTTATTTAGATTACCTGGATTGATTTTCGCACCTGTAGTGGTTGCCACAACAGTAAATGTCTACGAGGGAATAAAAGACAGTTTGAAACTCATCAGAGAAGAAACTTATGAAAAACTTGGTATTAATGATTTTGATATGAATAATAATTCCAATGTAAATGGAGATATTATAGATGTAGATGCTAAAATATCAAATGAGGATGATTCTACGCCTGACGATAAAACAGGTGAATAATGGCGGAGACGAAAATGAGAAAAACTTTGCTTAGTAAAATTGCAAGTGAATATGACAGTCTTTCGAAAAGTCATAAAAAAATAGCAGATTATATTTTGAAAAATTATGATAAAGCTGCATATATGACGGCGGGCTCTTTGGGTGAAGCAACTGATATAAGTGAGTCCACCGTCGTTAGATTTGCAACTTCTCTTGGTTTTGACGGTTATCCAGAATTCCAAAAAAAATTACAGGAAAACATAAAAAATAAATTAACTGCTATTCAAAGAGTAAAGCTCGCTACAGATAGATTCAGTAGCGACTCTGATATTTTGACTTCTGTTTTAGAAAATGACATTAATATGATTCGTCAGACTGCTAAATCTCTTTCGTATGATACCTTAAAAAAAGCTGCAAAATTAATAAATAATGCAAACAAAATATACATTCTTGGCGTTAGATCTTCTGCCTGCCTCGCTGGTTTTATGAGTTTTTACTTGTCATATGCATATGACGATGTAATTTTAATTGACTCCAATTCTGATTCTGAAATTTTTGAGCAGAGTTTCAAAATAACGCCTAATGATGTCTGCGTTGCAATCTCATTTCCGAGATACTCTAAACAGACAATCAAAGCTCTGGATTATATAAGTTCAAAATCAGCGAATATCATTGCAATAACAGATAGCGAAAATTCTCCAATTGCTTCATATGCTCAAATAACTCTCACAGCAAAGAGCAATATGGCGTCTTTTGTTGATTCACTTGTTGCGCCTATGAGTGTTATAAATGCTCTGATCGTTGAGGCTACAAAAGATAAACAGAGCAAATTGCTGGATACTTTTGAAACTTTAGAAGAAGTATGGGGAAAATATCATATTTATGAAGAAGACCTTTGATGTTGCTATTGTTGGTGGTGGCGCAGCTGGAGTTTTTGCGGCTATAAATAGTGCCAAACTCGGAAATAAAGTTGCATTAATAGAAAAAAATGAAAAGCTCTTGCAAAAATTAAAAATTACTGGAAAAGGAAGATGTAATCTTACAAGTTCTGTAAATTCCATTGATGAAATAATAGAAAACATAGCTACAAATAAATATTTTATGTATTCTGCGCTCTCGTCTTTTTCAAACAAAGATACGGTGCATTTTTTTGAGAATTTAGGAGTTGAACTAAAAGAGGAGAGGGGAAATAGGATTTTTCCAACATCTGACTCTGCCTTAACAGTTGTAAATGCTTTAATTTCGGAAGTTAAAAGATTAAAAATAACAATTATTCACGACAAAGCTGAAAAATTAATTGTCAAAGACGGTAAAATAAATGCTCTTAAATGTAGAGGGGAATTAATTGAAACCGAAAAAGTGATTATAGCTACGGGCGGCTTGTCTTATCCTAAAACTGGTTCAACTGGAGATGGATATAAAATTGCGAAAGATGTAGGACATAAAATTACAAAGCTCAAACCATCGCTTATTGGGCTTAAATCAAAAGATACCGATATAAAAAAACTTTCTGGACTCACTATAAAAAATGTCTCAATAAATTTATTTGAAAAAGAGAAATCTGTATACAAAGATTTTGGCGAAGTTTTATTTACTCATGTTGGCATTTCTGGTCCTATAATATTGAGCGCTTCTTCTCATTTGAGCGGTGATTTTAGCAATGTCTCTCTACATTTAGATTTAAAACCTGCTCTCGATTTTGAAAAACTTGACAATAGACTTATAAGAGATTTCACAAAATTTGAAAGAAAAGATTTTATAAATGCCTTAGACTTACTTTTCCCAAAAGAGTTTGCTAAATTATTGGTAAATAGAACGAAAATTGCCAAGGATACTAAAGTAAATCAAATCACAAAATCACAAAGACGAAGTATAATAAATCTCATCAAAGATTTTGAAATTAAAATTGTTGATTTTGAGTCCATTGAGAATGCAATTATAACTTCTGGAGGAGTGGACTGTAGGGAAATTGACCCTAAAACGATGCAATCAAAACTTGTAAATGGTCTTTATTTTGCAGGTGAAATTTTAGATGTTGACGGATACACAGGCGGTTTTAATTTGCAGATTGCTTTTTCGACTGCTTATGTTGCGTCACAGTTAGGATAGGTGAAATATGATAAATATAGCGATAGACGGACCCTCAGGAGCAGGGAAGAGTACGATATCAAAGGCTATAGCAAAACATTTTGGATTTGTTCATATAGATACAGGTGCGCTGTATCGTACAGTTGCACTGTATGTTTTTGAAAATAATATCAATATGAATGATGAAAAAAGTGTTGCTAAAGCCCTTGAAAATATTGATATTAAAGTTGCAATAGAAGAGGATTTACAAAAAATCTATTTAAATGGCAAAGATGTTGGAACTAAGATAAGAGAGCCGAATATTACCAAAATGGCGTCCGATATATCTAAACTTAAAATAGTTAGAGATTTTCTTTTAGATGTTCAGAGAAAACTTGCCAAAGAAAATGATTGCGTTATGGACGGCAGAGATATTGGCACCGTAGTTTTGCCAGATTCCGATGTTAAAATTTTTCTAACTGCCAGTCCAGAAGTTCGAGCTAAGAGAAGACTTTTGCAACAAGAAGAAATGGGCATATTTGAAAATTATGAAAAAATTTTAGAAGATATAAAAAAGAGAGATTATAATGACAGCCATAGAGAAATAGCACCACTCAAGCAGGCTGAGGACGCAATAAAAGTTGATTCTTCTGAATTTTCTTTTGAACAAATAAAACAAAAATGTAAAAATTTGATAGATGAGAGGCTGAAAAATGGCAGAATTTAAATATGAATTTGATTATAAAAAAGAAATTCCAGAAAGAAATAAATACTATGATATGGTTGGGCTTCGTTTATGGAATCTTTTAAAAAATTTAAAATATAAAGATATAAAAGTTAAGGGCAGAGAAAATATACCAAAATCTGGCGGTTATTTAATTACCTGTAACCATTTTTCTGGTTGGGACCCCATAGTTCTTGCGAGCGCTTTTCATCCAACTCAACTTCATTTTATTGCTAAAGCAGAATTTTTTGATACTTTCTATACTCGCATACCCTTACTTATTTTTAATGGTTTCCCAATTGACAGAACCAGTTTAGATTTTGGAGCTATCAATTATTCTAAAAGATTGATAAAAAACGGACATCCTGTTCTCATATTTGCTCAAGGAACTCGTCAAAAAAATAATAATCCTCCTGAAAATTTCAAATCTGGAGCAGCAATAATTATAAAAACTGCAAAGGCAGATGTTTTGCCAGTTTCAATAAAATATCGCAATGAGGGCTCTAAGCGTCCTACGCCATATGTTTCAATTGGTAAGCTGATTCCCTTTGAAGATTTTCAAATGCAAAAAGCTAGTAAATCTAAGATGATGCACAATGTTGTTGATAGAATAGAAAAAGAAGTTGTAGACTTGTGGAAAAATTCATGAATATAAAACTTGCTAAAACTGCGGGCTTTTGTTTTGGCGTGGAACGAGCTGTCAGCAGTACCGAAAAAGCTCTGACTGATTGCGATAAACCCGTTTACTCTTTGGGAGACATTATTCATAATGACTTTGTTGTAAATAGTATGCGGGAAAAGGGACTAATAGTTATCGATTGTGCAGATGAGGCTCCCACTGATAGCGTAGTCATAATAAGGGCGCATGGTATAAGCACAGACGAATTTGAAAAGCTTAAAGGCAAAAATTGTAAAATAATAGATTTAACCTGTCCTTTTGTATCAAAGCTTCAAGAACTTGTGAAAAAAAGAGCCGACTTAGGCGATATTGTCTTTGTGCTCGGCAATAAAAAACACCCTGAAATTAAAGGCGTTGTTAGTAGAGTAAAATCAGATATATATGTTTTTAAAAATATAGAAGAAATAGATGATTTTATAAAAAATGGGCAAGATTTGACCGGAAAATCAATCTCTGTTGTTTCACAAACGACTTTTAATAAAGATGAATTTGACAAATGTGTAAAAAAAATAAATTCAGTATATACAAAAGTCTCAATTTTTGATACAATATGCAAAGCGACCGAGGTAAGACAAAAAGAGGCTATAGAGCTCTCTAAAACTTGTGATATTATGATTGTGGTAGGCAGTCCTACCAGTTCAAATACGAAAGAACTATATGATATTTGTCACAAAAACTGTGAAACCTATTTGGTTACTAAAGCCGACGAGCTTTTAAAGATAGATTTTAGTAAAAGCAAAAGTGTCGGAATTACCGCAGGAGCGTCAACTCCGCAGGTAATAATTAAGGAGGTTCTTGAGACAATGTCTGGTGAAACAAAGACACATGAAAACGAAATTGATGGGATGAGCTTTGAGGAAGCACTTGAAAAATCCCTTGAAAAAATGGACAACGATCAAAAAGTTGTTGGAATTGTAGTTGCCCTTGCTCCCAATGAAATTCAAGTGGACATAGGTAGAAAGCACACAGGATATATTCCTGCAGAAGAATATAGCTACGATCCTGATGCCGATTTTACAAAAGAATTAAAAGTCGGAGATAAACTTGATTTAATTATTATGAAAACAAATGACATTGAAGGCACAGTTATGCTTTCAAAGCGTCGTTTTGATAGTTTAAAAGCTTGGGATGAGCTTGAAAAAGCCAAAGAAGAAAATGCAACAGTTGAGGGTACAGTTAAGAAAATTATTAAAGGCGGATTGCTTGCTGTTACTAACAACGGTGTAAGAGTATTTATCCCTGCTTCACATTCTGGAGTTCCAAGAAGTGAATCTTTAGATGTTTTAGTTTCTAAAAAAGTTGAATTTAAAATTTTAGAAATCAACAAAAACCGTAGACAAATCGTTGGTTCTATAAAAGAAAACAAAAAAGAAATCAGAAAAGAAGCTACAGAAAAATTCTGGGAAACAGCACAAGTTGGAGACAAATATACAGGTAGAGTTAAAAATCTCACAAACTATGCTGCTTTTGTAGAACTCGAGCCTGGAGTTGACGGAATGATTCCAATTTCTGAACTTTCATGGAAGAGAATCAAACATCCGTCAGATATTGTCAGTGTAGATGATGAAATAGAAGTTTATATTCGTTCTCTTGAAAATAACAGAATTTCTTTGGGTTATAAAAAAGATGAAGACAATCCTTGGGAAATCTTAAAGAAAAAATATTCTGTTGGAGATGAAATAACTACTCATATTGTAGGACTTACGACTTTCGGTGCTTTTGCTGAAGTTATCCCTGGCATTGACGGACTCATTCATATTTCTCAGATTGCAGATCATTATATTGAAAAACCAGCTGATGTGTTGAGCGTTGGAGATGAAGTTACTGTAAAGATAACTGATATTGAATATGATGAAAAGAGAGTAAGTCTTTCAATTCGTGCCCTTATAGATGAAAATGCAGCTGATGAAAAATCAGAGGACACAGAAGATAAAACTGTAGATGCCAAAGAAACAGAAGCTGAAGAAAAAGCAGTAGAAGAAAAAACTGAAACTGTATCAGAAGAAGTTGAAGTTAAGGCGGAAAACGAAGAGACTTCAGAAGAATAATTTTTATAAATTAAAACGGAACGCAGGTCGTTCCGTTTTTTATTTCTATTATCTAAATATCTCGTGCGTACAATTGTTGATTATGATATAATGATTCAGACTTTGAAAGTAAGATGATGTTATGGTAAAAAAGCAGGAGATTTTTCTTCTAATTATTTGTCTATTATCATCGGCGGCAGTGGTTTTATTTAATATTTTTTCTTCTCCAGCAGTATATGACAGAGTAAAAATTGAAATGAAAGAACAAACGACTACCGTTTCAGTTGCTGAATCTGAAATCACAAAAACATCGGTAAACGGTCAAGAACCTATATTAAGCGGTGAAAAAATAAATATAAATAAAGCTGGAAAAGAAGAGCTTTTAACTATTAAATATATAGGCGAGAAAAAAGCTGAAGCTATTATAAAATATCGTAAAGAAAATGGCGATTTCAATTCAATTGATGAAATAAAAGAAGTCCCTGGAATCGGAGAAAAGATTTATCAAAAAATCAAAGGCAATATAGAGGTATAAATTGGTATTTTCAAGTTTAATTTTTTTATATATCTTTTTACCTGTATGTTTGATCATTTATTATTTGTTACCAAATATTAAATTGAAAAACATACATCTTTTAATTATGTCGCTTATCTTCTATGCATGGGGCGAACCAAAGTGGATTATTTTAATGGTCGGCGGGACCTTAGTTCATTATATTGGCGGACTTCTGATTGCAAGAACTAAAAAGAAATCATTTGCTAAAATCATCCTTGCTTTTTGTATATTTATTTCTTTGGGATTATTGGCAGTATTTAAATATTACAATTTCTTTATCGGAGAATTTAATTCAATTTTTAATTCCAGTATTTCATCACTCAGATTGACTTTGCCGATTGGAATTTCTTTTTATACTTTTCAGACAATTACATATACAGTAGATGTTTATAGAAAAAAAGCAGAGCCACAAAAGTCTTTTTTGAAACTTCTCTTATATGTATGTATGTTCCCTCAACTTATTGCAGGTCCTATTGTTAAATATGTAGATGTTGAAAAAGCTCTCGATAATAGAGAAATTAACCTTGCTAAATTTTCAGACGGGCTCATTCGTTTTTCTATCGGGCTTTTCAAAAAAGCGGTATTGGCGAACTTCTTTGGCAAGACAGTTTCTGAGTTTTTAGACGGAGATCTTTTTGCCAGTGGTAGTGCCGGCATTTGGATAGGTCTGATTGCCTATGCTTTTCAGATATATTTTGATTTTTCTGCATATTCTGATATGGCAATTGGACTTGGTAAAATTCTCGGATTTGATTTTCCTGAAAACTTCAATTATCCATACGAAGCCACAAGTATTAATGAATTTTGGAAAAAATGGCATATTAGTTTGACTACTTTTTTCAGAGAATATTTATATATACCACTTGGTGGAAACAGAAAACATCATGTCTTTAATCTCTTTATAGTTTGGCTACTTACGGGACTTTGGCATGGAGCTGCGACTAATTTTATTTTGTGGGGACTTTATTATTTTGTTTTCATTTCCCTTGAAAAATTCTTTTTTTCAGATATATTCAAAAAAGTTCCTGGAATGATTAATCATACAATCGGAAGATTTTATACTCTTTTTGTAGTCTTAATGGGTTGGCTCTTATTCTATTTTGAAGATATGAGCAAACTCAAAACAGCTCTTTGGCTTATGTTCAATCAAAAAGAAAGCACAGTATTTTTAGATCCAAGTGGGTATATTCTCGGTAGAATATTTTTGATTATTTTAGCTGTCTTTGCCTGTACTCGAATTCCTGCAAATATTGCAAAATATTCTAAAAATATTTTTAAGAAAAATAAAGTTCTTAAAATGACAAATGATGTTTTGAATTTTGTCTTTGTTTTTGCACTCTTGTTTATATCAACAGCTTGTTTAGTAGGTACAACCTACAATCCATTTTTGTATTTTAGATTTTAAGAATTTAGATGAAAGGAAAATATGTTTTCTAATTATTATTTCTATAAAAAAATTGCAAAATTAAACATAATCATTATTTCTATTTTAACTATTTTTTTGATGATTTCTACTTTTATATATAAAAGTAAAAGTTTTTCAAAAGAAGAAAACAGAAAACTTGCCGAAAAACCGAAAGCTACTGTCGAAAATGTTTTCAGTGGAGAATATGGGAAAGCTTATGAAGATTATTTTTCCGATCATTTTGTTTTTAGAGATACTTTCATAAATATAAGTGATAAATTTGAAGATTTCCTTTTGAGATTTCACAAAGGGGATAAGATATATGTAAATGAAAAAAGTCAGGAAGATTTTTTAGGTGAAAATCTTGAAGACCATAATAAAGCAGAGAAAAAATGAATTATATAATTTTTGATTTAGAGTGGAATACAGTTTTCGATAAGAAAAAGAAAAAATATTTTGGAGAAATCATTGAAATTGGGGCGATTAAAATGAACGATCGCCTTGAATTAATTGATAAATTTTCCGAAACAGTTAAACCCCAAATAAATAAAAAAATCAAAAATAGAACTACTAAACTTACAGGTATTAAAAATTCTGATTTAGAAACTTCTAATTCTTTTTTAAATGTTATTGAAAAGTTTCAAAATTTTATAGGAGACATTGATAAAACAATTTTTATGTCGTGGAGCGACACAGATATAAGAACTTTTGCAGATAATTTTAATTATTATACGGGCAATTATAAAATCCCATTTATCAAATATTATGCAGATATGCAAAAATTTTTTATGCAGATTAAAATGAAATCAAGTTCAGATCAAATTAGCTTGCAAAATGCTGCTGATATGCTTAATATATACTGTGATAATAGCAAGCTGCATCGAGCAGGAAACGACGCTTTATTGTCGTATGAATGTTTTCGTAAATTATATAATGAAGCATCAATTGAAGATTTTATAATTTCCTTAGATGACTCATTTTATGAGAAGCTCACCTTTGTTCCTTTTTATGTAACTGATTTTAATAGTCCTTTAATTGATAAAAATATCTTTAAGTCAAAATGCATAGAGTGTGGAAGTGATTTACAGAACAAGGCTCCGTGGAAAATCAAACAAAACGGTTTTGTAAATAAAGCCGTCTGCAACAACTGTAAAAGTGATTATTTAATCAGAGTAAATTTTAAAAGATTATATGATAAACTAAATTGTTCCAAACAAATAAAAAAATTATAATGCGGATATGGCGGAATAGGCAGACGCGTTAGATTCAGGTTCTAATGAAGGCAACTTCGTGCAGGTTCAACTCCTGTTATCCGCACCAAAGATAAGAAATTTGGCAACGCCAAATTTCTTATCTTTTTTATTTAATCTCCCAGTGAGAAAGAGAAAAAGGGGGGATCAAAAATATATTCCTAACTTTGTTAAATAGAAAAAATTATTTCCCATATTTGTTAAATAATAATATTTTTTGAATATTTTGTTGCTTTTTTTCTTGTATGCTTGTAGAATGGTTATACAACAAACAAAATACTTTAATAATTTAAATAATGCATATCTCTGATTAGGGTATTTTGAACTTGGTTAAGCTGATTGTAATTTTGCAAAAAGTCAAAGGAGAGAAAAATGAAAAATACGAAGAAAATTATAAGTATTATCATAGGCTTAATAATGTTAATTGCATTATTTCCTATGAATGTTTTTGCTGAAAGTACACCACCTGCTAAAGATACCATATCCTTAAAAAAATATAGTTATACTGATCTGAGTATTAAAGCTAAGTCAATAACTTTTGTTAAAACCTTACCTGAGGGTGTTTCAAAAGTAAAAGATGATATTAGTGAAGACAGTGCTGGAAATATTGCCTTGTATAAGTTAAATGATTCAGAAGATTATTATATTTATAATACTGCTGGCAATAAAATATATGCTCCAGTTGATAGCTTTGGTATGTTTTCAAATCATTCACAGATTGAAAAACTTGATTTCGGAAGCAATATCTTCGACACAAGTTATGTTACTCATATGGGTGATATGTTTGCTTCTTTTGGTGCAAGTTCTGAAAATTTGACTTTAGATCTTTCCTCTTTTGATACAAGTAAGGTTACGACAATGGAGGGAATGTTCTACGAAAGCAAGATAAAATCAATAAATTTATCCTCTTTTAATACTGCTAATGTTAAAAATATGACCGCTATGTTTCGTGATTGTTCAAATTTAGAAATTTTAGATTTAAGTAGTTTTGATACAAGTAAAGTTGAAAAGATGGCTTCAATGTTTTCATTGTCTGGCAAACTAAAAACTATATATGTTTCAGAAAAATTTGTGACAACAGCAATTATAAAAACAGATGATCCAGGTGGAAATTTTGATGGTGGTCTTCGTATGTTTGCGTTTTGTGAGCAATTAAAGGGAGACAAAGGCACAACCTATGATTCAAACTTTATAAATAGTGAATATGCAAGACTTGACGGCGGCAAAGAAAAACCTGGATATTTTTCCAGAAAGCCAAAAGAAGAAAAACCCAAAGAAGAAATTAAAGAAGAAAAGAAAGAAAATAAGAAAAATCCCACAACTGGTATATAATTATTATATTTTTATTCTGCACTCCCAACAGGGAGTGCAGAATTATTTTATATAAACTTTAGTCATAAGGATAAAAACATTCTCCACATTGTCATAGAATTAAAAATAATATGTTCCAATATTATAAAAACTCACCCTCATCAGAGTATGGGGAAAAAAACCAACTCTAATCAAAAATTAATATACAAAACCCACCCTCGTCAGAGGGTGGGGAAAAAGAACCAACTTTAATCAAAAATTAATATTATAAAAACCCACCCTCGTCAGAGGGTGGGGAAAAAGAACCAACTTTAATCAAAAATTAATATTATAAAAACCCACCCTCGTCAGAGGGTGGGGAAAGAACTCCTACTTCGCTTTAATCACATAATCAAATATTAATATTGCAATCCCCGTTGTAACCATTACTGCACCGACAACTCGATTTAAGATTTTAAGGTTTGATTTATTTGCAATAACAGAAGCAATTTTTGCCCATAAAAGTGTGAATATTACGCAAAGTACGAGGCTGAGTATATTAGAAGTACCAGCAATAGCAAAATGGCTGATACCACCAGTAAGTGCTGTAAATGTCATTATAAAAACACTTGTGCCTACTGCATTATGTGTTTGGTATCCTAAAAATGTAGTTAAAACAAAGAGCATCATCATACCACCACCGGCGCCGACAAATCCACAAATAAAGCCTATGATAATCCCGCCGATAATAGATTTTATCAATTTATTTTTTTGATTTATTTCTGTATTCTTTTCCTTATTTTCTTTTAAGGACTTTATAAAAAATCTTATTCCTATGAATATCATAGAAACTTGCATAAGCCCACTCATTGTATGTGCGGGCATAAATTTAGCGACAAAACTGCCTATAACGGTAAAAATAAGAACGCTAATCATAAGAGGAAGACTGTTTTTTATATCTAAATTTCCGTTCTTTTTATAAGTGTATGCACTGACAGCACTTGCTAAAACATCGCTTATAAGTCCTATGCCAACTGCTTCATAAGGTGCAACACCTAAAAAAGTAACTAAGATAGGACCTATAACTGCTGCGGCACTCATTCCAGCAAAACCTGTGCCGATTCCAGCGCCAGCCCCAGCTAAAAAGCAAACTAATATAATTTTTAGTATATCCATTAAAACCTCGTATGAAAATATTTTTGTTTGTAATGTCAAGTATTGTAATACAACTTTATTTTGTATTCAATGATGAAAATAATTTTAGAAAACAAGTAAAACAAAAAAATAATTTTATTATTAATATTTATAAAAGAAAAATGTTAATCTATATGGACTTTTGAATATGTTGAACATATTGACTATATCTGTCTTTTATGATATTATTCACAAGTGCTTAAATTAGAAAATTTCAGTGTTAAGTATTTAATAGTATAGGGGCATAGCTCAGTTGGCAGAGCAGCGGTCTCCAAAACCGCGTGTCGAGGGTTCGAATCCTTCTGCCCCTGCCAAATGGCCCGGTAGTTCAGCTGGTTAGAACGCTAGCCTGTCACGCTAGAGGTCGACGGTTCGATCCCGTTCCGGGTCGCCATTTTTGCTGATGTGGCACAGTCGGTAGCGCACATCCTTGGTAAGGATGAGGTCGCGGGTTCAATTCCCGCCATCAGCTCCAAAAAGAGCAACGGCTGATGCCGTCTTAATGCTTTGAGTTTGCTCAGAGCATTTTTTCTTTGCAATTTGTATAATAATTGTTTAGTATATTATATGTGTTTCTTTTTAATTATCTTTTGAAAAGTAGGTGAGTATATGGACGGCGATAATGGGCGAAGTATTAATAAGACTTTCACCGAGATTTTAAAATTAAAAGTCGTCCGTATGTTGACGATTTTTTAATCTCGATTGAAAGCCATTGTTTAACTGTTTAAAAAGATGATTGACTATAATTTTATATGGTTAATCTTAAACTATTGAAATAGGAGGGTAATGGTGAAATTTAATAAAAACGAAGTTAAAAATCGTGATCACAAGTTACAAATCATTTCCATAATCAAGAGTAATTTGCCAGCTAAGGTTATTGCTGACAAAATTCTTGATTTCCACGAAAGTGATATTGCGGATACTCTAGAATTATTAAAGAAAAACGAGCGTGCAAAATTATATTCCATCCTCGATGCAAAGATTTTAGCTTCTATTTTAGAATATACGCAAGACGAAGATTACATAAAGTTTATAGATGAACTTTCGACAGAAAAGAAAATTCAAGTTCTGACTTATATCGAAGTTCCAGATGCAGTAGAATACTTAAAAACTTTAGAAAAAAAAGAACGATATGAAATTATAGATAAAATTGCCCCAGAGGTTAGAGAAGATATCATTTTATCTGCTTCCTTTGATGAAGAGACAATCGGAAGCAAGATGTCTACAAATTTTATCTGTATTTCAAACACTTGTACTATCAAAGAAGCTATGAGCGAGCTTGTCAGACAAGCTGCTGATAATGATAATATTCAAACTATTTATGTAGTCGATGAAAATGAAAAATATTATGGAGCAATCGACTTAACAGATTTAATAATTGCAAGAAAAGATGAAAAACTTGAAAACTTAATAATGCTCTCATATCCTTATGTTTATTCATATGAATTGATTGACGATTGTATACCTCGAATTATGCAATATTCAGAGGACTCTTTCCCAGTTTTAAATGCAGAGAATAAAATCAGTGGTGTTTTGATAGCAGAAGATTTAGCAGAAATTATCGATGAAGAATTTGGAGAAGACTACGCTAAATTGGCAGGTCTTTCATCTGAAGAAGATATAAAAGAGCCTTTTTTTGAAAGCATTAAAAAGCGTTTACCTTGGCTCTTAGTTTTGCTTGTTTTGGGTTTACTTGTTTCAAGTGTTGTCGGATTATTTGAAAAAGTTGTTGCAAGTCTTACACTCATTGTTTCTTTTCAATCTTTAGTTTTAGATATGGCGGGAAATGTGGGAACACAATCTCTGGCTGTTACGATAAGAGTTTTAATGGATGAAAAACTCGATTTTAAACAAAAATTAGCCTTGATCTTTAAAGAAACGAGAGTTGGTTTAGGCAACGGAATTATTTTGGGAATTTTATCCTTTATTTTTGTTGGTTTATATTTATTTTTAATAAAGAAAACACCGGTACATATAGCTTTTACAATTTCACTTTGTATCGGAATTGCTTTGATAATAGCTATGTTGCTATCGAGTCTTAGTGGTACTACAATTCCGATGATTTTCAAAAAAATTGGAATAGATCCAGCTGTTGCTTCCGGTCCACTTATAACGACAATAAATGATATGATTGCTGTTGTTTCATATTATGGATTGGCATGGATATTGCTTTTGAATGTTTTGAAAATTTGAAGATTTTTTCAGATAAATATGCTTATTAAAATATTGACCTCGTCAAAGGCTGATATATGATAATAACTAAAACAAACCACCCTCGTCAGAGGCCGATATATACTAATAACTAAAATAAACCACCCTCGTCAGAGGCTGATATATACTAATAACTAAAATAAACCACCCTCGTCAGAGGGTGGTCTTTATCACGAACTCTTTAATCTAAAATCTTATAAATTACAGGCTCAATATGGGGCTTGTTTTTAGATATGTGAATACTTTTGAGAAATTCATTTTTGGCTTTTTCTATTTTTTCGCTGTTGTCCGTATGTAAAGTTGCCAATAATTCTCCTTTTTGAATTTTATCTCCCAGAGTTTTATTCAAGATTATTCCTGCAGATAAATCTAAAACATCAGTTTTCTGTAGACGGCCTGCACCCAAAATCAAGGAAACTTTCCCGATATTTTGAGTGTCTATTTTAGAAATATATCCAGATGATAAGGCAAAAATTTCCTTTTTGTGTTTTGCTTTTTTAAATTTATTTGTGTCTTCTATATAAGTTATATCTCCGCCTTGAGCTTTTATAATTTCAGAAAATTTATTAAAAGCAGATAAATCAGATAATTTAGAATTTGCAAGTTCCAAAGAAGTTTCAAATTTTTCAGAAAAGGCAAGAGAATACATTTTTGCAGCAAGATTGATAGACAGTTCTCTAAGTCTTTTGTCTCCGTTATTTTTTAAAACTTCTATTGCTTCGATAATTTCAAGTGAATTGCCAATGTTGTAACCGAGAGGAATATTCATATCACTCAAAATAACAGAGACTTTTTTGTCAGCTTCTTTGCCTATATTTATCATAATTTTAGCCAACTTTTCTGCTTGCTCTTTTGTTTTCATAAAAGCGCCACTGCCAAATTTCACATCTAAAACAATGACATCGGCACCACAACCCAATTTTTTACTCATAATAGAAGAGGCAATAAGAGCGTTGCTTTCAACTGTTTCTGTCGCATTTCGTAAAGCGTAAATTTTTTTATCTGCAACGGCGATATTTTCACTTTGTGTAATCATACAGGCGCCTACTTTGTTGATTTGATTAAGAATTTCTGATTTAGTTAAATTAATTTTAATGTTTGGAATACTTTCGATTTTATCAGCTGTTCCGCCAGTATGCCCCAGTCCACGACCTGACATTTTTACACTTTTTCCACCCATGGCAGCAAAAAGAGGAGTTACAATAAAAGTTGTTTTATCTCCAACACCACCTGTAGAATGTTTGTCGGCAATAAGTTTTTCAGTGTTGAAATTCAAAATCTCGCCGCTTTTAAGCATGGCAAAGGTTAGATTATAAGTTTCTTCTTCATCCATACCATTTATACAAATAGCCATGAGCAGAGCAGAAGCTTGATAATCCGGAATTGTACCATCTGTAAAATGTTTCACGAAAAAATCAATTTCATCTTTATTTAATTTTTCTGAAAATCTCTTTTTTCTTATAATTTCATTGAAATTCAAAAATTATCTCCTTTATCAAAAGGGTAGGGCAAGAGCTCTGACATAGAAAATTCTTCATATTCTCCAAAATCTGATTTTACAATTATCTTAAAATCGGGTTTGCAAAATTCACTCAAAGTTTGTAGACAAATGCCACAGGGCATTGAAGTTACTGCCATTGCTGTAAAATTTGTATTTCCCTGTGAAACAGCGTTAAAAAGAGCAACTCTCTCAGCACAAACTGTGGCACCATAAGAAGAATTTTCAATATTGAATCCCGTAAAAATTTCTCCGTCTTCACATAGAATACAAGCGCCTACATTAAAATTTGAATATGGAGCATAGGCGTTTTCAGCGGCATTTTCAGCCATAAAAATCAAATTGTCTTTATTTATCATTTTTTTCTCCTATTAAAATTGCCGTTTCGAGAGCAAGACTTATCATTTCTTCAAATCCCTTTTCACGCTCTTTAGAAGAAATTTCTACATTTTTTCCAGGAATGTCTGAAACTGTTAAAAGTGAAAGAGCTTTTTTACCAGACAGGGCGGCATTGATATAAAGTGCAGCAGTTTCCATTTCTACACCCAAAACACCAAACTTTTTGAAGCTCTGTGCATCATTTCCAAAATCATAAAAATGGTCGCTTGTAAAAACTGGACCTATATTTAAGTTTATATTTTTTTCGTTGGCGATGCAGTCGCAAATTTTTAGCAAATCAAAATTTGCTTGAGGAGAAAAACTTCCATTTATTTGAAAATTATTGGCAAAATTTGAGTTTGTACATGCTGAACTTGCGGCAATTATATCAAAAATTTTGAGATTTTCGGAAATGGCGCCAGCAGAACCCACTCGTATAATATTTTCAACATCGTAAAAATTGAAGAGCTCATGTGAATAAATTGCCATTGAGGGCATACCCATTCCACTTGTCATAACTGAGACGCTCTGACCTTTATATTTGCCTGTATATCCGTAAGCGCATCTGACTTCATTTACAAGTTTTACATCTGAAAGAAAATTTTCAGCAATAAATTTTGAACGCAGAGGATCCCCAGGCATTAAAACAGTTTTAGCAAAATCATTTTTATTAGCATTTATATGCGGAGTAGGAATGTTCATATAACCCCTCTTTTCAATAAATTTCTACTAATAATTATATGACATATAAAATTTTAACGCAATCTATGTGGAGGATTTGTACTTATTAAAAGCCTTGATAAATCTATGTAAAAACACTATCTATTGTCGTTTTGTTGCTAAATTTGCAGGTTTTGATACAATATATTTATGGATTTTAAATTGCATTCTAAATTTTCTCCTATGGGAGATCAGCCTCGTGCCATAAAGGAATTGTCCGATGGCATAAATGAAAATTTAAGAGAACAAACCTTGCTCGGCGTAACTGGCTCGGGTAAGACTTTTACAATGGCAAATATAATCGAAAAAGTAAATCGGCCAACCTTAGTTTTAGCGCATAATAAAACTTTGGCGGCACAGCTTTGCTCTGAATTCAAGGAATTTTTTCCAGAAAATTCAGTTGAATATTTTGTATCATACTATGACTACTATCAACCCGAAGCCTATGTTGCTTCTACTGATACCTACCTTGAAAAAGATTCTTCAATAAATGATGAAATAGATAAACTGAGGCACTCTGCAACTCTTGCCTTATCTGAACGCAGAGATGTAATAATAGTTGCCTCTGTTTCTTGCATTTACTCTCTTGGCGACCCAATTGACTATCACAATATGGTTATATCTCTGCGACCGGGTATGAAAAAAAGCAGAGATGAATTGCTTGCAAAACTTGTAGATATACAATATGAAAGAAATGATGTAAATTTTATAAGAAATAAATTTAGAGTCAGGGGAGATACTGTGGAAATATTTCCCGCTGCTTCAAATGATAAAGCAATACGAGTTGAATTTTTTGGCGATGAAATAGACAGAATTTCTGAATTTGCGCCACTCACAGGAAAAACAACTGGAGTTTTGGCTCATGCTGGTATTTATCCTGCGTCTCACTATGTTATATCAAACGAAAGACTTGAAAAATCCATATCTGAAATTTTAGAGGAAATGGAAAACCGAGTTGAATATTTCAAATCAAAGGGCGCTTTGATTGAGGCACAGAGAATCAGAGAAAGAACCCAATATGATGTAGAAATGCTAAGAGAAACTGGTTTTTGTTCTGGAATTGAAAATTATTCAAGGATTTTTTCTGGTAGAAAACCTGGTTCTTCTCCCTTTACTTTGCTGGATTATTTTCCAGATGATTTTTTGATGTTTGTAGATGAATCTCATGTTACTTTGCCACAGGTAAGGGGAATGTCGGCGGGAGATCGTGCAAGAAAGGAAAGTCTTATAAAATATGGGTTCAGATTGCCGTCAGCAATTGACAATAGACCATTGACTTTCGATGAATTTTACGATCATATAAATCAAGTAATATATGTAAGCGCCACTCCGGGAGAATTTGAAAAAGAACACAGCTTAAGAATTTCACAACAACTTATAAGACCGACAGGACTATTAGATCCCAATATTTCTGTTAGACCAACAGACAATCAAATTGAAGACTTATTGTCGGAGATTAAGCTTAGAATTGAAAATAATGAAAGAGTGTTGATAACAACTTTAACTAAAAAAATGGCGGAAAATTTAACAGAATATCTGCTTGAAAAAAATCTTAAAGTAACATATATGCACCACGACATTGACACTATTGAGAGAATGAAAATCATTCGACAGCTTAGACTTGGAGAAGTTGATATTTTAGTTGGAATTAACTTGCTTCGTGAGGGACTTGATATTCCCGAAGTTTCTTTAGTTGTTATAACCGACGCCGACAAAGAGGGATTTTTAAGATCTGAAACATCGCTTATTCAGACAATAGGGCGTGCGGCGAGAAATGACCATGGCGAAGTTATAATGTACGCTGATTTTATAACCAAGTCTATGGAAAATGCGATTAGAGAAACGAATCGTAGAAGAGAATATCAAAATAAATTTAATATAGAAAATAATATTATTCCAAAGACGATAAAAAAAGATGTCAGAGATTTGATTGAAATTACTGATAAAAATGAGATTAAAACAACGGTAAGAAAAAATCTAACACCTTTAGAAAGACGAAATATGATAAAGAAATTGACAAAGCAAATGCAGTCTGCGGCAGCTATGTTGGAATTTGAACATGCCGCATATCTTAGAGATGAAATAATGAAATTGAAAGGGAAAAATGCAAAATAAATTAATTATAAAAAATGCAAGAGAAAACAATTTGAAAAATATAGATTTAGAACTTCCGAAAAATAAAATGATTGTTTTTACGGGAGTTTCAGGTTCTGGAAAATCTTCTCTTGCCTTTGATACGATATATGCTGAGGGAAAAAGGCGATATATGGAGAGTTTGTCATCTTATGTAAGACAATTTTTAGGTCAAATGGACAAACCAAAAGTAGACAAAATTGAGGGACTTTCTCCGTCTGTTTCCATCGACCAAAAGACAATATCTCGAAATCCACGCTCAACTGTTGGAACGGTTACTGAAATTTATGATTATCTTAGGCTTTTGTATGCAGGGATAGGTAAGGCACATTGCCCAGTATGTAAAAAAGAAATAAAGGCTCAAAGTGTAGATGAAATTGTCGATAAAATTTTAAAACTCGGAACTGGAGTTAAAATTTCTATATTGTCGCCAATTGCATATAAGAAAAAAGGCGAGTTTGTAAACACCTTTGCCTCTTTAGTAAAAAAAGGTTTTTTAAGAGCGAGAGTAGATGGAGAAATAATTTTATTGGAAGAAGCTCCAAAATTAGAAAAAAACATAAAACACAATGTCGATGTTGTGATAGACAGAATAATATTAAAACCAGATATAACTGAAAGATTAACAGATAGCGTTGAAACGGCACTGTCTTTATCAAATGGCGTAATTATATGTAATGTTACAGACGAAAATAGAGATATACTTTTTTCGGAAAATTTTTCGTGTCCAGAACACAATATCAATTTACCGGAAATAACACCAAGACTCTTTTCGTTCAATGCGCCTATTGGCGCTTGCCCCAAATGCTCGGGACTGGGACATTTTATAGAAGTTAATCCCGAACTTATCGTGCCAGATAAAACTTTGTCCATTGAAGAGGGTGCCATTCGTGCAACTGGCTGGAAAAATATGGATGCTGGCTCTACTGCGAGAATGTATCTTGAGGGATTGGCAAAGCACTATAAATTTTCTCTAAATGTACCTTATCGTGATTATCCTGAGAAAATTAAAAATATAATTATGTATGGAACTGGCGAAGAGCGAATACAGATAAAACAAGATTCTGCCAATGCCAAAGGCGTATATAAAGTAAAATTTGAGGGAATTGCAAATAATGTAAAGAGAAGATATTTAACTACAAACAGTATTGCTTCCAAAAAAGACTGCGAACGCTTTATGAGCGAAAGAACTTGTGAAGTCTGTTCGGGGAAAAGATTGAAACCCGAAGTTCTTGCAGTTACTGTTGGCGATAAAAATATTTTTGATTTTACTTGTATGACTGTGAGAGATGAACTCGAATTTTTGAAAAAATTAAAACTCACAAATCAAGAAAAACAAATTTCTGAGCTTGTATTAAAGGAAATAGAAGAAAGACTTGGTTTTTTAGTTTCTGTTGGCTTGGAATATTTGACCTTATCTCGTGGAGCCGATACTTTATCTGGTGGGGAAGCCCAAAGAATAAGACTTGCAACACAGATAGGTTCGGCTTTATCTGGCGTATTATATGTCTTAGATGAACCGTCCATTGGATTACACCAAAAGGACAACGAAAAAATGCTTAAAACCTTAGAAAAACTTAAGAATTTAGGCAATACACTTATCATTGTGGAACACGATGAAGACACAATGAAATTTGCAGATTATATTGTAGATATAGGACCCGGAGCAGGGGAATATGGTGGAAAAATTGTAGCTCAGGGGACTGTTGAACAAATCAAAAAATCTAAAGAGTCGCTTACGGGGCAATACCTTGTAGGAAAGAAAAAAATTGAAGTGCCGATCGAGAGAAGAAAAGGAAATGGAAGAGAAATTAAAATTTATGGTGGCAAACAAAATAATCTAAAAAATATTGATGTTTCCTTCCCATTAGGAGAATTGGTTGTAGTAACTGGCGTATCTGGAAGTGGTAAATCTACACTGGTAAATGAAATTTTATATAAAAAAGCTACTCTGGTATTGAATTCTTCTAAAGTGGTTCCTGGTGAACATGAAAAAATTGACGGATTAAAATATATAGATAAGGTTATAGAAATAAATCAAAATGCAATAGGCAGAACGCCGAGATCTAATCCCGCTACATATACTGGCGTGTTTACAGATATAAGAAATCTATTTGCAAATACAAAGGCTTCGAAAATCAAAGGATATAAAAGCGGTCGTTTTTCCTTTAATGTAAAAGGGGGAAGATGTGAAGAATGTCAGGGCGACGGAGTTTTGAAAATTGAAATGCATTTTTTACCCGATGTATATGTTAAATGTGATGTTTGTGACGGGAAAAGATATAACAGAGAAACTTTAGAAGTAAAATATAGAGGTAAAAATATTGCCGATGTATTGAATATGAGTGTCGATGAAGCCTGTGAATTTTTTAAAAATCAACATTCGATATATAGAAAACTTGATACTCTAAGGCAAGTCGGACTTGGATATATCAAACTTGGTCAAAGTGCAACAACTTTATCTGGAGGAGAAGCTCAGCGAGTAAAACTTGCGACCGAGCTTTCAAAGGTTGCTACTGGAAACACACTCTATATTTTAGATGAGCCAACTACAGGACTACATATTGATGATGTGAAAAAACTAATTGATGTTTTGCAAAAATTAGCAGACTCTGGAAATACTATTGTTGTAATTGAACATAATTTAGATGTTATAAAAAACGCTGATTATATAATTGACTTAGGTCCTGACGGAGGAGACAAAGGTGGAGAAATTGTAGCTTGTGGTACTCCTGAAGAAATCAGTGAATGTAAAAAATCTTATACGGGGCAATTTTTAAAACCACTCTTGAAATAAAAAACTGCTTATAGTATAATTTTTATTTGTTCGGGGTGTGGCGCAGCTGGTAGCGCGCTTGACTGGGGGTCAAGAGGCCGTGAGTTCAAGTCTCGCCACTCCGACCATCGAATTTTTTTGAAAGCCTTGAAACTCAGTTGTTTCAAGGCTTTCTACTATTATCAAGGCTTTCAGCAATTTATTCAAAACTCAACTAAACTCAACAAAACTCAAAATAGCAGATAAAATCTAATCAAAAATATAAAAAGAAAAAGAGCTGAACGACCGCTCTAATTTTTTTGATTTAATTTGCTTGCATAAATTTTATAAATAATACTGGCATAAATAATGATTTTTTGATATTATATACATAATATTATATGAAAAGAGTTGATAAGTAATGAGAGCTTCTCCCATAAACTGCTTAAATACTTATAAATCAATCTTTTTGTGTTGCTCGTTATTTTAAATGGCAAGAGTACATTCCAGAAAAAGCGGATGTGCTTTTGCCATTTTTTTATAAAAATTATTGTTGATGGTTCTAGAAATTTTATTAAAAAATCATAAAATAACAAAATTTATGAGCCTAAATTATTAACAAAGACTAAGTAAAAAGGAGAAAATGGAATGAAAGGTAAAAAGACAAAAAGTATTGGTGCTCTGATATTGTCATTGATTTTTGCGCTGGTAGTTAGTATTTTCCCAATGATGAGCGCCTTAGCATTAGAGGGAGATGTGGAAATTAACGAAACTAACTTCCCCGATGCTATTTTTAGAGAATATGTAGAGAGTTTTGATACAGATGAAACTAAAGGGGTGCTATCTCAGGCAGAAAGAGATGAAGTAACAAGAATTTCTGTTAAAAACAAAGGGATAAGCGATCTTAAAGGAGTAGAGTTCTTTACTAATCTTACAGAACTAATCTGTAATGAAAACTCGCTTACTAATTTAGATGTAAGCAAAAATACCAAACTTTCATATTTAAGTTGTGGATACAATTCGCTGACCGAGTTAGATGTAAGTGCAAATACCGCCTTGAATGCCTTGTATTGTAATGACAATCAATTAACTGGGCTTGATATGAGCAATAACTTGAATTTGCAAAACTTAAATTGTAATTTTAACAAAATAACAAATTTAGATGTGACACAAAATACAGCCTTAGAAAGCTTACTCTGTAGAGTAAATGAGCTTGATAGTTTAGATGTCAGTAAAAATTTAGCTTTGACGGATCTTGATTGTGGAAGTAACAATCTAACAAATTTGAATGTTACTGAGAATACTGATTTGACAACACTTTCGTGTTATAAAAACCAACTAACGGAATTAGATGTGACTCAAAATACAGCTTTGACTCTTTTGGACTGTAGTCATAATATATTGTCTACTTTAGATGTGACACAAAATACAGATTTAAAGACTTTGAATTGTGCCAACACTGCACTCTCTACCTTAGACGTCAGTCAAAATCCTGCATTAGAAAGATTGGAATGTTATTCTAATCAGTTGACAGAGTTAGATGTTCGGCAAAATCCCGCTTTGAAGTCATTGCGCTGTATGACGAATAAGCTAACTGTTTTAGATGTCAGTCAAAATCCTGCATTAGAAAAATTGGAATGTTATAATAATCAGTTGACAAGTTTGGATGTAAGTGCCAATTCAAATCTTGACACCTTTGATGCACGTTTTCAAGAATATAATATTGAAGTAGATCCAGATATTCTTTCATTCAATCTTTCTTCCTTGCCTGGCAACTTTAATCCTGAACGAGCACATAATTTGGTAGGAGCGACTGTATCTGGCACCACATTGATAGTTGATTCAACTAAACCTGCTAAAATTACATATAACTATAATGCGGTAGATAATGATAAAACTTTTGATGTAACTTTGAATGTAACTTATATAGGTACAGGTACGGGAAAAGTAACCGTAAGCTTTGACGCAAATGGTGGTACAGGCACAATGGAAAGTGAAATTATAAACAAAGGAAGTAACTATACCTTGCCTGAAAACACATTTACTGCACCTGCTGGACAGGAGTTTAACTATTGGGAAGTAAATGGAACAAAAAAAGCAGTAGGCGATGTAATTACTGTCAATGAAGCTACCACTGTTAAAGCAGTATGGGCAGAGCAAGTAACCGTAAGCTTTGACGCAAATGGTGGTACAGGCACAATGGAAAGTGAAATTATAAACAAAGGAAGTAACTATACCTTGCCTGAAAGCACATTTACTGCACCTGCTGGACAGGAGTTTTACTATTGGGAAGTAAATGGAATTGAAAAAGCAGTAGGAGATGTAATTACTGTCAATGAAGATACAACTGTTAAAGCGATGTGGAATAATTTTGTAGAAATTAATGAAATCAACTTCCCAGACGCTAATTTCAGAGCTTATGTCGAAAGTGATATTGATCGTAATAATGATGGACGACTTTCTACAGAAGAAAGAGATCGTATAAATATTATTATTGTTTCTGACAAAGATATAAGTGACCTTAAAGGCATAGAATTTTTTACTAAACTTGAACAACTACATTGCTACAACAATAAACTTACTAATATAGATATTAGTCAAAATACTGCTTTGACAATCCTTAATTGTGATAATAACCAACTGACTAATTTAGATGTCCGCCAAAATACTGCTTTGACACTCCTTGGTTGTTATAACAACCAACTGACTAATTTAGATGTCAGTCAAAATACTGCTTTGACAGTCCTTGAATGTCAAAACAACCAACTGACCAATTTAGATGTCAGTCAAAATCCCGATTTAAAAACGTTGAAATGTAATAACAATCAGTTAACTAGCTTAGATGTCAGCGCCAATGCAAATCTTACTACCTTTGATGCAAGACTTCAAAAATATAATATCGAAGTAGACGAGAATACCCTTACATTTGATCTTTCGTCATTACCGGGAGATTTTAATCTTGCTCGGG
>JAUNLX010000005.1 GCA_030532035.1 Clostridia bacterium | reverse complement strand
ATTCTTGACTAAATTTTATACTTTTATTTTGGAATAAAAAATTCCCTACTTGCAAGTTTGCAAGTAGGGTCAATTAAAATTTTAATTTTTCTTTTCTGGTTTTTCGGATTTAGTAGAATTCTTAGTTGCCTTTGCTTTCTTAGCTTCAGCTTTTTCTTTTGCCATTTCTTTTTCTTTAGTTATATTAGTTACAATGGCTCTTTTAGTGAGACAAAGTTTAATTCTGTCTGCTCCTGTTTCGATGATAACAGAATCATCATCTCTAACAGTAACTACCTTACCTAAAATTCCGCCAGAAGTCATAACTTCATCGCCAAGTTTGAGATTTTCTCTCATTTGCTCAATTTGTTCACTGCGTTTTTTCTCTCTTCTGCTTGAAATGAAGAGCATTGCGAACATTCCAATAATCATAACAATCATTAAAATGTTCATTCCCTTGGTGGGAGGTTTGGCTGCTACAAGTGGCAATGCCTGAATAAAGTTTAACATGCTTGTCCCCTCTTATTGTTCCAAAGAATAAACGCTTACCTTTTTTCTGCCTTTATCCTTGATTTCATATTTAACATTTCCTGAAATGAGAGCAAATAAGGTGTCATCTTTACCTTTGCCTACATTTTCACCAGGATGAATTTTTGTTCCTCTTTGTCTAACTAAGATATTTCCTGCAAGAACATATTGTCCGTCAGCTCTTTTAATACCGAGTCTTTTCGATTCGGAATCTCTACCGTTACGGGTAGATCCCATTCCTTTCTTATGTGCCAATTTAGATACACCTCACTTTTCTTATTTCGCTTTAATTGCTGTAATTTCTAACTTTGTATATGGTTGTCTGTGTCCCATCTTACGCTTAATATTTTTCTTGGGCTTGTAGGTAAAGATGTTAATTTTCTTTCCTTTACCGTTTTTTACAACCTTAGCTTCAACTGAAGCTCCGTCAACATAAGGTTTACCAGCTGTAATTTTTTTATCGTCAGAAACAGCTACTACCTTGTCAATTTTTACCTTTGAATTTTCATCAGCGTTAAGCTTTTCAACGAAAATAAAATCGCCTTTTTCAACTTTATACTGCTTTCCGCCTGTTTCAATAATTGCGTACAATTTTTTTCACTCACTTTATTATAGTCTCGCTACGATACGGTAGACATAGTCTTTGATGACCGTCCATAAGCGGCACTCGCTATTTTAACACAGAGAATCTCAAAAAACAAGCAAAATAAAGCTTTTTTTACTTATTTTTTGAGATGTAAAATCAAATTGTCTATACATTAGATTTAATATGAACTTTGCAATTTGATATATGTATATAATATGATAAGATTGATATGTGGGTTTAGTATTTTAATATTGTTCTCGCACTTAGTTTATAAGATTAAATAAAAGTGCAAAGGAGACGGGAAGATGATTCGTGAAGAATTCAACCGACTTATGAAATCAAAATTGTCGATAATTATTTTAATATTACTTCTTGTCAGTTCAGTAAGCTTTTTTATGTCATATAGTGAAAAACAAATGTTTGTAGAACAGTTAAATAATAGCTTAAGTGCTGATTTGAATAAAACTGCTTTGACAAAATTTTTAACTGACTATACAGGATTAAAATTTTTATTTGATTTTTGGTTTAATTCAGATTTTTCACAACTTTCCATGTTCATACTCTATGTTTGGGCTGGTATTTTCCTGTCTCCAATTTTAATAATACAAAGAGAAAACGGATTTGGTAATTTGACAATAATACGCAAAAATTATAAATATGTTGCTCTCTCCATCTTCGGAGCGCAATCATTGTATATTTTTGTTATTTTATCTATTACTACAGCATTACAAGTTCTGTTTTCCTTTATATTAGGAGGATTTTCTAAATCTGTAGTAATAGGAGAATATAGATTAAACTTTATATTTGCTCTTTTAATTATTTTAATACAGACAATTACAATGGCTCTTTATACTGTAATAGCAAATGGGATTGCTTTGTTTTTGAGTACAATTATAAAAAATAAATATATTATTCAAGCTTTGCCATTACTTGTTTTTGCTTTGCTACCAGTACTTTTGTCAAGTACAATTGGAAACTTATCCACTTTGTTTGCAAGCTTTATAATATATTTTGAACCTAATAATGTAGTTAATGCCATATCAAATATTTTTCAATCTTCATTCGACATTACTGAAATATTTTATAATATTATTCCTGCCATCATATATATTATAATTTTAATTTTTCTTTTTATAATTGATATAAAAAGAAATTCGAGGAATTATTTATGAGCAAAAAGTTTGGTTTGATGATTACAAGTATACTTGTAACTTTGATAATTTGCTATTTAGCATATGCTTCAAAAGGATTTAATGAAACATTAAATGAATATATGTTTGGATATTTAGATAATTTTCAAAAATATCTTTTTTTAATTAATATATTAATTGTTCCATTTTTTCTTTTTGTACAAAGACAGATAAACGAACCATTCATAAAGATTCGATTAAAAAACAATGTTTTTTACTATATTTTAAAAAATGCAGTTGGCACAAGTTTTGTTTTATCCATATACATATATTTTAATTTTCTTTTTTGGGGAATTTTATTTAGATTAAAAATGGGACTTAATATCAATACAATAAATTTAATTTTTAAATTATTTTTATTTATTTTTGCATGTTACCTATTTAGTTATGTTATTTATTTTATATCAAACAGAATCATCTTCGGTCCCTTAAGCATTTTACTTTTGAATTTTGTCTTTTTAATAATATTGTTTGCGGTTGATTTTTTTCTTATGAAAAACTTGATGTCTGAAACTACGATGACAATTATTTTTTATATTTATTTGTTTGTAATAACTTTTAGTAGTCTAATATATTTATATAAAGGGGCGAAAACAAAAGAATGTCTGTCGTCAAAAAAATTATAGGTCATGCATTTTTATTTTCCGCAATTAATCTTTCGGTTATAGGTGTATCCCGTCAAGAAGCTTTTTTTTCATTGCTTTCAACCATATATCCATATGATGAAATCAACCATCGTTATAATTTAGTCTTATTTGCACTTAATATTTGTAT
The DNA here is from genome assembly GCA_030532035.1 of Clostridia bacterium. Lineage (GTDB taxonomy): Bacteria > Bacillota > Clostridia > Oscillospirales > Acutalibacteraceae > JAUNLX01. The sequence goes on along the minus strand of JAUNLX010000005.1, from coordinate 74,243 downwards.
TGGGCTTATATTTGTTAGTTCGATAATAAAAAATGCCGATGAACAAATGTTGATGAACAATTATATATTAGTAAGAACGTCAAGAAAAAAAGCCTTTTTAATTGGTATTCTGCGCAATTTGAAAACAATTAGTTTAGTTTTTTTTATTAAAATTTTTATAGATTTATTGTTCTCACAAATAAATAAAACGGAAAATTTATCAATAGCAGTTTGGACTGAAGTTTCTACTTTTTTAACACTTCTTATTTGGGCACTATTTATCTATATAATGCTACAAAAACATATATCTGTAAAATGGACTTATTTTATTTTACTTTTTTCTATGATTATTTTTCAATATTTTTCTGCTTATGTATCTTTTTTTACATTATTTGTATTTGGTTCTCCATATATTAAAGCATCGCCAATGCGGTGGTTAATGTTAAAGTTTGTTTTAATTATAATTCTGTTTTTCGTAAACATTATAATTTCCACAAAATACGAACAGTTAAACATAAAAAATGAATGTTGAAAAGTGTAAAGGAGAATATATTATGATTCAAATTACAAATGTACAAAAAAAATTAAATGGAAAAGATATTTTACGAGATATAAATTTAGAATTAAAAAAAGGAGAATGTATCTCTGTTACTGGTTATAATGGCTGTGGCAAAACAATGTTACTGCGCTTAATATGTGGATTAATAAAACCAACAAACGGTGAAGTCAAATACGAAAACGACTATAAATTTGGAGTTATTATAGAAAATCCTACTTTTTTCATGAATGAAACTGGATTATATAATTTGAAATATCTTGCTGGGATCAATAAAATAATTAACGAAAAGACTATCAATGACTATTTAAAAATTTTTAACTTGTATGATGTTAGAAATAAAAAAGTAAGTACTTATTCTTTAGGAATGAAACAAAGATTAGCCTTATGTCAAGCATTTATGGAAAATCCGGATATAATTTTATTAGACGAACCCTTTAATGCACTTGATGAAAAAAATTTGTCTATTTTATGTGATATTATTCAGCAAGAAAAAGAAAAAGGGAAAATAATTGTAATTGCTGCACACGGTGAAATTCCGAAAAAATGTGGAGTTAATAGAGTTTTGAAAATGGAAGATGGCAAAATTTTATAAAAAATAAAGCCCTTATCAAAACGAAATTTGTTTTTTCTAAAGGCTTTCATATACAAAATTATTTATTTTCATTTAATTCAGATACGATTTTGGAATATTCTCCATAATCGTATTCTGAATTTAATATTTTTAATAAGGTATTTTTATTTATGTTTTTTGGAAGAGATAAATATTTTAATAACTTCATTCTCTTTTCTTTAGAATATGATCTTCCTATGAAACCATCTTCATATAAATTCAAATTAGTAATATTTGAAGTTTTTTCAACAATTTGTTCAGACTTTTCTAAAGCTTTTATCAATAGATTTTCTAAAAGGGATTTATCAATTCCCTCTACTCCAAGTGTCCCCTCTTTTGAATATTCTCTTTTACGCTTTTCTTTTCCATTGATGTCGGGTATAAAAACATTTATAACATCTAAAGAATTCAAAAAATTATTTAGATAATTTCTTATCTGAAAACCAGCATGATCGCTATCAGTTATTATTATCGCTCCCCTTTTAGCAGTGAGATTAAATAACATTTTTTTTGTTTTATCATCTCTAAAAATCGAAAATCCGTCAGTGATAAATATATCAGCATTTATTATCGTTTCTAATTTAATTTTATCGTATTTGCCCTCGGTTATTATAATTCTGTCAGTTTTCAGCATTTATTAAACCAATTTTTACTATGAGTTTTTCCAGTACTAATTTAGAAGAAAAATTAAAGGACTTAAGTTCATAATCGGCGGCAGACAAAAGATTTAAAATTTTTAATATCTGATTTTTATTGTATTTTCGGGCAATTTTTTCTGCATTGGTCAACTTAAAACTTCTATTTTTATAATCTGATGGAAAAACAGAGGTTAAATCGCTATATGTTCTATTACATTTTTTTGTTACAAAAACTCTGTAAATATCACAAAAAGAAGAAAAAATAGCTCCACTAATAAAGATTTCATCTAAATGCATATAATCTACTAAATAATGTAATTTTAGTAGAGCTTGCTCGGTTTTGCCAGAAACCAAGTCATTTACCAAATAAAAAGCTGTGGTTTCAATGTTGACAGTACAGAGCGTTTCTATATCTTCCCGTTTTATTTCTCCATCAGAAAAACTTATGAGTTTCAAAACTTCATTTGAAATTAAGTTCATTTGCGTGCCAACTTTTTCAATTATAAGTCGTGCATTTGCAGGTTCTATTTTTTTGTTGTGAGAATTTACTGTCTTAATAATAAAGTTTATCAAGCCAGATTCAGTTCGCTCGTTGAGTACAGTTACTGCACCATTTTTTGAAATGGAGTCTACCATGGCTTGTAGAGTTTTTTTGAGTTTTTTCTTTTTTTCTGGGAAGAAAAGATTTTCTGTTTGCTTTATAAATAAATAAGTGTTTTCGGGAATATCTTCAATCATAGATATGATGAACTCAATTTCTTTATCGCTCATTTTTGAGTAATTCAAGTCATCAAGTAGGATGATTTTGGCAGAGTCAAACATACTTATAGAATTTAAAAATTCGTAAAGAGCTTCTGTATCAAAATTATCTGAATTTAAAACTTCAAAATTAAACGCTAAATTGTCTCTGTCGAGTAGCGTTTTTTTCAAAATATCAATATACATTTTTTTCAAGTAGTCTTCTGTTCCATCAAAAAGATAAACTGAAAAAAATTTTTTCTCTTTAATTGTATTCCAAAGAGTTCTTTCGTTTAAAATTTTATTCTCCTTTGAAATTATTTTCTATAAATTCTGTATTTATCATAATTTATTCTAATTTTAAGCCCTTTTGGAGTAGTCTTAATCATCGGATAATTTAATTTGCTGATTGTTCTATTTGCTCGTTCTTCATCATCGCAGATAATTATATCTCGAAAATATGAAAGATTTGTATTTCGTGGAGGCTTTGCACGAGATATTAGAATGTCGGCTTTCTGATGATTTTTAGGTATTGAATTAAAGTCGGCACCAGGTAACATTGTCCATAAAACTGTAACACCAGAAATATTAAAATAAATATATGCATTCTCCGTACTTGAGTAAAAATCACAAATTAAGTCGTCTGAAAGAGTAATTTTACCACTTGAAATTTGTTCTTTTTTAGAAACTTCTTTTATATCATCAAAAGGCAAATTCATTTTATATTCTATAAAACTTTCGTTTTCAGTTTTTTCGTTTCTGGGTATAAATAATAATTTATAATCATTTATTTGATTTTCGTCAATTATATCAAATATCTTATTCATATTAAAGGGTGCGCCTCCTGCTGAAAACATATATAAATTATGGTTATAACTTAGAGTAATCAAACTTGCATTGCCTATGTCTGGTATGTTTAATATTTTCTCATTTCTATTTATAATTCCAGTAGAAATCAAGTGAAAAGATAAAATTATACAGAGATATACTGCAATTTTTTCTTTTTTATTTTTGAAAATAATAGAAAAAGTTAAAAATATTATCAAAACTAAAAGTAAAAAGAGAAATTCTTTTCCCGAAATATCAATAATTAAAATTTTCAAAGTTGATATTTTTTTCAATATCCAAATTATATAATGATTTATCATACCCATCGTGAGAGCAAAATATGGAAAATATATTTTCACAAAGGGAAAGAAAAAGATAATAAAGGAAAGAAAATTAATGATTAGAGAAATAGAGGCAAAAAATAAAACTGCCATATTGGAGATGGGCGCTGTTAGATATAGGCGTTTAAATATAAAAGCATTTATTAAAATAGTAGAAACTGCTGAAGAAAACCAAATTGATATATAACTAATAATTTTAGAAATTATTCTATTTTTAACCTTAAATAAAGATGTAATAATTGGATTAATGCTAATTATTCCGATCGTAGAAAAGGCTGATAATAGCAGAGATAAATTCAAAGCCATTTGAGGTTTAATAAATAAAATTAAAAACAAAGAAATGCCGAGTGAATTTAATATATCTGGAGTTTTTTGCAAAATTTTTGAAAGAAAAACAAAAATCATCATAATTCCCGATCGAAGAACGCTCGGTTGCATTTGAGTCATAAAGGAAAAGAAAATTATAAAAACAATTGCTGTATAAGAAGATATTTTATTTGATTTTGTGATATATAACAAAAATTTATATGTTGAAAAAGCAATTAAAGACATATGTAAACCAGAAATAGAAAAGAGATGCGCCACGCCTGTTTTTTGAAATACAGAGTATAAATTTCTGCTTAGCAAAGATTTATCTCCCAAAAGCATTGCTATGGCAACTGCCCCCTCCTCATTTGGCAAATTATTTTTTAATTCTTTTATAAATTTTAAATTATTATTTTTTAATAAATATATTAATGATTTTTCTCTCTTTATAACCTCAATGTCATTTTCTTTGGGATAAAATGTAAAGACAATTCCTTTACTGAAATTATTTTTATAAAAATCAGAATTTTTTGTTGTTGAATAAAATTTTGATTTAAATTTAATTACTTCTCCAATTTTTGCGTTGACAAGGTTTTTACTTGTCAATACAGATTTGAATTTTGTCTTTTTGTCATTAACTTTTATTACTGTTATAAGATATTTTTGATTTTTTGCCTCTTCCTCTTTATTTGCTGAAATAGACTCAATGCGAGCTGTTATTTCTGCGGTTTTTTCATTATATTTAGTTTCAATTTTTTGATACTTAGAAAAATTAATAAATAAAAGCAGAGAAAAAAACAATAAAAAGAAACTTACTACTTTTAGAGTTTTAAATTTTTTCAAAAAAATAAATAATAGAGAAAAAATAGCAAAAATAATTGGAAAAATTTTTATTAAATTGAGATTAGTCAAAAATATAATAAGCCCATAAAATAAAATTGATGTTCCTATAAAAAATAGAGGTCGTCGCAAAATATCACCCCTTGATATTTTGCGATATTTTATTATTTTAATCAAAAAAATCTCTCAAACTAACCGTTTGAGAGAAAAAAGAACCATTTATCTTTTATTAACCTGGAGGCCAAGCAAAAGGTCTGCCAGAAAGTAGGTGAAAATGCAAATGATTTACTGACTGACCAGCATTTTCTCCACTGTTACTAACTACACGAAATCCGTCATCATTTAAGGATAGATCGCCTGCAATATAGGAAATTACTTCAAAAATATGAGCTATAACCTGTGAATTAGATTCATTTATATCTTTAGCAGATTCTATATGTTCTTTAGGTATAACAAGAATATGAGTCGGAGCTTGAGGGTCTAAATCGTTAAATGCTAAAACGGTATCGTCTTCATAAATTTTTTGAGAGTCTATCTCCCCTTTTGCTATTTTACAAAAAATACAATCGTTCATTGTTTACTCCTTTCAAATCAAAGTTGCAATAAAACATTTTCTGATTCATTTAATGCGTCTTTTAATTTTGAAATGTCTTTGCCGCCTGCCATTGCACTGTCCGGCTTTCCACCACCAGAACCACCAGCAATTGAAGAAATTTGCTTTACAATTTTACCAGCATGCGCTTTATTTTCTATTGCTTTTTTTCCACAAGAACAGGCAAAAGTCAATTTACCGTTTGAAACACTTGCCAAAATAACAATCAAATTTTCATTTTCAGATACAAGTGAATTAGAAATATTTTTGAGTTCTCCACCAGATAAATCAGGCATTTCAGAGACAATAAGTTGAAATTTTCCAACTTCTTTAATCTGCTCTTCTAATTTTTTTGCCAGTTCTTCGGATTTCTCTGATTCCAGCTCGTTTATTCTATCGTTTAATTTTTCTACTTCTTTTATTACACCATCAAGTTTTTGAATAATTTCAGTTTCTGATTTTATCTTTAATTTTTCAGAAATTTCTGAAAGTAATTCTTCTTTTTGCAAAAGTAAATTATAGGCATTTCTTGAAGTTACGGCAGTAATTCTGCGAACTCCAGCAGACACAGAAACTTCAGATAAAATTTTGAAAATTCCAACCTGTGCCGTATTGTCTATATGAGTTCCACCGCAAAGTTCAAAAGAATAGTCGGAAATCTTGACACATCTTACTCTTTGAGAATATTTATCTTCAAATTTACCTACTGCTCCCAATTTTTTCGCTTCATCTATATCTAAAACCATTTTATTTACATCTAAAGCAGAAAAAACAACTTCATTTACTCTATTTTCAACTTTTTTCAGTTCTTCGAAACTCATTGGGTTAAAGTGTACAAAATCGAATCTAAGTATCTTATCGTCAACATATGAGCCAGCTTGTTCTATATGCAATCCCAAAGTTTCTCTAAGTGCAGCTAAGAGCATATGGGCGGCAGTGTGATTTGCAGTTTTTGCTCTTCTGTTTTCGATATTTACTTCAGCATGAACATCTAAATTTTCTGATAAATTTCCTTTTAATAATTTACCTTTATGAATAATTATTCCGTTTTGAGTTTTCTGTGTATCAAAAACATCAAATTCAAAATTATCTGAAATAAGTTTTCCACTGTCTCCGGTTTGTCCTCCACCCTCAGGATAGAAAACTGTTTTATCTAAGACAACAGAATATTCATTTTTTTCCTCTTCTTTGAAAAAGATAATTTTTGAATCACAAACTAAATTGTCATAACCTAAAAATTCAGTTTCGGGTAATTTGTTAAATTCCGTTTCTGCATTTTTCCAAGCACTTTTTTCTTTTTTTAAGCGATCTTCTCTTGCAGATTCTCTTTGATTCATAACGAGTTTATTATAATTTTCTTCATCAACATACATTCCCTTTTCACTCAAAATATCTTTTGTGAGATCGAAAGGAAATCCATAGGTATCAGATAATTTAAAGGCATTTTCATAAGAAAATTCATCCGTCTTAGTTTCGTCTATCATATTGTCTAAAATATCTAAACCTACGGTTAGCGTTTTTTCAAAATTGTTTGTCTCCGCAAGCAAAACATTTTTGATAAGTCCTTTTTTGGAACATAGTAGCGGATAGGCATTTTGAAATTCTTCAATAACTGTATCTGATAAATTCACAAGCTCCTGTAATTTCAAATCCAAAAAATAAATATTTTTACAGGCTCTGCGTATAATTCTTCTAAGAACATATCCTCTGCCCTCGTTAGACGGCATTATTCCGTCAGAAAGCATAAATATACTGCTCTTGAGGTGATCAGTGATTATTCGCACGCTTATGTCTGTTTTTTCGTCTTTTTTGTATTCTACATTTGCAAGCTTACAAATTTGATTTAAGATTTTTTTGTTGGCGTCTATTTCAAATAAATTATCTTTTTCTTGAACAACACAGGCAAGTCTTTCAAGTCCCATACCTGTATCTATGTTCTTTTGTTTAAGTGGTGTATAGTGCCCTTTTCCGTCAGACTCAAATTCACTGAAAACTAAGTTCCAGATTTCCACATATCTGTCGCAATCACAACCAGGAGAACAATCTTTATTATGACAACCGAAATTTTCTCCTCTATCGTAAAAAATTTCAGTGCATGGCCCACAGGGTCCCTCTCCATGTTCCCAGAAATTGTCTTCTTTCCCAAATCTATAAATATGATTTTCTGAAATACCATGTTCTTTCCATAAATTAAATGTTTCATCGTCATCTTTATAGACTGTAAAATAAAGTTTTTCAAGTGGAAGTTCGATTATTTTAGTCAAGTATTCAAAGGCAAAATCAACAGCTTCTTTTTTAAAATAATCTCCAAAGGAAAAGTTTCCGAGCATCTCGAAAAAAGTTCCGTGTCTGGAACTTTTTCCTACTGACTCAATGTCAGGTGTTCTTATGCACTTTTGTACGGTAACTATTCTTTTCTTTGGTGGATTAACTTCACCAGTAAAGAATTTCTTCATCGGCGCCATTCCCGAATTTATCAAAAGTAAACTTTTGTCGTTGTTGGGAATAAGAGAAGCACTTTCTAAAATTAAATGTTCTTTACTTTCAAAAAAATCAAGAAATGAAGAACGCAATTGATTGAGTGACAGATTTTTCATTTTAGCCTTTCGCTACAGTTTTCTTCAACCAATCAATACTGAAATTGATACAGTCCCTTGCATTTTTAGTAGGCGCAAGCAACATAAAGTCATGAAAACTGTTTAAGATATGTTTATTTTTATAATGATAGTAATTTACTCCAGCTTCTGATAAAGCTTTCGCAAGCTTGTCAGATTGAGTAATTGTCATAATATCAGTAAGTCCAGATACTATGAGAGCATTGTTCATTTTATCATTGATAAATGGCATAGGATTTAAATATCTGTAATATTTTGATTCTCTTGGATTTTTCATACCGACAAATTCTTGCATCATGCTTCTACCTATCGGCATATAATGATAAAAGTCAACATCATAGATACCACAGAACATCATATAACCTTTTATGTCAATATCGCTTTGCTCAACGCCCAAAGCTTTCGCATATTCTTCGCTCGATTGAATAGCTCCAACTAAAGAGGTCATATGAGAACCAGCAGAATCTCCAGATACAAATACATTGTCTAAATCTAAGTTATATTTTTCTGCATTTTTTTCCAACCATTTAAAAGCAAGCATGGAAGTTTGCATTTGATGAGGGAAAAGATACTTCGGTGGTAATCCGTAATTTATATTCATAACAAAAATTCCTGCATCAGCAAATTGAAGACAGAAGCCTGTGGAATTTTTCTTGTCGCCAATTATCCATCCGCCTCCATGAATATTAACTAAAACGGGGTATTTTTCATATTCATTGGAATTTCTGTTATAAAATAAATCTGCTTTGCAAACAGACGGTTCTTTATCAGAAAAAACGACATCTATTTCTCTTTCTACGCTCGGATAATTTAATTCATTACAAAATTTATATTTCAAAAAATTGTCTAAATTAAAAACTCCGCCCAATAATTTTGACTCAAATGACATATTAACACTCCCTTACAATTTACATTCAAGTACAAACAATTTTATAAGTAAACTTCAAAAAAGTCAATGAAAGTAAACACTTTTTCGGTAAATATGTAAATTGTTAGCAATGAACAAAGATGATATAATTTTTGTGAAAATTATTAAGGAGAATTTCTATGGATTTCGACATTGCCATTATAGGCGGCGGCGTAATCGGTAACATGATTGCCCGACAACTTTCCGCCTACGATCAAAAAATAGTTGTACTTGAGAAAAATAATGACATCTCAATGGAAACAACAAAAGCAAACAGCGGTATTGTCCATGCTGGATATGACGCTAAAGAAGGTTCGATGAAGGCAAAAATGAATGTGCTGGGTGCTTCTCTTATGGAAGAAGCCTGTAAAAAATTGCATGTTCCGTACAGAAAAACTGGAACTCTTGTGGTTGCCTTTGATAGCGACGACGAACAAGTTATCAAAGAGCTATATCAAAGGGGCATAAAAAACGGTGTTCCGAATATGCGTATCATTGAAAAAGATGAACTGCGTGAAATTGAGCCTCAAATTTCTGAAAAAGCTACAATGGCTCTTTACTGCAAAGACGCAGGAATTGTATCGCCCTATGAACTCTCGGACGCAGCGGCTGACTGTGCAGCTAATAATGGTGTTAAATACATAAGGAATTTTGAAGTTAAATCAATTGACTTTCAAAATAACAAATTTACCATTTCTAACGGCACAGACAATATAATCGCAGATACTGTTATCAATGCTGCAGGTGTAAATTCCGATGATATTGCAAAAATGATTGGCGATGATTCTTTCTCAATCATCCCAAGACCTGGTGAATATGGGCTTTTAGATAAATCTGTTGGTTATATTGTAAATCAAGTTTTATTTATGGCTCCGACAAAAATGGGTAAGGGTGTTTTAGTAGCTCCTACAACTCATGGAAATGTTATTGTAGGTCCATCATCTTATGATGCGGAAGAAAAAGACGCATACGGCATTAGACGAGGAGAGCTTTCAAATGTATTTAAGCTTGCCTCTAAATCAGTTCCCTCTCTTCCCGTAAACCAAATGATCACCTCTTTTGCGGGAGTAAGAGCTCACAATGAATCAGATGATTTCATTATTGCTCCATCTGAAAAAAATAACAGATTTATCAATGTTGCGGGAATCGCTTCCCCCGGTCTTGCTTCTTCCCCTGCTATCGCACAATATGTTGAAGAACTTGTATTAAAAAATCACAATAAAGAGCTTGTAAAAAAAGATAATTACGACGATTCATTACCCGCCCCAGTTAGAATTAATTCAATGTCGAGTGATGAAAAAAAGAGAGCAATCGCAAAAAATTCTGCTTATGGAAGAATTATTTGTAGATGTGAAACAGTTACTGAGGGCGAGATTAGAGATTCTATAAATCGTCCTGTAGGAGCTGTAGATATAGACGGTGTTAAAAGACGCACTCGTTCGGGAATGGGCAGATGTCAAGGCGGATTCTGTTCATCAAAAGTTATGTCCATTCTTGCTGACGAACTCAATAAACCGATAAATGAAATTACAAAGTTCGGCAGAGATTCTAAAATCATATACGAAAGGACAAAATAAATGCTTGTTATTATTGGAGCCGGCCCAGCTGGAATGGCTGCGGCATTAAAGGCAAGAGAAGAAGGTATTCCCGACAAGGAAATAATTATTATAGAGAGAGCTAAAAGTCCGGGTGGAATTTTAGAACAATGTATTCATACTGGATTCGGGCTTCATTATTTCAAAGAAGAAATTTCTGGGCCTGAATATGCTGCTCGCTTTATTGAGGAACTTGAAAAAACAGATATTGAAATTTTGTGTGACACAATGGTTACACAGATAACACCCTCCAGAAAAGTTACGGCAATGAGTAAGGAAAAAGGCTTAATTGAAATTCAAGCTGACGCCATAATTTTAGCAATGGGTTGCAGAGAGCGTCCAAGAGGTGCACTTGATATTGCTGGAACTCGTCCTGCTGGTGTTATGACTGCGGGTACAGCTCAACAATTTATAAATATTGAGGGATATATGCCAGGTCACACTTGCGTAATTTTGGGAAGTGGCGATATTGGTCTTATTATGGCAAGAAGAATGACACTTGAAGGAGCAAAGGTCAAAAAAGTCTGTGAGCTTCTCCCCTTTTCAGGAGGTCTCAAGAGAAATATTGTCCAATGCTTAGATGACTACAACATTCCTTTAGAACTTTCTACAACCGTTGTTGAAGTACACGGAAAAGACAGACTCACTGGTGTAACAACTGCTAAAGTAGATGAAAATCTCAAACCTATTCCAGGAACAGAAGAATATATTGAATGCGATACCTTACTTTTGTCTGTTGGCTTGATACCAGAAAATGAAGTCAGCAAATTCGCTGGAGTTCAATTAGACCCCAAAACTAAAGGACCAATTGTTGACGATATGAGAGAAACTTCTGTTAAGGGAATTTTTGCTTGTGGAAATGTTTTACAAGTACATGACCTTGTTGACTTTGTTACTATGGAAAGTCAAATTGCGGGAAAAGGTGCTGCTGAATTTATAAAAAATAAAGACAGAGAAAAAGCTTATGCTACTACTGTTCCGGGAGATAGAGTTAATTATATTGTGCCGCAAAAAGTTACAGTACCAGTAAAAGAAAATCTCAATTTTTATTTCAGAGTAAAAAATGAATATAAAAACAAGAAGATTGGTTTTTATATAAACGGCGAAAAAGTCTATGAGAAAAAGGAAAGAAAACTTGCCCCTGGAGAAATGAATAATCTTCTTATAAAGCAAGAAGTTCTCAAAGGACTTAAAGAAAATGACGAAATAACTATTTCTGTTGAGGAGGCTTAAAAGATGGAAAAGAAAGAACTTACTTGTGTTGTCTGTCCATTTGGTTGTCTTTTAGAAGTTGAAGTTGACGATAATAATGATGTAACTTCTGTTAAAGGAAACACCTGTAACAGAGGTGTTAAATATGCTCAGACAGAAATTAAAGACCCCAGAAGAAATATTTGCTCCACTGTAAAAGTAACTGGCTCTAAAGATACATACATCGTGCCAGTTAAAACTTCGAGCGAGATCCCAAAAGATAAAATTTTCGATTGTATGGAACAAATAAATAATGCCACGATACCCGTTCCTGTTCACATCGGAGATATTGTAATAAAAAATATCTTAGATACAGGTGTAGACATCTTGGCAACTAATAATGTTTTAGAATAAAATCTAATACTTATTGTGTAATATAATGGCGGACTCTCAAGTTAATTCCAACTTGGTCCGCTATTTTTTTACATTTTTCTATATCTTCTTTTCCGATAACATCGACTACTGTAAATCGAACATCGGGAACATAGTCTTTTATTTCTTTTGCAAATTCAATAATAGAATCAAAAGTATTTTCATAAATTGGTTTACAGAGTTCATCATAAGAATCAGAAGAATAACTATTTAAACTTATAGAAATGCTATCAATAAGTTTACTGAACATAGGCGCAGTCTTTTTGCCATAAACTAAGTCTGATGTGCCATTTGTATTGACTCTGATTTTTGCATTTGTCTGTTCTTTGATATACTTTGCCACTTGAAGTAAAAGATCTAAGCGAACAGTGGGCTCTCCATATCCGCAGAAAACAAATTGTTTATATTGTTCTTTGTCAGTTATTTTATCAAAAGCTTCTTTGATTTCATCGAAACTTGGCTCATGTTCAAGCCACAGAGGGTCATTCCCCATAACACTGTCATTTTGAAGCCTTACACAAAAATCGCAATTACAAGTACATTTATTTGTAATATTTATGTACATATTATCTTTTCCAGGATAAAATATTGTCATTTTTTATTTTCACACTCTTTTATATATTCATTAAATTTAGCTATTAAAAATTCAATGGTCTGTTCAGTATTTAAACCATCTGTAATAAGAGATATGTCAGCATATTTTTCATATAAGGGAGTTCTTTTTTCAAAAAGTTCAAGCAAGCTATGATTTTTAGTGCCTACAACTCCCCTAACTTTTATATTATTGAGTCTGTTATATAAAATTTCCAAACTTACATCAAGATATATTATCGTTCCGAGAGTTTTAAGGTGATTCATTGCCTTTTCGCTCAAGACAACAGAACCTCCCGTTGCTATAACGGAATTTTTCACATCAAGATTACAGATAACTTCCTCTTCAAGTTTTAAAAAAGCGTCTTCGCCGTTTTTATTTATATAATTTTGAAGAGTAGTTTTAATTTTATTTTGCAATAGCAAATCTGTATCGACAAAATCCCTGCAAAGTGTCTTTGCAAGGATTATTCCGACTGTGCTTTTGCCTGCACCCGGCATACCGATTAAAATTAAATTATTAAATTGAGATTTCATTTGCTACCTTATATAATTCCATATCCATTGGTTTTTTTATCTTCAATGCTTCTTCAAGCGGATAAGAAACAATTTTTTTATTGATATATCCCAAAGCATAGCTACTTTTATCGTTGATTTTCTTTATTAATTGAATTGCTTCATGCCCAAATTGTGAACCTAAAACTCTGTCATTGACTGTTGGAGAGCCACCTCTCTGAACATGACCTAAAACGGTAAGTCTTGTTTCAATTCCTGTAGCTTCTTTTATTCGCTTTGAAATTTTTTCGGAATCTCCAGCTCCCTCGGCAACAATGATGATAAAATGATTTTTTCCATAATGAAGAGTTCTATTCATTCTATCGACAACATCTCTCTGAATGTCGTACTCAACTTCAGGTATCAAAATAGATACTGCGCCAACGGCAATACCGGAATTTAATGCAATATATCCTGCGTCTCGTCCCATAACTTCAACTACTGAGCAACGCTTATGTGCTTCGGTAGTATCTCTCAAACGGTCAACCATAGACATAACAGTATTCATTGCAGTGTCGTATCCGATTGTCAAATCACTACAACCCACATCATTGTCAATAGTTGCAGGAATGCCAACAACAGAAACTCCAGTACCGGCAAGTCTATTACCACCAGCTAAAGTTCCATCTCCGCCAATAACGACAACATTTTCAATGCCGTATTTTTCTAAAACATCTCGGGCTTTTAAGGTGCCCTCCATAGTTTTGAATTCTTCACTTCTTGCAGAATGAAGAATTGTTCCGCCTCTTTGAATGATATTTGATACAGTTCTCAAATCCATACTAATGAAATCTGATTCGAGAAGACCTTGATATCCTCCCATAACACCGTAAACTTCAATTTCATTCTCGAAAGCAGTTCTGACCACAGCTCTAACGGCTGCGTTCATTCCCGGCGCATCTCCGCCACTTGTCAAAACAGCTATTCTTTTCATTTTACAACCCCCAAGTATATGTAAAATGGATTATTTTACTTAATCACCGATGTAAATGATAACACTTTTATATATTAATTTCCAATATAAATTATTGAAAATTCTATACAAAAATTTTTATAATCCAAAGTCATTTATTAAAGTGAAAATTATTTTTCAATAACATTTTCTTTGCCAAGTAAATTAGAAAATTTCGTTTTAATTTCTTCATTTACTTTTATTTTTCCGCCTATATTAGATTTCAAAATTTTCTTACTTTCACTTATATAGATTATTAAATCGTCACTTCCTTTATGTGACTTTATTATTTTATTTAATTTCTGCCATAAAACTTCATCATATTTTTCAATCTGTATATATAATTTTCTACGAATAATAGAAAATCCCATAATCTCTTCTTCCTTTTGTTTTTTTAAATCAAAAGAAAAATCTTGAACAGATAAATATTTATCCATGGAAAAATCGTTATCCACAGAAAAATCAAATAAACTTACTTGAGCATTGTTTACTGATGTAAATTTATTTTTCTCAAAATAATCTACGCTCGCACGAAGCATCTGATTTCGATTGAACCCAAAGCTATCAAAGCAACCTGTATATGCCATATTTTCAATCAAAGTTCTCGAAAGTTTAGAATTTTCGTTTCTATTGATAAAATCGAAAATATCTTTATATTCTCCGTTTTTTTCTCGCTCTTCTATAATTTTTTTGCAGATTCCCTCTCCAATATTTTTAAGAGCCATTAATCCTACTCGTATTTTTTTATCTTCAACAGTATATTCATATCTGCTCTTGTTTATATCGGGATTTAAAATTTCAATTTTATATTTTTTACACTCTTCAATATACAGCGGTATTCTATTACTACCAACGCCCAAAGTAGATAAAACTGACGACATATATTCTGAAATATAGTGACATTTCAGATATGCAGTTTGATAAATTATTTTTGCATATGCGGCAGCATGCGATTTATTAAAAGCGTATGAAGCAAAATTAGACATCTCATCAAATAATTGCGTTGAGAGTTTTCTGTCAATATTATTTTTTTCTGCGCCGTCTATAAATCTTTGTCTTTCTTTCTGCATAATATCGTGCTTTTTTTTCGACATAGCTCGACGCACTAAATCAGCTTGAGCAAAAGAATAACCAGCAAGCTTTCTAAAAATCTGCATTACCTGTTCTTGAAAAACAATAATTCCGTAAGTTTCATCCAAAATTTCTTTAAGCTGTGGAATTGCATATTTGATTTTTCGAGGATTATTTTTTCGTTCTATGAAGTCATCAATTTGATTCATAGGTCCAGGACGATACAAGGAAGTCATATTCATTATATCTCTAAATTGTGTGGGCTTGAGTTTTATAAGCTTTCTTCGGAGTCCCTCTTTTTCAAATTGAAAAACACCAATTCCCTCTCCTCTTGAAAGCATTTTAAAAGTTTTATCATCGTCATATCGAATTTCATTTATATCAAAGGAGGGATTTTTTATTTTAATTTTTTCTTGGGTATCTTTGATTGCCGTTAAATTTCTAAGAGCAAGCAAATCCATTTTCAAAAGTCCAAGTTCTTCAAGCTCAATCATATTATATTGAGTTGCAAGTCCCTTATCGAGCATTACAACAGGAACATATTCTCTAATATTTTCGTCAGTTATAACGATTCCAGCAGCGTGAACACTTCTGTGGCGTGGAAAGCCCTCTAATTTTTTTGCATAATCTATGAGTGTTTTTATTTCTTTGTCGGTATTATATAAAAGTTCTAATTTTTTATTTTCTTCTAAAGAACTATCAATCGTTGCCTTTGGCTTTTTATCAATATATTTTAATACCAAATTTAGCTTGTCATTGTCTATTGAAATAGCTTTTGAAACATCTCTAATGACAGCTCTTGCCGCAAGTGTTCCAAAAGTTATGATATGAGTTACATTATCTTGACCGTATTTGTTTCTAATATATTCAATTATTTTATGTCTATCTCTAAAACATACATCTATGTCAAAATCGGGCATAGTGGATCTTTCAGGATTTAAAAATCTTTCAAATAATAAACCAAATTCAAGTGGATCAACATCAGTAATTCCGATTAAATAAGCAACAAGAGAACCAGCTCCTGAGCCTCTGCCGGGACCTACAGATATATCGTTTGTCTTTGCAAAATTTACAAAATCTGAAACAATTAAAAAGTAGTCAACAAATCCCATAGACTCAATAGTTTTTAATTCATAATCTAATCTTTTGATTATTTCATTTGTCGGTTTTTCGTATTTAAGTTTAAGACCATTTGAAACTAAAAATTTCAAATATTCCAAATGCGACATAGAAGAATATTTTGTCGGCAATTTAAAATACGGCAATTTTGTTTTGCCAAATTCAAGTTTTAAATTACATCTATCTGCTATATTTTTAGCATTTTCAATGGCTTCTGGTGCATAGTCAAATAAGTTCATCATCTGTTCTTTGCTTTTAAGATAATATTCATCATTTGCAAGGCTCTTATCATTTGAGGCCTTGACATGAGAGCTATTTAGCACCATAAAGTCTTTATCTTTTGTGCCGATTTGACATAAAATTTCTCTTGTTACATAGTCTGTTTTTTCGGTGAAATATATATTATTAGAAGCTACAACAGAAGTATTATATTTTTTTGCAAAATTTATTATTTTAAAATTTCGACTTTCATCTTTTGGCAAAAAATGATTTTGAATTTCTATAAAAAAATTGTTTTTACCAAAAATTTTTATGTGCTCATCGAGAGCTTCTCGCGCAAATTCTTCATTTCCCAAAAATAAATGTTTCGTGATTTCTCCATTTTCATAATCACAGATAGCTATTAGCCCTTTACTATATTTTTTGAGATTTTCTTTGTCGATAGCCGGACTTTTATACTCATTTTGAGTGTTTGCAATACTTGTAATTTGCATTAAATTTTTATATCCCACTTCATTTTCGCAGAGTAAAATTAATCTATGTTCTGGATTGGTGGAACTTTTTTCAAAATTTATTGCCTTTCTTACCGCAATTTCCATTCCTATAATCGGTTTTATATTAAAACTTAAAGCAGTTTTATAAAATTCTATTGCGCCACATAAATTGCTATCATCTGTGATTGCAAGAGAATCAAAGCCTTTTTCAGAAGCTGACTGTAAAACATCGTAAATTTTACAAGCTCCATTCAAAAGACTGTATCCAGTATGCAGATGTAAATGCGTAAATGACATATCAATCCTCTAAATCTTTAGCCATTTTTATTATTTTTTGCAATTTATGATAAATGACTGAACCCGAACATTCAGGATTCATATTTTTTCCAATTTCCCGAATTGACATTTCAGGATTTTCAGTTCTAATTTTAGCAATCTTTTTTAAATCGGGAGATAAAAAATCTTCTCCTTTTTTCTCAATTATCTTTTCAATAGCTTGAATTTGATTTAGTGAAGCATGGGCAGTTTTAGTCAAATTTGCATTTTCAAAATTTGTTTTTCTATTTACTCTATTTTTAATGTCTTTGTATATTTTGACATCCATCAAATCGAGCGATGAGTCGCTCGCCCCCATTAAAACTAAAAAATCTTCTATCAGTGAGCTATCTTTAAGATATAAAATAAAAGTTTCCTGTCTAATTGTTTTCTTTATTTTTATATTTGCATCAGATATGAATTTTTCTAAATCTAAACTCAGTTTTTTATGTGCAACAGAAAATTCTAAATGATAATCTTTTTTAGGATCGGTAACTTGACCACAGGCTAAAAATACGCCCGCCATAAAAAGACCAAAATCTTCCTCTCTCTCAATCAGTCCACGATTTAATCTAAAGGAAATATCCTTATCATCAATATCTAAAAAATTAAAAATTTTATTTATAAGTTTTCTATCATCAATATTGATAGAATAATTTTTGCTCTTAGAGACAAGATAATCTATATTTTCATCTACAATATTTTCTAAAATTTTTTTATAGAGATTGATTATATTTTCACTTGTCGTCAAAATTAAAATATTATGCCTAAAAAAGCCTCTGCAAAAAAGCAAGAGACCATAAGCAAATGTCTTAAATTGCACTTTATCTAATTCATCAATCGGAAAACTTGCAATTATTTCATTTTTAGTTTTTAAATTGAACGATTCTCTCATCTTATTTTAATATATCCCTATTTATTAAAGTACATACATAGTCATTGTCCTGTAAATGTTTGCATAACTTTCTTGCAAAATATACAGAACGATGTTTTCCTCCAGTGCAACCAAAGGCAATTACCAAACCACTCTTTCCCTCTTTTTGATAAAGCGGAATAGAAAAATCAATTAGATCTTGAATTTTCTGATAAAGTTGTTTTGATTGATCAAATTGCCAAATAAAATCAACGACTTCTTGATCCATTCCGGTTTTATTTTTAAGATCGGATACATAAAAAGGATTCGGTAGACATCTGACATCGAAAACAATATCTGCGTCAGCCGGAATACCATATTTAAATCCAAAAGACAGGCAAGTTATTTTCAGTGTCTTTGAGACATCGGCATAAAACAAGGCTTTTATTCTCTGTCTTAGCGTCTGTAAATCTGTATTGGAAGTATCGACAATATAATCTGCCATATCCTTTATAGGGCTCAATATAAGTCTTTCAGCGTCAATGGCTTCATTCGTTGAACTTTTGTATTTTTCTGCTAAGGGATGTTTTCTTCTTGTCTCTTTATATCTCTTTAATAAGACGCTATTTTCGGCGTCTAAAAATATGATTTTATAATCAATTCCCCTTGATTTTATAGTGTTGAGTGAATCAAAGAGTTGTGAAAAAGCCTTGCCAGCTCTTGCGTCAACTACAATAGCAAACTTTTGATTATCATCACTTGATTTTTGTACCAAAGAAACAAAGTCGGGTATTAAATTTGGTGGCATATTGTCAATACAAAAAAACTCCAAATCCTCTAATACTCTGACTGCAGATGATTTTCCAGCGCCTGATAAACCAGTAACTATTAAAAGTTGCATTTTCACTCCCCTAATTAATATACTTCACTTCTTCTTCCAATAAAATATCTTCTTTTTCTAAAACTGTTTGTTTTATGTGTTTTATAAGATTAGAAACATCGTCAAATGTAGCATTATCAACATTTATGATAAATCCAGCATGTTTTTCACTGACCGCTGCTCCACCAATTTGAAATCCTTTAAGTCCACATTTTTCAATCAAGGCTCCAGCAAAGTTGTCTTTAGGGCGTTTGAAAACTGAACCTGCACTCGGATAATTAAGTGGTTGACTCTTCTTTCGTCTCTCCATATAATTGTCCATTTTTCGCTTTATAATCTCTGGATTATCTTCTTTTAATAAAAATAATCCCTCATGAATACAGGTAGATGGCATTTCTTGGTAAATTGAATGACGATAGTCAAATTTATGTTCTTTTTCTAAAATAATCTGGCTTCTGAAAGAAGTATCAATATATTTAGAGGCAAACAAGCCCTCAGAAATCGAACCTCCGTAGGCACCAGCATTCATATAAATGGCGCCTCCCAGAGAAGCGGGAATGCCATAGGCAAATTCAAGACCAGTAAAACCACATTCTAAAGCAAATTTTGAAATGCTTTGAAGTGACGCCCCAGCTTCAGCTTGAATGAACATTCCACCTTGAATAGAAATTTTATTAAAATTTTTACTCAAAACAATAGCCGATTTATTTATATGTTTATCTGCGACTAAAACATTACTGCCTTTGCCGAAAACAATAAATTCTTCAGCATTATTTTTGAAAATTTCAAGAGTTGATTTAATTTCATCTACGGTTTTTGGGAAAACAATAAAATTGAATGTTCCCCCAATTTTAAAAGTAGTATAGGATTTTATAAGAGCATTTTGCTCAAATTCAACACCTAATTTTTCTAATTCAGATAGAATATTACTCACTTTTATCTCCTAATAATCGTACCAAATATCTCTTTTATAATAATCATTTTCCCTTGTATTATCTATATCATCAGAATTTATTCCCAAATTAGATAAAAGTTCTTTTGCTGAATTATATCCCATTTTTTTCTGACGATTATTTATAGCTGCAACTTCAATAATAATTGCAAGATTTCTTCCAGGACTAACTGGAACTTCAATCAAGGGCACCCTATTGCCTAAAATTTCAGTATATTTATCTTCAACTCCCATTCGCTCATATGTTTTCGATTGATCCCAATTTTCGAGATTTATAACAAGATCAATTTTTATGGTGTTTTTAACAGCTCCCATACCGAAAAGGCGTCTTGCGTCGACGATACCTATACCTCGAAGTTCTATGAAGTACCTTATGTTTTCCGGAGAACTTCCGACGAGCGTTCTCGATGAAACTCTCCTTATTTCAACGGCGTCATCAGCTACTAAACGGTGTCCTCTTTTAATAAGTTCTATTACTGTTTCACTTTTTCCGACGCCACTTTCCCCTACAATTAAAATTCCCTCACCTGATACATCGACCAAAACTCCATGTCGAGTAATTCTTTCGGCAAGTTCAACATTTAAAACCGAAACCATCGAAGATATTGCAGTAGAGGTATCAAGATTTGTTTTGAGCAGTGGAACATCATATTTTTTAGATTTTTCGATTATAATATCTGGAACTATTACAGTAGAATCTGCTGAAATAATAACAGTTACGGGTCTTTTTGAAAAAAATCTTTCAAGTGACTCTTCTCTTTCCTGCTCTGAAAGATCGAGTAAAAACATCATCTCTGCATTTCCAATAAATTGAATTCGGTCAGATATGAAGTTTTTATCGTCAATAGCCAAAATCAAACCGGGTCTTGCAACCTCTTTTGTCGAAATATAAATATCTCCAGGGTCTCTACTCAGTCGGATAATCTCCATACCCGTATAATTAATTATTTTCGATAAAGGAACAGAATATTTTTCATTCATAAATTAAAATCACTCCAAAAAGTCCTTAAGCTTTTTTGAACGGCTTGGGTGTCTAAGTTTTCTCAAAGCCTTTGCTTCGATTTGTCTTATTCTCTCTCTTGTAACATCAAATTCTTTTCCAACTTCTTCAAGTGTTCTGGGTCTTCCGTCGTTTAATCCAAAACGAAGAGAAAGCACACGAGCTTCCCTTTCATTTAATGAATCTAAAACTTCTGCAAGTTGTTCTTTGAGCATTAAATTAGAAGCTGCGTCAGCGGGTGTAACAGCGTCTTCATCTGGGATAAAATCGCCCAAATGTGAATCTTCTTCTTCACCTATTGGCGTATCTAATGATACAGGTTCTTGCGATACTCTCTGAATATCCCTAACCTTATCTACAGTCATATCAAGTCTTTCGGCAATTTCTTCATCTGTGGGTTCTCTTCCATTTTCATGAAGTAATTTGCTTCCAGTTTTCTTTACTTTATTTATAGTTTCAACCATATGAACAGGAATTCTTATTGTCCTTGCTTGGTCGGCAATAGATCTTGTTATAGCCTGTCTAATCCACCATGTTGCATAAGTTGAAAATTTAAATCCCTTAGTATAGTCAAATTTTTCTACAGCTTTAATAAGACCTAAATTTCCCTCTTGAATTAAATCTAAGAAAGACATTCCGCGGCCTACATATCTTTTAGCAATACTTACAACCAATCGTAAATTAGATTCTGCAAGTTTTTGTCTGGCTCTCTCGTCTCCGTCTTCAATTCTTATAGCCAAATCAATTTCTTCTTCAGCTGTGAGCAAGGGAACTTTACCAATTTCTTTTAAATATACTTTAACTGGATCTCCCATGGGTATATTTTTTTTGTTCTTAGATTTAGATGACTTGCTTTTAGAATTTGTATCTACATTTAAGCTCTCTAATGCGGCATCTCCCAAATCATCAATTATTTCAATATTATTGCTTTCAATGGTATCGTATAACTCGTCTAATTTGTCAATATCATAATCCATTTCGATTATGGCTTTGTCGATATCATTTGTAGAAAGCTGTCCAGAAATTTTTCCCTTTTCGATTAATTTGTTAATAACTGCTTTTTTATCTACTTTTTTCGGTTTACTTGGCATTTAATCCTCCTGATTTTCAAATAAATTCAAATAATCTTCATCGGATAATTTTGAAAAATCCTTATTTTCAATATTTTGAATTTTCAACTCGTCTTTTAGATATTTGACAGCGGCAATAACATCATTTACATCCGGTTTAATATCTGAATTGATGAGTTTAATAAGGATTTGTTTTTGTTTTTCATCTAAATTTTCAGAAAAATATAGTAATTCAGGCTTTTCGCCTTTTTTTATCATTTCAAAAATTCCATTGAAAATATCGAATAATTCATCATTTTCAAATAAATTTTCTTCAAGATCTATCTCTCCGTCCTCAAAAAGTTCTGGAGCTTTAATCATTGAGGCTAAAAGGAAAAATTTTCCATGTTTTATAGGAGAGTCTTTTTTTAGTCTACTATTTTGACTGTTAAAATTAAGATTTTGCTTAGTATTATTAAAATTATATCTTTTTTTATTATACTGTTTTTTCAATGCTCTGCGAGCAGAATTTAGAATAACAGATTTATTTATTCCAGTTTTTTCAGCTAATTTAGAGGAATAAATTTCAAGCTCAATGTCAGACAATCCTGGATATACTTCATTTATAACTTTTTCAATATATTCATTTTTATCGTCAGATAATTTAAGATTATAATTTTTAGCAATCTCATCTTGTAAAAAAGTAATTGCGTCTGGTGCTGTTGATATAAGTTTATTGAAATATTCTTTACCCATTTTTCTAATTGCTTCATCTGGGTCTTTACCACCATCTAATAAAATAACTCTGACTTTTAAATCGGAATTTTTACATAGTTCAATGGCCCTCATAGTCGCTTTTTTACCCGCAGAATCATTGTCATAGCAAAGATAAAGTTCTTTGCAATATCTCGACATAAGTGATACCTGCTCTTTGGTCAAGGCGGTACCGCAACAAGCTACAGCATAGGGAAAACCAAATTGATGCATAGTCATAACATCAAAATAACCCTCAGTTAAAATCAAAACCCGTTCTTTATTATTTGACAGATTTAAGGCAAAAAGCTCGTTGCTCTTTTTATAAGACGGCGTATCGGCAGTATTTATATATTTAGCTTTGTCATTTGGGCTAAGAGCTCTGGAGCCAAATGCTATTACTTGTTTTCTAACATTTATAATTGGAATAATAAGTCTATTTCTAAAACTATCATAATAATGAGTTTTGCCGTTTTTATTTGATTTTTTAACTAAGTCAGCAACAAGTAATTGACTGGGATAAACATTTTTATTTTTCATATATTTAATAAGTGAATCCCAAGAATCAGGCGCATATCCAAGACCAAATTTTTTAATCGTCTTTAAATCAAGTCCTCTTTTTCTTAGATAATCGAGACAAGATTTACCCTCAGGCGAGAATAGCATTTTATGATAAAATTTTGCCGCCTCTACATTTAATTCAATTATAGATTTTCTATTAGCATAATTTTTTTCATTATAATTTGTGGCGGGAACTTCAAGCCCACATCTATCTGCTAAAAATTTTACTGCATCAATAAAATCAAGATGTTCCGTATTTTCTATAAATGAAATTACATCTCCGCTGGCATTACATCCAAAACAATGATAATGAGGACTGTCAGCATTTGCATATACTGTGAATGAGGGTGTTTTTTCGTTGTGAAATGGGCAAAGCCCAACATATTCTGACCCCTTCTTTTTTAAATCGACATATGAAGAGATTACCTGAACAATATCACATTTTTCTTTTAATAATTCTTTGAAAGCACTGAATTCATTCACTTATAAATCACTTCTCTATAACTTTCTTCTTAAAATCGTACCAACCTCAAGTTTTTCATCTTTTATGCTGTAAAAATATTCTGGTCTATTTGCAAAATCAACTTTTACATCTTGATCATCTTTTAACTGAGATACCTTAATTGTCTTTACATCTCCTAAAGTTGTAACTGCCTCTAATTCATCTCCATCAAAAAATTTATTCTTTAATCTAATAATGGCACTGTTATTTTTTATTTCTTCAACAATTGCTGAAATTTCATATTCTCTGATATATCCACCTTTATAATCTACTTGTGCATTTTCATGGGGATTATCGAAATAAAAACCTGTGCAATAGGGTCGATGGCTCACTTTATAAATCTCATCATTTATTTCTTTTGATAATTTATAATCTTTGTCGTCAATATGTTCAAAATATTCATCTATAGCTCTTCTATAAGCTTTAGTTATGGTTGAAACATAATAAGCGCTCTTTGCCCTGCCCTCTATCTTAAATGAACCAATTCCAGCATTTACTAATTCGGGAATATATTCAATCATAGATAAATCTTTAGAATTAAATAAAAAAGTGGATTCTCCATCGTCTATAACTGGAAAATATTCGCCAGGGCGTTTTTCTTCAACAAGAGAATACTTCCATCTGCAACATTGAGCGCAGTCTCCTCTATTTGAATCTCTGCCGGTAAGATAACTTGAAATCAGACATCTTCCAGAAAAAGACATACACATTGCACCATGTACAAAACACTCCACAACTGTTTCTTTTTTCAAACTTTCTTTTATATTTTTTATTTCTGGAAAAGAAAGTTCCCTCGCTAAAATTATTCTGTCGGCTCCCATATTTTCAAAAGTTTTTGCAGTAAGAGAATTTACAATTCCAGCTTGGGTAGAAATATGAATTTCAATATCCTCATTTAATAATTCTTTTGCCTTTGCAAAAAGCCCAATATCAGTAACGATAACAGCGTCTACTTTTGCAAAATTCACCATTTTGAAAAATTCGTCGATTTCAGACAGCTCATTATTTCTGGGAAGCGTATTGCAAGTAACATAGAGTTTTACATTATTGCTATGACAATATGAAACGGCTTTTTTGATTTCCTCATAGGAAAAATTAGAGGACGCTGTTCTCATTCCAAAAATTTTAGCACCAATGTAAACTGCGTCAGCTCCACTTTGAACAGCAGACTGAAGTATTTCAAAATCTCCAGCAGGAGCTAAGAGTTCTGGCTTAGTTATTTGCATTATTTGCTACCATTGCCTTATATACATTTTCTTCGTGTTCTTTATCATTTCTACCTAAATATATTTTGCCTGTATTATCGTGATTGAAGAAATAATATTCTGTTTTTCCAGGATTTAAAGCAGCCGTTATTGCGTCTTTTCCAGGATTACAGATAGGACCGACGGGAAGATTTTTCCTATAATACGTATTGTATAAAGTTTGATATTTAGTAAATTCTATCGGTTTTATATTTGGTTTAACTATCTTTGTCAAATAATCTCCGGTTGAATCACACTGTAACAATGAGAATTTATTGCTGTTTAATCTGTTATGTAAAATAGAAGAAATTATATCCATCTGTGCTTTATTTGCAGCTTCTTTTTGAATTATAGAAGCCAAAGTAATAACTTCATCCATTGTCATTCCAAGATTTTTAGCTTTCTTTTCATAATCATCTGGCCAATTTCTTTTGGTATTTTTGAGAATAGTATTTATTACATTTGTGGGATT
Organism: Clostridia bacterium; assembly: GCA_030532035.1. Lineage (GTDB taxonomy): Bacteria > Bacillota > Clostridia > Oscillospirales > Acutalibacteraceae > JAUNLX01. The sequence goes on along the minus strand of JAUNLX010000005.1, from coordinate 48,490 downwards.
GTCAGCAACATAAAAATCATAGGTGTCAGGATATAAGTATCCTTCAAGGGTTCTATATCTTTTTTCTTTATTGGGCATAGCTTTTATAAATTCAAAATCATCAAAAGATCCCTCATCTACAGTTTTGAAAAATTGTTTTGAGGTGCATACTTCAGCTTTTTCAAGCTTTATAGCGATTTCATCTAAAGAAAGTCCTTCGGGTATCGTTACTCTAACAGTTTTAGCGGTCTTTCTTCTCATACATGCAAGCAACATTTTTTCAACGCCCATATCTGGAGAAAGATAATATACTCCACTTAAATATGTGGGTTTAGATTTTTGTGTAACTCCGTTTGTAAATCCAATAAACATCTTGCAAAACAGAGAATTTTTAATTAGATTTTCTCTATCTAAAATACCTATTATCTGATTTGTAGTTGCATTGTCAGGTATATTTACGGTTTTTGTTTCATGACTTCTATTTATTCCCATAACATCATTTATGCAAGAGAGCATAATAATAGATAAAATAATTGAAGCTAAAACAACACCCAACCAATAAAAAAGTCTGGGTTTTGCATTATATAAATCGGAAACTTTGAAAGTAATTTCTTCAAAAGCATTTTTAGGTTTACGAGTTCTAACTGTTTTTTTTGTAGATTTTCCGCTCTTTTTATTTTGGTTAACAGTTTTAAATTTTTTGGAAAAATTACTTGAATTAAAGGCAAGTTTATTTGAATTATTAACTTGGCTTTTCGGCTTTGAAGTTCTTTTCTTAGTGGAAGAAGTTTTTCGTCCACTTGAATTTTCAATTTTATTTATTTTTTTTATAGGTCTTTTTGCGTTATCAGACATCAATTTCCTCCACGAAAAAATTTCTGGATTGAGTAATTATATAATCAGCTCTAATATCATATGGTTGTGTAATTATATTTTTCAAAAGAAGACTGTCATAGACTAAGGCTATCTTAAATATTGTCTTATCTTGAAGATAGTTATCATAATATCCCTTACCATATCCTATACGCTGTCCCTTTTCAGAAAAAACTAATCCCGGCATTATCATAATATCTTCTGCCTGTGGTAAAAGTATTTCGTCGCTTTTCGGTATTGGAATACCTAAAATTCCCGGTTTTAAATCAGTTAAATCATCTATTTGATGAAATTCTAAATTATAATTTTCTACGCATACTGGAAAAGCAAGTTTTTTTCCGTCTTGTAAAATTCTCTTATTAATTACAGTTGTATTAATTTCTTTATTTACAGAATAATAAGAAAAAACTCTTTTAGCTTCTCTGTATTCTTTTAATGAAAACAATCTTTCTGCCATTTGATTTGAAAATTTGATTATCTGTGATTTTGACATTTTTCGTCTTGTTTCCATTGCTTTCGTTCTATAATCTGATTTTGACAAACAATTCATATTCAATATCAACCCATTGTTATTCCCAAATATGCGTCTTTATTGAACTTGTTTTCAAAATCAATCAACATACCTTGTGGAATTTTTTCATACTTATGTTCAAAATTTATGTTTAGTGGTAAATCTAAAATAACCTCTTTTGCTTTATTTTTAGGAAAAATTGCATTGAATGGAAAATATTCTTTTATATGCAAGGTTTTCAAATTCTCATCAAAATAAATATATGCATTATCGGATATTAAGATTTTACTCTGTGTCAATTTAGATTCAGATATTAAATATTCAAATATCTTTTCATTGAAGCTAACATGAGGAATATCTGCAAGCGATTTTTCCCTTAAATCAATAATTTTTTTGAGGTTGTATTCAGATAAACTTTCAGAGATTTTTTCATATTCAGATAAATTCAGTAAATATCTTTTAATATAAAAAACTGTCTTAAATCCAAATTTTTCATAATAGTTATACAGCGACTCGTTTGCTGGAGAAAGCAAAACAAATCTAATCTTTCTCTTTTGTGCAAGATTCATTCCATATTTTAGAAGCTCCCCCATTATTCCCATTTTTCTATATTCTGGCAAAGTTGCTGCTGCATACAAATAATAAGCGCTGTGATTTTCAAAATTAACGGGGATAAAATAATAGGCAGAAACAATTTTTTCTTTGTACTTTGCTACAATTATATTTTCAGAATTAAAATTGTAATTCATAAAATTTTCTATGTATTCAATACTATCTTCAAATACAGTATTCCAAAGCGAGATTAAATCTTGTTTGTCTTCTAAATTAGCTGTTGTATATTTAATATCAGTCATCGCATATTGCATAATATTTTTCCAAAAGCATAACAGGTCTGTAAGATTGCTTCGCCTTTCTAAGTCCCTCAATACCCAAGTCTTCTTCTCTGTTTACATATTCAAAATTGTTTATAGTATTTTCAGCAAATTGTTGATTTATAAGTGGGTATGCTCCCCTTACATCTGCATAAGCTTTTTCTACATGAGTGCAGAACATATAATCATTGATTTTTTCGCCAAAGGTATATGCAATTATTTTATTATTGCTTCTAATGAGAGCTCCAACCAAGCCCAAATAATCAAAGTTTTCAAAAGCTCTTTTTATTGCTTGAGGTTCCTTGCTTTCATATTCTTCGATATTTGCTTTATTTAATTTATTCCACTCAAGACTCATTTGATAACATTCTTCTAAATTATCTTTATTTATTTCTTCGTATTCATATTCAAAATTTTTAAGAAAATAAGAAATGTGATTTCTCTTTGACTTATATTTTTTGCCTTTGAGCTCCGCTAAGTCCTTTACTAAATAAATATAATCTCCCTGACCGTCATTTTTGGTTATCTTAAATTTACAGTCGACGAGTTTATCAAGCTTTTCTAAATTTTTTTTAGAAACATTATAAAACGAAACTTCATGATTTTTTTCTTTGCCTTCATTCTTTAAGACATCTAAGCACTCTTTGAGATCGCCATTTCCCACTGGGAAAGAATAATATGGTTTTTCGTCCTCTTTCATTTTTAGCATAAAAAAGTCCTTATAAAAACCTATTTTTGCATTATAAGCTTCGCTCCACATATATATATTTCCAAAACAATATTCAGAACCTATCTGTGGATCGGCAGTTAAAATTTTATTTATTTTTTCTTTGTCTTCTAATGTAACAGCTTTATATTCAATCATTTGAAAATTACTTTTCTCACTTCATTCCATATTTCTTCTTCGATATTCTCAATTGGCAGCGGTTGTGAATATTTGCTGCAATTGATTATCTTCCAACCACATTTTTTTGCCACGCTCAAAGCGTTTTTTCGGCAATCATTTAAAAATTTAACATCGGATTCATGTAAATCTTTTTTCTTTTCATCGCCATCATATCTTTCACTCATAAGTCTCTGTGATATTTCCGTAGGCATATCTAAGAAAATCGTGAGATCCGGTTTAGGTAAACAAATTTTTTCATATTCATAATCAAATAAGAAATTTAAAAATTCGTCTTTTTCTTCCTCTGGCAATTTTACAGTTTGATAAATAGCATTTGATGAAGTATAGCGGTCAGCTATTATCAATTTTCCATTATCGTAATCATCTTTCCATTTTTTAATGTAATTTACATATCTGTCGCAGGCATAAAATCCTGAAACAGCATATGCATTAAGAGACATAGGGTCGTCGCCAAGTTCTCCATTTAGATACATTTTTATAGGTGCAGATGAGTCACTTTCATAATCTGGCAGTTTAATTTTTTTAAAATCAAAATTTGAACTCTCGAGCCTTTTTTCTAACAGATTTAATTGTGTACTTTTTCCACTACCGTCAAGGCCTTCAAAAACAATTAATTTTCCCAAAATATTTCTCCCTTATGATGAAATTGTTCAAAATATTTGACATCAATCTTAATAAAGCAATTCATATCATTATACCATAATAACGCCGATTATTAAAATAAAAATCAGCAAAATATAGATTATATTGTTTCGTTTTTATCATATGAAAATAAAAATTTATAAGTTTAATTTTTAATTCTTGAATTTGTTTTTATTTGTTAAATTTATTTGCAGATTTGAGCTGCGTATAGATATTTTTATAACTATCATATCTCGACGATTGAATTTGTTTGTTGCAAAATGCTTTATAAATTGCGCAGTCATCATTTTCTTGAATGTGAGAGCAATTAGAAAATTTACAATCATCTAAAAAAGGTAAAAAATCACTGAAATAATTTGCAAGCTCTGAACTTTGAATATCTGAATTTTTATCTAAAGTTAGAGTAGAAAATCCTGGAGTATCCGCTATATATCCGTCTTTTATGTCATAGAGTGTGGTTTCTCTTGTGGTATGAACTCCCCTACCAAGAGCTTTTGAAATTTCATTTGTATCTATGGATAAATTCGGAATTAGTCTGTTTATAATAGAAGACTTACCTACACCTGTATTTCCAGTTAAAACACAGATACCGTCAAGTCTTTTATCAAACTGTTCTATACCCTCACCAGTCTTTGCGCAGACACAGAAAGCGTCTATACCAGATTTTGTATAAATTTCTTCAATTTCTTTTGCCTGATTTGGTGAAAGGTCAATTTTATTTATAACAATTATAGGTGTTGCCCCTATATAATTTGCTAAAATTGTCATTTTATCAGCCAAAAGTAGTACGGGTTTTGGTTTTCCCATAGAGATAGTTATAAATATTTTGTCAATATTGGCAAGAGCTGGCCTATTCAAATAATTTTTACGCTCTTTAATTGCAGTTATAATTCCATCTTTATTATCATCAATGGAAATTTCAACTCTATCTCCCGGAAGTGGTTTTATTTTTTGTTGCCTAAAGATACCCTTAGGCTTACACAGATATAAGTCAGCGGCGGTTTTAACATGGTAAAAACCGCCGATTCCCTTAACAATTAAACCGTTATCAATTTTCATATCTTTGAGAAGTAATCTCTGGAGGATCTTGAGTAAAGTCGATTGTACACTTGTAATAATTTATTGGCACAACTCCAACTTGTACTAAAATCTTTTCATTAGCTTTGCTTCCTGAAACTGAAATTGATATATCTTCGCCGTTTAATAAAACAACTTCGTCCATTACTTTAATATTGTTTTGGAAAACAATTAGAGTTCCATTTACAGGTTGCCCTGCGATTTTTTTCATAGGCAATTTTATAGTTATACTTTTTTCTCTGGTTTGAGGTTTGGTTTCAACTACTCCAGAACTTATTTCAACATTAATTTTAGAATTTCTCGGAACTGGGGTTTTGGGATCAACACTCTGGAATACGATTATGCCCTTTTTATGAGTATTTGGAACTTCTGTTACAGTTCCAAGCGATAAATCTTTTTCTTTGAGATAGGCTTTTGCATCTTCTAAGTTTATTCCAATGAGATTGGGAACTTCAACATTTCTTTCATCAACATCGCTTGCAACATAGATAACAACTTTTTCTGAAACATCTACCTCTGTTCCCTCAGACGGCTCAACTTTCAAAACAGTTCCCTTTACAGAGTCTGGACTATATTCAAATTTAACTTCAACATTGTTAAAACCAAGTTGTTTTAGTGCTTGATTTGCGTCATTTAAGGCAAAACCAACCACTAATGGGATTTTTTGTTTAACACCACTTGCTACAATATCTAAAGTAACTTCTCCACCAATTTTGATTTTTTTACCGGATGGTGGATTTTGTGAAACTACTTTTCCAGGTTCAGAATTGATGTCTTTACCAGTAACAAGATTTACCTTGAATTTGAAATCTTTATATCTCGGATTTCCATCAATTTCATTGTAATAATTCATTCCGACAAAATTAGGCACTTGTACCTTTGCATTGTTAAATACATCAGTGAAAAACCAGAGTAATGAAATTATAATTATCACTGCAGCTACTACTCCAGCGACAATTGAAGCTACAATTGGACCTTTTTTTATTTTAGAAGATTCTTCTTCATTTTCTTCGTCAAATTCTGAATCATTTTCATAATTTTCAGACACCGACTTATTTACCATAACTTTAGACAATCCCTCGACTACATTTGTGGGCTCTTCGTCGACAAAATAATTATAGTTAAATTTTATATCTGGATTTTTTTTGAATTCTTCTAAATCCATTATCATTTCTGAAGCACTTTGATACCTGTTTTTAGCTTCTTTTTGCATTGCTCGATTTACTATTTGCTCTAAGCCTAAGGGTATATCAGGATTTATCTGAGTTGGTTTTTTAGCATTTGCCTCTAATTGCATAATAGCAACGGAAACTGCAGAATCAGAATCAAATGGCAATTCACCTGTAATCATTTCATAGAGCACAACGCCGACAGAATAAATATCTGCCTTTTCATCGGTTATTTCTCCCCTTGCTTGTTCGGGGCTCATATAATGTACAGAACCAATTGCAGATTCAACTAAAGTTCTGCTGTCGCCTCGTGAAAATCTCGCTATTCCAAAATCGGTAACTTTTATAGTTCCGTCTTGTAAAAGCATTATATTTTGCGGTTTAATATCACGATGAACAATGCCTTTGTCGTGCGCATGTTGTAAGGCTTTTAAAACTTGAATTGTAAAATGAACTGCTTCTTGTATATTTACAATTTTCAAGCTCTCAATATATTCTTTAAGCGTAATTCCCTCAATATATTCCATAACAATATATTGAAGTTTTTCACCAAAAGAAACATCAAAAACTCTAACGATATTAGGATGAGACATAACGGCAATAGCCTTTGACTCATTTTTAAATCTTCTGCGGAATTCTTCATTTGCAAGAAATTCTTCTTTCAAAATTTTAACCGCAACAATTCTATCGTCGATATTATCATAGGCTTTATAAACTATCGCCATTCCGCCGACGCCGATAATTTCTTTTATTTCATAACGCCCATCAATAATTTTTCCTGCGTAATTTCCCATTTTACACCTTTCATTTATAAAGCAATGATTATAACTGTTATATTATCTCCGCCACCATTTTTATTTGCGACATTGATAAGCTTATCTGCATATTCATAATAATCGCTATTTTCTGTTACTTTTTTTATATCAGACGGTTCTACATAGTTAGATAAACCATCTGTGCACATAAGTAAAATTTTATTTTCATCAAAGGAATAAACTGAAAAATCAATATCTACTTCCGAGGAAACACCAACGGCTCTTGTTATTATGTTTTTTCCCGGGAAAGTTTTTGCCTGTTTCGGAGTAATTTCTCCTGTTTCAATTAATTCCTGAACAACGGAATGATCTTTCGTTATCTGTTTTATATCTTCGTCTATAAGATATGCTCTACTATCTCCCACATGGGCTATGAGCATTTTATCTTCTTTTACAATACATACAACTACTGTTGTGCCCATTCCAGCAAAATCTTTATTTTTAATTGAGTAATCGTAAATTTGACGATTTGCTTTTTTTATAGAATTAAACAAAATAGTCTTAAATGCAGCGTCACTCATATCTTTAGTGTACATGGAAGTAATTTCTTCGGAAATTATTTTAACCGCCATAGATGAGGCAATATTTCCACCATTTACTCCTCCCATACCGTCGCAAACAACTGCCCAAGCAACACCCGACGGAAATTCTCCCGCAGCATAAGAGTCTTGATTTGATTTTCTTATTTTACCGATGTCAGTTTTCGCAACTATTCTCAATACACTGTCTCCTCATTAAATGATCGTCTGAGCAAGCCACAAGCGGCGTCTATATCTTCTCCTAAAGTTCTTCTGGTAGTTACCGTAATACCATTTTCAAGTAAAATTTCAGCGAATTTATGCAAATTTTTACTTTTCTTGAAATTTAAATTTTCATTTTCATTAAATTGAATTAAATTTACATGAAATTTTTTTCCCTTTATTAAGTCAACTAATTCTTTTGCATTTTTATCGGAATCATTTACATTTCCAATCAGCAAATAGACAATCGTCACTCTTCTTCCAGTTGTTTTTTTGAAATATTCAGCGGCAGAAATCAAATCTTCTATATTATATTTTTTATTTATTGGCATAATCTGATTTCTAATTTCATTATTTGAAGCATGCAGCGAAATATCAAGATTAAAAGGAATATTTTCTTCTGCCATACGCATAATTTCAGGAACAATTCCACAAGTTGAAAGACTGATATTGCGTTGTCCTAAATTTTTACCCCTATGGTCGCTGACTATTTTAATAAAATCAAGCACATTGTCAGTATTATCTAATGGTTCTCCCATTCCCATAAGTACAAGGCGAGTGATATTTATATTTAACTTTTCTTCTGCTTTGTAAATTTGACTTAAAATTTCGCCAGCTGTCAAGTTACGTTCAAATTTGTCTTTTCCAGTAAGACAAAATGCGCAATTCATTCGACAACCTACTTGAGTGGATAAACATATTGTATAACCATATTTATATTTAAGTATAACTGATTCAACAGTATATCCGTCCTCTAATCTAAAAAGCAGTTTTGTAGTCTGATCTTTTTGAGATTTTTGAACTCTAACGCTCTCTAACTTTGTAATTTTACATTCTTTTTCTAATTTCTCTCTAAACTCTTTTGAAAGCTCGGTAAATTCATTAAAATCCGTATTTCTTTTTACATGCAATCTGTCGAAAATTTGAGTGGCTCTGAATTTTTTCAAACCTCTTTCGGCGCAATAATCCAAAAGCTTGTCAAATGGCATAGAAAGTAAATCTATTTTTGTGTTTTTTCCCATATTAAAAATTTCAAATAATCAATTTATCGTACTTGAATTAGGCTTTTTTGTCAATCTAAGGTTTATCTGTTCCCGTTTACAAAATCCGATATATTCATCTTCTTTTTGCCTTGTAGTTGAACTATTTTTGGAATCAAAATACCGTCTTTAAATCCTATTTCCATAGTATTTTTTGACATTTTTATTTCTCCCAAAACCGTATTTGATTTTTCTTCAAAATCAGCTTCAAAAATTTTAAGAGTCTTTCCACGAAAATCCATATAAGCAACTGGCCACATTGAAAGTGCTCTTATTTTATTATAATTTTCTAAAATGCTTTTATTGAAATCCAACTCTCCGTCTTTTTTTTCAATAATCCTTGTATAAGTAGCTTTTTCATTATTTTGTTTTTCAGGAACAATATTTTCAAAATTTTTGAGAGTATTATTTAATAAATTTGCACCAATATTCGCAAGTTTTTCCGATAGAGAAAAATAATCGTCGTCAATATCAACTGATATTTCTTCTTTTAAGAGCATATCTCCAGTATCCATACCATCATCTAAAATCATTGTAGTAACGCCGGTTTCAGTGTCTCCATTTAACAGAGCAAATTGAATTGGTGCTGCCCCTCTATATTCCGGCAATAGAGAACCATGTAAATTAATAGTTGCATATTTGGGCATATCTAAAATCTGTCTGGGTAAAATTTTACCATATGCGACAACCACGAAAAAATCAGCTTTATAAGATTTTAGCTCAGATAAAAAGTTCTCATCTTTCATTTTTTCAGGTTTCAAAGTGGGAATATTTTTTGATTTTGCAAAAGCTGCAACAACACTTTCAGTTAATATTTTTTTCCTGCCTCTGAGTGCGTCTGGTTTCGTGACAACGGCAGATATATTAATCTTTTCGTCAAAATACAAATTTTCAAGCGATGTTAAAGCAAATTCAGGTGTGCCAAAAAAAACGATATTTATCTTATCGTTCTTCATCCTGATCCTCCATTTTTACTCTGTCTAAGAAAACAATTCCGTTTAAATGATCGTTTTCATGACAAATTGCTCTTGCAAAAAGTCCCTCTGCTTCAAGTTCAAATTCTTCGCCATTTTCATTTAGGGCTTTTACTTTAATTTTTTCTGGTCTTCTAACTTGGTATGTCTTTCCCGGAAAGGACAGACAACCCTCATTGTCAAGACATTCGCCACTGACTTTTTCAATTTCAGGATTTATAAAAATAAAAATTCCTTCTCCTATATCAACTATGAATAATTGTTTTAAAACTCCGACTTGAACTGCAGCTAAACCAACGCCATCATTTTTATACATTGTTTCTTTCATATCGTCGATTAAGGTTTTTGTTCTATCGTCAATTTTTTCTATTTTTCTACTCTTCTTTTTGAGAATTGAATCTCCCTCAGTAACTATATTTCTATAAGCCATTATTTTATTATATCTGGAGTCATTACAACTCCCCTTGCCTCCTTTTTTAAGTAATATGTTTCAAAAACTTTTTTCAATTTTTCTCTCTGTTTTTTACCGTTTCTGAATTTTATCAAAATTTGATACCTATATTTATTGTGAAGTTTAAAAATTCTTTTTTCAATAGGACCAAAAATTATCATATCTGAGTTATCTGAAAGCAATGAAAACATTGCCTTTGCTGCTCTTTGAGCTTTTTCAGGATTATTGGCAGAAAAATCAATTTTGCAAATTGTGCAAAATGGAGGATAAATCATAGCCTTTCTTATTTTAATCTCTCGATTAAAAAAAGCTTCATAATCTTGATTGGCAGCATAGTTAATTATATCATTTTCTGGCGACATTGTCTGTATTATCGCTTTTCCAGTGAATTTTCCTCTACCAGATCTACCAACAACTTGTGTTATTAAATCAAAAGTTCTCTCCGAGCTTTTATAATCGTCGTCATACATTTGCTTGTCCGCAGATAAAACACCAACTAAAGTTACATTTTCAAAATCTAAACCCTTGGCAACCATTTGAGTGCCAACTAAAATCTGATATTTTCCGTCCTTAAAATCTTGCATTTTCTTTTCAAAAGAAGCTCCGTAAGTTTTAGTATCAGAGTCCATTCTCAATATACTCTTATCGGGGAAAAGATTACTTATTTCATAGTCGACTTTTTGAGTACCGGCACCTGAATATATTAAACTTTCTTCTTTACAGTTAGGACAAGTTTCTGTATATGCTTTCGTATAACCACAGTAATGGCACATTAATTTCTTGCCAGCTCTATGATAAGTCATAGCAACAGAGCAATTTGGGCAAAGCACAACTTCGCCACATTCTTCACATCTAATAAAGGTATTAAATCCACGCCTATTTATAAGTAGAATAACTTGATGATCTTTTTCAAGCTGTTCATTTATTTTTTCTACGAGAATGGGACTAAAAATATCATAGACGCCTCGCATATCTACTTTGATAACTTCGGGCAAATCGAGCTTAGAAAATCTTTTTGTAATTTTATTAAATGAATAAATGCCCTTTTTTGCCTTTGCATAACTTTCAATATCGGGCGTTGCAGAAGATAAAATCAAAAGTGATTTATCTCTATTTACTAAATATTTAGCTATGGTATTTGTATCATATTTAGGAGTTGACTGCGATTTATAACTATCATCATGCTCTTCGTCCATAACAATGAGATTTATTTTATCAAATGGAGCAAAGACTGCAGAGCGAGTACCAATAACAATTTTTGCCTCGCCCCTTTTTATCCTCTTGTATTCATCTAATCTTTCGCCGATTGACAAAGCAGAATGTAAAATTGCAACTTTGGAACCATATCTCGACTTAAATATACTTAGAAGTTGAGATGTAAGAGAAATCTCGGGAACCATTACGATAATTCCTCCGTCATCTTCAATAGCTTCATCTATAAGTTTCAAAAAAACATGAGTTTTTCCACTACCCGTTACGCCGTAAATTAAAGAAACATGTGGTTTATCATCTCTATATTCAGCTAAAATATTTTCATATACTTTTTGCTGTTCGTCATTTAATTTAAAATCTTTGTCTAAAGTTTTTAAATTTGGCATATAGGGTTTTCTGAGTACTTCCTCTGGTGTAGAAATGATGAGATCTTTTTTAAGCAAAGTTTTCAAAACTGTTTTGGTTACAGAAGTAAATTCTAAAATATCTCGTTCAAAAGCTCCATTTGTCTCATATAAAAATTTTAAAACAGATTTTTGTGCTTTGCTTGTCGCATAAGATAAAAGTTCTTCCAAAGTTAAATCTTGAGATTTTATTTCATAAAAATTTTTACTTAAATCGCCAACTTTTCTAATACTGACAAAGCTTTCTATAATATAATTTTCATCTATAAATTTTTTTAATTTTGTCCTCGTTTTAGATTCAGACAAGTTCAATGCTTTTGACAAATCTTCAAGACTTATCTTTTTATTTTTTGCTATTATTTCAAGAATTTCACTGTCTTTTTCATAAGCTTTTTCCGAAAGAGAATAAAAAGTTTTTATTTTTTCAGAAATTCCAATCGGAATAAGTAATTTGACTGCATCAAAAAAAGAGCAGAAAGTCCTTTCTTTGATAAATTCTGCGAGCTTCAGTTGATTTTCATTTAAAATAGCCTGCTCGTCAATCAAATCAAAAATTTCCTTTAGCTTTTTCGAAGAAGATTCAGGATTTATTTTTGTAATAATTGCCTGCCTCTTTTTATTTGAAGCTGAAAAAGGTACAAAGACTCTCTGTCCTATAAAAATTTTATCTGCAAGATACTCGGGGACCTTGTATGTATAGTTTTTGTCAAAACCAAAAGAAGTATTTTCGACATAAACACCTACAGTTTCGATAAAGTCCACCGTCTGCCTCCTATTGCGGTAAAATTATGTAATATTTATCATCAATTAATTCTTGAAGCGCCATGCTAATTGGTTTGTCCTGTAAAATCATATCCTTATCTTCAGCATCTGACGCAATTTGTCTTGCTCTCTTTGCAACTCCGGTAACGAGTGCATATCTGTTTATTTCTTGTTTGTCTATCAATTTTTTAATATCTGGATTTAACATTTATTTCCCCTCATTCATTTTTTTGTGTGCATTGATTATCTTAACTGCCGTATCTACCATTTCTTCCGGCTCATTATTTACTATTATATAATCAAAATCGCTACTTTTCAAAATTTCTTTTTTTGCAATTTCCAATCTCAAAATAATTTCATCTTTTTTTTCAGTATTGCGATTTACAAGTCTTTCTTTCAAGGTTTCAAGAGATGGCGGCATAATGAATATGCTTACTGAGTCATTGTAAAGCTTTCTAATTCTATCGGCTCCGACAACATCTATTTTGAGAATAACAATTTTTCCCTCTTTTATTTTTTCGTCGACAAAACATTTTGGTGTGCCATAATAATTGTTTTCATATTTAACATATTCAATCATTTCATCATTATCAATGGCTTTACGAAATGATTTTTCATCTACGAAAAAATAATCTTGTCCATTTGTTTCGCCTTTTCTGGCTTTTCTCGTTGTATAAGAAGTCGATGTTATTATTCCAAGATCTTTTTTTACAAGCTCATTTATTAAAGTGTCTTTTCCAGAGCCAGAGGGGCCAGATATTATTAGCGGAAAACCTTTCATCAATTCTTCGCCTCCGATTTATCAGAAAATTCTTTTTGTAAATCTTCTGGTTTTAAATACGAAAGTATAATATGACCGCTTTCTGCAATAATCACAGCGTCAGTTTTTCTTCCTTTTGTAGTATCAATCAATAATCCTTTTGCTTTCGCTTGTGTAATTATTCTCTTAATGGGAGCAGAATCGGCAGAAGCTATAGCAACAACCTTATCTTTATTTACAAAATTTCCGTAACCAACTTTTAATATCTGCACAATAACCTCATCACTCAATATTTTGAATTTGTTCTCTTATTTTTTCAATCATTGACTTTAAGTTTACAACATTTGCGACCGTATCAAGATCTTGTGTTTTAGAGCCAATTGTATTTATTTCTCTGTTCATTTCTTGAATTAAAAAATCCATTTTTCTGCCGACAGGCTCATTTGATTTGAGCATATCTCTAAATTGATTTATATGAGATTTAAATCGAACAATTTCTTCATCAATAGATTCTCTATCTGCTAAAATTCCAGCTTCTGTGATTATTCTGTTTTCATCATAATTGGTATTTTGCAAGAGATCAGACATTTTTTGCTTCAATTTTTCAAGATTTTTTTCAACAAGGTCGTCAGATTTTTCTTCAATTTTTTGAAAAACTAAAATTAAATTTTCAAGTTTTTCATCTATATCTTCACTGAGCTTTTCTCCCTCTTTAATTCTCATACTCAAAAGCTCATTTGAAGCAATTTTCAGTGACTCTATTATATTTTTTCTAAGATTTTCATCATCATTTTTACTTTGAATGATATTGAAAACTCCCGGTAAATCAATAATGTGAGATATTTTTATATTATTTTTAAGGTGATATTCTTTTTCTAATTCATTAATGGCGCCAACATATTTTTCTACAATTTTTTCATTTAGAGAAACATCAATATCATCGCCAGATTTACAGGCAATTTTTACATAACATTCAAATTTACCACGATTGAATGTTTCAGATATGATTTTTCTGAGTTCGTCTTCAATATCACTATAATTAGACGGCATTTTTATATAAATCTCACAGTATCTGTGATTAACGCTCTTCAAATCTACGCTTATTTCATAATCTTCATTTTGAAAAGTCGCAGAACCGAAACCTGTCATACTTTTAATCATTTTGCACCATCACTCGCCATATCAATAAGTTCATTTATCTGTTGTTTTGTAAGTTTTATATACTTACCTCGGGGAATGTCCTTTAATTCTATAGTCCCATATTTGATTCTTTCAAGCGTTAAAACTTCAAAATCAAAATACTTCATCATTTTACGAACTTGTCTGTTTCTGCCCTCAAAAATCGTTATATCAACTACGCTTATGCCCTTTTTATATGAATTTAAAAAAGTTATCGCTGGCAAGGTTTTTCGGTCATCTATTATAATGCCTTTTTCTAATTGATCCAAAATTTTCTCGGTTACCTTGCCTTTAACAGTTACACGATAAGTTTTCGGAATATGAGAAGACGGATGCATCATCAAATTAGCAAAATCTCCGTCATTGGTAAAGAGCAAAAGTCCCTCTGAATTACGATCTAATCTGCCAATGGGATAAACTCTCGTTTTACAGTCAGAAACTAAATCTTTAACGCATTTTCGACCATTTTCATCACTCATCGTCGTAATAAATCCTTGCGGTTTATTCAAAGCCAAATAAATTTTTTTCTCATTTTTTAGCTTTAATTTTTTACCTTTGTATACGACTTCATCATCTAAACTTACATCATCTCCTCTTACAGCCCTTTTGCCATTTAAGAAGATTTCTTCTGTTTCTATAAGTTTATCTGCAAATCGCCTTGAAACATTTAATGAGTTTGATAAAAATTTGTTAATCCTCAATGCCATTATCTCCGAGATACAAATAACCACCCGCAAATTTGCAGGCGGTTAATTAAATTACAATTAAGCCTTTTTATTTTTTGCAGCTTTAATTTTATCAAACATTTCGGGAACAAGACTTACAAGTCTTTCGGTAGCATCGTCAAATGCAGTGATTTGTTTGAGTGAAACTTCTCCGTCTTTGATGATAAGAAAAGCAATCGGAATAACTGTTACTCCGGCGCCACCGCCACCACCAAATAATTCTTTATTAGATTTTGACGGAAAGTCAGAACCACCACTTGCAAAACCATATGTTACCTTTGAAACAGGTAATAATGTTATACCGTCAGCAGTATGAACTGGTTCGCCGATAACCGTACTAACATCAACCATGCTCTTGACATTTTCAATTGTCGCAGCGAGCATTGCTGCAGCTGAAGTATCTTTCATAATAGCACCACCTATAATATTTTAATTAATTATTTTCAACAACTTGTTTTTGTTTATTTACTTTATCAGTTTTTTTATTTTTAATTTTATTTTTTATAACTTTACCAGAAACTTTATTTACAATTGCAACACCGTATATAGTCAGTATTGATATGAAATTAATTGGTCTGAATGAGCAAACCAAAGCTCCTCTGAATTGATTTTCTTTAGACAAAAAGTCCGGATTCATATCAATATCATATTCTCTGAGCTTAAAGCGTGAAGCCAATTTTCCAAAGAAAGGATAGACAACTGAACAAATACGACCGTATTCGATAGCTCCTTTTGCAGCGTCATTTGCACAACCATAGGTCAAAATAAAGAAAAGTTTTTCAATAATGAATTTTTTTCTAAATTTTTCAGGGAGATTGGCAGTTTTTTCTATGATATAGTGAGAAATGTCTGATAAATCATCGGCAGTGAAAGTAGTTTTGAGTTTTTCAATAATGTCCTTGATTTTCTTAAAATCAATCTGCCTTATTTCATAAATTAGCTCATCAATTTTTGAGGGGTCTTCTCCCAAAGCTTCTCTTTTTGTTTGTCTTTCATTGAAGTCTTCGATTTGTTTTTCTTCAGCAATTATCTGTTTTTCAATTTTACTGATTTCTTTTTTCTCTTCGTCTGAAAGTTTAGCTTTTATTTTTTCAAATAATTTTTTATATTTTTCTTTTTTCTCTTCAGTAAACTGTTCAGGATAGATTTTTAGATTTATAAATCCATATTGTAATCTAAATCGGACATCTTTGTCTTTTTCTTCGTTTACAGATACTTTTAGTTTAATTTTTACTGAAAGAAATAAAATTGTAAAAGCTAGTATGGCGGCAATTATCAGCAATAGAATACAAATTATCCAGCCAATAATTTTTAGAACTATCAATGCCGTCACCTCTTTTACAAAATTAAAATTAAACTAATATGCATTATATCAAAATTTGTAGCATTTTCCAAATGTTTTTTTGAAATTCTTTTGTAGTAATAGTTTATGAAAATGACTAAACATTAAAATTTTCTTTTTCGCCCTCTTCATCATTGGGTATCTTTGGCAAGTCTTTTAAACTACTTATAGAAAAACATCTTAAAAAATTATCAGTTACCCGATAAATCAAAGGTTTACCAGGTAAATCAAGTCTGCCACATTCTTCAACTAATCCTTTTTTTATAAGAGAATCTAAAGAACCAGAAGAATCTACTCCTCTGATTTCAGATATGAAAGCTCTACTAACGGGTTGGTTATAAGCTATTATTGCTAAAACTTCATAAGCTGCGTCAGAGAGTTTTGTGTTGATATTAAAATTTAAAAAAGTTTTTACTTTATCAGCACATTCTGGTTTTATGGTTAACTGAACTCGGTCTTCTAAAAAAACAAGAGTCAAACCACCTTGCTCATCTAACTTGTCTTTTAAAACAGACAAGAGTTTATTCATATCTTCAACATTCACATCAAATGATTGGGCTAATTTATTCACACTTACAGGGTCGCCTGCAACGAATAAAATGGCTTCAATTGAACTAAGTATTTTATCTTTCACTTGCTCCCCTTCTCGAAAAATCTATTGAAAAATCTTCATCTTTTCCGTCTATGTATATTTTATTATCGTGTGCCAATTCCAAAATCGCTAAAAAAGTAGCAATCAATTCCGATTTAGAAGAATTTTTTGTCACAAAACTACGAAATCCGATTTTACCTTTTTTCTCTTGCAACATATTTAAAATTTTATCTATCATTTTTTGAACTGGAACAGTTTTATGATGAACATAATTGTCAAAGACTTCAATTTTAAGAGGTTTTTTCTTGTTTGCAATCTTTGATAAACAAAGTGCGGCGGAAAAAAGTTTTTGTATGTCTAAATCTTCTTTGTAATCTATTTCAGCATTAAAGGGAATTTTTTCATGGATAAGATAATCAAAACCACTTGTCCTATTTTTTAGTTGTTCGGCTACAATTTTACAATCTCTATATCTTATTAGTTCGCCTTTTAATTCTTTTGTTAAAATTTCCGCTTCTTCGTCTTTGGGAAGCAAGGACACTGTTTTGATATATATTAATCGAGCTGCCATTTCTAAAAATTCAGCTGATATAATTGCTTTATTATCTTCAAGTTTTGCTAAATATTCAAGATATTGATCTACTATTTCAAGAATGGGAATATCTAAAATATCTACTTTTCGCTTTGAAATAAAACTCAAAAGCAAATCAAGCGGACCCTCAAAGACCTCTGTTTTATATTCTAATATTTCCATAATTTATCGTAAAAAAAGCAAAATAATAATTTCAAACAATTTCTGAATTCCGGAAGTCAAAAAGTTTAATGGAATTGACATTGCTCCGGTAAGAATCAAAATTAAAAAGACTAAATTTAACATTCTCTGATTTCTTTCAAGAAAATATGAAGCTTTTTCTGGCAAGATTAAATTCAATATATCAAATCCGTCATATGGCGGTATGGGAATTAAATTAAAAACAGCAATGAAAATATTTATACGAGCTGCCAAAACACAAAAAATAGCAACAGCTGAGGCAATTTTTGAAGCCTCAACATCGGCAAATTCTATCACCAGAGTCTGTATAAAAATTAAAATCAAAGCAAAAAGCAAATTGATTCCCGGACCTGCAAAAGCAACTTTTGCCATATCTTTTTTGGGGTCTTTATAATATCTCGGATCGACGGGTGTTGGTTTTCCCCAGCCAAATCCAACAATGAGTATCATTATAGAACCAAGTGGGTCTAAGTGTTTAAGGGGATTTAACGTTAATCTTCCCATTAATTTGGGGGTTGGGTCTCCCAATTTATATGACTGATATGCATGCGCAAGTTCGTGTATTGGAATAACAAAAAATATTACAAATAACGAAGCTAATATTGACATTAATATATAACTGACATCGCCAGTTCTAAAAGCGTTAAGTAGCATTTTATCTCCTTTTTACAATAGCAAATCTTGTATTGCCAAAATAATCTTTTTCTATTTGTATATTATCAAAAAGATCTTTGACATTTTCGTCGTCAATTTCTAAAAACATAACTCCATCCTCTTTTAATTTCGATAACCAGTGAACAGAGAAATTTTTATAAAATAAAAGTCCGTCTTTTCCACCGTCCAAAGCCATACTTGGCTCAAATTTTACAGATTTATCGAGGTTTTCAAGGACTTCAGTTTTTATATATGGTGGATTGGAAATTATTATATCAAATTCATAATCGGGAAATTTATCATAACAAGATAAAACATCATCTAAAAACACAGACACATTTTCAGCTTTTAAATTGTGCAGATTTCTATTTAAAAATTCAAATGCAATCCCATCTTTTTCAATTATAACGACACTTGAATTTTTAATTTTTTTTGCAAGTGAAATTCCAATACAGCCACTGCCACCACAAAGTTCTAATATTTTTATATTTGAAATTGAATTTTTTTCTACATAGTCAAGAACTTTATAAACTAATTCTTCTGTTTCAACTCTTGGTATCAGAACTCCGGGACCGACGGCAAATTCATATCCACAAAAATCTTGATTTCCCAAAATATAGGCAAGCGGAATATCTTTTTGTAAATCTTCTGCCATTTCATTTATTTTGTTGTATGTCTCTACATCAATTTCTTTATCTGTATCAATTAAGTATTCTGTTTTTGTAAGATTTGTGGCCTTAGAAATAATATGAAAAGCTTGATTTTCATTATTTAATTTTGCTTTTATTTCTTCTTTAATCTTCTTTAACGGTATTTTCATTTAATTCAATTGCTCTTTTTAGAGCGGCAATAGCAACTTCAATCATAGAATCATCTGGTTCTATTGTTGTAATTCTCTGTATCCAAAGACCTGGTTTTACCAAAGCGTCTAAAACTTTGCTTTTGTGCTTTGCAGAAAATTTCAAAACATCATAACCTATACCGGTTATTAGGGGAATTAAAAGTAGCTTTACCAAAATCCAAATTGCTCTATGTTCGTTTAACGACGGGAAAATCAAAAGAACTGTTGTAGAAATTATAATACTTATTATGAGAATTATAAACAAAAAACTTGTGCCACATCTTGGATGAAATCGAGATTGTTTTCTGACATTTTCAACGGTCAATTCTTCCCCATTTTCAAGACAAAAAATACTTTTATGCTCTGCACCATGATAAGAAAAAACTCTTTTAATATCTCTTTGTTTTGAAACGAGTTTCAAATAAATCAAGAAAATAAGTATTTTTATTATTCCCTCAAACAATCCATGATATTTTATAAGAGCATTTGAAAAAAGTTTGCCGTCAATCAAATCTACAACTAATGACGGAAGATATACAAAGAGTCCAAGTGTTAAAACAAGTGAAAATAGAAGAGAAACAATCCCAACTAATACAGAGAGTTTTGATTCTTTTTCTTCGCTTTCTTCCTCTGGTGGAATTTGTTTTTCCGCCGAATACATAAGGCTTTTATATCCAAAAATCATTGTTTCAATAAAATTGACAAAACCTCTTATAATTGGAAGTTTTAAAAACTTATATTTTTCATTTAACCTCTTCATTTCTCGATCGGAAACTTCTATTTCTCCGTTAGGAAGTCGAAGAGCAATGGCGCCTTTTTTCGCTCCAAGCATTAAAATTCCCTCAATCAATGCTTGACCGCCATAATTACAATTTTTATTCATTAATTTCTCCGTTGTTTTGTATGTTAGTTTTTTCAATTGAGAAGATGAGTTTAACTGTCGTACCCTCTCCTGCTTTACTTTCTATTTCCATCTTTGCACCATGCAAATTTAACAATTCTTCGCAAACTGCAAGTCCAATTCCAGAGCCAGGTTTATTATTATTTGATTTATAAAACTTTTCTCTGACTTTATCAATATCATTTTCATCAATGCCGCAGCCTGTATCTGAAATAAAAATTTGTAACTCATCAGTTACATCATAACTTAGATAAATAAGTTTAGTAGTTATGTTTATATCCCCACCGGCTTCGGTATACTTAATTGCATTATCCAAAATATTTATGAACACTTGTTTAATACGATCTGGATCGCCAAAAAATGTGGCGGCATAATCGGGCGAAGTATAATTTAAATTTATTCCCTCTTTGCGAGCTCTATCTTTGAATAAAAATACAGTTTCATCTAACTCTGCCAAAATATCCATTTTAGTCTTTTTGACTTCATATCTTCCAGCAGCCATTCTCGATAGCATAAGTAAATCTTCAACTGAATTTTGTAGACGAGAAGCTTCTGTTTCAATGACTTTCAATCCCGTTTGAATTGTTTCTCTGTCGTTTGAATCAGTTTCAAGCAAGGTCTCGCTCCAACCTTTTATCGCAGTTAATGGTGTTTTCATCTCATGTGAAACAGTTGATAAAAACTCATTTTGTGCAGATTGTGAGCGTTCAAGTTCAGCCGCCATATAATTAAAAGAATCTGTCAATTCTTCAACTTCATCATCATAGACACTACCGTCTATTTTATATGAATAATCTCCTTGAGCCATAAGTCGTGCGGCTTTATTAATTTGCTGAATTTTTTTGGATATAGGATTTATAAAATAGGTTCCAACAAATAAAAATAACAGAAAAATAATATTGATAATCGTAAGTCCTATCAAACTTACAATTACGACACTTTTATCTACTTGCTTCATTGAAGTAATATATTTAATTGCTCCTGTTTCAGTGCCAGCATATTTAGGCAAAGCAAAGGTAAGAGACATAATTTTTTCGCCATTTTCGTTTTTGCCGACGAATTTAGATTTTCCCAAATCAGAAACGACGGCATTTTTATAATCGGAAGAAGCTTCCTCTGTCAATAAAAATCCTGTACTCGACGCAATTATTTTTCCCTGTTTGTCAATTACTTGAACTTCAATTCCATCATCTTTTGTATGCTGTTTTATACCACTTATATATTTTTCTGCGGCCTCATTAAAAGCCTGCGTCGAATTTAGATTATAAGAACTAAAAAAACCAGCGACATCATCGGTATACATAGACGACAATTTTATCTCAACAGTATTGTAAAAATATTGATGAATGACGATTAAAAAACTGGGTATTAGAAAAATAAGTGTAAAAGACATTAGTATTACTAACATCTTTGTCCATCTCGCCGCAACAGTGTCTTTGGCTCTATTTAAATTTTTGAGATCAAAAATTTTCAATTATATCCACCTATAACCAATTCCCCATACCGTAACTAAATGTTCAGGTTGTGAGGGATTGTCTTCAACTTTCATTCTAAGTCGTCTTATATTTACATCGACAATTTTTTCTTCACTTGAATGTGAATTTCCCCAAACTTTTACATGCAATTCTTTTCTTGAAATTGCTCTTCCCATATTTTCAAGTAAAAATTGCATTATCTTGAATTCTACTTGAGTAAGTTCGATAATATTTCCCTTTTTCAAAAATAATCTTGAGCCTAAATCTAAGGTAAAGTCTCCAGATTCTATTATTAGATTTTCTCTTTTGTTATCTACAGAAGATCTTCTGTAAACTGCGTCTACACGAGCTAAAAATTCAGCAATTGAAAAAGGTTTAGAAACATAGTCATCGGCGCCTACTCGTAAACCTAAAACTCTGTCTTCTTCTCCCGTTTTAGCAGTCAACATAATGATTCCAACATGGCTGTCAATTTGTCTTATTTCTTTACAAACTTCAGTTCCGTCTAATTTCGGCATCATCACATCTAAAACAACAACATCAATTTTATCTTTGTTGTCTTTATATTTTTCCAAAGCCTGAGCACCGTCTTCAGCTTCAATAACATCGAAGCCTGCCCTTTTTAGATTTATTACAGTAAATTCTCTAATAGACTGTTCGTCTTCGGCGATAAGCACCGTTTTCATTTTATCACCTAACCTATATTTTCAATATTTGATTTAATATAATCTTCATTTATTCCAAGCTTTGCTCCATCATCTGTGATCTTAAACATAATCATTTTGTTGTTTATTGCACCATAGATAAAAAAGTCTGAATAATTTTGTGTATTGTCATTATATCTTGATAATTCAGTATCATAGATTGTAAATAAGAGTTTATTTTTTTTGCCATTTCTTAAAGTCCAATATTCTGTTTTTCCGAGAATAGAATTTCGGATGGCAAAAATTTTATATTCTTTATTCAAATCTGTTTTCATTAAATATCCTGAATCTGTTTCTGCAAAAGTTAAAAATTTTTCCGTTAAATTGAAGTTTCTATCGACTGTACTCCATGCAATTACAGGCAATAATTCTTCTCCATAATTCAACTCATCTCGAAAATCGTCATTGTACTCAGATTTATTTGACGGAATTTCAGGTTCTCTATCTCTGTCAATATCAGCACTTTCAATTTCAACTGATCTTAGAGTCTTATAATTTGAAAAATTTCCAACCTTAGTAAATAAAGATTCTAATTTACGCTGTTTATAATCCCAAACTAATATTTCAGTAAGCGAAGAATTGTACTGATTTGCCGTATCTAAATAAATATATTCACCGTCTATTTTTTTGAATGTCTGTAGATTTATACAGTTATTTACAGAATTATCAATTTTAACATTATCTCCCAAAGTTACCACTCTGTCGTCTTCAATACAGAAAACATTTGCATAAGCTTCAATATTTTTTTCAGTATAATTTATAAAATAAAACAAAATGCCTGGTGTCAAATTCTCATCTATTGAAATTTTAGTATATCCTAAAATATTTTGCTTAAAAAGAGGTTTTAAATTTATATTTTTATCACTGTATTTTTCAGGAACATATACCGTAAGCAATCCATTTTTACCGCTTCCAAGTACATCCCAATAAATCATAAGATAATTTTCCGTACTATTAGAAGAGGCTTTTAATTTGTCAACCGAAATAATTTTATTTCCGTTTCCTCGAATATCATTAATGGCAATCCAAGAACCATTATTTTCTTTCATAATTTTTATATATACATTTTTTTCAGCTTTTTTCAGAGAATAAAAGACAAGGGCTTCATCTCGTGCATCATTGTCTAAATCAATAAACATAACGGGACTTCGGTGTTCGCCCTTTAATGCAGATGAATAAATGAAGTCTTCTTTTTTAGAAAATTGCTTTTCAAAAGCTTCTAAAATCGGCTTTTCTTTCCCTGAATATGAGGGAATTTTCATATTATCAAGTGGAGATGATAAATTTCCTAAAAGCAATAGAAACAAAAAGAAAAAAACACCGATAACCGCAATTGAAATTGCGATTATCAGCAAATAAGATTTTGATTTTACCTTTTTTTCTTTTTTTTCATTCATTTTAATTTGCGTTTTCTATAATTACTTGACTTTGATACTTACCGTATGCCCAACAATAATTTTTTTTCACACCAATACTTATAGGAAAAGTATGAGTGCCAACATCGGCATTTTTCAAATCAATATTTGCCATTATATCTGCCGTCTCTAAATCAGCAATTTCTGTCGCAGGACCCAAAATAATAATTTTGACATTGTTATTTGACAGAATTTTTGCCTTAGTTTTGGGCTTTAGATTATTGAATTTTATATTGTTGGGTGAAATTTGTAATTCTTTAGATTTAACATTTCCAACATTTACTTTTACATTGATTTTTTGATTTTCATCTAACAGTTTAAATCCATCTGCAATAGAATTTTCATCAAAAACGAAAGTATTGACTCCACCATGCAATGAAGAAAAGTCTATTTTTACTAAATCAGCAGTCTTTGCTTTATCGGCAATTCCAGATAAAACACCAACTCGAATTGTTTTAGGATTTATCTCGTATTTAATCGGATTTTTTACATAATAAGCAGGTGCATTTTCAAAAGTTGCCCCCGTCGGCAAGGTTAAAATTTTATATATGGGAACTGTCATAAAAATGTTATCCACATCTATGTTATATGAGAGATAATTTATATCATTTCCAGAAGAATCTTTAACTTCAAATTTAGGATTTAGAGTAAAGGATTCCTTTTTTTGTTCTTGAACTGACGCCACTGCAGAAACAGTTTTTATTTTTCCCATCTCACTTGCAGGTCCCTTTATAGTAACTTTTTCTTCTGAAAGCACTGGTGTGTCTACTAAAAAATCAGTGTTACTATTTATAATATTTGTATTTTTTAAGACGGGCTCTATTTTATATTCTTTTGTACTCGGAACATCAAAATAGACGCTGATACTGTCTATAGATTTAGATATTATTTTGATATTATTTGTGTCACTTGGAGGCGTTACCTTGATATTTAGTGAATAAGCGCCTGGGCGACTTACATTTGAAGTTATAGCTACTGCTTTAAAATTTTCCGCTTTCATTGTCTTATCTGCGAATAAATATCTTTTTGCTTGAACAGTAACATCCACTGTCATATTTTTTTCAGTTCCAAAGGCTTCATAACCCAGTTGATTTGGGACGCCCATATCTATAGTTACTGGAACGCCTTTTATAACTTGCTGTGTTTCGGGACTTTTATAAATAGAAAACATTCCCCAGATTACAAAAGCAAGCAATACCGATACAACCATAAGAAATTTTTTACTGTATAAAAGTGAACTGAGGCTGTGTTTATTTTTCATTTTTTGCCTCCTTTTCACTCAATAAATAATCTAAAAGATACTCTCTGAGCTCTCCGTCGGAAATTCCACTTTTCATCTTTCCATTTACTGTAAAGGAAATGAAACCAGTTTCTTCAGACACTGTAACAACTGCACAATCGCTCATTTCAGAAACTCCTATAGAAGCTCTATGTCTTGTACCATAACTTGAAGCTATGGAAGTATTCTGCGTGAGTGGCAAAATACAACCTGCTGCATAAAGTTTTGAATTTCTTATAATAACGGCTCCGTCGTGAAGTGGAGCTTTGGGATAAAATACATTTTCCAGCATTTCATTTGATAAAACAGAATTTATAATAATACCAGTATTTATAATTTCTCCTAAAGGTGTGAATCTTTCAAAAACTATTATTGCTCCAATTTTTTCGTCAGAAAAATATGAAGCTGATTTTGTTACAACCTGTATTGCATTTTTCAAATCTTCAATTTTTTTGTCTTCTGAAAATCCATGAAATGAAAAAATTTTTAGATTACTAAATTTTGAAGTACCTATTCTATCTAAGGCTTTTCTAATTTCTGGTGCAAAAATAATTACCGAGATAACAAGTAAATTTTTCCAAAAAATATCAAAAAGATATGCGACGGTCTGCATATTGAAAACTTTGACAAAAAGCCAAACAACAAGCAAAACCCCAAAACCCTTTAGAAAATTTATAGCTCTTGAATCTCTAATCAATTTCAACACACTGTAAACTATGAATGTAAGAAACAGGATATCCAAAGTATCCCCAATAATTTTATATGTTGAAAATAAATTTATAAATTTAGTAAAAAAAGCTCCAATTTCATTTACTGTTTGCGCCAAAATTATGCCTCCGTATTATTTTCATCAATCAAACAAACTGCATAAGCCGCCATAGCGTCTTTGTTTCCAGAAATACCCTTGCCCTCTTCCGTAGTCGCTTTTATGTTTATTTGTCCCATATCTATTTTACAGGCTCTCGATATATTTTCTCTCATTTTTTCAATATAAGCAGAGAGTTTTGGTTCCTGCGCAACAATAGTTGCATCAATATTTGTAATTGAATATTCTCTTTCTATTTCTCTGACAACCGTTTTCAACAAATCAATAGAATCGGCGTCTTTGAAATTTGAATCTGTGTCTGGAAATAAATGCCCTATATCTCCTCTTGCAGCAGCACCCAATATTGCGTCCATAATTGCATGAGTTAAAACATCTGCGTCAGAATGCCCATACAGACCAAGGTTATATTTTATTTCTACTCCGCCTAAAATAAGTTTTCTGTTTTCCTTTAGTATATGAACATCATATCCAAATCCAACTCTCATTTTTACTCCTGACTTAATTTGTGCTCGGCATAGCAATTTCGCTTTCAATATGGTCAAATCGACCACCCAAAGTTGTGGCGACGTCGTCTATTCTTTTAATTAAAGAATTTATTTCATCTAAATTAAAAGGCATATATTTTTTCATAGAAAGCTTGAACAATGGCAAAATTTTGTCCGGTACATCAACTGTTTCTGTATTCATATACTCCAGTCCAATTTTTTCCATTTTTTTGACAAATATTTCCGTATTTTCGTTTGTTTCAAATACAAAAAAATAACTTATATTTCTATTTGCAGAGCCATCATCTCCGTAAGACAAAAGCTTATTTTTAACTTTCATATTTTTGATTTCACTTATCTGCAATCTATCTGGATAAAGAAATTTATAGTATTCTTCTCCAGTCGGATCAAATACAATTTTAAGACGAATATCTCTAAAAGAGCCGAGCAGAGTTTCCGCTAAAGCTTTTTTTGCATATTTTGCATTCTTTTCGTCAATGTAAAAAAGAATATAAGAAAAGTTTTTTGCATAGACAATACCAAAGCCAGCTAATTTGCCGGGAAAATGCTCACACAATAGTTGATTTATAGAATTAATATATGATATCTCAGATTGAATAGAATTTTGACTTAACAGAGAAAGCTGTATTTTGATGCAATAATCATATTCTTTTGTAGGAAAAATATCTGCCAAAGACAAATCGCAGTTTATAACAACCTGTTTATTCATAAATTTTTCCGAATATTGAATAAAATTATTAGGATTAAAACGGCTTGCGCCATCCGTTAAACTTTTACCAAATAATGCCAAATTATCCACCTTAAATTTTGATTTATTTTCAAAAAATTTATATTAAAAATCTAATGAGATTTTAACACAATAGCCTGTTTAGTTCAATAAACATAGTCTTAACGGTAATATAAAAACTTTAATTTATAATAAAAAATCAGATATTTGCAATATTGCAAATATCTGATTGGTGCCGGTGATCGGACTCGAACCGATACGATGTTGCCATCGAGGGATTTTAAGTCCCTTGCGTCTACCAATTCCGCCACACCGGCTTACCTAACTGCGAAATTATATCATTAAAAATAAAATAATGCAAACGGTTAATGTAAAGATTTAATAACTTGTTTTTATATCAATAATAGAGTAAAATCAGAGCGTTAAAATAAGTTATTAACGGAGGAAACTTTATGAAACCCACAAAGGAACCCAAAACACCTGCTGCTCCTCTTACCGACAAACAAAAAAAGAATAGAACTATCACTGCTGTTGCAGTTGGTTCTTTAGTAGTAGCACTCGCTATTATTCTATTTTTAATGAGTTTTTTCGGCGTATTTAAGAGACAGGCAACAGCACTGGAACTTTCCGATGGCACAAAAATTTCAGAAGCTGAATATGAATATTATTATACAGCTATTCAAAATTCATATATTGAAAAAGCAAAACAATATGACCAATATTATGGCCCAGGCTCAGGCGCCAAATATGTTGGGCTTGATCCAAATCAATTACCCTCTCAACAACCTTATACAAAGACAAAATTAGACGCCAAAATTTATGGAGATAAACCTACTTGGGCAGATTTTTTTGAAAGTCAAGCAATTCAAAGTTGTGAACAATATACAGCAGTATATAAAAAAGCAATTGCAGAAGGTTATAAGCCAGACAATGAAATCAAAGATAAGGTAGATGAATTTGTCGAACAAATAAGAGCAGTTGCCGAAAAAGAAGATTATTCTTTGGGGGCATATCTCAGAATTCAAAACGGAAAAGGAATGAATGAGAGCTTACTTAGAGATATTATGACTGGCATTCAAGTTTCTTCAAAATATCTTGAAGAAAAATCTCTTAAAATGCAAGATGCTATTGGCGCAGAAGCCATTAATGCAGAATTTGAAAAAGAACCAGATGCTTATCTAAGTGTTGATTTGAGAATTTACTACATTGCTAAAGACGATCCAAAATTAACAAGTCAAGCAGACGAAATATTATCTAAAATCACTTTAGATAATTTCACTGAAACTGTTGTTGAATATGCTCCTGAAGAAAATAAAGAAATTTTCAAAAATGAAGCAGCTTCCACTCAAGATGATATATCAAAAGAAACTCTTGTTTCTGCTATTGATGAAGATGCAGCCGATTGGGCATTTGCAAAGGACAGAAAAACTGGAGACAAAGCTAAATTTGAAAATGAAAGCGCTATTTTCATAATTGCTATAAAAAAGGCTCCTTACAAAAATGATTTAATCCAACCTATAGATGTTCGCCACATTTTAGTTAAATTTGATGAAAATAAAGCTGGCGACGCCAACGAACAAAAAAGAGTTAAAGAAAAGGCAGAAAAACTTTTAGCCGACTTTAACAAAGGCAAAAAAACCGAAACTGCATTTGCAAAAATTGCTAAAAAGGAAAGTGAAGATCCAGGCTCAGCCGAAAACGGAGGCTTGATTGTTGGCATTTATAAAAATTCAAATTATGTTCAACCTTTCCTTGATTGGTGCTATGCAAGTGGTAGAAAAGTCGGAGATACCGGCTTAGTTAAGAGTGAATACGGTTACCATGTGATGTATTGCTCTCACATAGCAAAGAGACCTCGTTGGCAACAACAAATTGTTGAAAAGCTTACAGCTGATGATTATCAAAAATTTGTTGAAGAAGTAATGAATGATAAAAAATTCAAACTTAAAGAAACGAACAGAAAAACAATTATCAGAGTTAGAAAAGATGCCGAAAAAGCTATTATTGGTTTGACTGCAAAAGACAAATCTAAAAATCAACAAACTCCAAGCCAAGAAGAAAGCACCACTAAAGCAGCAAAATAAAAGGTTAAAAACAAATAAAATGATTTATACCCTCTTTACTGATTATCAGTAAAGAGGGCATTTTTTGTTTACAGATAATTTTTAACTAAAAATCATTTACCCATTTTTTGATCTTTTAAATATGATTTTTCAAAAGCATTTATTATAGCTCCTTGAAAATTTTCATTTAAAAGAGAGGCTATCCCCTCAATTGTTGTGCCATTGGGAGAACAGGTCATATCAATTAATTCCGCCGGATGAATATTAGTCTGGTTAATTAATTCTGCTGCGCCCTTAGCATTTAAGCAAGCCGCCTTTAATGCCAAGTCTTTTTTTATGCCAAATT
The DNA here is from genome assembly GCA_030532035.1 of Clostridia bacterium. Classification (GTDB taxonomy): domain Bacteria; phylum Bacillota; class Clostridia; order Oscillospirales; family Acutalibacteraceae; genus JAUNLX01. Next base: position 18,955 of record JAUNLX010000005.1, on the reverse strand, counting down.
TAACTGCCGCCCTTGCCATAGAATCATAGAATAAAAAAGTATAAGCTATTCCACAGCCAACTAAAACTCCAAAGGCAGAAAAATCCTTTTCAGGTATATCAAAAATATATCCGAAAGATTTAAAAATTTTATCAAATATTTCTCTCTGTTCTTTTGTTACATTTTCATTTTGACAAACTGCAGTAACGGACATCAAAACTTTCGCATTTAAATTGGGAATCGTTCTGATAAGACTTATATTATCTCCTAAAATCTCTTCAAAAAATTTAAGTTCAAGCCCTGTTGCAACACTTATAATAAGGGGATTTTTTTCGTTTATTTCATCTTTAATTTTTATGAGTAAATCTTTCATTGCATGAGGTTTTACAGCTAAAATTAAAATATCAGATTCTTTCACAACTTCATTTTCATTTTCGTAAAATTTCGCGCCTTTGAGAGTTGCTGCTTTTACTTTAATTTCATTGTGATCTGAAATCACCATATCTTTATAATCAAATTCTTTAGAAGCTGTCATTCCATAAGCGATAGCCGACGCCATATTTCCAAATCCAATAAATCCGATTTTCATCTTATCACCTCTGTTTGTTTTTATGATGATAACAAAAACAATTTATTTTTACAATAAACAAAGATAATTGTTTTGAGCTTAAGTATTTGATATTATTACATTATGAAAGAAATTATAATTGATGAAAATTCTGCACAACAGAGAATTGATAAATACCTTATCAAAAAATTGAATTTACCTAAATCTTTGATAAACAAGTTCATTAGAAAAAAAGATATTAAAGTAAACCAAAAAAGAACCGAAAATAAATATATTCTGCAAATCGGAGATAAAGTAAGTCTATATCTCAAAGATGACTATTTAAATAATGCTGTATCTGACACATATTTTTTAAGCTCTTCCTCTGATGTAGATATTATTTATGAAGACGAAAATTTTATTTTTATTTTCAAACCAGAGGGATTACCCACCCATTACAGCAAAAATTTCAACGACAATTTAACTGATCGTGTAAAAAAATATCTTTTCGAAAAGAATAATAATTTAATTGAAAATGATTATTTCAATACCCTATCTCCCCTCAATCGCCTTGATACAAATACAGTTGGCATTGTTATCTTTGCAAAAAACAGACCAGCCATGCTCTTTTTTGAAAAATTACAAAAAGAGAAAAAAATCAAAAAATTTTATCTTGCAGAAGTAGAGGGAAAGCTTCAAAAAAAATCTGCAATGTTGTCAAATTATTATATTAAAGACCATAAAAATAACAGAGCAATTATTTTAGACAAAGACAAACAAGGAGCCTCTAAAATTTCACTAAAATATCGTGTGATAAAAGAGTACAGTGATAGTTCTATAGTTGAAATAAATTTGTTGACTGGTAAATCTCATCAAATACGCGCACAATTTTCTCATATCGGTCATGCTCTTGTTGGGGACACAAAATATAAGGGAAAATATATAAAAAATACACATCAAAAATTAATGGCCTATAAAATCGAATTTGATTTTATAGACCATGAGCAATTTAAATATTTAAGCGAAAAAGTTTTTACAGTTCATCTTCAAAATAACCTAAGCTCCCTTTTATCATGAGAATGTTGATTATAAATTGCAAGATGCTGTAATAGGTCATCTCGTTTCCAGAATCATGTAAAACATCGTGTTTTGTATCTGGCAGAACAATCATATCGGAATTTTTTCCTTGAATTTCAAGATTTTGACAAATAGCTTGAGAACCAAGCCCGTATAGCGACAGTGGATCATTTGCACCAGAAATAACAAGCACAGTAGTTTCATTGGGAACATTGAGATACCAGCTTTTGCTTGAAACTCTTGAAGTTATTATATAAAAATCACGAATTAGAGATGTTGTCGGTGTATCTAAATAAAGTGGATCTTTGTCCATATCGTCAATATTATCTACATCAAAACTGCGATAATCTTTATTTTCACACTCAGTTCTGTCAAGAAGTTCAATTATTTTTTTGAAAATAAGTTGAGAATTTTTCGCAAGTTTATTTCCGCCAAGTTTTTCATTGAGTAATTTTATTGGCGTATCCATCAAATCAAAACCCTCGGGCAATTCTATAGGACCACATAAAATAGCTCCGGCAATATCGTCTCCTAAAAGTGGAAGACAAGCTCTTGCTATCGAAGCCCCCATTGAATAACCCAATAGAAAATAAGGTGTATCAGGATAATCTTGTTTCATAATATTATAAAGACGACAAGTATCATCCACCATTCTATCGGCGCCATCTTCAGGCAAAACCCCGAGACCCTTATTAGCAGATTTTCCATGTCCTAAATGATCATTTCCACAAACTAAAATGTTGCTTCCTGCTAAAAATTCTGCAAGTTTCTCATATCTTCCTATATGTTCTTTTTCTCCATGAACAATCTGGACAATTGCAGTCGGCTCTTCTTCATTATTTTCCCAAATAGAAGTATAGATTTTGTCTTGACCCGTTGTCGACTCAAAATATCCTTCTTTTCTTTCTAACGACATGTCGTCCTCCAATTTGTAAATAATAACTTTATTATAACATATATCTTGTAAATTGAAGAACATAAACTAAAAGAGTTTCGGTTTCTTTACACCGAAACTCTTTTTATTAAATTTAATTTTTGATTCTCGGATTGTTGTGTGCCTCTTTATTTTCCTAACAGGTAAGCTTGGCTTTATCCGATTTATATTAATTGTCATTTTTACAACATCAAAACGATTTTCTAAAAACGACTAACCTATTGACATTCCTTATGCTTATCAGCATTCCGCTTGTGATAAACTTTCTTTCAAAGCTTATATTACTAAACCTTTCTTTTGATTTTTTAATATCTTTGCTTTGAGCTTTGTGTAGGCTTTTTCAAAATATTACATAACATGAACTAATATTGCTGATTTTGCTTTTATGCTCTATGTTTTGTACTTTGATACTTTGCCTTAGGTTAGAAAGTCAAAGCTCATTTCTTCAACTTAAACCTCCACCTTCTAAATTGATTACTCTCTGACACTTGTTTTTAGCAAGCCGATTTCTTCAAATTTTAGTGCTTTCACACTACTGGCTTTTACGCAAGCTTCATTTCGAAATATTTATCACTCATTCAAAGGTTTATTTACCCGCTTTTATGGTTTCGATACCATTTTGCAAAGTCTTTCGGATTATTGCCCTATTTTCTTTGCAAAGAGGCATCACAACGCACCGATGAGTCTGAATTTTCATTGTACATTGGTATCACCTCTTTCTCTCTTATAAAGCAATGTTGCAATTCATAAAAGCCTCTGCTTTTTTCGGCACCCTCACCGGCGCCCTCTCCCTATCACTTATTGCTTTATTTTTTCTTCATCTACACAATATCATACTTTTTATAAGTTGTCAACATATTTTTATTTAATTGTTGAATACTTTTGTTTATTTTAACAGAAGAGTCTATATACTCAATTGAAAGTTTCCGTAAAATAAGCTAAAATCAAAAAGGAATCTATTATAAGAGGTGAATTTATTGAAAAAACCATTTGAAAATGACGATTACATCGATGAAGATATAATAACTATATTGGACGAAAACAAAAATCCTTTCTATTTTTTAGAACTCGATCGAATCGAAACCGAAACCGGTAAATATATAGCGATGACATCCATGGATGAAGAAAGTTCTGAAAATGAAGAAGAATATGATGAAGTTATAATCGTCAAAGTAACTGCCGACGGAAAAGCTTTAATCGAAATTAAAGATGAAACAGAATTGAAAGAAATCACTGAATTGTTTGAAGAAAGACTTTCAGAAAAATATGATTTAGAATAAAAAAAAGACCATATGGTCTTTTTTTGTTCCCCGCCGAGTCGGAGTTTAAAAGCTTTGAATAACCTGCTTCAAAGCAGGTGGGCACTTTGTCAAAGACTTCCGGTTCCCTTCTTCCATTTGGGAGGTCTACACTCCACCTTTGAAATTCTAAGTTCCCAATAAAAAAATTGTTCGGGTTACAAAAGCCAACTGTATCGTGCTCGGCAGGTTTAAGTAATTACATACAAGAATTTATAAAATCAAGTACATCTTGATATGTCTGTTCTTTTTGCAGCTCATTTAATATTTCGTGTCTTGCATTTTCATAAAAAATAACCTTTGGATCAAGTCCTGCTTCTCTAAGAGATTTTTCAAATTTTTTGACACCTTTTGAAAAATTACCAACTGGATCCATAGTTCCAGAAATAACAAGTATTGGCAAAGATTTATTGAGAGAAGTATAGAAGCTTTGTGACATAACAATTTTCAACATTGTAAACATATCATGAAAACCAGATACAGTAAATGTGAATCCACAAAGCGGATCTGCCATATAAGCGTCTACAATATCTTTATCTCTCGAAAGCCAATCGCAGCTTGTTCTCTTTTCTGTTTTAGAATTATATCCCGCAAAGGCAAGGGTAGAAACTAAGGAAGATATATATTTTTCGCCCTTAATTTTCATAATTATTTCACTTAATTTAATGGCAACATCAACGGGTTGAGGTCCACTCGTTCCACAGTAAATTGCGCCTGCCATTTCGTCTTGATATTTCAACGTGAAAAGTCTTGCGACGAAAGATCCCATACTGTGACCGAATACAACTAATTTTTTGCCAGGATTTTCGTTTTTGGCAATTTCAGCAAGCTTGTGAACATCTTTTACAAAGACATTACCACCCTCATTGTTTTCGCCAAAATATCCAGGAGTTATCTCACTATTTAAAGATTTACCATGTCCTATGTGGTCATTTATATAGACGGCATAACCGTTATCGCATAAGAATTTTGCAAAATCTTCATATCGTTCCTTTTTTTCAGCCATTCCATGAATAAGAACAACTATCCCCTTAACTTCACCCTCAGGCAAAAACTTAAGAGCTGAGATATTCAGACCCTTTTCTTCTGAAGGAAAATCAAATTCCAACATTTTCATATATTCACATCCTCATAAAAATTATTGCCATCAGTATCTAAAATTAAAATCGCAGGAAAATCTTTAAATTCAATTCTCCTAACAGCCTCACAACCTAAATCTTCATAGGCTACGATTTTTGATGAAATAATACACTCACTCGCCAGGGCTCCAGCTCCGCCAATTGCAGCGAAATATAAAGCTTTGTTTTTTTTGACTGATTCTATAACTTCAGAGCTTCTCTGCCCTTTTCCAATCATAATTTTAAGCCCCCTATCTAAAAGTGTTGGCGTGAATTCGTCCATTCTTCCAGAAGTGGTGGGCCCGCAACTTCCTATAACTGCATTCTCAGGTTTATTTGTTGGACCAGCATAATAAACAGTCGCATTTTTTATATCTATAGGCAGATCTTCTCCTGCTTTTAGTTGTTGTAAAAATCTTTTATGAGCTGCATCTCTGGCAGTATATGCAATTCCAGAAATTAAAACCATATCCCCTGCTTTTAGCGATTGTAAATCAGAGGCAATATTTTGCAAATCAATTTTTTTAATGGAATAAGTATTTTTCAGCATCTATTTCAAAGTCTTCTTCTCTATAATTATCAGATTTTTTAAAATCATCAGTTGTATAACGGTCATATTTATCGATTAATTCAAATATTCCTTCAGTAGAAACAGAATATTCGTTTACTTTAATACTCAATTTATTAGACATATCTTTAACATTGGAGGAGAGTTCTTCAACATATTTTGTTATATCATTTAAATCGGATATAGCTTTGTTCAAGACCTCTTTTTTATCTTCAATCATTTTATTTGCAGTGGCATTTGCATTGTCAAGTATTTCCTTTGATTTAAGATAAGTTTTAGCTAAATATTCTGTTTTAAAATTGTCTAAATCATCTTCTAAAATTTTTTTCTTATCATCGAGTTTTTCTTGTAAAAGCTTTTCTTTTTCTGTCTGTTTTTCTTCAAAAGCAGATTGTTTTTCAGATAAATCTTCGTTTTTTTTGTTGTATTCGCTTTGTAAATCGGCAAGTTTAGAGTTGTAATTTTCAATCATTTCTTTTTCACGATTGGAAATTCTCTTTTCCATATCCACAAAATATTCAATTACCTTTTTTTTATTAAAACCTAAAATTGAAGTTTTAAATGTCTTTTTCATGCCGACTCCACAGAATATTTTTTGATTTACTTATGCTAACATTCTAATCTCTTCAGAGATGCAAGTCAAATAATAAAACCAGATATTTTGAAATATTGAAAAATTATACTTTGTTAAATTTTTTAAAAAAATATTTTTAATATTCTAAAATTAATATCTAATTTTTCTCAAGAATATTTCCTGCAAAATTATTATTTTTCAATAATTAAATCTTTGCTTTTTATAAAAATTTAAATTCATATAAAACAACAGCAATTTTGTTTTTACTCAAAAATTGCTGTTGTGTCAAATGTATTAAGATTAATAATTTTTATATTAATATCTAAAAACTATCCGGCATTAAGTCTTCTTTTTTCAAGACTTCTTCTGCGGCTTTCAAAAAATTTTCTGCATCTTCTACATAAATTGCGCCTAAACTACATAGACGAAACATACCTACATCTTCAACCTTGCCTGGATAAATTGTGAATCCTTTTTCATACAACCCGTCATGAAATTTTTGAAAAGAGAATTCTCTTCCGTCAGAATATTTTGGATACATCACAGGTACAACAAGGCCAGACATATATTCTTTTGGATATGCCGTTTTAAATCCAAGCTTGTGTATTCCATTCCAAAGAGTTTCCCAAACTTCACGATGACGCCTTTGTTTTGCTTTTTCTCCCTCTTCAAAATATTCTTTTATTGCTTGTTTTGTAGCATATATTGTCTGAACCGGAGGAGTAAAATGCATTTCTCCTTTATCCCTTATAAAACTATATTGAAGATATAAGTTCGAGTAATAAGATCTGGTTGGATATTTAGCAGACTTTTCAATCTCTTTCGTTTTACCTATTACAAATGAAAGACCTGTCATAGACATAAGACCTTTTTGTGCAGATGCCATTATGAAATCTAAGTTATCTCTTTTTAAATCGATGGGTATTAATCCATAAGCGGATGTCGTATCTGAAACCATTATGGCTCCCACATTGTGTGCTAAAGCCCCTATCTCTTTTACTGGATTGAGTATTCCCGTACCCGTTTCATGCATGCAACAGTATACTACTGCAATATCTGAATTTTCTTCAAGGGCTTTCTGTACTACAGCGAGATCAATTGGTCTGTCCGTCGGTAACTGTAAATCAATGTGATTAATATGATAATATGACGCTACTTCAACCGCTCTTGCAGAGTAAGAACCATTATTTAGTATTAAAATTTTTTTATTCTCAGGCACCAGTGAACTTACGCAAACATCAATGTTTAACGTTCCTGAACCACAAAATAATACTGCCGTATAATCATCTACATTTCCATGTGCTATTTCAACTAAGTCTTTCCCTAAATCACGCATTATATCTGCAAATTCTTTTTCTCGTGGGCATATATCAGGAACAACCTGTGCCATCTTCACACTATTTGTAGTTGTTGCTGGTCCAGGATTGAGTAATATATTTCTTTTTACCATTGCCGACGCCATACTCATGCTCCTATAGTTCCAAATATAATATCAGCCACATATTTAATATCCGGAACCAAGAAATCTGGATTTGCTGCGGAAAGAGTTTCATAATCATCAGAACCGCTCGCATATACGCCTATTGTCCATGCACCAGCTCTATTTCCGCTTTCAATTCCAACGGCTGTATCATCAACTTTAACCACTTGATTACACGATATAGCTTCGTGATTTATTTCATACATTTTCTGCATACAATCAAATATCATAAATGGCGATGGTCTGCCAGGTACAATTTCTCCATTGGTTGTTACATCAGCTTTTATATCAAATGTTTTTTCTAAAACATCATTTAAGGCTTTAGCATCCGAACTAAAATATCCTGTATCAAAACCAATGCCACAACCGCCTTCACGCAATCTTTCAAAACACTCTTTTGTTCCTGCAATTGGTTGTGCAAGATCTTCATCAATTATATACTTTGATAACAGCTCACGATATTCTACAAGTAATAAATCAAGATCATTTTGATCGTAAGATTTTCCGTATTTAGCCATCCACTGACTTTTTACAGAAGCATCTTCCATAAGCATTTTCAAATGAATTGGTTTATATGTACCCATAGGTTTTCTGATTGTGGCCCAGTCACATTCAATATCATGATTTAGTAACATTTCGTGAAAAGGTATGACGGGGGCTTTACAGCCTTTTCCGTCATCTTCTTTCCACCTTGCACTAAGATCACCTGGGCCATCACAGATCGTTCCCGCAGTATCGAATACGACCAACTTTATTTGTTTACTATATCTGTTCATTGATTTTGTCCTCTTTCTATTTTGCACTTTCTGAAATTTCAGTATGTTTTTTAAGAAGTTCAACGGTAAGAGGCTCGCTAAATTTTTTGGTGTTTGAGGCAGCATGTTGCTTGTCGGTAACTTCTCCATCATATAAAGCAACTGGGTAATATTCCATCATACCTGCTCTGCCTTTTTCAATTATGCAATTCGCCATCTCTTTGGCAAGCTTTACTTTATCAGCATCGTCATGATTAAGTACTGCCATTCCTTCGGTAAGCAAGAAATCTCCTTCTATCGGATCTACATAGTCTATGGGATTACCATCGGCTTTGTGTACTACTGCTTGATGTCGTAGCCCAAAACCAATAACAGCTTCACCAGCAAGTACTTTTTTTATCGGCCCAGAACCTGACTGTTCAAGATTATCTCCAGCATTTTTATATATTCCGTTAAGGATATTTTTTGTTTCCGCTTCACCATACTCATTTATAATTGCTTGTATCATAAGCCACGCCGTAGATGAACCAGTAATATCTGGTACAGATACCAGTCCCTTGTATTTGCTGTCTGCAAGCTCTTTAATTGATTTCGGTACATCTACTCCAGCCTGTTTTATTTCTTTTGTATTATAGAATATAGCACCCTGATTAGCGAGAACTGGTCTATAATATGAAGCATATTCTTCAGAAGCTTTCTTCTGAACATCAAGATCTACAAACATATCTCCTACTTTTTGCTGTGCACTTTCTACATAGAAAGAACTCATGCAAATCATATCCGCTTCCATATCTTTACCTTCAGCGAACATTTTACCGCCAAGTTCTGATGTTCCAAATGTCTTAATCGTATATTTACCCTTGTATCCGTTTTCATCTAAAGTTTTCTTCATGACTTCAATAGCTTCGTCATCGGCATTTGAGTAAATTGCAATCTGATTCTTACTTGATTTTGACTTATTCAGTCCCCCGTTGCAGGCAGTCAGAGAAGTTGCACCCAATATAAGCACAAATAAAAATGCTAAAAATCTCAAAGCTCTTTTGCCTACCATACTTCTTTTTGTGTTTTTCATCTTTTTTCCTTTCATCTCTTTCTCTTTTTGATAATTAATGTCGTAACACCTTTAACTATAAGATTTGTTACAAGTATCAATATTGACAGTACAAATATGTCGTCAAATTGCTGATAATGTTCCAATTCTTTAATTTTAGTTGTCAAAAGCATCGTATGCGCACCGACAATAAAGATAACCGCACTAACGGTAACCATTGCGTTGACAAAATAATATGCGAATATTTCAGCCAGTGTAGAAACTACATTTGGCGTTACGACTCTGAACACAGTCCGAAACCAACTGTCCCCCATAAGTTTTGCTGTCGTTTCCCATGTTGGATCAAGTTTTTCAAGTGAGGATTTCATCATAAGAAGTGGTGTGGCGTAATAATGAATAATTGTAGAAATGATAATCAAAATAAATGTATTTTGAAGAGGTGTTTTCTTAAAAGTAAGCATATAAGCAATACCTAAAACCATTCCAGGAATTGTATTTGTAACAAGCGCAATATTACCCATAAGCCTTTTTGAGTTTTTCTTGAGATTGCTCCTAACAGACACAAGCCCCGTAGCATATACAAAAATTACGCCTATCAACGCTGTGCTGCCTGCAACAAGTAACGAATTTTTATATGTTCTTACAAGTTCATTATCAGAAAATACACTTTCAAAATGTTTTGTAGTCAATCTAAGGTCATACGGCCATCCTTGAACACTTGGAACTACTATCACAGTGAGAAAGATTCCAACTACAAAAAGGCATATTAATACTGATAGACCACCCCAAAAGGTATCTCTAATTTTATTTTTTCGCAGTTCTATATCTGAAATAACTTTATAACTTATATTGGTTCGCTCTAAATATGTCAGTAATAATATACTGGCTACAGAAGGAAGCAACATTATAATAGCTACAGCAGAGCCTCTATTAAAATCTGGCAACGATCCAAGCATTTGGTTATATAGTGTTGTCGCTATTACTTTGTATTTCCCCCCAACAGCCATAGGGATACCGTAATCAGTAAAACAAAGTGAAAAACTCTGAACAACTGACGCCATTAGCGTACTGGCAAGCGGTCTCAACATTGTGCTGTAAAACGATCTAAAAGGCTTATCGCCAAGAACGTGAGAAACAACCCAATATTTTTTATCGATGTAACTCATTGTGTTATTTATAAGTACGAATGCCACTGGTAAGGTATATACGATATATCCCAGCATTATTCCAGGAGCACCATAAACCTCAAAAAATTGGCGTCCACCAAAAATTTTTGTTATAAGACCATTTTTACCAAAGGCATATATTATGGCAAAACCATATGTGATTGTAGGCAAAAACATTGGCAACATCGTAAGCAATTTGATAATGCGTTTTGCTCTTGAAGATACCTTGGTAGCATGTATTGTATAAGCAACTGAAAAAGCCATCATAGTTGTAATGATGGCGCTTCCCAAAGATACAGCAAAACTACGCTTTAATATTGTAAAAAGCTCAAGTTCTAAAAATATATCTTTATAAAATTTTGTTGAAAAACCATAATCCCCCATGAAAGACTCTTTGAAAATCATCACCATTGGGATTACGAGAAAAACCGCAAAAATAGCGGAAGAAATAATTAAAATGCCTCTCGCTTGCTTTTTCATTTATATCTCAGAATAAGCCATTTGATTGGGTTGATTTGTAAATCCTCCCGTTTTGGCTGCCGTACCAAATAACTTAAGTATATTATTTCTTTTAATTTCTAACTGATTAAGTATAAATGTTTTTATAAATTCATTGCTCGGTTCATTGATTATTTCGGACGGAACACCATACTGAGATATAGTTCCATTTTCAATTATTAAAACTCTATTTGATAATGTGAGAGCTTCCTCTGGATCATGAGTTACTATAATTGTCGTTAAATTGAATTTTTTTGCTATCGTTTTTATTCGATCTTTAATTGACTCTTTGATGACACCATCAAGCGCACTCAAAGGCTCATCTAAAAGAAGAACTTTAGGTTTCATCACGAGAGTTCTCATAAGAGCAACTCTTTGCTTTTGACCTCCAGAAAGTTCACTAATATGCTTTTTTAAATGGTCTCTTAGATCGAGGAGGTCGATGAGTTCAGAAACTTCCTCTTTTGTAGACAAATTCGGCTTATTTTTTAATCCGTACAAAATGTTTTCTTCAGCATTTAAATGAGGGAACAAACTATAGTCCTGAAATACAATGTTAAATCCTCTCTTTTCCATAGGAACATTCGTTATATCCTGACCGTTAAAGATTATTTTTCCCTCATCGCAGTCAGTGATTCCTAAAATCATATTGAGTAAAGTGGTTTTACCACAACCGGAAGGCCCTAAAATTGAAATAATTTCTCCCTGATTTATATCTATGCTTATATTATGTAAAATTTCTTTTTCTCCATAAGACTTTGACAGATTGCGTAATTGTAGCATCAGTATGTCCTCCTTATTTCTGCCCATATGACTGAACTATACTATGCTTATGTAAAATCTGCTTTTAATGAGCATTCAAACTAAGTAAAACTTTAATAAAATAAGTAAAATCCCCAAAAAATATGGAGATTTTTTGACAATTATCTTTTTTTAATTTCTGAAATAACAATTGTTATTTATATTTAGACTTCTAAAGCTCAATTATTTTATCTGCAATTTTAATATCTTTCTCAATATGGGAAACTAAAATGACTGCTTTCGTTTTTGAAATTTTCTTTATTTCTTCTATCACTATAGATCTATTTTTCTCGTCAAGCCCGGTAAATGGTTCATCAAGCAAAAGTATATCACCAGAAAAAAGCAAAGCAATTGCTATGCAAACTCTTTGATTTTGTCCTCCAGAAAGTTCATTCGGTCTTTTTTCTGCAAGTTTTTCATCAATACCAAACTTTGACAAAAGTGAAAGGGCTTTTTCTTTTTTCACTCCGGAAAAAACTTTTACATTCTCAATTATGGAAAACCAGGGCAAAAGTCTTTGTTCTTGAAAAACATAAGAAATACGAGGTTCTGAATTTTCAAATAAAATACTCCCCGACTGCGGTTTTTCAAGTCCAGAAATAAGGCGTAGAAGAGTTGTTTTCCCACAGCCAGATGGTGCAGTCACAGCAGTTATTCCAACATCTGCTATTTTTAAATTAAGATTTTCAAAAACCAAAAAATCCCCATAATAGAAAGTCACATTTTTAATTTGTATCACTTTTCGCCTCCGTTTTGTATTCTTTAAGAGTGCGCTTAAATAACAATTTTAAAACTTTGTCAAACAGAACACTCAAAAGGATAACAGCAAGTGTCCAGGCAAACATTTCATCGGTAACAATATAAAACTTGGTTTCCCAAATACTGTTTCCTATGGAGGGCATCGTACGACAAATAACCTCCGCTGCAATGCCTGCTTTCCAACAGAGACCGAGCCCAGAGCTTATTGCAGCTGCATTATAGGGTATCAAGGTGGGAATATATATGTTTTTGATTTTTGATGTAGTGCTCATTTTATATATTTGCGCAGCTTCAAGTAATTTTTTGTCAACTTTTTGAAGACCTTCTAAAACATTAGTCCAAACAATTGGCGTAACCATCAAAACGCAAATAAAAACTGGAACTAAGTTTTTCCCTGCCCACATCAAAGCCAAAATTATAAAAGAAGCTACGGGTGTAGCTTTTATTGCACTAATTGCTGGAGTTACAAAAGCTTTAAAAAAAGCAAATTTAAAAGCTAAAACTGCAATGAGTGTCGCAAAAATATATCCGATTCCAAAACCAAGTAGTACTCGAATTACAGAAAAGGCAATTGATTTCCAAAAATCAAAAGTGCCAGCAAGTCTTATCAGTGCAGAAAATACTTTAAGAGGAGATACAAAAAGTATCTCCTCATTTATAATAAGCGCAAGCAATTCCCATAACACAAGCCAAATAAGGGTTGAGGTGATATATAGTTTTTTATTTTTCTTGAACTGCGTAATAAAAATCTGCATTGGGAAGCTTTCCTCCTACCGATTTAGGCTGTGCTTCAAATAAAACTTTATAAAATCCCTCTACCTCTTTTTTCATTTCCTCGCCTGTCTTGAAAGTGATATTAGAGCGTGGAAGTGCTGATTTCGCAATACCTGCAGCTGGTACAATGCCCACTTTGGCAATAATTTCTGCGGAAGTGTCAAAGTTTTTCTCGTCTTTTACCTTATTTACAGACTTCTCATACTCGTATAGAAATGCTTTGACAGCATCAGGATTTTCTTCAGCAAAGGCTGCATTCACAGCTATGCACCCCATTGTTATTTTTGAATCTTTATAAGAGGTGTCCTTGACAGTTTCATTCCAAATATCTTCAAGAGAAACAACTACTTTCATATCTTTGTTTTTCAAAAGAAGTGCAGTAACTGAAGGCTCTGGTAGCAAAACAACATCGGCTTTCCCAGATGCCGCAAAAGCAACTAAATCGCTATGCGTAGAATAAGTAAAATCGAGTTTTACATCTTCTCCCGGTTTGAGACCATTCTCCATCAGTAAAAAATTGAAAATAAATTCTGGAGTTGCCCCTTGCCCAGAAACATAAACCGTCTTACCTTTTAAGTCTTTCAAAGTTTTTATTGAGCTGTCTTTTGAAAGAATATAGAGAACAGAATTTGTATTGAGTGCGAGCAATTTTACTTTTCCATTCGATTTGTTATATAGCGCCGCAGCCGCATTTGTTGGAAGTGCTGCCATATCGAGTTCCCCAGATACTATTTTACCAGTAAGTTCATCGGGAGCTGCACTGACAATATATTCATAATCGTTGAGTGTCTCTTTTTTATCAGCGGAATCCAATAAATACGCCATTCCCATACCTGTTGGGCCTTGGAGTGTCGCTATTTTTACCTTTTTACCAGTTGGTTTAGGATTTTTCAAAGTTTTTTTTGCACAACCAAAAAGTCCAAAAATTAAAACAACTGATAATAAAAAACTCAAAATTTTCTTCATAATATTTCCTCTCGGTGTCTATTTTACAACCGAAGAACGGTCTTTATAATGTGTATGTAAAACTTCATGAGCTTTATGACTGTTCGGTTTGCTAAAATATTCTTTATAAATAAGGTCGATAGCAGAGTTATGATGAGATTTTCTCTGAGGAAGATTTTTATCTTCTTTGTAAAGAACCTCTGCTCGCAAAGCATTTATATCTATCGATTCACGCAACCAATTCGGATGAATCGGCTGACCTCCTCCATTTATACATCCACCTGGACAGCACATCACTTCGATAAAGTGATAATTTTTCTCGCCATTTCTTACAGATTCAAGTACTTTCTTAGCATTGTCAAGTCCCGAAACTACCGCAATATTTAAAGTTACACCGTTTGCAGTATATGAGGCTTCTTTTATACCTTTCATTCCACGAACTTCACGATAATCAACTTCAGAATTTTCTTGACCGGTTATAGCGTCAATAGCAGTACGAAGAGCAGCCTCCGTTACTCCTCCAGTAGCACCAAAGATAACTGCAGCACCAGTTCCCTCTCCTAAAGGCGAATCAAATTCTTCATCGGGAAGAGCTTCCCACTGAATCCCTGCTCTTTTAATCATCTTGATAAGTTCACGGGTAGTCAAAGCATAATCGACATCTGGATAACTCGAAGCTTTCATTTCCTCTCGCTCGGCTTCAAATTTTTTCGCTGTGCAAGGCATAATGGAAACACTGACAATATTTTTGGGATCGATTTTATTTCTCTCTGCCCACCATGTTTTGACACAGGCGCCAAACATTTGCTGAGGTGATTTACAGGTTGAAAGATTGGGAATAAAATCTGGAAAATAATGTTCACAGTATTTTATCCAGCCTGGCGAACAAGTCGTTATCATAGGTAACACTCCGCCATTTTGAATGCGATCAATGAGTTCTGTTCCCTCTTCCATAATCGTGAGATCTGCGGAGAAATTAGTATCAAACACTTTGTCAAAACCAAGGCGACGAAGAGCCGCAACCATTTTACCTTTTCCCATGGTTCCTATTGGCTCGCCAAATCCCTCTGCTATAGCAGCACGCACAGCAGGAGCAGTTTGAACCACAACAATTTTTTCAGGATCATTTATAGCATTAAATACTTCTGTTATCTGATCTTTTTCCACCAAAGCACCCACAGGGCAAGCCTCAATACATTGTCCGCAGTTTACGCAGGCAACATCATTTAAGTTCATTTCAAAAGCACAACCTATCATCGTGTCAAAACCTCGATGATTTGCGCCTATAACTCCTGTCTGAGTATGGCAAGCAGCAACACAGCGACGACAGAGAATACATTTACTGTCATCACGAACAATAGCTGGTGAGCTCTCATCAAGCTCGGCCTCTGTTTTCTCGCCGTTGTAAATATCAAAATCAACTCCAAAATTTCGTGCTAAAGTCTGTAATTCACAATTTTCAGAACGATCGCAGGAAAGACATGAACAGTTGTGATTTGACATAATAAGCTCAAGTGTTTTCTTTCGAGCTTTCAATACACGATCTGAATGAGTTTTTATTTCCATTCCTTCAGACACAGGCATAACGCAGGCAGTTACTAAAGTGCGGGCACCAGTTACTTCTACAACGCAGATACGACAAGCTCCAATTTCATTTTTTTCTCTCATATAACAGAGAGTCGGTATTTCAATACCCATAGTTCTTGCAGCTTCTAAAATAGTAGTACCCGTTGGCACACTCAAAGGTGTACCGTTAATCTTACAATTTATATTTTTCATAAAGCACACCTTCCTCTAATCCTTATCTATAGCATAAAAAGCACAGTTCTGTTGGCAAGCTCCACATTTCAAACATTCTTCTTGATCTATAACGTGAGTCTTTTTAACTTCGCCCGTAATAGCTGCTGCAGGGCAATTTTTTGCACACTTCGTACATCCTACACATCTGTCTTCTCCGATTGTGAACATAATCAAACCACGACATACATGTGAAAGACATTTGCGATCTTTTACATGCGATTCATATTCATTTCGAAAATAACGAAGTGTTGATAATACGGGATTTGGCGCTGTCTGTCCGAGTCCACAAAGAGAATTATCTTTAATATGTTTAGCAAGAGCTTCAAGTTCATCAAGATCTTCCATAGTGCCTTCGCCGAGTGTTATCTTGTCAAGAATTTCATAAAGTCGTTTTGTTCCTATACGACAGGGTGTACACTTACCACAGGATTCATCAACAGTAAAGTCTAAGAAAAACTTTGCTATATCGACCATACAGTTGTCTTCATCCATTACAATAAGTCCACCCGAACCCATCATAGAGCCTATGGCTATGAGATTATCATAATCTATCTCAACATCAAAATGTTCTACGGGAATACATCCACCAGAGGGCCCTCCCGTCTGAGCGGCCTTAAATTGCTTTCCGTCAGGTATGCCACCGCCGATTTTTTCTACTATAGTCCGTAAAGTAGTACCCATCGGAACTTCAACAAGACCTGTGTTGTTTATTTTTCCACCAAGAGCAAAAACTTTCGTGCCCTTAGATTTTTCAGTACCCATTGAAGAAAACCACTCTGCACCATTGATTATAATCTGTGCGATATTGGCATAAGTTTCTACGTTATTTAATATTGTAGGTTTTTCAAAAAGCCCCTTAACTGCGGGGAACGGAGGACGAGGTCGTGGTTCTCCTCGCTTGCCCTCAATCGAGGTCATAAGCGAAGTTTCTTCTCCACATACAAATGCACCTGCTCCGAGACGAATACCTATGTCAAAACAGAAATCCGTATCAAAAATATTGTCTCCCAAAAATCCATATTCTTTGGCCTCTTCAATAGCTATTTGAAGTCGCTTTACCGCTACCGGATATTCTGCACGGACATAAATATATCCCTGATTGGCACCAATAGCTTTACCTGCTATAGCCATTGCTTCTAAAAGTGCATGAGGATCTCCCTCAAGTACCGAACGATCCATAAATGCGCCCGGATCTCCCTCATCGGCGTTACAGCACACAAATTTTTCTTTTTCTTGCTGAACTGCTGCAAAGGACCATTTTTTCCCTGTAGGGAAACCTGCTCCACCACGCCCACGAAGACCAGAATCGAGAAGTTCCTTTATAATGTCGTCGGAAGTCATCTCTGTAACAACTTTATGAAGAGCTTTATAACCATCTTTTGCAATATATTCATCAATATTTTCA
Organism: Clostridia bacterium; assembly: GCA_030532035.1. GTDB lineage: Bacteria > Bacillota > Clostridia > Oscillospirales > Acutalibacteraceae > JAUNLX01. The sequence goes on along the minus strand of JAUNLX010000005.1, from coordinate 1,426 downwards.
GGATCTATGATACCGCAATTTCTAAGAGCAACTCTCTTTTGAAGCTTGTAAAAAACAGTATCTTCTATCGAGTTACAGCGAACTCCATTTTCCACTAATAGGAAATCTTCTACTATTTTTCCACCTAAGATATGTTCTTTATAAACTCTCTGGGCTTTTTCGAGATCCATATTTACATAAGTTGTTCTGATGTTACCCTCATATACCTCAACTATAGGCTCATACTGGCACATTCCAACACAACCAACTCTTCCAGTTTGGCACTTATCATTGTCTTTAGACATTTCAAGAAAAGCATCATAAATTGGGACTGCTCCTGCAGCAATTCCGCAAGTCGCAAGACCGACAAGCACCCTATACTCGCCAAGAGTGGAAGAATTAAAAACTTTTGAATTCACATCGTCTTTAATAGATTCTATTTCAGCCCATGTTTTCATTTTCTTCCCTCTTTTCTCTATTTTTGTATTTTTCGATAATTTCTTCGACTTCAGATACCTTTAGCCGTCCATATACATCTGTATCATTTACCATCATTACAGGTGCGAGCCCACAGGCGCCTATACACCGGCAAGCCTCAATAGAGAATAAACCGTCAGGTGTACATTCCCCAGGTTTTATATCAAGAATTTGACAAATTTTATCTAAAATATCTTTTGAACCCTTGACATAACACGCAGTTCCAAGGCAAACGCTTATCTGATATTTACCTTTAGGGGAAAGATTAAACATAGAATAAAAAGTTGCGACACCATAAACTTCTTCTGCTGGAATTTCAAGCTTTTCGGCAATATAAATCTGCACTTCTTTGGGAAGATAGCCGTAAATTGTTTGAGCCTCCTGCATAATGGGCATAAGACACCCTTTGACTCCACGAAGCTCTTCAATATGTTTGTCAAGCTTCTCTCTTTGCTCCGCTGTTCCTTTAAAAACAACGCTGCTCAATCGTTTTTTAATATACACCACTCCTTTTTAGTCACACATATCCCCAAATTATACGTGTAAATTTCTAAAAAATAACTTTAAATATTCTAACAGTTTGAGTAACAAAAATTGTGTATAAATCGCCTTTGTGAATAAATTCTATTTTTTTAACATATTCAGTCTGATTTTTTGTTGATTTTGACTATCCAATTATTATTTTTCACTAAGAATTTTTACATATTAAAGTTATTTTATAAATCATATGCGATAAATAAATGAGGTAAACAAGCAAAATTTTTTTTTACATTTATGTGATTTTTAGAGTTATACAAAAAACAGTTCTTATGGTTTTTATACTCAAAGAAAAAAGGTATCGGATAAATTATCCGATACCTTTTAATTTATTTTTTAATATTTATAACTATTTTTAATTTAGCTTTTTATTGATTCTTTTTTCTTCTGTTTTTGCTTATAAAGAGAGTTCCACCAATAGTTACAAGTAGTG
>JAUNLX010000016.1 GCA_030532035.1 Clostridia bacterium | reverse complement strand
AATATTAAGCAAAAAATAAAGCTCCGTAATAAGAGCATTTAATATTAGGTGAAAAATAAAGCTCCATAATAAGAGAAACGCAAAACATAAACATCTCTATTAAAAGAATTTTATAATATAAATATTCCTCTCCTCAAGGAGAGAAAAGGAGAGGAATATAAAAATATGTAGTATTTTATTTTCTATTTATTCTCACGATTTTTATCGTTTCAGCTTCTTTTTTTCTTTTGACTAAGACAATCAAACCTGTAATTGAAAGTATAGCTAATAATATAAGTACAAATATTATTTTCCCCAGCGTAGAAGAAAAGAATTTTTTTAAGTAATAACCTACAAAGGCGAAAAATGAAACTTGCACAGATTCTCCAGCCACAAGTTCGATTGTAGAAACTTCATTGTTGGCATACATAATTTTACCGTCGCAGATTGTTTGCCCTTTTTTTATTGGTGCTTTGACTTCAATTTTTGGATCGGCTGGAACAATAATAACAGATGACGGATCTGCATCTTTGGGTATTAGAGCGTTGACTTCTTCTTTGGGCAATAATCTGAGCCTATCTTTTTTTCTTCCAAATCTAATGGGAACATCAGTTATAAAATCATTTACACCTGCAATATTTTTAAGTCTTATATTGTTGAAAGCCCATTCAAATGAATCAATTGTTTCCTTAAATACAGTATAATTTATTTCATTTTTTGAATTTTCCTCATCAAAGGGGGCTCTCATTACAATAGAAAGATAATTATATCCATTTTTAGACGCAGTTGAAATTAAACATTTTCCAGCATTTGTAGTTGTACCAGTTTTTACACCGGAAGCATATCTGTAATAATATTTGAAATATGGAAAGAGCATTAAATTAGTAGAACCAAAAACACTTTCTCGAGGTCGTTTGTTCGTAGCTGGCAGGGTATAACTTCTGAGGGATGTTATTTTTTTGAATTCTGGCATATTGAGAGCATGCTTTGTGATTTTTGCCATATCTCTTGCAGTTGTATAATTCCCGTCTTCGTCAAGCCCGTGAACATTGGTAAAATGCGAATTTTTACAGCCTAAATTTTTAGCATATTTATTCATTTCATTGACAAAAGCGTCAATGCTTCCAGCTGTATCGTCTGCTAATATTAAAGCTGCGTCATTTCCAGAACGGATAAGTAGAGAATATAATAATTGCTCTACTGTGAGTACCTCTCCTGCACGAATACCAGCAGTTGAACTATTTGTTCCCAAGAGGCTGTCAATCAATTCTTTTTTTGCCGTTATTTCTTTATTTAAATCTTTTTGATTTTCTATAACAATAGCTGCTAAAAGAATTTTTACCAGTGAGGCGGGAGCGGTTTTTTTGTCGGCATTTTTGTCAAAAATAACTGTATTCTGATCTAAATTTTCCAGATAAACAATTTCAGATTTAAATGTATGTTGACTGTTATATGTGGCATTTGCCTTTAAAAGAAAAAAAATAGGGAATAAAAAAGACAAAATAATCAAAAAGATTATTGAGGAAAAAATTATTTTTTTTATGTGTTTTTTCATAGACATCACCGATTTGATATAGTATTATATATCGGAATTGTAACATAATACATTAGATTAAGGAAGTGTGGATTTGATTTATGTAACCGGCGATATGCATGGTGATTTTACCCGTTTTCGCACGCCTCAAATAAAAAAATTGAAAAAGGGAGATACCCTGATTGTAACTGGAGATTTTGGTTTTCTCTGGGATGATTCCAAGCAGGAACAGAAAATACTCAAAACTCTCAGTAAAAAGAAATTTAATATCTGTTTTGTCGACGGAGCACATGAAAATTTCAAGCTTTTAGATAAAATGGAAGTCAGCACATGGAATGGTGGCAAAGTCCATCATTTTTCAGGTGGATTATATCATCTTATGAGAGGTCAGATATACAATATAGAGGGCAAAACAATTTTTACAATGGGTGGTGGCGTAAGTCCCGACAAAGATATAAGAGACACCAATAACCCCTTGAATAGACCTCCCTCGCCTCAAGAATTTATTGACGCTGCAAGAAAAATCGAAGAAAATGGTGGAGAAGTAGATTATATAATCACTCATGAGCCTACAATGACAATAAAGAAATTTCTTCAGCTTAGAAATCCTCAAGTAGATGAAAAGACTGGACTTTTAAATGCTTTTTTAGAAGAACTTGCAGAAAATTGCAAATTCAAAAAATGGTATTTTGGCAGTTTACATGTAGATAAACCAATCTCCAAATCAATGATTTCTGTTTTTACAAGAGTTGTAAATATAGAAACGGCGCAAAATATATTGCACAGAGAGGGATAAATTGAAAAATAAAAACAAAAATGAAAATGTTACAAATTTTTTGTTGAAAAGTCGCTTAGAAAAAGAAAATAAAGGCGAGAAAATCAATGTAACTCCCCCTCAATTCAACAAAAAAACAAATAATTTAAAATCAAATGACGGAAAATCTTCAAAGAAAGATTTTATTAAAGAGCCTAAAAATGATTCTAAATCATCTAAAGTTCCTATAAAATTAATTGAAGCAAAACCCTATAATAAAAATTCTTCAAAGGCAAATAAAGAGAATATAAAAAATAAAATCACTGCTGCTTTGCTCATTTTAATTGCTCTTTTAATTATTTTTGTTGCTATTTTCAGAGCGAAAATGCAGACAGAAAAAAAGGAAGAAATAACTACAATACAGAAACAAACAGAGACTGTCGCACCGAATAATTCTGTTTCACAGACAACACAAACTACAAAGCCCACTGCACCGACCACAGAGGCTAAATATGAAATTAAAAGTTCTATTTTAGTGCAGGGTACGAGGGCGATGGAAATTTACTATGTAAGCCCGAAGAGTTTGCAACGATATGCAGGAACTCTAAATACTTTTGCAAATAAAGTGCCGGGAGTCAATGTCTACTCTATAATTGCTCCTACTTCTGTTGAGTTTTATGGGCCCTCAAAATATAGAACAGGCTCTCATTCTCAAATTAAGGGAATACAAATTGCGTCAGACGCTATGAATTCCAAGATAAAAAAAGTTTATGTTCGTGATAATCTTGAAAAGCACAAGAATGAATATTTATATTTCAGAACCGATCATCACTGGACTGCAAGAGGCGCATATTATGCTTATGAAACCTTTGCTTCATCTGCAGGGTTTTCTCACGTATCGTTGTCGTCACACCAGAGTGGAAGATTAAATGACTTTGTTGGAAGTTATTATAGATATACCAAAGATGATGTTTTGAAAAAAAATCCTGATTATGTTGAATTTTTCAAACCCACGACTTCAACTACTGCCACTGTTTACAATGACGCAAGTATGACGGGCGGATATGAAATAAAGGTAATAAATGATGGCGTTACTGCTTCTAATAAATATCTTGCTTTTATAGGTGGAGACCATGCTCTGTTAAAGATAAAGACAAATGTATCAAATGGCCGTAAAATAGTTTTAATTAAAGAATCTTATGGCAACGCTTTTGCACCATTTTTGTGTAATAACTTCAGTGAAGTATATGTTGTAGATCCAAGAAAATTCAACTCAAAATTAGATACTTTTGTCAAGAACAATAATATCACCGATGTAGTGTTCTTAAATTATACTTTTGCAATGTCTAATCCCACATATATGAAAGGGTTGACGGCAATGCTCGTCTAATATAAAGTCGACTTTACAAATTTGACAACAATATTTTACAGTTGTATAATTATATACAATTCTGCGCATAAAGGAGGGGAATAAGTTGAGTCAGGTCAAGGTTAAAGACAATGAATCTTTTGAGAGCGCACTTCGTCGTTTTAAAAAGCAAACATCTCGAGACGGTGTTATTCAAGAAGTTCGCAAAAGAGAACATTATGAAAAGCCCTCCGTCAAGAGAAAGAAGAAGTCGGAAGCTGCAAGAAAGAGAAAGTTCAAATAAAAAAATGTCCCTTTTGGGACATTTTTCATTTTAAATCAGCTTATGTTCTGCAAATCAACGAGCCTACTTGCTCCATATTTTTGACGCAGTTTCGGTTTTTCGATTTTTCCCGTCGCATTTCTCGGAATTTTTTCAAAAATAATTTTTCTCGGTCTTTTGTATCTCGGAAGTTCCAGACAAAATTTATTTATATCTTCTTCTGTAACATTGCGACCTTTTTTTAGTTCAATAATGGCACAAGTTATTTCTCCCAATCTTTTATCTGGGATTCCAATTACAGCACAGTCGCTTATATCCTTATGTTCTCTCAAGAAATTTTCAATCTGAACTGGATATATATTTTCTCCACCACTTATAATTACATCTTTTGCTCTGTCTACCAGTCGTATAAATCCGTCTTTGTCTTCTTTTGCCACATCTCCAGTAGACAACCAGCCGTCGTGTAAAACTTCCTTTGTTGCGTCGGGTTCTTTGTAATAACAGACCATAACCCCCGGACCTTTTACCAAGAGCTCTCCGACTTCTCCTCTTTCCACTTCATTTAGATTGCTATCTACTATCTTTGTTTCCCAACCATATCCAGCTTTACCAATAGCGCCGATTTTTTCAGTATTTTCAACACCTAAATGAACGCAACCGGGGCCGATTGATTCTGAAAGACCGTAATTTGTATCATATTGATGATGAGGGAAATATTCTTTCCATTTTTTGATTAAACTCGGTGGAACAGGTTGAGCGCCTATGTGCATAAGTCTCCACTGTGAAAGCTCATAGTCTTTTAGATTGACTTCTTTATTTTCTATTGCATTTAATATATCCTGCGCCCATGGCACGAGTAACCAGACTATTGTGCATTTTTCCTTACTTACAGTACTTAAAATATATTCAGGTTTAATGCCTTTGAGCAAAACTGCTTTTGAACCACTTATCAAACTTCCAAACCAGTGCATTTTTGCGCCTGTATGGTAGAGCGGTGGAATACACAAAAATACATCATCTTTAGTTTGACTGTGATGTTTTTGCTCTGCTATTGCCGAATGAGCAAGGCTTCTGTGTTTGTGTAAAATTGCCTTTGGAAAACCCGTTGTACCCGAAGAAAAATAAATTGCGGCTTCGTCGTCTAATGTGAGTGAAACTTTGGGATTTTTTCCACTCTCATTTGCGGTAAGTTCACGATAATCATCGGCAAAGCTTGGAATAACGCCATCTCCAAAATAAACCATTGCACATTGAGAAGAAATATTGTCTGCAATTTCTTCCACTCTTCCTATAAAATTAGGCCCAAAAACGAGCATATCGGCGTCTGCTTTATTTAAGCAATATTCTATTTCATCTGCGGTATATCTGAAATTTAAAGGCACTGCAAGTGCGCCTGATTTTAGAATACCAAAGTAAATTGGGAGCCATTCCAAACAGTTGTTGAGTAAAATTGCAACTTTTTTGCCTTTTTTTATGCCATGATTTAATAACATATTTGCAAAACGATTTGCTTTTTCATTAAAGACTTCCCAGCTTATTTCACGACGATAATAATCGCTGTGCGTAGATTCTATCAATTCAAATTCTTTCCATGTAACGTGTTTTGTATTTTTGCTATCTGGATTTATTTCAACCAGTGCAATGTCTTCGGGAAACTCTTTTGCATTTTTCTCAAGTATTTGCGTAATCAACATATGCTTTCCTTTCATTAAATAAAATCAATAAAAAAAGCCCCGAGGGGCTTGCAAATCAAACAAGATTAAAAAGCCCCTTTGCAGAAGCGGTAATAGTATGAATTTTTAAAAATGTTATGATTTTTCATAATTTTTCCTAATTAATTTACTAATTTAAAGTCCGAAAATAAAATCGAGGTAATACTAACACCATAAAAATTTTTTGTCAAGCAAATAATATTTATCTGAAAAATTAAATAAAAAACTAAAAGAAAGTCAAATTTTATGATATAATCTTTCCAAATCAAACGAATAGGACGAAATATGCAATATATATTTTTAACACTTTTTTTTGTAGCAGTAATAATTCATCTTTATGGAAGCCATAAACAAAACCGTAAAATTAGGAATTACACAAAGGGATTTATTCTTTTTTTCCTGATTTTATTTTATATCTTCTCTTTTGAGAATATAAAGGAAATAAGCCCCGTCATTCTCTCGGCTTTAATCTGCTGTTGGATTGGGGATTTATTCTTGATGATAAAGGGTCTCAAGACTTTAATTATCGGTGGAGCTTTTTTCATTATAGGGCATATTCTCTTTATAAAGTATTTTGCCGATTCAATAAATGTGAACAAAGTTCACCCATTCTTATCAGCTATTTTCATTTTAACTTATATAATCATAATTGCGCTGGAAATAAAATTCTTGCAACCGCATTTACACAAAAAATTAATGCCGGTTTTGATTATATATTTAGGTACTAATATGACAATGAATTTATTTGCACTCACTTTACTCACAACTAATTTGAGTATTGCAAGCGTGCTTATGTATATCGGGGCAGTTTCTTTCTTTGTTTCAGACTCGATTTTATTCTTTGTTCGCTTTAATAAAAAATCAAGCATATTCGGCAAACATTTTTGGGTTATGGTAACTTATTCCGCAGCAGTATTTATGCTTACTCTCGGAAGCGTCATTAAATGAAAATAACGGGGAATTTATGAGAACAGAAGCTATATTAAATCTTATTACAAATGGAATTATAAAGACAAATGAAAATGGGGAAATAACCTATATGAACCCCGCAGCTCAAAAACTGACAGGTCATACCTTTGCCGACTCTGTTTCACGAGATTTGTACTATGTTTTTGGTAGAGCAAACATAGAAAACAGCAAAAAATTGAGAGCCTATTTTGAGGGTATATACAGTAATGACTCCAAGTATGTTGGCGCAGAACTCAGTATTTTTCTCAAAGGCAGAACCTTTGATTTCTTTGCCTTGAATTTGAAAATGTCAAAATTGGAAAAAGGCGGTTATTTGCTTGAAATATCTGATGAAACAGACGCTAAAAATTTTGAACATCAGATAAATATGTTGTTTAATTACTATCCCTCGGTTTTATTTACCGTAGATAGAACAGGTCAATTCATTGATATAAACAAAAAGACAGAGGAAAAACTGAAAATAAACGGACTTTCAGGTGGCGTAAAATGGTTTTCCCTTATAGCTGATAGCGATTTTGGCGATGTAAAAAAATTCTTTGCAAAGGCAATCAAGTCTAAACAACCTCAGAGCACAATCTTAAACTTCTTAGACGGAGATTCTCAAAAATATTGTGATATAACCGTTTTGCCGATAAATAAAGATAAATTTTATATATCTGTAAATGATCAGACGGCAAAGATAAATTATAGAGAAAAATTAAATACTATTTCTATTAAAGATACTTTGACAGACGCATTCAACAGAAATTACTTAGATATTTTATCTGAAAGTCTTATGGAAACAGCGGATCGATATAGTGAAGCGATGACGGGACTTGCTATTGAAATAGTACAATTCAAAAAAATAATCAATCGTTATGGATACGACATCGGCGATTTGCTATTAAAGAGTGTAGCCAGACGGATTATAGATATATCGAGGAAATCGGACGCTTTATTTAGGCTTTCAAGCGACAGATTTATTTTATTGTTGCCGAAAACAAATGAAACAAATGCTGTCGTCGTTGCCGAAAAAATACAGACAGCAGTTGAATCTATGACTTTCACTGCAGTCAAGAAAATTCGTGTGGCAGTTGGCGTCTGTGAAAGAAAAAATTATGAATCTCAGAGAAGATGGATTCAAAAATGTGAACTCACTCTCGACAGAGCACTTAAAACAAAGACTTTTATGGCAATTTACAGAGAGGGAGATTTAGAAAAGAAAAAGGCTAAAACTGATGTAGTTTTGAAAACTTTGAGTAATAACAAAATAATTGATGAAGAACATCAAAATTTACTCAAAATTAAAGATACCATAGAACTTCCAAAACAAGACAAAGAATACATCGGCATTGAAAAATTTGTTGATATGATAAAACAACATTTTGAAAGTGAAGTTGACATTTTAGAAGCAAATAATTATCCGGAAGTCGATCATCATATAGAAACACACAGCAGAATGATGGATAGAGCCGAAATGGTCATAAGTAAAGTACAGTCGGGTGTTTTAGATGAAAAAACAGCCATGTATTACATCTTTGATGAACTTTTATATAAACACCTTAGCAATGACGACACTGAATATTTTTATATTTTCAAATAAAAATTTTAAGCAAAAATATTCATTTTTATCCTCTGTTTTGATATAATTAACTGTCTTTTTGGTAAAACAAAGGAAAATCTATTGTAAAGAAGGGATTTTTATTAAAATCTACATTAAAAAAGACTATGAACAACTGTCGGAAAAAGCAGCGACAATAATCGCTGAACTTGTAAAAGAAAAGCCAAACTGTGTCTTAGGTTTAGCTACGGGTTCAACTCCTATCGGAACATATAAAAGACTCATACAAATGCATAAAAATGAGGGACTTGATTTTTCACAAGTTAAGACTTTCAATTTAGATGAATATTACGGTCTTGGTTTCGATGAAGAAAAATCTTATTCCGAAGACCAGAGCTATGCGCGTTTTATGTATGAAGAACTTTTCAAACATATCAATGTAAAACCTGAAAATACTCATATTCCAAATGGAAAAGCGAAAGACTGTGAATCCTTTTGCAGAGAATATGAAGAGTTAATTAAAAATTTAGGTGGCATAGATCTTCAAGTTTTAGGTCTTGGTGGAGACGGGCATTTTGCATTTAATGAGCCAGGTTCGTCACTCGGTTCTCGTACGAGAAAAATTGCACTTACAGAGCAAACTCTCGACGACAATTATGAAGCTTTTTATAAAGACGCTGGATTTACCAGAGAACAAATGCCGCATTTTGCCATAACTATGGGAATTGGAACCATTTTAGAATCTAAAAATCTGCTTATGTTGGTAAATGGCGAGAAAAAAGCAAAAATCACTGCCAAAGCCTTAGAGGGTCCCATAACTGCCAGTGTAACTGCTTCATCTATTCAACTTTTTTCTGGCAAAGCTTATGTAATTTTAGATGAATTGGCAGCGTCAGAACTTGAAAGATATGACTATTATAAGCATATCGAAAAAATGGAAGAAAAATATTCATAAAAATTAAAACTGAAATTGCCCGTAACAAAGTTGCTCTTTGAAACGGGCAGTTTTTATTTTAAAAATTAACTGAATAAATCTTTTATATAAAAATCAATTTTTATATGAATTGCAACGAAATTTTTGCCATTTTCATATATCCTTAATCTAATACTTTGTTAGTTTTTCTCATATTATTTTTAAGCCCTTTATATTTTTATTCATTTTGCTCAAAAAAATCAAAAATTTTTATGACATAGAGAACGGTTTATTAACAATAAATTAATAAAGGTACAATATAATATACAGTGCTTTTGTTTTTTATGATAAAAACAGTACGAAATTTATTAAAAGGAGATAAGAAAATGGGTTTTCAAAAAATCATTGATGCCAAAGATAAGGCAGCTCAATATATGATTGATGAAATAACACATATCATCAAGAATTTTGAAAAAAGAGCTCCCGGATCTTTGGGTGAAAAACAGGCCTGTGAATATATGGGCAAAGTATTGAAGGAAGATTGCGGTTGCGAGAGAGTGGATTTGGAATCCTTCAAGGAAAATCCTGGTGCTTTCTACGGATGGATGTGGATAACGTTCGGTCTTGGATTTTTGGCAATTGCCTGTCTTTTCTTTGCACCTATTATTTCTGTTATATTGATAGCAATAGGCGCAGTTATTGCTTTGCTTGAGTTTGGTCTTTATATAAAAGTTGTAGACAAACTTTTCCCAGAAAAAACAGGTCATAACCTCACTGCTATTAAAAATTGTAGTGGCCCCGTTAAAAGAAGAATTTTCTTCAACGGACACCCTGACGCTGCTTGGGAATGGCCGATAAATTACTACTTTGGTGGTGCTGTTTTTGAAGTTGTCAATGTACTTTCTGGAGTGGGAATGTTCTATTATTTAGGACTTGCTATTGCTTCTATTATCAAAAATGGTGCTATTTCAAATATCGCAAACGATCCACAGTTGCTTAAGTTTGCTCTTTGGGGATTGCTCTTTACACCTTTCTTTATCTTGATGATGGGAATGAGAAATGTAAATAGAGTTGTTGACGGTGCAAACGACAACCTTTCTGGTTGCTATATGGGAATTGCAATTTTGAAATTTATGAAAGATCACGATATGGAACTTGAAAATACAGAAGTTGGCGTTATTTTGTCTGGTTCTGAAGAAGCAGGTCTTCGTGGTGCTAAAGCTTGGGCAGAAGCTCATAAAGGCGAATTTGATGATGTTCCTACATTCATCTATTCCTATGACACAATTCATGATCCAAAATATTTGGCAGTAAACTATCGTGACCTCAACGCAACTGTTGCAGCCGATAAAGAAGTTAGTGATTTATTCATGGAAGCTTCTAAAGATTTAGGACTTCCATGTAAAAAAGGTATGGTTCCTCCACTTGGCGGTTCTACTGATAATGCAGCTTTTGCTCAAAGTGGTTTCCGTTCAACAGGAATTACAGGCCTTAATCATAATCTTGAAAGATATTATCATACTCGTGGAGATTCATATGACAATATGGACGCTGAGGGACTTGCAAACTGTTTTGCAATCAGTGTTAGAACTCTTGAAAAATTTGATAACGGCGAATGTGACTAATACAAGCTCAAAAAGTCTTCCCTTGTGGAGGACTTTTTTTGTTTTTTTCAAAATTTCTCTTTTTCTCCGTATATTCTCCACGCCGTCAGGCGTGGAAGTCTCTAATGATGAAACAAAAACATCATCTTTTCATACCACTAAAGCTACCTCTCCGTATATTCTCCACGCCGTCAGGCGTGGAAGTTCCTAATGATGAAACAAAAACATCATCTTTTCATACCACTATAAGCTACCTCTCCGTATATTCTCCGCGCCGTCAGGCGTGGAAGTTCCCTAAAAAATGCGCCCTCTCCTTTAGGAGAGGGAGAAATACAGCAGGCGTGGGAAAAGTCTCAAAATTTATATATTTTTACTTAAATTTCATTTCAAAATTTATATATATTTATAAAATTAAAACTAAAACTTTGGGTTGTGATAACCCCCCCCCCGCGAGCTTTTGAGACCTTGATAGCACTAAGGTTGTATAGAAAATTCTCAATAATAAATTTAATAAATAGTATTCAATATAGAAATAAAAAGTACATATTTGAACTCAAAAATCTATTGAAAAAGCAAAAAAATTATTGTAAAATTCGTCTTAAGAAATGAGATATTACTGTTCTTACTGTAAAATTAAATATTTTTTAAGGATAAGTTGAGAAATGAATATGAATATATTGAAGTCAAACAAAATTTTAATAAAGGCAATGAAAGTGCTGATTGTTTTAGCACTTGTATTGTCATTTTTATTATTCTTCAAAACAAATATATCTAATAGTGTTAAAGCTGAGGGCGGCTCTACAGAAATGCTCAGAAGAGAAACTGTGTACTACCCTTCATCTTCTACTAGTACAGATATTGCTACAAAATATCAAACAAAACCAGATTATCACGATGCTGCAAGTAAAGCACCGAGCTATCCCACTGTGGATAATCCAAATGGATTTTTATATATTAACCCAAGACAACACAATTTTGCTAACTATTGGGACCCAAATCTTTTAAGAGTAACTGCACACTCAGCTAACCCTGGAATTGCATACGGAAAAGACGATTTAGATTTATATAATAAAGATTATGATATTACATTTCAGTTTATATATACTGGCTTTGGTGGTGGGGATAGTGACCCTGGAGCTACATGGTTTTTTACCACAGATCTTCTCCATAGTCCTGTAGGTGAAGATGATTATGGTGCAATGGGTGTTTATCACAAATTTGGTCTTGACTGGGACGATGCCCACAACAAAAATTACAGATTTATGAAAAATGCAGTTGCTGTTGAGATAGACGGATTTAACAGAACCGCAGACTATGGGGAAAACAAAAAAACTTTAGATGGACTTACAGTAGATAAAGACGGAAAGACGATACCGAATGGTAACCCTGGTGCGCATGTCGCCATAACTTTTCCTCAAGAATCTTCTTATATAAACCAAGAAAATGATGGAACATTGCCAGACGGCAGTCCAATACCACATACTTTTCCAGGAGAACCCTTTTATTTGCACCATCACGGACTGAGCAAATTAGATAATCCCAATGTTTCTGGATACGAAGTTCTTACACAAAAAAGAACCGGAACAATGAGAATTAAATGGAAGTTAAAGGACGCTGGTCAAACTGATTCTCTTTTAGATAATATTTATGAACTCAGTTACGAAACCTTTTTTAATGCTAATCACGATATTCTCTTGCCCGATCAAAATGAATTAGCAGCATCTGGCTCTTTGGAAATGCCTTTTTGGACAATGCCTACTCCTGAAAATCCATGGCCAAATGATGTCTACCACACCTTCCTCTATGATAAGAACGCAAAAGACGTTTTTTATAAACATGATAAAAATTACTATTTAGATTGGGAAACAGCGCCAAATCCAATACAACTTACTGTTAATCCAGACTATACACAAACAACGCCAGACCCTATGGCAGACTCTATTCCTCCCACTGAAGCAGAAATTCAAGAATTGATAGCACAAAAGCCAATTAGAATGGGAGTGAGTGCAGCGACATGTACTGGACCGGCAATTGCAACTAATCACTATTGGGGCGTTAGTTTCCCACAGACACTTCCTTATACAGTAAATTATTATCTTGAGGGTACGACAACGCCAGTACCAAATATAACTCCAAATCCAGAAAATTCTTCTGTAGTTCCCGACACGACGATTAATATAGTTCCTCCCTTACCACAAGGTTACGAGCTCGTTGAAAATCAAAATCTTACACATACAGTTACAGAAACCAACAATGTTTTCAATGTCTACTATAGACAGAGCGACTTAAATTATACAATCGAATACTACAACAACGGTGTAAAAATGGAACCATCTGAAACAGACACGCTTCCCAGAACCGGAACCGTACCTGCAAATGCACCAACTGTAACAAATGTTCCGATAACAAACTGCCCAGAGGGTAGTGGAGTTGCGAGTTATCAATTCCCCTTAAATACTAAAGTATCTGCACCATCGGCAACAAATCCATATACAATAACTGCTGAAAATAATATTATCAGAGTTGATTATAAAACTGCTATTGTTGAAAATCCCGAAGACCCGATAAAAAATGATGAAGATTATCTCATTCTCAATTTTGACGCCAATGACTTAAATAATGGAGAAGCTTCTGAAATTATCAGGGGACGACTAGATAGCAAAACAGACGATACAATTAAAGAAAAGGAAATTTTAACCTATGCTGTATTAAAAGGTACTTTATGGACAGATGTTGTTTCTAAAGCAGCCACACCTAAAGTAAATGTTCAGGACGGACAATATATTTTTAATGCTCCTGTGAATGCTGCTTACAATAAAAACCAATGGTCCACAGATAGAAATGCAGGAACTGGAACCTTTACTTTACCAGATCCAACTGCAAATGTTAAAGTTGACAGTCTGTATACGGGAACAGACAGAGAGATAACCTACTATGCTATTTATACTGAAAATGTACCCGTTGGACTGAAAAAGGGAATAAACTCGCTCTTTATTATTCTCACCGTTTCGTTAGTGATTTTTGCTCTATTGAGATATTTTTAATGATAAGAAAGAAAAAGAAAGAACAACAGTAAAATGGATAGAGCAAAACGAGGGGCAAAGAAGTTGGACAAAAAAACTAAAATAAGAAAACATCCAATTCTTGTTGAGCTTGCTAATTTAATCATCAAACTTTCTCTTATTGCAGTAGTTTTGGTCGCAATTTTCACCTTTATATTTGGATTATTTAGAGTAAATGACAATACCATGCTTCCCAATGTCGCACCGGGCGATCTTGTAATGTTTTACAGACTCGATAAAGAATATACCGTTTCTGAAACAGTTGTCTTTAGTTACAAAGGACAAAAGCGTACAGCGAGAATTGTTGCTTTACCTGGTGACACAGTGGAGATAGACAAAGACGGTTTAAAAGTAAATGGCAATTTACAATATGAGCCTATGGTGTTCAAGAAAACTTTAGCTGTTAAAGAGGGAATAAAGTATCCTGTTAAATTAAAATCTGACGAATATTTCATTCTTTCCGACAACAGAGAAAAATCCGAAGATAGTAGGTTATTCGGCCCCATAAAGAAGTCTTCAATTAGCGGTAAGGTGTTTACACTGCTCCGCCGAAGAAATATATAATTTGTTATTTATTAAAAACTTTTTTAGAAGGAGAAAAAAATGAAAAAGATGACAAAGAAAACATTATCGGTTTTGATTGCTCTCACTTTTGTGATTGCGATGGTATTTACCTCAATTAATGTTTTTGCTGCTAACACAGTAGGAAAAGAATTAGTTGTGAAGAAAATACTCACCGAAGCTGCAAAGGGCGTTAATACCCCAAATGAAAATTTTGTTTTTACAGCTACACCACATAGTTTTAACGATCAAACCACACCCGAAGCATTGGCAAAACTTCCTGCTTTGGCAGACAAAACTGCTGATTATACAGCAGCAGACGCCACAGACGCCGACGCTAACGCACCTGGTAAACAGGTAATTAAAGCTTCAGCTGATTTCCTTGACGGAGTTACATTTACTGAAGCTGGTCAGTACACTTATACAATCAAAGAAACAGCTGGTACAACAGCAGATATGGTTTATTCTAAAGCAGAATATCTTGTTTCTCTCTTTGTAGGTAAAGCAGCTGACGGAAATTTCGTAGTTAACCAAATCCAAGTGAAACAAGTTAAAGACGACGCAGGTAATGCTAAAGATGATACAAAAACAGAATATAATCCTGATCTCAACAGCAATAAACTTGCTTTCGGAAATACTTACAACAAAACAGGTGGAAATCCCAACCCTGGCGAAAATACTGACCCTAACGACCCTGACAACCCCAATGACGACGACAAAAAAGGTTTAGTAGTAAATAAAATTGTTGCAGACGCTGATGACGCAGGACTTTCATACGGTTTTTCACTTACTTTAACTGCTCCTGAAGGAATTTCAACTGAAGTTGCTCCTACAGCTTTCATCGTTGCTAAAGACGGAACAAAGACTGCTGTTACTATGTCCGCTTATGGCGAAGCAACAACATTCTCGCTCAAAGCTGGCGAAAAACTTGTTCTCGACAAAGTTTTATTGGGTTCAACAGCAAAACTTGAAGAAACTGACGCTCAAGGATATCAAACATCAGTAAATGCTATCGGCATAGACGGTGCTGTTACAAATGTTGACGACTTGAAAAATACAGGTATTGTTATCGGCGAACCAACAGGCGACGCTGCTGCTTCAAACCACATTGCTGTTACAAATACAAAACAAACAGCAACAGGTATTTTACTTAAGAACTTACCTTTCATCGTTTTAGGTCTTGTTGCAACTGCAGGGATCGTATTCTATGTAGTTAACAGAGCTAAAAAAGCTGAAAACAACTAATAATATTATTTTCACTCTAAAACAGGTGGAAATAGGATAGATTTCGCACCCTCGCACAGCGAGGGTGCGAACGAAAAAATACAAACTAAGTTGTAATTAACTTATAATTTTACAAATTACAAATATAAGCGAAAAATACAAATCAAGTTATAATCAACTTGTAGTTTCGCAAATTAAAAATACAAGTGAAAAACTAAAATGAATTTGCGATATACATTAATATCACTTCTCTTACTTGTTAATTTTTAAAGGTTCAAATTTTACACAGGAAGGATATATGGCTTTCAAAACGAAACGAGAAAAGAAAAAAATATTTTTAAAAGTCATATCTTATTTATCTACAAGCATAGACAGATTTGTATTGCTCATTTCCGTCTTAATGCTTTTAATAACTGGATATTCTATGTGGGATAATGCTCAAGTATATAAATTGGCAAGTGCCGAAGAATTTTCTCAATATAAACCAGTAAATGAGAAAGAATTGTCTTTTGGCGAACTTAAAAAAATAAATTCCGATGTAATAGGTTGGATTGAAGTTTATGGAACGGAAATTGATTATCCAATTGTACAGACTACGGACAACAGTCAGTATTTAAATACAACCGTAGACGGTAAATTTTCAACTGCCGGAAGTATTTTTTTAGACTTTCGGAACAATCCAAATTTTACAGATTTCAGCAATATAATTTATGGTCATCACATGGCTGAGCGTAAAATGTTTGGAGACCTCGACAAATTCGTTGAAAAAGAATTCTTTGACACGCATAAATATGCAGTAATTAAGAGAGACGGTTTGTCTGACTTAGGCATTGAGCTTTTTGCAATAATTAAAACTCATGGCACCGACGAAATAATTTTTAATAACAAAATAAACGATCCAAAGAGTAAAAATTCTTTGATTGACTACCTTTATCAAAATTCTATTTATAATAGAGATGTAAATTTAACTTTAGAAGACAATATTGTTTTGCTCGATACCTGCACTTTTACCATAACAAATGGCAGATATATTCTCGCTGGAAAACTCACAGACAAGGCTGTGAAAAATCCTTTCCCACCTGAAAAATCCGAGAATAAATTTATTGACTTTACAAAGAATATACCTAAAAAACCTGTATTGTTCTTAATTTTACTTTTACTTTTAATGATAGCTATTCTTTACAGGCTTTATGTAGCTTATAGCGAAAAAGAAAAACGAGAAAAGCTCGATATGGAGGCATTTGATGAAAATGAAAATAATGAAAATTAAAAAAACAACCTCAGTAATTTCAATTTTGCTACTTCTCTCTTTTGTTATGTCGTTGTTTTTTATTTCTCCAGTTAGTGCTATTTCCGGTACAGATTATTCTGTTTCGGTAAATCAGCTTATCAAAATAACTGGAGACGGTAGTAAACCCCAAGAACCAATTAAATATAAAATGACACCACTCAAAGAAAATTCGCCTCTTCCTGACGGTTCGTCGGCTTCATTTTATAATTTTGAAATTAGAGGGGACGATTCTACAAATTTCACTCTGCATTTTGATACCCCTGGGTTATATAGATACTCCATAGAACTTGATAAAAATAATTATAAAAATTTTACTTTTGACAATAAAAAATATGAACTTCAAGTTATGGTCCTTGAAACTACGGACGGGCTCAAAGCTGAAACTCAGCTCATAAAAGATCAAGACGGATACAAATATACTGATATTGAATTTAAACATCAGTATTCCGTTCCGAAAAAACCTGAAAATTCAATCGTGGAAACTATAAAAAAAGAAATTCCCAAAATGGGTGTTATAGCTAAGACGGGATACTCTCTTTGGGCAGTAACCTTAGTTGTTTTACTTCTGCTTTTATTTAAAAGGAAGAAACAAGAAGACTGAATTTAACAAGAACAATACAAATAAAATATAAATTATGTACTATTTTTTACATTTGTTTGTATTATTTTGTCTTTTATGTTCAAAATATATTGAATTTATTTATTTCTTTTGATACAATATGTATACCAATAATTTTAATCAATTATTTTTAGTTGATTATTAGAGGCGGCAAAAATTTATAATGGAGATGATCCTAAATGACGAAGACAAAGAAGATGAAAAAGTCAATTTTGGCGATTGTTATATCTCTTATTTTTATAGCAATTTCAATCTTACCTGCATTCATTAAAGCAAGCGCCGAAGAAAATGCTGCACTTAAAGAATACTCAAACAGAGAAACGGTTATTTATCCGTCTGCTTCTACTGTAACAACATTCTTGTCTAAGGAGCCAAGTGCCGACGCACTCTTTTATATCAATATGCAAAGAGTTAAAAATCCCGATACTAATGTTAGCTGGAATAGAGCTACTTTATATAATGGAGACGACGGAAAAGGCACCAAAATCAACAGTGCTGCTTTAATTCCCAGTGGAGAAGCTGGTCAGGTAGGCTGTGTTGAAACCGATACTTTTGACGCACAATTATTAGCTAAAGATTATGATATAACATGGGTAGTTTCTGCTCCTGGTAAATCCGCTTCTGGTTGGAACTGGGGAGACGCCTTTACTTTCTTTAACAATCCTGATTATGCATCTGATACTTCTTTTGACTATGGTGCGCTCGGTATCTACAACAAAAATTATTCCGACGCTGCATATCACCAAAAAGCTTTGTCTAATGCCATAGTTGTTGAAATAGATAATTATAATGATGTTTATCCACATACAGAGGGTAACTCAGCAAGACTCGACGAACTTTGGAAAGAAACAGATGAAAAAGGCAATGAATTAGCTACTGGTAAAGATATGCCCCGAACAAATAAACAAGAATTAGGACATATTGCCATTACAATTCCAGAAGAGTCTAAAAAGGCAAAGGACCCTGCCAATCTTGATGATTGGAAAAACAAAGAAAATGACGGTGTCAGACTTCCTCATTATAGTGCAAGACTTATGAACAGCTCTTATCAGGGAAGCAGAATTCTTAGAAGAAAATTACATACTATAAGAATTAAATGGGAACTTCTTGATCCGGGTCAAACTGCTGAAGTAACTGATAACACATATAGACTTACATATTATATGTATAATGATCAGAGAGAATGTATCGGAACTCACGTTACTGCTCACAAAGACTTTACCTATTCTGAAATTAAGCAGATTATGGGTTGGGCAGACGGAGATACTCAAGGAAATGCTAAAATGGCTCTCTGGGGCACAAGTGGTGCTTTGGTAGGTATGGATAGAAGAAACTTCTTCCCCGAAACCTACGAATATACTGTAAAATATATTGACAGAAGAACAAGAAAACCTGTACTTCCAGAATATCAGTCAACAGCTCCTATGGGACCACTTACAATTAAAGCTCCTGTAGTAGATGGTTATAGACTTGTTTCTGATTCTCCCGTAACTAAAAATATAAGCCGTTTCGGTAAGAATGCAGTTACTTTCTACTATCAAGCTGAGACAGAAGAAGAGGAAGAACCAGAAACTCCTAACAGACCAAGACCCGAAAGACCAGACAGACCAAATAGACCGGGAACAAGACTTGACTTTGCTTCTTTCTTTGAAGATTGTAAGAAAAGACCTGTTGTTCAACAAATGGGCAATAACAAACCTGCAGTAAATACAGGATTTGCAGTTGGAACAGCTGCTCTCGGAACAGTATTTGCTTTGTCTGCAGCAGCAGTATTAATTGCAAGTAAGAAAAAGGACGAATAATTAATCGCTCATAAAAATAATTAGTCGGATTGTCGAAAGACAATCCGATTTTTTATGAGAATAACGAAAGTTTACCCTCTCTCGAGAGGACAAACACAAAAGATACACCCCACTGCGTCAGAAGAGGACAAAAATAAAATATACAACCCACTGCGCCAGGAGAGGGTCAAGAATACGACAAAGGAAAAGCAAAAAGATATAACCCTCTCCGCCAGGAGAGGGGATAAATACAGCTTCTCTAATCTACCAGCAATTTATTCAACAGCATCTGCCTATTATTTATAAACATTTCTGTTACCTTATAACTCTCTGTTTCCTCATATTCGCATAAATGTATGCGTCCACTATCAAAACAATATATATCTGCCTCTGGTATTCCCAACAAAATCGGCGAATGCGTAACGATAAAAAACTGAGCGCCCTCTTTTGCACAGCTATATATTTGCATCAATAATGTTAGCTGTCTCTGTGGAGATAATGCAGCTTCCGGCTCATCGAAAAAATATAAACCATTTGGTTGCAGATTATCCTGTGCCAATGCGAGAAAACTCTCTCCATGTGATTTTTCATGATATTTAGCAGACGGATGTCCAAAATCTGCATATTCTTCTTCTTTCGTCGCAACATTATAAAAACTTTCTGCCCTAAGAAAATATCCCCACTTTTCCTTTCTATATCCCTTGGCTATTCTTATTGCATTAAATAATTCTGAATGTGTATCATGCGTAGAAAAAACATAATTTTTTGTTCCTCCCTCAGGATTAAAACCATGTGCCACAGCAAGTGCTTCTAACAAAGTTGATTTACCACTACCATTTTCTCCGACAAAAAAGGTAATAGGCTTATTGAAATCAAGTTTTTCTATTCCCTGAAAAGCTTTGATTTTCTTTAAATAACTATCGTTGTCAATCTTATTCCAATCAAATATTACTCCTTGTATGAATTGTTCATTCATATACTCACCTACCTGTAACAAGCATTTTTTAATTCATATATCTCTAAAGAACCCATTAAATTATAATTTGTTAATTTCATTCTAACACATTTATTCTGTACTTTCTTTCCTATATGCTAAGGGAGGTTAGTTTCATCTGAGCATATAAACTGTAACTCTGGTCGATTGACATTTACCCCTGAAAATCTATTATCTTAAGAAAAGGAGCAAACACAAAATATATAACCCACTGCGTCAGAAGAGGAGCAAACACAAAATATATAACCCACTTTGTCAGGAGAGG